>CAIOYD010000025.1 GCA_903862415.1 uncultured Oxalobacteraceae bacterium | reverse complement strand
TTGCCATCGTCGGATTGCCCGAAGCTGAAGTTAAAGAAGCCAAAGACCGTGTGCGCGCGGCTCTGCAAAATACGCATTTCGATTTTCCTAACCGGCGCATAACGGTCAATCTGGCACCGGCAGATTTACCTAAAGAATCCGGTCGCTTTGATTTGCCGATTGCTCTGGGCATTCTGGCGGCGTCAGAACAAATCCCCAAACAGCAGCTCGATCAGTATGAATTTGCCGGAGAACTGTCACTCTCTGGAGAGTTGCGTCCGATCCGTGGTGCGCTGGCCATGACGTTTGCCATGTGCCGCGGCGCTGGCGACAAGGTCAGGTCGTTTATTTTGCCCAGAGCCAATGCTGCCGAAGCTGCATTGGTACCTCAGGCGCAGATTTATCCGGCAGATACTCTGTTGCAGGTGGCAGGTCATTTTGCGGCACAGAGCGAAGCGGCCAGACTGCAACGCCACGTTCCCGTGCAGATCAGTGCAGAACCCCGTTATCCCGATTTTTCGGAAGTCAAAGGTCAGCTGCAGGCCAGAAGAGCGCTCGAAGTGGCTGCCGCGGGTTTGCATTCGGTGTTATTGATCGGCCCGCCAGGGACCGGAAAGTCGATGCTGGCTGGCCGTTTTCCGGGAATTCTGCCGCACATGAGTGATGCTGAAGCCCTTGAAGCCGCCGCCGTGCAGTCACTGGGCCGAGGCTTCTCTCTGGCACACTGGAAAGTGCGGCCGTTTCGATCGCCCCATCACACGGCTTCTGCGGTGGCGCTCGTCGGCGGTGGTGGTACACCGCGACCGGGTGAAATTTCTCTGGCGCACCATGGTGTGCTGTTTCTGGATGAATTACCCGAATTTGATCGGCGCGTGTTGGAGGTGTTACGCGAACCGCTGGAGTCAGGAAAAATCTGTATTTCACGCGCCGCCAGACAGGCTGATTTTCCTGCGCGCTTTCAATTCATAGCCGCTATGAACCCCTGTCCCTGTGGCTATCTGGGACATGAAAGCGGTAAATGTCATTGTTCGGATGAAGTGGTGGCGCGTTATCAGGGAAAAATTTCCGGGCCGTTGCTCGACCGTATCGATATGCAAATTCAGGTAGGTGCGCTTGCACATGCCGAGTTGACCAGTCAGGTCGAGGGTGAAGCCAGCGCACAGATTCAGTTGCGGGTGGAGTATGCTTATGGACTGCAGCAGGAACGTCAGGGCAAAGCTAACAATGTGCTCGGCAGCATTGAAATCGATCGCTATTGCACCCCCGATGCCGCGGGCAGGGAGTTGTTGCATAACGTTATGAACCGGTTAAACTGGTCAGCCAGATCGTATCACCGGATTTTGAAAGTCGCGCGCAGCATCGCCGATCTGGCGCAGGCGGAACAGATACAGCGTGCTCATATCGCTGAAGCCATCAGTTACCGGCGCGCGCTGAAGGAACATTAATTGAATCGGCTGACATTAAGGAGCAACCATGAGCTATGTATTTCAACCCGAAGCGCTGACTGCGTTACCAGTTTATGGCAGTGAACTGCAGTTCGCCGTGCGCCGGGTGTATTGCGTAGGACGTAACTATGCCGCGCATGCACGCGAAATGGGGTCGGATCCGGAACGTGAATCACCGTTCTTTTTTTGCAAACCGGGCAATGCGGTCATGCCGGCGGCGGCAGGTCAGATACTGACGTTACCCTATCCATCCCAGACCACAAATTTGCATCATGAAATCGAACTCGTGGTGGCCATAGGCAAAGCCGGGGCAGATATTCCGGCAGCGCAGGCGCATGAGCATGTCTGGGGTTATGCCATCGGACTGGACATGACGCGACGTGATTTGCAGGGCCAAATGAAGGCTGCCGGCAAACCGTGGGAAATCGGCAAGGCGTTTGATCATTCGGCTCCGATAGCTACGCTCTATCCGCAAACCCAGACTGGCTGGCTGACCAGCGCGGCCATGTCATTGCAGGTTAATGGCGCGGTCCGGCAACAGAGTAATATCGATCAGATGAGCTGGCCGGTGGCCGACATCATTCATCATCTGTCACGCTACTTTACCCTGCAGCCGGGTGACGTGATTATGACCGGTACCCCCGAAGGTGTCGGCGCGGTGGTGCCGGGCGATGAGCTGCAGGCCAGTATTGCCGGGCTGGGTGAAATGCGTGTGCGTATCTCCTGAGGCCGACCTTGTCTATCATCCCACCATTAAGTAAAAACATTCTGTACGTGGTCTACTTTGGCGACGTGGTGTTTTCTGTCAGTGGCGCCCTGAGTGCGGCACGCTATCGGCTCGATATTATCGGCTTTATTCTGATCGGTTCGATCACCGGGATAGGCGGTGGCACGATCCGCGATTTACTGCTCGGCCGGAGTATAGGCTGGACCACAGAGCCAACCGAATTGCTCATGTGTATGGGTGCGGCGTTGCTGACCTATGTGTTCGTTAAAAATGAAACCACGCCACCGCGGGCGATGATCTGGTCGGATGCACTCGGTCTGGCTGCCTTCAGTGTGATCGGTTGCCATATCGCTTTGCAACAGGGTTCACCCATGATTATTGCTGTGTTGATGGGGATGATAACAGCCACCGGCGGTGGTGTGCTGCGCGATTTGCTGACCCAAAATCAACCGATGATTTTATGCGGCGAAATGTATGCCACGGTGGCCCTGTTTGGTGGTCTGGTGTATGCGCTGCTGATCAACATGGCGCTGCCCGAATCGGCCGCCGAAACCATCGCCTGTCTGGCCGCCTTTGTGCTGAGAGGGGCGGCTATAGTGTTCAATATCCAGATGGGTGGGCCGGGGGCGTTTATCAGTATTGGTGGCAAAACCAAACTGTGAACCATACTCATCTGGTCATCTGCAAAGTTATCAGCGGTAGCGCGACAGATTCAGTTCGCTCACATCAATGGCGGGCTGTTTTCCGGAAATGACATCGGACAATACCTGGGCAGAGCCGCAGGACATGGTCCAGCCCAGCGTGCCGTGACCGGTATTGATAAATAAATTGCTCACTGAAGTAGCACCGACGAGCGGTGTGCCATCGGGGGTCATTGGTCGCAAACCAGTCCAGAAACTGTCATGTTCCAGGTCGCCCGCGCCCGGGAATAAATCATTGAGCACCATTTCCAGCGTCGCCTGGCGTTTGGCTTTGAGGTGGGTGTTAAAACCCACCAGTTCGGCCATGCCGCCAACGCGGATACGGTCATCAAAACGGGTAATGGCGATCTTGTAGGTTTCATCCAATATGGTGGACACCGGTGCTTTGGCGGCATCGATAATCGGCACCGTGATCGAATAGCCTTTTACCGGATACACCGGGATCGATAAAATTCCGCTCAGCAGACTGGTCGAATACGAACCCAGCGCCACCACATAGGCATCGGCCTTAACGACCTCAGTGCCGCACTGAACACCGACAATTTGGCCGCCACTTTGGTGCAGCGCATCGATGC
Organism: uncultured Oxalobacteraceae bacterium; assembly: GCA_903862415.1. Classification (GTDB taxonomy): domain Bacteria; phylum Pseudomonadota; class Gammaproteobacteria; order Burkholderiales; family Burkholderiaceae_D; genus Solimicrobium. Next base: position 135,858 of record CAIOYD010000025.1, on the reverse strand, counting down.
TGACGTCATAACGGAAGTGCACGCCCAGCTGTTCTGCCATGGCTCTTAGGTTGGTAGTGAATAACTGGCAGTCGCCGGTTTCATCGTTGGGCAGGCGCAGACCACCCTTGAGTTTGTCCTGCACCCGTGCCAGTGCCGGTTCGGCCTGAGCCAGTTGCGCGGCACTCAGCAATTCATACGGTACACCAGCCTGTTGCAGGACGGCGATATCTTTTTGTGCGGCATCGTACTGTTGATTTGTGCGGAACAATTGCAGCGTACCCTGCTGACGTCCTTCATAACTGATGTCGGTAGTGGCGCGCAATTGTTTGAAGCAGTCGCGGCTGTATTCGGCCAGATGCACCATGCGCTGTTTGTTGATCGCATACGCGGCAGTGCTGCAGTTGGTCAGCATTTGCCACATCCAGCGCAACTGGAACAGCGTGCCGTCCGGCGCAATCGACAGCGGCGCGTGTTCCTGCAACATCCATTTGATGGCTTTGAGCGGCACGCCAGGTGCGGCCCAAGGCGCGGCATAGCCGGGAGAAATCTGTCCGGCATTGGCAAAACTGGTTTCCAGTGCCGGGCCGCTCTGACGGTCAAGTACGGTCACTTCATGACCGGCCAAGGCTAAATAATAGGCACTGGTCACGCCTATGACGCCACTGCCAAGAATAACAACACGCATACAGATCTCCAGAATAGAATAAAGTACTACTTTCCGCTATAGTAGTTGTTATATAGCAGTTTTAGTTGGTGAAAATAAACACTTTTTTAGTAAGTTATCATGCGTACACATAAAAACACAGTGCGGGCACTGGATAAGCTGGATCGCCGCATTCTGGCGTTGCTGCAAAATGACGGCCGTTTGTCGATGAAAGAACTCGGGGAGCAGGTGGGTCTGTCGATCACGCCGTGCATCGAACGGGTAAGGCGCATGGAGCGCGATGGCATTATTACCGGCTATTATGCGCGGCTCAATCCGGCCGCACTCGGCGCTTCGCTGCTGATGTTTGTGCAAATCACACTGAGCAATAAATCCGGAGAAATGTTTGACCAGTTCCGCCGTGAAGTGCTGCGCATACCTCAGGTACTGGAATGTCATTTAGTGTCGGGGGATTTTGATTACATCATCAAGGCGCGGATACATGAAATGCATGAGTACCGCAAATTGCTGGGTGATATTTTGCTGCAGCTGCCAGGGGCGTCACAGTCGAAAAGCTATGTGGTGATGGAAGAAATCAAGGAAACGCTGCAGCTGGAAGTGGAAGAATAAGCCTGAGCTTATTCTTCCATAAAAATTACTTATTGGTCGGGAAGCTGAAGGTAGCACCTTCACGCACACCGGCACTAGGCCAGCGCTGGGTGATGGTTTTGCGTTTGGTGTAAAAACGCACCGCATCCGGGCCATAAGCGTGCAGATCGCCAAACAGCGAACGTTTCCAGCCGCCGAAGGAATGGTAAGCCACCGGCACCGGCAGGGCGACATTGATACCGACCATGCCAACCTGAATATGATCGCTGAAGTAACGTGCGGCTTCGCCATCACGGGTAAAGATGCAGGTGCCATTGCCGTATTCATGGGCATTGATCAAGTCCATGGCTTGCTGCAGAGTGGCGACACGCACCACGCCAAGTACCGGTCCAAAAATTTCTTCCTGATAAATCCGCATGCCGGGTTTGACATCATCAAACAGACAGGCACCGAGGAAATATCCCTGTTCATGACCGGCTACTTTGATACCGCGACCATCAACAATCAGCTTGGCACCTTCGGCCACACCGATGGCGACATAGTCGGACACTTTGTCAAAATGGGGTTTGGTGACCAGCGGGCCCATGTCGTTGCTGATGTCGGTACCCGGACCGACTTTCATTTTGGCGATTTCGGTTTTCAGGCCGGCAATGAGCGCATCGGCAGTGGCGTCACCGACAGCGACAACCAGTGGAATGGCCATGCAGCGTTCACCACAGGAACCAAAGGCCGCACCCATCAGGGCAGACACCGCATTGCTGATGTCGGCGTCAGGCATGACGATGGAATGATTCTTGGCGCCGCCCAGAGCCTGTACCCGTTTGCCATTGGCACAGCCGGTGCTGTAAATATATTCGGCAATCGGCGTTGAACCAACAAAGCTGATGGCATGAATCCGTGGATCTGTCAGCAGCGCATCGACGGCCTGCTTGTCACCATTGACGACATTGAGTACGCCTTTAGGTAAGCCAGCTTCGAGAGCCAGTTGGGCGATGAACAGGGTGGATGATGGATCGCGTTCAGACGGTTTTAAAATAAAGCAGTTACCGCAGGCCACTGCCATCGGCCACATCCATAACGGCACCATGGCCGGGAAGTTAAACGGAGTAATACCGGCGGCGATACCGAGTGGCTGAAATTCGCTCCAGCTGTCGATCGACGGACCGACATTGCGGCTGTGTTCACCTTTGAGTAATTCAGGAGCGTAGCTGGCGTATTCGACATTTTCTATGCCGCGCTGCAATTCACCCAGAGCATCATTGAGTACTTTGCCGTGTTCATCGGTGATGAGCTTGCAGATGATGTCGGAATTTTGTTCCAGCAAAACTTTAAAACGGCCCATGACCTGAGCACGTTTTAATGCCGGCGTATTGCGCCAGGCCGGGAACGCGGCGTGGGCCGAGGCAATCGCGGCTTCCATGGTGGCTGCATCGGCGAGTATGACTTCTCTGGTGATCTCACCTGTGGCCGGATTGTAGACCGGTTGTGAACGTGTGCCTGTGGTGACAATCTCACCGTTGATCAAATGACCTACTTTAGTCGTAGTTGACATGGTACTTCCTTCAAATAAGTGTGCTTAAGCCGTGGCTAAAATGGCTTCGCCAAGGGCATTCACCAGCGAGTCGATTTCGGATTTTTCTACCGTAAATGGTGGTGCCAGCTGAATCGTGTCGCCGCCGTAACGCACATAAAAACCATTCTTGAGGCAATGCATGGCGATTTCATATGGACGCCGTGCCGGTTCGCCCGGTACCGCGGCAAAAGTCAGGCCAGCGGCCAGTCCGCAGTTGCGGATATCGGTGACGTGCTGCACACCCTTTAAGCTGTGCACGGCATTTTCAAAATACGGCGCCAGAGTATTGACCTTGTCCATGATATTGTCCTGCTCGATCAGCTTGAGTGTGGCAATCGCCACGGCGCAGGCGACCGGATGGGCAGAATAGGTATACCCGTGCGGGAATTCGAGCATATAGTCTGGTCCACCCTGCTGCATGAAAATATCGTAGATTTCTTTTTTCACGACGACACCACCGAGGGGCTGCGAACCGTTGGTAACTTGTTTGGCGAAGTTCAGAATATCTGGTGTGACACCGAATTTTTCTGCTGCGGTGTAAGCGCCGACACGACCAAAGGCGGTAATGACTTCATCAAAAATCAACAGAATATTGTGTTGGTCACAAATTTCACGCAGACGTTTCAGATAACCTTCAGGCGGAACAATCACGCCGGCTGAACCAGAGAACGGTTCGACGATCACGGCGGCGATATTCGAAGCATCGTGCAGGGTGATAATGTTGAGTAATTCATTGGCCAGTTCCGCGCCATCTTTTGGCAGCCCACGGGTGAAGGCATTTTTAGCCAGCATGGTGTGTGGCAGATGATCTGCGCCGACTGCCTGACCGAAGACTTTGCGGTTGGCCGCAATGCCGCCGACAGAAATGCCGCCAAAATTAACACCGTGATAGCCTTTTTCGCGACCGATCAGCAAGGTTTTACTGGCCTGACCTTTGGCACGCCAGAAAGCGCGGGCCATTTTTAAGGACGTATCGGCCGATTCCGAACCGGAACCGGTGAAAAACACATGATCCAGACCGGCCGGGGTAATTTCTTTAATCCGGTTGGCCAGTTCAAACGATAAAGGATGGCCAAACTGAAACGCCGGTGAATAATCCAGTGTGGCCATCTGATGGCGAACTGCTTCGGTGATTTCGCTGCGACCGTGACCCAGGCCGCTGCACCATAAACCGGATAAGCCATCGAGAATTTTTTTGCCGTTGGAATCGACGTAATAATTTCCCTTGGCGCCGACGATCATACGCGGATTGGCTTTAAAATCGCGGTTGCCGGTGTAAGGCATCCAGTGCGCGTCTAACCAGGCGGCATCCTGGCGGGTTTCGGTAATCTGGGTCATCCTGTGCTCCAATGGTTAGGGTATGGCGCTGATTTTAGTGTCCTTTATTACCTTCATAAAGTGTGATTAATGCAGGCTCACATAACAAAAAGTGAAAGTAAAACCTTAAGTAACAAAAAGCACACAAAGGTAAGAGTTTTTCATAATTGGCATCAGGGTCAACCACCGTTGCGGCCATTCCGTTAATATTTGACCAAAGCAATTATTTCTCGCGAAGGAAGTGCATTGAAACCAAGCATACGTCTTCATTACCCGTTTTGCCTGTTGCTGGCGCTGAGCGCGCTGGCTGGGTGCAGTCAGGCGCCGGTAGTGCCAACGCGCGTTGCAGCATTGCCGGAAATTAGTCGGGATGCTGTTGCGCCCTTGCTGCTGGCCAGGCTCACCTGGGGGATTAATGCCGGTAGCGTGCAGCAAATCAACGCCCTTGGCAGCAAAGCCTGGTTAGAACAGCAACTGCAGCCGCAACCCGGGCAGTTACCTGCGGCGATACAGGAACAGATTGCTGGCATGACCATCAGTCAGAAAAATCTGTTTGACATCGCTAGCGAACTCGAACAGTTACGTCAGGCATCTGACGCTGACGGTGCCAAGGATGAGGCGCGTAAAAATTATCAGCAGGAACTCAACCGCCTCGACCGTGAAGCCCAGAGCCGCGCCATACTGCGCGCCCTGTATTCGCCGCAGCAATTGCAGGAACAGCTGAGCTGGTTCTGGTTTAACCATTTCAATGTGTTTCAGGGCAAGGCCAATATTCGCGCCATGCTGGGTGATTACGAAGAACAGGCCATTCGTCCGCATGTGCTGGGACATTTCCGTGAATTGCTCATGGCAACGGCGCATCATCCGGCCATGTTGCGGTATCTGGACAATGAACAGAATGCCATTAATCATCCCAATGAAAACTATGCGCGTGAATTGATGGAGTTGCACAGCATGGGTGTGGATGGTGGCTACAGTCAGCGCGACGTGCAGGAACTGGCACGCATTCTTACTGGCGTGGGATTCAACTTTAAGCGCGAAGCGCCGCCCAAACTCGGAAAATTGCAGGATCAGTATGTGCGTTCCGGGGTGTTTGAATTCAATCCGCGCCGTCATGATTACGGCGATAAATTATTCCTTGGCCATACTATCCGCGGACGTGGTCTGGCTGAACTCGATGAAGCTATCGATATCCTGGCACGCGAACCGGCGACCGCGCATTTTGTGAGTAAAAAACTGGCACTGTTTTTTGTCGGCGATACCCCTTCGGCCGGTCTGGTCGACACGCTGGCGCAAACCTATCTGTCCACCGATGGCGATATCAGAGCCATACTGAAAACCCTGTTTGCCAGTGACGAATTTAAGCAGTCACTCGGGCATCAATTTAAAGATCCGCAGCATTATGTGTACTCAGCGCTGCGACTGGCTTACGACGCAAAACCGATTCTAAATACCGCCCCGGTAATGAACTGGTTATCGCGTCTCGGGCAACCGCGCTATGGAAAGTTAACCCCGGATGGTTATCCGCTGGTGTCTGCCGCCTGGGACAGTGCCGGACAAATGACTACGCGGTTTGAAATTGCCCGTGCCATTGGCAGCGGCAGTGCCGGCTTATTCAAATCAGAAACTGGCAATGAACGCGCCGGATTTCCCAATCTGAGCAATGCGCTGTACTTTACTTATCTGCAAAAAACCTTAAGTCCGGCCACCTTAAGCAGTCTGGAACAGGCCAATAATGCGCAGGAGTGGAATACCTTGCTGCTGGCTGCACCCGAAATGATGATGCGCTAACTGGAACATTGACTATGCAACGACGACATTTTTTGCAAACTATTGCCGCCACTGCGCTGCCTTTGCTCAGTGGCCGTTTATATGCCGCGGCCGAGTCACAGCCACGCCTGCTGCTGGTGTTTTTGCGTGGGGGCTATGATGCGGCGAGTTTGTTAGTCCCGGTTTCCAGCCCGTTTTATACTCAGGTCAGACCAAATATCGGGATTGCGCAAAACGTTGCGCTGAGTTTAACGGCCGATTGGGGTTTGCACCCGGCGCTGCGCGAGAGCATTTTTCCGCTGTATCAACAGGGGCAGGCAGCCTTTATTCCCTATGCCGGCACCGATGATCTGAGCCGCAGTCATTTTGAAACCCAGGACAGCATGGAACTGGGCCAGCCACTGCAGGGACGGCGCGATCTGGGCAGCGGATTTTTAAACCGCCTGGCCAGCGTGTTGAATAAAGACAGTAACAGGGTGGCAACCATGTCGTTTACCGAGCAGCTGCCTTTGATTATGCAGGGCAGTATGCAGATCGCTAACGCCGGAGTGAAAAACGTCGGCAAACCCGGAATTGATGCGCGCCAGAGTCAACTCATCGCCAGTATGTATCAGGGTAAGGCGTTGGCAAAACAGGTTGATGAAGGCTTTGCTACCCGCGATCAGGTCAATCAACAGATGAGTGCCATGCAGGAAGAAGACAAGTCTATGACTGAAATTAACCGCAATGCTGTCAGCACTAAAGGCTTTGCCCTGGAAGCGCGCCGTATCGGTAAGCTCATGCAGCAACAGTATGCCCTCGGGTTTGTGGATGTCGGCGGCTGGGACACCCATGTTAATCAGGGCGCAGCCAGCGGTGCGCTGGCCACCAAATTTGCCGAACTCGGTGCCGGTTTGGCAGCCTATGCCGATGAACTCGGCAGCGCCTGGAATAACACTACGGTGGTGGTGGTGAGCGAATTTGGCCGCACTCTGCGTGAAAACGGCAATCGCGGCACCGACCATGGTCATGGATCGGTGTACTGGGTGCTCGGTGGCGGACTGCATGGCGGCAAGGTGGTTGGTGCACAATGTGCAGTGGAACAAAAAACCTTGTTCCAAAACCGCGACTATCCGATACTCAATGAATATCGCAGCACTCTGGGTGGTTTGTTTGCGCGTCTGTATGGACTCTCACCCAAACAGCTCGATGAAGTTTTTGCCGGCATTAAGCCGAATGAACTGGGACTGGTTTAATTGATCATTCAGGTTGGCGACCCGAGCGACGCTCAATCCATTCAAACACCAGCATTCCGGCCAGCATGGCAGCGACAAAAATCAACGCTTTGGGCAAGCCCATGCCGATAGCAACGACAGCCGGTCCCGGGCAGAAACCGGCGCTGCCCCAGCCCAGACCGAACAGGGCCGCCCCGGCGACGAGCTGACGGTCGATCAGGTTGGAGGCCGGAACTTCAAAGGCATCACCCAGCAGCGCCAGCCGGCATTTTCCGGCCAGCCAGAACGCCAGTGCGCCCACCGCAATCGCGGCGACCATGACGAGCATCAGTGAAGGATCCCAGGAGCCGGCGAGATCAAGAAAGCTGAGTACTTTAGCTGGATTGGTCATGCCACAAATCATCAGACCGAATCCGAACAGCAAGCCAGCAAACAATGCAGTGACTAATTTCATGTGCTTATCCCCAATGGCGCATAACAAAGACGGTGATAAAACCGACCGCCATGAAAATCATGGTAGCCACGAGCGAGCGCAGCGACAAACGAGAAATCCCGCACACCCCATGACCACTGGTGCAGCCAGAACCATAACGCGTCCCAACACCGACGAGCAAACCGGAAACAATTAAAGCGCTATTGCTGCTGTCAATGTGAGCCTCTGGCAGCGGGGCAAAGCAGGAGTACAGCAGCGGAGCTGTCAGCAAACCGAGCATAAAAGACAGCCGCCAGCCGGAATTTTCTTTTGACCAGATTAGCAAGCCACCCAGAATCCCGCTGATGCCGGCAATTTTGCCATTGAATAACAGCAGTAGCGTGACTGCTAAACCAATGATGGCACCACCCAGGAGGGCGGAGGCTGGGGTAAACAGATTCCATGCGATAGTCAAAGCTGGCTCCATAAAAAAGTTTGTACGTAGATTTCCATGCGGAGAAGGGCACATGCTACCATTTTTAATTGCAGCAGGAAAACAGTGCGTGATGGCAATATGCGAATTAAACAATACCACTTGCATTCATATTTTTAAGTGGTATTATTATTGCACCCGTCGTATCCTACCCGCATTCTGGACGTCGGAAAACAAGATCACTATCGGCCGTTAAGTCAGATAGTCACACCTGAGACAACAATGCGAAAGTACATGCATGAATAAGCCAATCACAGTCAGTCGCCACCCCATGAGCTGGGTTCCTACTTTGTATTTTGCCGAAGGCTTGCCGAATTATCTGGTGGGGATGATGGCCGGGCTGATGTATAAAAGCATGGGCGTGCCGAATGATCAAATTGCCCGTTGGACCGGATTGCTGACTTTTGCATGGGTGTTCAAGCCTTTGTGGAGTCCACTGCTCGAAGCCGCGCCGAGTAAAAAATCGATGGTGGTGTTGTTTCAGCTGGTGGGTGGCACAGCCCTGATTTTACTCGCCAGCAGCTTGCATCTGCCGTCGTATTTCATGCTCAGCATCGTATTGCTGGGGGTGGTGGCTCTGGCGTCAGCCACCCATGATATTGCCGCTGATGGATTATATATCTCCAGTCTGTCAGGCAAACAGCAAACCATTTATGCCGGCTGGCAGGGCGGGTTTTATAACACCGCCAAATTTGTGGCTGTCGGGCCACTGGTGATTCTGGCCGGTTATCTGGAGCAGCGTATGGGAGCGGATGGGGCCTGGACGATTATTTTTGCCGTACTGGGCCTACTGATGTTAATTCTGGGGGGGTACCATGTCTGGGCATTGCCAGGCACCCGGAATGAAGTACGCAGCGATAACTCGTTGGCAGGTGCCTTCGTTACCTTAAAAGCTGTGATTGTCGATTTCTTCCGCAAGCCCGGCATTTGGATGGCGTTGTCGTTCATTTTTCTGTTTCGCGCCGGTGATGCCCAGGTCTCGACCATCGCGCAATTGTTTTTGCGTGATGCCAGAGCCGCCGGTGGGCTGGGTTTGAGTACCGCAGAAACCGGTGCTTTATATGGTGCAGCCGGCACCATGGCCTTTATTGCCGGCAGTGTGGTGGGCGGTTATTTCTCGGCCTGGTTGGGCTTGCGCAGGGCGATGTTTTTTCTGGTGCTGGGTATGAATTTACCTAATCTGGCGTTTTACTTTTTAAGTGCCGCCATGCCAACCAATTTTGTCGTCATTGGCGCGGCCATTGTGGTGGAAAATTTTGGCTTCGGTTTTGGATTTGTCGGGGTGATTTTATTTATGATGCAGGTGGTTTCAAGGGGGAAATACCGAACAGCACATTACGCCTTTGGTACCGGCTTCATGGCGCTGGGATACAGTGTATTTAAAACCGTCAGCGGCGATATTCAGGTCGCGCTTGGTTATCAGAATTTCTTTTTGTGGGTGTTGATCTCGGCATTGCCGGTGCTGCTGATGTCACTCTGGATCGTGCCATCTGAGCTCGCAGCAGAGTAAGCGGAGCTACATCCGCCCGCAGGTGTGGGCGGATGAGGGTTACATTACCAGCCGACGTTGACCTTCAGACTGAGTGGATTTTCATCCGCAGGCAAAATGGCCACCGAACTCTGATTGGCGCTGTCATCAAAGCCAAAGCCGTACGCCAGTCCGCCCACGCTCACCTGATGCCAGAATTTGGCCCAGTCATTGCTGGGTTCCTGCTGATAGAACGCGCTGGGTTGGTACCAGGATGCTGTGCTGGCAGTGGCGACATGGCGGTTAAGCGCACCTGACAACATGGCACCAAAGGCATTGACTTCCATGCCGCCGGGTTGCAGATGGCCGCTGTTGCTGAATATCTCATAGGTGGAGGGTTTCTGCATTAAAAACGGACCAAAGTTGTTGCGATAAATAAGCAGATTATTGTTGCTGTCTGCACTGACGGTATATTGGTTGCCTACATTGTTAATCTGGTCATAGACCGTGAATGGATTTTGCGCGATGTAATTCCAGACCTGATCCACGTAGCCATCAAAATAGTTAGCATACGCGCCGCCAGGTTTAAAAGCAGAACTGTGAAATGGTGCAATCAAACGAACAATTTGGCCATTCACTACCTGCTTTAAGTCTTGAAATGGCAAGCTGACATTTTTGGAATACAGTCGCATGACATCATCCCGGGTAGTCGCGCCGGAAGAAGAATTGCTACCCAGTGTAATGCCTCTGCTGGCACTGGTGCCTTTGACACCCATGAGGGTATAGGACAGTGGAATGCTGAATGCATCCACCTGAGTGATATTCATGCCGAAAGCCACCGTGGCAAGTGCTGGATTGGCGGGTTGCGGAATGCCGTCATAAGCGATTTCCAGCCAGTCATAGGGAGTGGCGTAATTGGGATCGGCGGGGTCGTCAATGTTGGGCTGAATATAGCCGGTGTTGTTATTGGTGACTGTCATTGTCAGGGGTTTGCCGACGGAGAAATAAATGCGGGTGCCATAGTATTTTCCGTCACCTGGCAAAATCAGATTTTTGTTGAGTAACTCAGAGAGCTTAAAGGAAGGAATCACCATATTCGGTTGTGCGTTCTTGATCACGCCCAGACTGGCGTTGCCCAGAGGGCCATTGACGACATGGTGGCTGGAATCGATTACGGCATAGGTGATTTTATCCGGCATGATATTGATCAGCTGAACATAAATAGCCTGGTCGCCAGGGAGTGTGCCACTGCCGCTGCGGTTGAGCTGTAGCGCAAAACTGCCCTTGGGCAGCGTGTTGAAGTCAGTGCCGGAAGTGTCGGGTGTCGGATTGGGGCCATTGCCACCACCACCACCTCCACCGCCACCACAGGCAGCGAGTAACGCGACAGAAAATAATAGAGCAGCCCAACGGGTAGTCGATAACATTTTATTCTCCCTGAAAGCATTCAAAAACAGCAAATACACAATATAGTCACCATTAAATATCATTATGTATTTTCAATTTACCATCATCAACGGCAAATAAAATGGAACTGGTAGTAATAAGCAGTTAGCCGGGTTGACGTGGAAATGAAAAGACGCACAGAGTAGCAATGTGCAAGCCAAATTAATGAAATAAGTTAACTTATTGACTAAACTATATCACAACTATGTTGGCAAAAGAATAGTAGAGCAGGACAAATTTGTACCCAACAGCTGGGGTGGCACAGATAAGAATAAAAATGCAGCCATGTAACAACAATTCCATTCCTCAGGTGAAATGAATTGCCCCGACCCAATAATTAGTAAGCTAATATTAAAAAATAGAATATATCCATGTGGGTCATATGGAATTAGGATTGTTTGCGTTTTGCTTATGCAGACTTTTGGCAGTTTAATCCGAAGAGTGAGAGCGATTCATGCCTATCTTTATTAATCTGGATGTCATGCTGGCTAAGAATAAAGTGAAATCCAAAGAGCTGGCAAAGTTTATCGACATCACCGAACAAAATCTGTCGTTGCTGAAATCAGGAAAGGTAAAGGGGGTACGCTTTGATACCTTGGGAAAAATCTGTGAACGGCTCAATTGCCAGCCAGGCGATTTGTTGGAATACCGTCCGGAAGAACCTGGGATGGAAAGTGACTTAGCGGACACTGGTGACTAACTTAAAACCGCATACCAATGCGATTGAATACCTCAACACCCGGTCAACAGGAAATACAGAACTATGAGCACCACAGTAGCTATTATTGAAGATAATGCCGATTTTTTGAACCGGTTTCGCCAAGTAATTGAATCCGACAGCAGCTTTGAATTTGTCGGGTCCGCCATCAATGGTTGCGATGGCATCACCCTCATTAACCAGGTGCGTGCCGATGCCTATCTGGTCGATCTGGGCCTGCCTGATATTAACGGCATTGAATTGATCCGGCATGCGGTACAAACATATCCGGATTGCGATGTCATGGTCATTACCATGTTTGCCGACGATGCCCATGTCATCCAGAGCATCGAAGCCGGTGCTACCGGTTATATTCTCAAAGACAGTTCCAGTCTGGATATTCTTGATTGTATCCGTACTCTGCGCGATGGGGGGTCACCCATCAGCCCCTTAATTGCCAGGAGAATATTGCAAAAATTCCAGCCAGCGGTGGCCACTGTTTCTGCGAACGCGCTGCCGCTGGTGCGCACCTCAAATGCTCTGTCCGAACGTGAGTTTCAGGTGTTGCACGGCTTGTCTAAAGGCTTGAGTTTTAAGGAAATTGCCGTGAAATACCATATTTCATCGCATACCGTGGCCAGACACGTGAAAAAAATTTACCATATTCTGGCGGTACATTCACGCGGCGAAGCCGTGTATGAAGCCACCAAGCTGGGCATACTTTGTGTTTAGGTTGAACTGGCTGGCAGGATTGCTTTTATGGTTATTGCTCGGTTCGGTACAGGCTGCCGTGCCGGCCGTCATTCACATCAACGGTGCAGAATTCATTATTTCCGACTCGGCCACGTTGCCCATGGCAAGTGCCGGCTGGACACCTATCGCGCTGCCGCATCACCATCTAAAACCGACGACCCGCGAACTGGTGGGTTACTGGTACAAGGCCGGCTTTATAACCGATCAGGCGACTCAACCGCAATGGGTTTTGTTTGAACAGATCATCAGCGGTGGTGAAGTGTATGTCAACGGCGTCATGATAGGCGAAATACCTTCGTCCAATGAACAGTTGCAGGTACGCTGGTATCTGCCGCAATTGTGGATGATACCGCCAGCGGTTTTGCATGTCGGTCAAAATGAAATTGAAGTGAAATTTGCCATCCGCGATCCGTTTACCAGCTTTGGTGCCATCACCATCGGCCCGGAAAAAATTCAGCGAGGCATGTTTGATCAGCTCATTTTTTGGGAAGATACCACTGCTGATATTTCAGCGGCACTGTGTCTGATTGCCGGCATCCTGATTTTAATCATCTGGGTCAGACGGCCGCAGGAAACCATTTATGGTTTATTTGGACTGTGCGTGGTGTTTTGGGGTGTGCGCACCTACCTGCTGAGAACGCCGGTCATCTCGACAGATATTCTGTTGTGGTGGCGTCTGGGGTATTACTTTGCCACCGCCGGGTTTGTGGTTTTTATTTCCCTATTTATGCTCAGTTTTTGTCAGCGCCCGCAGCCGTGGTACAGCCGCTTTCTGATCTCTTACTGGCTTATTGGCTCGGGTGTCTTTATGGTCTTTGGCATGTCTTCACGCCATTTTATTGAAGCGTACTGGCTCACTGGTTTTGTTCCTCTGAATCTGTATGCCATCACACATCTGATGGTGTATGCCGCCAGGCAGCGCACCCATAATGCGCTGGCCATGGGACTGGCGGTGATGTTTGCTTTGGGTTTGACAGTGCATGATCTGGCAGTGCAGGAAAACTGGGTCAGCTGGCCGGAAATATATCTCATGCATTTGGGTATTCCGGCATTTTTACTGGTCATGATCGGGATTTTACTGGACCGGTTTCTGGATTCGCTCGCACTGGTGGAAAATATCAACGAGCAGCTTGAGCTGCGTGTGAACAAGAAGGAATCTCAGCTCAGACAAAGTTATGTCCAGCTCAGCAAGCTCGAGCGCGCCCATGCCGCGACCGAAGAGCGCGAGCGCATCATACAGGATATGCACGATGGCGTAGGCTCACAATTGCTGACTACACTAATGCTGGCGCAAAGTTCGGAATTGCCGCAACAAACCATGGTCACACTGTTACAGGAATGTCTCGATGATATGCGTCTGGTGATTGATTCGACGTCACCGGCGAACAGGGATTTGCTGCCGGTGCTGGGTAACTTCCGGTTTCGGATGGAGTCACGCTTCCGTGCGCTCGGAATCGGTTTCGAATGGCGCAATCAGGCGATCCCGGAGGCACTCGAACTGGAGCCCGACGTGGGTCTGCAGGTGTTGCGCATCGTCCAGGAAGCGTTGGCGAATACCCTCAAGCATGCGCAGGCAAAAAACGTGCTGGTGGAATTGCGCTTTTGTCCGCAATCGCTGTGCATCCGAATTGTGGATGACGGCATCGGCTTTGAGGAAGCGACCAAACCCAAAGGCCGGGGGGTGAATAATATGCGCCTGAGGGCACAAAAAATTGGCGCCGTAATTCAATTCAAACAGCTCTTGCCCGGCACGGAAGTCTGTCTGGATCTGGCGCTTTAATCCGCACGTTTGCTGCCTGATAAAGTTTGGCAGCGGAGTGTGACAAAAAACCCACAAATCCTCTTGAAAATGCCCTATTTAGGGCATTGCTCAGTGCTGCCTGACTCTGTATGCTCAAAAATATGGTGGTGATATGTCAACGCCGCTGATGATCAAAAAAGTATCCTTCTAAGCCACTTTTTTCTTGAAACGAGACGCTGATGATTAAGAAAAAACATCGCAAAATTGCCGATATCCTGGATTCGACCGCCATTGTGATTCCCAGCCTGTTGGGTAAGAATTTTCGGATTGAAGATGACCCGAGCGTGTATCAGGTAGTCGGGCTGCGCTGGCGTACTCAGGAAATTGTTCTCAGAGCGGACGAAAGTGAAAAATTATTGACCATGATTGGGGGTGACTTTTTAAAATTAGCGACTAGAATTGATTAAGACAGGTTGTCATACGCAGTGAAGTCATCTGAACAAATCAACTTACTATAAGCCGAGAATTTAATGGATATCACCGTTTTTCACCGCGACTTCAAAACCCAATTACTGGTTATCCGGACTGCCGGAGTATTTTTTTCATCCCAAGTGATTCTCAATGGTGTGCGCATCCGAGCTGAACACGGCTGTTTTATGGTTAGCAACGATGTCGGCATTGATGTGGCAGTCAGACTGAAAGGTCACTGGTTCAGCCCGCTTCCGACAGTGACTATTGATAACGAAGATGTGCACCTGGCCAGTTATGCTGGCTGGGGGAAATCGGTTACCTTGAGTCGTACCGTTTGAACTGAAGCCCTGACGAGACGGCAAGCGACGGCTCTGCAATCAACCTGAAATTAACTGCTGCTGCCGGCAAAGTTCCGGCAAGCTGATAACAACAATGAAGACAGCCCGCATTCATTCGTCGGCGTTATTTTTGCTTCTCTGCATCCAGAGTGTTGGTCTGTGGGCGCAAGAAACAGCACCGCTCACTGTGTATTATTACGAACGCAATCCGTTTGAATATCAGGCGCCCAATGGCAAGCCTGCCGGTTTCATCGTCGATATCAGCAAACAGGCATTTCAGGCTGCCGGAATAGCGGTGAACTGGACCCTGTTGCCGTTGAACCGGGTGTTAAAAACCATAGAAGAAGACGCCGCACCAGCCTGCACCCCAGGTTGGTACCGCAAGCCGGAGCGGGAAGCTTTTGGAAAATATTCACATCCTATTTATCTCGATAAACCTATCGTCGGCTTCAGTCATGCCAGTCTGAAGGTGCCGGCAAATGTCTCGGCCAGAGAATTACTGGGCCGTCCGGACATCCATTTGCTGGTCAATCATTCGCTCGTGTATGGAGAATACCTGGATCAGCTGGTCAGAGATTTACCTGCCAGCCGGGTGGAATGGTCGTCCGGGACCTTTTTGCAATTCGCCAGAAAACTGCGTGGTGCCAGGGCCAATCTGTTGCTGCTGACGCAGGAAGAAATTGATGCCATTCTGAACGAGGCAGAATTATCCAGAAATGATTACAAGACGATTTATTTTTCTGATGTGTCCTACCGTGAATACCGTTACATAATCTGCAGCCAGTCGGTGCCGGACAGTGTGCTGAAAAAACTCAACAGCGCTATTGATCAGTTGGTGCTGCCTAAATAAGCGGCGCTGTTGCTTGGGTCTACGGCCCAACGCTATGCCGCTAATCAATAAAACCTGCAATCTCTGCAGGAATAATGTTGTTTGATGTTCCTCAAAGATCCCTCCAATACCCCTCGAAAAATTGACCACATGATGGAACTGTGTTGTCAATTTGTACTCTGAATCCACAGATACTCAAAACAGTCTCTGACTCTCTGTGTAGTCATTTTTGATCCAATTTATTTCCATTGAAGGACATTCAATCATGTACCCCGTAGCAACAATGCGTCCGGTTAGCCAACCGATTTTCTCTTTTAACCAACAAATGGCCAGCTTATCCCCGTTAGAAAAACTCACCACCCAAATTCATCACTATATAGAGCAACACAGTGTCGATCTGTCCGAAGCAGAGCGGGCCGATTTTGCCAGCCAGTGCCAACAGATTTTTGCCGAACTCGAAGCTCGCGTCGTCAGACATTTCCCGGTGGCTTACCATGCGCCAAGCCAGCTGGCGCAGGGGTTTTATGATCGCTTGACCAGGGTATGGGATCCGCATCTGAGTGCTTTGGTGGCCAATCCGGAATTGTTACAGTGCTGCCGCATTTTTATTGCGGTAGCGTTTAATAATGTGAACGAATTTAAACCTGAATATTTACGTGAACTGTCTGGTCCATTGGCAGATACCCCCGAGAAGAAGAATGCCGTACAGTTGGCGCTGGCACAGTTGGAACAGGCGGCAGATTATGGCGACATCACAGCCATGGTGAATCTGGGTTTGTGCTATGACTATGGCACCGGCGTGATCAACGATGACGCGATGGCCGTCACACTGTATCAACAGGCCGTCGCGCAGGGAAATGCGGCGGCCATGGCTAACCTGGGCTTGTGTTTTGAACACGGCCGTGGCGTGAACAGCGATATCTTACAGGCAGTTGCACTTTATCAAGAGGCAGCGGATCTGGGATGTGCCCGCGCCCTCACCCATCTGGGCTTGTGCTCTGAACATGGTCGAGGCGTCCCCAACGATATCGGGCGGGCGGTCGCCCTATATCAACAGGCGGAGGACAGGGGAGACATTCAGGCCTGCTTTCATCTGGGCCGGTGTTATTTTTCCGGTCAGGTGGTGAAAAAAAATCAAAGAAGGGCAGCAGAACTCTACCAAAAGGCCTCGCAACAAGGATGTATCGAAGCCAGGGTGGCTCTGGGCAAGTGTTATTTAACAGGTGCCGGCGTGAACAAAGAGGAGGAAGAAGCGGTAAGTCTGTTTCAACAAGCCACCGCTCTGGGCAGTGCCGACGCCATGGTCCATCTGGGCACCTGTTATCTGGAAGGCACAGGCGTGCCAAAAAATACCAACAGCGCCGTCACGCTGTTTCAACAGGCGGCGGAGCTGGGATCGGCTGCTGCCAAAGATAAACTGGGTTGCTGTGCGCTGACGGGCACCGGTGTGGCCAAAGATGTCAGCAGGGCAGCAGGACTGTTTCAAGAAGCCGTCAATCTGGGAGATGCCGCGGCCATCCTTCACCTGGGTACGTGTTATCTCTACGGTAACGGCGTGCAACAAGATTTTCTCCGCGCCGCTTATCATTTCCAACTGGCCAGCCTGGCGGGTATAGAGCAGGCAACACAACTGTTGAATTCACTCTATGCCTGTGATTTGGTGACGCCACAGCAACTGGAACAGGCGGATGCCAACTCGCGTGACTATCCGGCGTTGATGCCGTTTGAGTTAGTGCAAGCCATCAAAAATAAACCCGGCAAAATGGCTGAGTTCGATCAATGGATACAGAGTAACGACATCAACGAGCGTTATAGCCGCAAGGAAGCCACGCTACTGATGTATTCGGCGCATCAAAACAATCTGACGACGACTGAAAAATTGTTGCAGCAGGGAGCCAATCTGGAACTGGTCGACCGCAATTATTTCACTGTCTTTTATAATATGGATCCGGAACTTGCGTTGCTGTTACTCGCCCATCGCCCCCGGGTCAGCCGCGAACGTATTGAAGCCATTATCAACGATTGCCTGCAAGGCTATCTTCCTGAAAAACAGCATGCCAAAGCCAATCTGGTTTTGATCAATCATGCTGTGGGTTTGTTGGTTGGTGTGGCCAATATTGCAATGAAATTATTAAAAGTTAAACGCACCTATCTGGCGCATTTATTGTCTATGAAAGGAGGCGATGAAGTGTTAGAGGGTATGACGCCCAATGACGTTTGCGCTATCAAAATTTTCCATTATCTACAGTTCATCATGCAATTGCATCACGGCCAGCTGAGCCTGGAAGAGATTGAGCCGCACGAGCTGATCCGCCTGCTCACCAGTGAAATTCGCGTGGCTACGGAACTGTATAAATGGGAAGAGTTGTCTGATTATGCCAGCACCTTACCGGAAAAGCTGCCTGAAGTTACCAAATCCGCCATCAAACAGGCCGTAGTGACTAACCAGATTGCCCACCTCGGGCAATTGCAAGATGGCGAAGAAGTGCTGTATCGCACCGGTTATCAGAACAGAGATTCCAAAACAGATGAAGTCACCTCTGGCCACTGCATTTATGTGGCGTTTCATCGTCGGGGTGATGAACTTTTGATCCGGATAGATAATTTATGGTTGCCCGACATTGCCAACAGACACCGGAGAAGTGAGCAAAACACGGATAACAGCGTTGAAGTTAAATATTACCCCTATCTGGCGCAAGTCATCCCGATGAATCAAGTAGCACAGCTCAACGATTATGTGCTGGGATTATTCAATGCCAGAATAAAGGAGCCTGAAAATGCCTTGCCACTGATTTATCTGCCACACGACCAGTTACAGATCGATCAATACCAATTTCCTGCTTGCCGGGCGCAACGTGTGGATAATTGCACGGTGAAAAATTATTATGTCGGTGAATTATATCGTCTGGGCAAAGTCACCCTTTCCCAGCTACGCGATGAAGAAAAAACCTTGATTATTAAAACACATCGACAACATATTCCTGACCAGGACGAACAGCAGCAGCAGGCGAAAGAATTACCACTGAGGGGAGGAACCGTGGCGTCGTCCGAACCATTACCCAGCCCTGTGCAACCGGGCGAGATAGTACAGCAGGCAAACCTGTTGTCCCTGAGTGCAGGAGAGGAAACATGGTCTGATCCATTACCCAGTCACGAACAAGTGTTACAAAAAATGGCGGCGTGTCTGAAAGTCAGTGAACAGCAAATGCGTGAGGGTTACCTTTTGCAACAAACTCTGGTGGATCAGACAGGCATCAAGTCCTACCAGACCGGTTCCACAATCTATCGGATGAGAGGTGGACACACCTGCTTTTACCTGTTTCTTTTTAAAACCGACTCGTATATTTTTTACGATTACTACCACGCACGTTATCCGGAGTTGATTGTTAGATTCAAACATCTGACGAAATCCCTGTGTAGAATAATCGTCGATACCCGCTGCTTATTTGATCAGGTCGCACCCGCACTGGGAAAACAGCCTACCAGTTGTGCGATACAGTAGGGAAAATTGGAATATCAGAGCAGGAAGGACAGAGGGCAGATAAATTTTTAATCTGCCCTCAATTTCAGACTTCTTTCCCGAAGTCTTCTTTCCCGAAGTCTTCTTTCTTGGTCAAATCTGTTTTGGATTACCATAGCACTTTCGGTATTATCGCCACCAAAATAGGTCAGACTAGGTTTTGGAAAATTGAGATTGTTTATCCACGCCCATCTGCTAAATTGGCTTCCATGACTATACATCAAAGTTATACCTAACTCATTCACAAAACATTCTATTTCTAATTGCGTTGGATTGAAATCTTCCGGTTTCTCAATCAACTGGCCGTAAAGAATATGCTGTATCGTGATGGTGCGCGCACCTTGAGGAGCCACCCCATATTCCGTAAGGTATCCATGATGCACAGTGGATATTTCCCAAAATTTATCTCGCATTTCAGACAACAGATTTAATGTACGCAGATCTATTCTTTTTGCAGCCTTGGGTAAATACAGGTTGCCGTTTTTTTTATCATAATAGGCACGACAATAGCCCTTTTTCTGAAGGTGTCTGGGGTTATTGCTGACGAATATCGCCCCGACGGCCATTAATTTTTCAGCAATGGCGTCGTTCAGATCCTGATCTGCGCACGGATCATCATTGTCGCAATTGATCAGGTTGATAAACTGGGTATAACCGGCACAGAAAGTCATGTGATTCAGTATGTTATTGAGTCGCACGGGTTCCTTCCTCACCAACGGTTCGTCTTCCTCACTTTGCTCATCCGAAGACTGTAACGCCTCGTGTTGCATGAGCTCGCTTTCCTGCTTCATGGCACGCGCCAGCAAGTCCAGTCCGACGTGATCTATATTAAGGTTGCCAGCCATCATGGCACCTAACACAAGACGGACAATGCTGTTATGTTGGTTGCCAAGTACCAGAGGTGGATTGCGAAATTGGGGACCGTTACTTCGGGGAATGAGCATGTCGTGAAATGTATCCAGAGTTTGCTCGTCGAGTCGCGTGCTAAGACTGTCGCGTAATTGTTCCACCGCCGAAAAACAATCATACAGCGGCAATCTTTGCTTCAGACCGTCAATGTTCAGATTGGGAAAAGTGTGCACGAGTTGATCATGTTCATCAAACAACCCCAGTTCATCGGTATTCGTATACTCACTGCCATAAATGTCCTGTATCGCATGCTTTAATTCATATAATTGATTATTAAAATAAAATTGCACTTTTGTGTCGAACGCTGTCATGGTTTTCAGGCTGTGAATCAAGTTATTCATCGAGTCGCCTTTGACCTGCATTTTTTCATCTACGGTACAAATGTCGTACACACCTTTGCCGATCACATACACGCCATATAAGCCACCCGAGGCGATGACTTTAATTAAATCGATCAACATTTTTTTGACGCACTTTTCAGGGTCCGTTTCAAAATAAACGGCGGCGTCTGTTTTGAGGTCGTGAGTGCCATTGAGACTGCGCACAAGAGTGTTGAGTGAAACAGGAGGATAAGAGGGGAAACATACAGGTTGCATAATATAAATCCTTTATTGGTAACAGGCTTGAGCTGATGGTTTTGTCGGATTACGCCTGTTAGCTTGGGTGAAAAATAAATCGGGTTGTGCGGCGTGAAGTCCTGAAGATAATGAACTCCGTGGCGTATAGGTTATTTGTCACGCAAAAGAGTTCCCGGGAAAGTGGAACAAATGAAGCTCAATTAACCGCCATCAAACATTTTTGTGGAAGGGAAACGCTGAACGGGATATTTCCCGGGTAGAGAAGCAAACCATCACACACGTGCTTTCACTATCTGGCGTATTACGCTAAAGCTAATACGACCTACGGTATGAAAACGGTCCATCATCGTTTTCAGGTTGAACTTAGGTTTCGGCTTGCCTATATTTATTACATCTGCCCGCCACTTTTTCATGCCGGCGGGCAACATAATCTTCTAAATACAGGGTTAAGCCCAGAGCGAAGGCCAAGTTATGCGCATCAATACCCCGGTCACGGATGTGGAAGTGCAGTTAAGCGAACATCATTCGATAGTATCAATTACCGATCTTAAGGGCGTGATTCGCTATGCCAACCCTTATTTTGTTGAAGTCAGTGGTTACAGCCTGGACGAATTGCTTGGTGCGCCGCACAATATTTTGCGTCATCCGGATATGCCGGCCGAAGGTTTTCGGGATTTGTGGGCCACTATTCAAAGCGGTGCGGTCTGGAACGGAGTGGTTAAAAATCGCCGCAAGGATGGTGGCTTTTACTGGGTGGTGGCGAATGTCACTCCGGTGATCGAAAATGGTGTGCCGGTGGGTTATATGTCGGTGCGAACTAAACCGACCCGGGAACAAGTGGCGGCAACGGCGGCACTGTATCGTGAAATTCAGGCCGGTAACCCGCGCGGTTACGCCTTGAGTGAAGGTAATCTGACTTATGGTGGTTGGCGCGGCAAACTGGATGTACTGAAAAAACTCTCGCTCAGACTGCGGGTGCGCATGGCCTGTCTCAGCCTGCTGACCGGATCGGGAGGATTGGGACTGGCAGCCTGGCTGTCAGCCGGTGTGAGCGGTGCCGTGGCGCCGTGGTTGGGTCTGGTTGCCGGGGTGCTGATGCTGCTGACCTTGTGGCTCTGGCACTTTCTGGAAAGTGGCATCATCAATCCGCTGCATCAGGCTCTCATGGCGACGCAAATCATGACCGGTGGCGATCTGACGGGAAAAATCAGCACCGATCGCACCGATGATATGGGGCATTTTTTGCGCGCATTGCGGCAGTTGAATATCAATCTGCACAGTGTGATTAAAGATGTGCGCGACAATTTTGAACAGATGCAAAAAACCACCGGCTCCATTGCCGATGGCAATACGGATTTATCGGGCCGCACTGAAGCGCAGGCTGCCTCGCTCGAAGAAACCGCCTCCAGCATGGAGCAACTTGCGGCCACGGTGGAAAACAATGCCCGTCATGCTGTGGATGCGAATGAGATGGCCAGCAAGGCTTCTTCGGTGGCCCATGCCGGTGGTGATATTGTTGCCAAGGTGATTTCCACCATCGGCGAAATCAATGATTCGTCGCGCAAGATTGTCGATATTATCGGCATCATCGACGGGATTGCTTTTCAAACTAATATTCTGGCTTTGAATGCGGCCGTGGAAGCCGCGCGTGCCGGTGAGCAGGGACGAGGCTTTGCAGTGGTTGCCAGTGAAGTGCGCAGTCTGGCGCAGCGTTCTGCCACGGCAGCGCGCGAAATTAAAGAGCTCATTGATACCTCGGTCGATAAGGTCGATGCCGGAACCCTGCTGGCTAACAGCGCCGGTTCGACCATGCATCAGATTATCGCTTCGGTTAATCAGGTCACCCTGATCATGGGAGAAATTTCCCAGGCATCGCATGAACAAAGTGAAGGGATAGGGCAGGTCAATCAGGCAGTCACCCAGATGGATCAGGTGACCCAGCAAAATGCCGCCTTAGTGGAGCAGGCTGCAGCGGCCACGGTGGGCTTGCAACAGCAGGCCACGACCTTGATGGCGGCGTTGTCGGTGTTTAAATTGGAAAAAAATTATCGGGAGCGCGGGTAGGGTGTATTAGCCCATTTGGGCGTAATACACCATTAACCGTAAATCTACCGCCATGGTGTATTATGCTGCGCTAATACACCCTACATGCTGCGCGGAAATGACGTAGTAGATGTATTAATCGCTGCGGGCTGGCTGATGGTGCAGCAAAAACCAGATTGCCATCCACGGCCAGCATAGCGATAAAAATTGCGCTGCGCCGTTAAAGTTTAAAAATTTCCCCTGTACCCAGGTCGACAGCATGTCGTTAAAGTAGGGATTGCCAGGGATGAAGTTAATGATAAGCAAGCTCAGTGGCAGCATGAACAGCGCCAGATGACGCTGGGCGCGGGCGGTGGCATAACTGAGGCCATAGAGCATCAGGCAGCCGATGACTAAACCGGCCTGCGCTCCCGGAGTCATCCAGGAAAAAGCATTTTCTGGTTTGAAGAACAGTGCTGTGGCCAGGGTTTTCATACACAGGCTGAGCACGATGAGCAGACTCATCAGACGTGCTTTGGGTGCGTTGGGACGTAGTAAACTTAAAAAAATCAGCACCGCACTGATTAAACCAAAACAGCTGATGAGGGTTTCGGCGAGCCAGTATTGTTCAATGCTGAGCTCAAAGCCCTGACGCAGTAGTTCACCCAGATCGAGGTCTATGCCGAGATAGAGATTGAGCCAGCGCGTTAAGGCCGGTACGATCTGACCCAGGCCAAACATATACGATTGCGGATAAATTTGTGCCAGCGGCCACAGCAACACCAGCAACAGGCCGGAGCTGATATCGGGTACCAGCCAGCGTAGCCGGATTTGTTTCATCGAATCTTTTTCCAGCAACCAGCGGGTCAGCAGACAACCCAGTGCAATGCCGATTGCCGCGCCCAGAAAGTTGGTGACAAAATCCAGCTTGGACGCCACCCTTGAAGGCAAAAAAGTCTGGGTGGCTTCCATAGATCCGGTCATGAGGGCGCTCAGCAACAGGGCCAGTAAGGCCGACCACCGGCGTGAGAGCCACGGATAACCAGCCAACACCAGCAAAAAACCAAATGGAATATATCCGACGATATCGATGCTGACGTCAAACAGGGTCCAGTAATGCGGCAGCGGATCGCCCAGATAAGCCAGCGGCGAAATGCCCAGTGAGCGCCAGCCGGTAAACGGGTACAGGCTGGCATAGATAATTAAAAAGGCATACGCCAGCAAGCCCACGCGCACCAGTGGGGAACCATGGCGCGGCAGGGGACTTACTGTTGTTGGCATAACCAGGCTGTCATTGCGGCAATGAGGGTATCACTGGCGGTGCGCATGGCTTGAACTCCGGCGGGAGCATCGGCACCGGTGGCACTGGCTTGCTCACTGAAGGTAGTCTGAGCAATCAGCTTGTGTGAGCGCAGCAGCGAGGCGCGCAGTTTGACCTGAAAGTAGCTGTGCTGCGGATCGCTGAAATAGTGGCCAAAATCGTCCAGATCCAGATGTAGCTGCACACCGTCGGGATTGCTCATGCCGGCATCGAGCAGCAGGACATGTTGATCGGCGAGCTGAGATTTGAGGCGCTGCCCGAGTAACTGTGCCGGTGGCATGCTCCAGCGATGGCTGGCATACATGCGCGCCTGCTGGTCGTTGGTGTACAGCAGCCGGTATTGAATGAAATCATTGTCCAGTGCAGCGGAGCTGATGATGTCGGCAATATAGAGTGGTGGCAGTTTGCAGGCGGCTGCCGGATGTGCTGCAACGGCTGCGCCAAAATCATAGCGGGTCACACCCACTGGGGCGGTGTTGCAGGCACACAGTATGCCGCACAGCAATGTGCCTGTGAGCAGGTGAAGGAAAAGTTGCGCTTTCATCGTATCCTTATTTTTTAGGTGCTTCAAAACCTGCTTCACCAGGGCCGGGTGCCGGTAACTGCTTGCCAAATACCAGACTTTGCGGATGTTCTTTTAATTCCTGCAGGGTTTGATTTAACATGCGCATCGAATTGCTGGTGTCGCCAGTTAAGGTGGTGATTTCTGGCAGCGTATCCAATTGTATGTGTTGAGTCAAATCACCCAGTGTCGTGAGCGCGTGGTTGAAGCCGCCGTTGGGGTCTTGAAGTTGGGTGCTCAGGCCGGTTAAATGGTTGCTGAGCTCAGTGGCGCTGCGTGACAGTTCGCCGATGGATGCCATGGTCTGACGCGCCTGGGTGACCATGTCGGGCAAGAGTTTGGCTGTCGGTTGCAGCTCGTCGCCGAGTTTGCGCCAGCGGCTCGTGGCTGCCGACGTGTCGCTGAAGGCGTCGAGTATGGTTTTGCGGTTTTCCGGAGAAAACAGGATCGCCATTTCGGCGGTGACTTTTTCGGCATTCGCCAGCACCACGGTGCTGCTGCGCGTGAGTTTTTCTATCAGTCCGGGATGCAGCGGAATACGCGGGATTTTGTTGTCGGCCAGATTGAAGCGTTGTGGATTGCTGGCGTCGTCGTCGAGGTCGATATAAGCGATGCCGGTTATGCCCTGATAACCCAGGGTGGCAAAGGTAGACTGGGTGATCGGGGTATCCTGGTCAACACTGACGTTGATGAGAATTTGTCCGGCTACGGCGGGATCGAAATCAATGTTGTCGACCCGGCCGACAGTGAGCCCGCGGTAACGTACGGCGGCCTGCGGATTTAAACCGGTTATGGCCGAGTTGGTGATGATCTGGTAATTGTCACGCACAGTTTTGTCACGATTAAACCACATGCCGGCGAAGATGGTCGCGCATAGCATGGCAATGGTAAAAAAGCCGGCCCAGAGTGCATGTGATCTGTTTTCCATATCGATAACTTTATGTTGAGGCTGAGGTTGCAACCGGGTCTATGGCTGCCAGAGCACGCAGACCACGGGAGCCGAGGAAAAATTCCTGAATAAACGGGTGATGATGTTGTATGACTTCGCTGGTGGTGCCGATAGCAATAATGTGTTTGTCGGCAATCACGGCAATGCGCGACGACAGGGCAAACAACGTGTCGAGATCGTGGGTCACCATAACGACGGTAAAGCCTAATTCTTTATGCAGCGACTTGATTAAACTGACAAACGATTCGGACGAATCCGGGTCCAGTCCCGAGGTGGGTTCATCAAGAAACAAAATCTCCGGCTCCAGTGCCAGGGCGCGGGCGAGCGCCACCCGTTTGACCATGCCGCCGGAGAGCGACGACGGCATTTTTTGCGCATGTTCGGGGCCGATGCCGGCCATGTCAAGTTTCAGATATACCGCATCGCTGATCAGGGATTCTGGCAGGATGGAAAGTTCGCGCAGTGGCTGGGCCACATTGTCAAACACCGACAGAGCCGAATACAGCGCACCATGCTGAAACAGCATGCCGGAGCGGCTGCGGAAGTACGCTATCTGCTTCTGGCTGGCATGGTTGAGGTCGACATCAAAAATGGTGACGCTGCCCTGTCTGGGTTGTTCGAGTCTGAGCATCTGGCGCAGCAGCACGGTTTTGCCGGTGCCCGAGCCACCGACGATGGATAAAATTTCACCCCGGTAGATATCCAGATTGAGGTTGTTGTGAATGACGGTGCGGCTAAACTGGGTACGCAAATGCTGCACATGAATAATGACGTCGGAGCGGGAGTTTTCCATTAAAAATACCCCACTTTGCTGAACATGATGGCGTACAGAGCATCAAGCAAGATCACGATGGTGATGGCGCTGACCACCGAAGTGGTGGTGCCCTGTCCCAGACTTTCGGTATTCGGTTTGATTTGCAAACCAAAATGACAGGCCACGAGTGCAATGGCAGCGCCAAAGGTGACGCCTTTGCCCAGCCCGATGTAGTAGTTGGGCAGTGACACCACGTCAGGCAGCTTTTGAATGAAGAAATGCGGCGACATGCCGAGTATCAGGTTGGCTGAAATCATTCCGCCGATCAGCGCCATGGCATCGGTCCAGACCACGATCAGCGGCATGGCAATCGCCAGGGCAACCACTTTCGGGAAGATCAGCCGCAGGCCATGCGGAATGCCCATGACCAGCATGGCATCGAGTTCTTCGGTGACCCGCATCACGCCGAGCTGGGCTGTGATAGCCGAACCCGACCGACCGGCCACCAGGATGGCGGCGAGCATCGGACCGAGTTCGCGGATCACGCTCATGCCCAGAATATTGACGATATAAATGTCGCCGCCAAAGGTGCGTAATTGCTGGGCTGACAGATACGACAGCACTACGCCGATTAAAATTCCGACCAGTGCTGTGATGCCCAAGGCGCGGAAACCCATATTGAACACATTGGCGGAAATTTCTTTCCAGGGCATGCGACTCGGTCGACGTATGACATACAGCAGATCGAGCATGACTTGCCCGAGCAGTTTGGCAAACGCCAGCAGATGGGCCAGAAAATCCAGCATCACGGTGCCGAGCAACATGATCTGGGTCAGGCGCGCTTTGGGTGGTTTGGGTATTGTTAACTGCTTGGCCAATTCCAGCCGGTTGAAAAATGCTTCCTGGGTTGGCAGTAACTGCAGTTGTGCCGGCCGGCTTTTGCCCCAGCAATTCCACAGCAGTTGGGCGCCTATGTGATCGAGGGCGCTGACGCTGCTTAAATCCCAGCGCAGTCGCGCACGAGGTTTGGCGTCGAGAGTGGAAAAAGCCAGCAGTTGCTCTTCGATCTGATGCATGATCTGACCTTCCACAAACGCATGTACCTGCCAGCAACCCGATACCGCGACGGTATGGTTGTCCTGGGAAAGAAGTTGCGGTGGTTGCGGTTTGTTCATGAGGTGTGGTTAAGCGCCGCTCCATCAACAAATACCATAAACTCGCCCGCGTGCATGGCATGCCAGGTTTCATTCGTGGTCAGGGGTTGGGTGGCGATGACGGCAACTCTGTCCTGGGGTGTGGTCACGTCGGCAAAATCGATGCTCACGTCCTGATCGGAGAGTTGTGCCGTATTGAAGGGGAACTGCCGCACCAGATAGTGCAACTCGGTGGAGCAATGGACAAACAGGGCGGAACCGTTCGAGAGCATGATGTTGAAGGTGCCAAAGCGGGCAATTTCACCACAGAGTTGTTGCAGGGCGCGGGTCAGTTCAGACTGGGTCGGCGCCACGACGCCAAAGCGCAGCCGCAACTCCTGCAGGATGTAGCAGAAGGCACGCTCGCTGTCGGTGTTGCCAATCGGTAGGTAATTGCCGTTAAGTTCTGGTATAAAGTCGTTTAAGTTGCCAATGTGCGCAAAAACCCAGTTAATTCCCCAGCATTCGCGCACAAACGGATGGCAGTTTTCCAGCGCAATTTTTCCCTGAGTGGCTTTGCGGATGTGGGCGATGACGTTTTTCGACTTGATCGGGTGGGTTTTGATCAATTCTGCCAGCGGCGAATGGACGGCCGCCTGATAATCCACCAGATGACGCACGCCTGCGCCCTCAAAAAAGGCAATTCCCCAGCCGTCGACATGTTCATCGGTGAGCCCGCCGCGCAGGGCAAAGCCCGTGAAACTAAACACAATGTCCGTAGGGGTGTTGCAATTCATTCCAAGTAGCTGGCACATACGTCTTCTGAAGGTAATAGGTTGCTAACAGACTAACATTAGCATTGTTATAGCTGAGAGGCAAAAAATCAACTCAGATAGTTTGCGATAGTCCTTCAAGAAGGGTGTTGTTGAATGGTTCCCAGTCCTCACCGTTGCCGCCGTTTTGTAGTCAGAGTAGTCATGTTATTTAAGGGGTGTGGAGTTGGTTTCCTAATTCGTTAACTGAACATTCAGAATTAATCATTCATGGGAGCAAGTGTGCCGCTTAGAATCGCTTTTAAACATTTCAGCATAGAAAGTTGCCTGGAAAAACAGGACAACTCGGAACAATTCAGGATAGCCCGCTCCCATGGCGAACTTTCCAGGCCAGTTCAGATGATAAAACTAGTTATTGGTTTGAAGACGAGCAAGTTTAACCGGCTCTCACCTAAATAATGAAGCAAAATTAACGTAAATCAATCGCGCTCTGCCGGGCAGAACCTCAGGCACATAAATTGCTGGTAATTGATTTTAATAATGCTTCGAATGGAGACAAGTGTGAATACAAGAAAAGTTTCGGCCAGAGTGCTGGCGCTGTTGCTGGGAATGACCGGGTTACTCGGTGGTGCGCACGCGCAGGAAGAAAAAGTCCTCAATGTGTACAACTGGTCCGATTACATCGGCGACGATACCGTCAAGAATTTTGAAAAAGAAACCGGCATCAAAGTACGTTATGACGTCTTTGATACCAATGAAATTCTGCACGCCAAGCTGGTAGCGCGCAAAACCGGCTATGACATCGTGGTGCCGTCAGATACCTTTTCGCAATTGCAGATTCAGGGTGGACTGTTTAAGAAACTGGATAAAAGCAAATTGCCCAATCTGGTCAATATGGATCCGATCATGCAGGCGGCACTGAGCAAGCTTGATCCCAATAATGATCATCTGGTGAACTGGTTGTGGGGCTATACCACGGTCGGTATCAACGTCAAAAAAGTCAAGGCAGCGCTGGGCGATATGCCGATGCCAAAAAATGTCTGGGATTTACTGTTCGATCCTAAATATGCTGCCAAACTCAATTCCTGTGGCATTTCATTTATGGATTCTGGCAATGAAGTGTTGCCGGCTGCTTTGCTGTATATCGGTAAAAATGCCTATTCGAAAAATCCGGCCGATTTTAAAGAAGCGCTGGTGATGCTGCAAAAAATTCGTCCGTATGTGCGGGTGTTCAGTTCATCGAGTTATATCAATGATCTGGCTAATGGTTCTCTGTGTGCGGTCATGGGTTGGTCGGGAGATATCAATATTGCCCGTCAGCGTGCCATACAGGCAAAAAATGGCAATGACATTCAAGCCTTAATTCCGATTACTTCCGCCATCTTATTTTTTGATTCCATGGCCATACCGGTAGATGCGCCACATCCGGAAAATGCCCTGATCTGGATGAATTACATCATGCGTCCGGAAGTGCACGCCAGCCTGACGAATAAAGTGTTTTATGCCAATCCGAACATTAACAGCCTGAAATATGTGCGCAAAGATGTGGTGGAGAATAAAACCGTGTTTTTAACTGATGAAGATAAAAAGCGCATGACGCCGCCAGAGCCGGTTACCGCACTGGTACGCAAGATTGAAGCGCGCACGTTTACCCAGTTCAAAACGGGTCTTTAATTTAATCTGGAACTTTAAGTAAGGTTGGACATGACAGCAACGGTAACGATGGCCTCAGCGGCCAATGGCGCAGCGCAACCCTTTTTATTGATCAATAATCTGATCAAAGATTTTGGCGACAATCGCGTGGTGAATAACGTTTCGGTAGCGATTAACAAGGGTGAAATTTTCGCCCTGTTAGGTAGTTCCGGCTGCGGCAAATCTACGCTGTTGCGCATGCTGGCCGGATTTGAAACCCCGACTTCGGGTGAGATTTTACTCAATGGTAAAAACATCGTTGCCGAAGCGCCGTATCATCGTCCGATCAACATGATGTTCCAGTCGTATGCCCTGTTTCCGCATTTGACTGTCTGGGACAATATTGCGTTTGGCTTGCGCCGTGAAGGTCTGGCCAAAGAAGAAATTGCTGACCGGGTAGAAAAAATGCTGGCACTGGTGCAGCTGCAGTCGTTCGGCAAACGCAAACCGTATCAGTTGTCAGGTGGTCAGCAACAGCGTGTGGCGCTCGCCCGCAGTCTGGCTAAACGGCCGCAATTGTTGTTGCTCGATGAACCGCTGGCTGCGCTGGATAAAAAACTGCGCGAACGTACTCAGCTCGAACTGGTCAATATTATTGAGCAGGTCGGTGTGACTTGCGTGATGGTGACCCATGATCAGGAAGAAGCCATGGCCATGGCCTCGCGGATCGCCGTCATGAGTGAAGGCGAAATTCTGCAGATTGGTAATCCTGGCGATGTGTATGAAACCCCGAACTGCCGCTTTGTGGCCGACTTTATCGGCAGCGTGAATATGTTTAACGGTGAAGTCGAAGTCGATGAAGCTGATCACGTGATTATCAAAACACCGGAATGCCGTCATTATGTCGGTCACGGTATTACCGGCACACCCGGGATGTCGGTATCGGTGGCGGTACGTCCGGAAAAAATCGCTGTCAGCTTGGAAGCTCCGGCACAGGAATATAACTGCATCTATGGCGAAGTCATCGAGCTGGCCTATCTGGGCAGCTACACCGTGTACCATATCAAACTGGCCAGTGGCATGACCATCAAAGCCAGTGTGAGCAATTCGGTCCGCCATGGTGCATTCCATCCAAAATGGGGCGACAAGCTTTATGCTCACTGGAACGATGATGACATGGTTGTCTTGACGCGCTGATGGGACTCACTGTGAAAAAATTCTTACGACCTTCCTGGCTATCGGGCAAAACTGCGGTCATCGGCATACCGTATTTCTGGCTGGTGATCTGTTCATTGCTGCCATTTTTGCTGGTGATGAAAATCAGTTTCTCGGAAATGGATATCAGTGATCCGCTCGGCACGCTGATTACTTACATCGATGGCGTGATCGATATCAAAATCAAAATGACCAATTATCTGTTTCTTGGTCAGGATGATCTGTACATCATCACCTATCTGAATTCGATCAAGTTTGCCCTGATCACCACTGTCTTATGTTTGCTCATCGGTTATCCATTTGCCTATTTCATGGCACGGGCCAATCCATCGGCGCGCGCCACGTTGATGATGATGGTGATGCTGCCTTTCTGGACCTCGTTTTTGCTGCGCATTTATGCCTGGAAGGGCATGTTGTCCAACAGTGGCGTGATCAATAATTTTCTGATGTCGATCGGTGCCATCGACGCGCCGCTGCACATGATGAATACGCCGTTCTCACTGATGATCGGGATGGTATATTCCTATTTGCCGTTCATGATTTTGCCGCTGTTTACCAATCTGTCGAAAATGGATGTGCGCTTTATTGAAGCCGCAGCCGATCTGGGTTCGACACCCTGGAACACCTTCTGGCGTGTCACGGTACCGCTGTCCAAGTCTGGCATTATTGCCGGATCGATGTTGGTCTTTATTCCTTGTGTGGGTGAGTTTGTGATCCCGGACCTGCTCGGCGGTCCGGCCACACCGATGATCGGGCATGTCATGTGGGATGAGTTTTTCAGTAACAACGACTGGCCGATGGCTTCTGCCGTGACGGTGGTGGTGATTTTACTGATTCTCGTACCAATGGGAATTTTAAACAAGTATCAGGCTGAAGAAGAGCGGAGCCAGTAACATGAATGCATATCGTTGGTTTGGCCGGAGCTGGCTGTCACTGGGTTATCTGTTTTTGTATATCCCGATCATCATGCTCATTGTGTATTCGTTTAACAATTCCAGTCAGGACATGATGTGGAAGGGGTTTACGCTGCACTGGTATGAAGCACTGCTGGATGACCATGAAATTATTTCCGGTTTTGTGTTGTCACTTAAAGTCGCCACGCTGTCAGCGACGATGTCGGTATTTCTTGGCACGTTTACTGCCTATGTGCTTAACAATTACCGCCAGTTCAGCGGTCGTGCACTGTTTAAAGGCATGGCCAGTGCACCGCTGGTGATGCCGGAAGTGATTATCGGTTTATCGTTGCTGTTGATGCTCGTCGGCCTGGAAAATCTGTTCGGATTTTCGCAGCGCGGTTTGCCTACGCTGGTGTTTGGTCATACCGTATTGGGTGTGGCCTATTCGTCGGTGGTGATTGAATCACGGCTGCGTGAAATCAGCAAATCCCTGTCCGAAGCTGCCATGGATCTGGGCTGCAAACCCTATCAGGTATTCGGACTGGTTACTTTACCCAATATTTCTCAGGCGCTGGTGTCGGCCTGGTTACTGACCTTTACCCTTTCGCTCGATGATGTGGTGGTGTCCGCCTTCCTGACCGGTCCGGGTTATTCGACTATGCCGATCGTGATTTTCTCACGTGCCCGTCTGGGTCTGGATCCGCGTGTCAATACGGTCGCTGCCCTGACGATTTTAGTTGTCTCGATTGCTGTGGTGTTATCGAGTTTGCATATGGCCAGAAAAGAACGTCAGCGTCTGAAAGAAATTTCAGCCGCGTTTAAACATTAACACATTCATTTATTCAAGGAAATCATCATGAGCAAACCAACCTGGCATGAACGCGCAAACAGCATCAAGATTGACGGACGTGCATTGATCAATGGTCAACGCGTGGATGCGATTTCCGGCGCCACCTTTGAAAATATTTCTCCCATCGATGGCCGCAAACTCGGCCCGACCGCGCGCTGTGATGCAGCGGACGTGGATGCGGCCGTGGCCGTGGCCCGTGCCGCGTTTGAAGATCGTCGCTGGGCCGGAAAATCACCGTCCGAACGCAAGCGCATCATGTTGAAGTTCGCTGAATTGATGATGGCTAATCGCGATGAACTGGCCCTTCTGGAAACTCTGGACATGGGCAAGCCGATCAAATACAGCCTGTCGGTGGATGTGCCATCAGCTGCCAAATGTGTTCAGTGGTATGCTGAAGCGATCGACAAAGTGTATGACGAAATCGCTCCGACTAACGATTCCACGCTGGCCCTGATCACTCGCGAACCGGTCGGTGTGGTGGCCGCGATTGTGCCATGGAATTATCCTATGCTCATGGCGTCATGGAAAATCGCTCCGGCACTCGCCGTTGGTAACAGTGTGATTTTGAAACCTTCAGAAAAGTCGCCGCTGTCGGCTCTGCGTCTGGCCGAAATCGCGATCGAAGCCGGTATTCCGGCCGGTGTGTTTAACGTGGTTCCGGGCTTTGGCCACGAAGCCGGCAGCGCTCTGGCGCTGCACAACGATGTCGACTGTATCGGCTTTACCGGCTCAACCCGGATCGGTAAAAAAATCATGGAATACGCCAGCCAGTCAAATCTGAAACGCGTCTGGACCGAACTCGGTGGCAAGTCCCCTAACATTGTTTGCGCTGATTGTCCGAATCTGGATGAAGCGGTGGAAGCGGCTATTGGTTCGATTTATTTCAATCAGGGTGAAAGCTGCAATGCGCCTTCACGCTTGTTTATTGA
This sequence comes from uncultured Oxalobacteraceae bacterium, assembly GCA_903862415.1. GTDB lineage: Bacteria > Pseudomonadota > Gammaproteobacteria > Burkholderiales > Burkholderiaceae_D > Solimicrobium. Next base: position 102,059 of record CAIOYD010000025.1, on the reverse strand, counting down.
AGCCTCGATCAAAGATCAGTTTATCGCCAAGGCACTGGCCTTGATGCCAAGTTATCTGCCAGGTGATCCACTCGACCCGAAAACCATCATGGGCGCCATCGTTGATCATATTCAGCTCAATTCGGTCATGGGCTTTATTGAATCTGGCAAAGCCGAAGGCGCAACTCTGCTCGCCGGTGGCAATCAGGCGCGTACCGAAACGGGTGGTTATTATGTGGAACCGACCATTTTCAGTAACGTCAACCCAGGTATGAAAATCGCTCAGGAAGAAATTTTCGGACCGGTACTGTCGATCTTCACCTTTACCGATCTCGATGAAGCGATCAAACAAGCCAATGCCACTGCCTATGGATTGCAGGCTGGTGTCTGGACTTCGGATATCCGTAAAGCGCACCATGCCGCCCGTGCTTTGCGTGTCGGTACCGTGCATGTGAATCAGTATGACAGCGATGACATTACCGTACCCTTTGGTGGTTACAAACAATCCGGCAACGGTCGCGACAAGTCGCTGCATGCGCTGGAAAAATACACCGAATTAAAAACTACCTGGATCAATCTGGCGTAAGCCATCACCTGACTATACAAAGCCACCATGAAACATAAGTATAAAGAAACCCAACTGACCAAAGACTCGTTTTACGAAGCCAGTGTCAAACGTCAGCCGCCTTCACCGGCACTCGACTCCGACATCACGGTAGACGTGTGTGTGGTCGGTGGCGGTCTGGCTGGCCTGTGTTCGGCGCTGGAACTGGCTGAGCGCGGTTATTCGGTGGCGCTGCTCGAAGCGCAACTGGTGGGCTGGGGTGCTTCAGGTCGCAATGGTGGTCAGGCATTGGTGGGTTTTTCGAGTGATGAAGCCATTGAACAGCAATTACCACTCGAAGAAGGCAAACGTCTGTGGAATATGACCGTCGAAGCCATGCAACTCATGCGCGACCGGATCAAAAAACATGACATTGATTGCGAATTCACTTCCGGTTATCTGAGTGTAGCTGTGACCGAGAAAAAAGCCCGTGAGCTCAAAGAATGGACTGAAGGTTTGCAGCAGCGTTACAACTATTCGATGCAATCGATTGACCGCAATCAAATCGGTGACTGGATACAGAGTGACCGTTATTGCGGTGGTGCTTATGATGCCAATTCGGGCCACGCCCATCCACTCAAATACACGCTCGGCATTGCCGCCGCCGCCCGTGCCGCCGGGGTGCAGATTTTTGAAAACACCGCTGTCACTGGCATAGAGCGTGGTGCAGCCCCGGTGGTGAAAACCGCTCGCGGTAACGTGCGCTGCAACTTTGTGGTGCTCGCAGGGAATGTGTATCTGAATGAATACGGTGACACTGTGGCGCCGGAACTCGATAAACGCATCATGTCAGTGGGCACCTATATTGTCGCTACTGAACCGATGGACCCGGCGCGGGCTCAGGCATTGATCAAAAATCGTGCGGCCGCCTGCGACACCAATTTCGTGCTCGATTATTTCCGTCCGACCGGCGACAACCGTATGTTGTTTGGCGGTCGTGTGAGTTACAGCACGGCCACACCGATCAATCTGGTGGGCAGTATGCGCACCCGCATGTTGGCGGTATTTCCGCAACTCGCTGATCTGGCAGTGCCTTACGCCTGGGGTGGGTTTGTGGATATTTCCATGAATCGTGCGCCTGATTTTGGCCGGATTGAAAATAATATTTACTATCTGCAGGGATTCTCAGGGCATGGTTTAATTCTGACTGGCATTGCTGGTAAAGTGGTGGCCGAAGCGATTGCTGGCCAGTCTGAGCGTTTCGATGCCTTTGGCCGGATTAAACATCATAATTTCCCGAGCGGTCAGATTATGCGCACTGCCGCTCAGGTATTGGGAATGTGGTATTACCAGCTTAAAGAAATTTTGTAATTCACTACGCATTGCTTCTGGAAGGGGGACAGTGACCGGAGTCTGACTCCGGAGCACTGCTTTCAGTCGTCAAGTTATTAACTTCTAAAAACGGTCCAAGGCCGTTTTCAGGTTTATTTGTTTATAGATCATGACACAACCTATTGTTTTAATCCCCGCGTGCACCAAGCAGATTGGTGCACATCCTTACCATGTGGCGCAAATGAAGTACATTGATGCGGTGGTCCGTGGCGCCGGCTGTCTGCCATTGATTTTGCCCGCTATCGGTGATGAAGTCGACTGGGAAACCCTGCTCGAATTAGCCGATGGCGTCATGCTGACCGGTTCGCCTTCGAACGTGCACCCCGACTTTTTTGGCCAGTCTGTGCTCGATCCCTCGTTGCCACTTGATCCGGCGCGCGACGCCACTACTTTGCCGCTGATCCGTCTGGCGTTGCAAAAGGGTATTCCCTTGCTCGCTGTTTGTCGCGGCACCCAGGAAGTCAATGTGGCGCTCGGCGGCTCATTGCATCAGGCTGTGCATGAAGTAGCCGGCTTTATGGATCATCGCGAAGATAAATCCGCCTCGCTCGATATTCAGTATGCCCCGGCACACAGTATTCAAATTGTCCCGGGTGGCCGCCTGGCTCAAATTCTGGTTGGCGTGAGCGAAATGATGGTCAATTCGGTACATGGTCAGGGTATTGATCAGCTCGCTGCCGGTCTGCAGGTCGAAGCCCGCGCCGATGATGGTCTGATTGAAGCGTACAGCGTCACGTCGGCTCCCGGCTTTACCCTGGCAATGCAGTGGCATCCGGAATGGAAAGTCACTGAAAATCCCCAGTCGATGAAATTATTTGCCGCTTTTGGCAATGCCTGCCGCGAATACAAGGCAGCAACGTAATCCACCGCAGTTATCCTGTTTAATTTAACTCTTTATTGGTACCCACATGGATGCAGACATCAAAGGCGACGGCGCCATCCGCCGTTCGTCATTATATGGTTCGAGCGTTGAAAATACCTATGCCGGTGTGCTCAGTTTCATGCGCCGCAAATATACCCGTGATCTGACCGGTGCCGATGTGGTGGTGTCCGGTATTCCGCTCGATCTGGCGACCACGTTCCGTTCCGGTGCGCGTCAGGGTCCGGCGGCGGTGCGCGCGGCCAGTGTGCAACTGTCTGAACTCAATCCCTATCCCTGGGGTTTTAATCCGTTTGATGAACTGGCCGTGATCGATTATGGCGACTGCTGGTTCGATGCTCACAATCCGCTCACTATCACCCCGGCCATTATTGAACATGCACGCACGATTCTGGCCAGCGGTGCCAAAATGCTCACCTTTGGTGGTGATCACTACGTGACTTATCCGCTGCTCAAAGCGCATGTGGAAAAATACGGCAAGCCGCTGTCACTGATTCATTTCGATGCTCATTGCGATACCTGGGAAGATGACAGCCCGGATTCACTCAATCACGGCACCATGTTTTATAAAGCCATCAAGGAAGGTCTGATTGATCCGGCTACCTCAGTACAGGTTGGCATCCGCACCTGGAATGACGACTTTATGGGCATGAATATTCTCGACGCCTCGTGGGTGCACACTCATGGTGCGCAGGCGACGCTGGAAAAAATTCTGTCCATCGTCGGCCAGCGTCCAACTTACCTGACATTTGACATCGACTGTCTCGATCCGGCGTTTGCGCCAGGGACCGGTACGCCGGTGCCCGGCGGGTTGAGTTCAGCTCAGGCGCTGCATATCATCCGCGGTATGGGACCGGTGAATTTGGTCGGCATGGATGTGGTGGAAGTGTCGCCGCCGTTTGATCAAAGTGAAATCACGGCCTTAGCCGCCGCGCACATTGCCGCTGATTTGCTGTGTGTGTTGCGTAACCAGAAGCTGGCAGGCATTTAATTTGCTTAAGGGTAGGTTGTATTAGCCCAGCGTAATACAGCAAGGTGGTGGATTTACGTTTAGTGTGTATTTTCGGTTAGTGGTGTATTGCGCCCTTTGGGCTAATACACCCTACGAAACTAATGTGCCCTACAAAATCGGGCAAACTTTCATCAGCTTGCAACTGAACATTCAACATTAAACATTTTTGCATGCAACAACCAGCCATAAAATCGGACGCATATAAAATTTGGTTATTGCACATTAAAACAACGCATTCTTCAGCATAGCTGGCATAATCCGGCAAGTTGCAGGTGCACAGGAGATGACTTTGAGTTTCACTAAAACCTATCCGGGCGCAGCCGCATTAAACGCCTACTTTCAACAGCATGGCATCACTCAGGTGGAGTGCATGTTTGCCGATATTTCCGGCTATCCGCGCGGCAAACTCATGCCGGCGTCCAGCTTTGCTGCCGGCGCCGAACTGCGCATTGCCGAAGCCATCAACATGCAGGCAATTACCGGTGAATATTCCTATGATCCGGTATTCCCGGATGCCGATCCGGATGTGCGCATGCAGCCAGATTATTCCACTGTCAAGTTAGTGCCGTGGTCATCTGTGCCGCGCGCCATGGCGATTCATGACTGTACCCAGCTCGATGGCAGTGTGTGTGAATTTTCTCCACGGCTGTTGCTCAAACAAGTGGTGCAGCGTTATAAAGATAAAGGCCTTACCCCCGTCGTGGCGCCGGAAATCGAATTTTATCTGACCGCACCATGCATCGATCCCAATCTGCCGCTGACTTCACCACCAGCCCGTGGTGGTCGCAGCGAAGCCGGACAATCGGCTTACAGCCTGAATATGCTCAACGAACTCGCGCCATTCTGGGATGAATTTCGCGCCGCACTCGACACCTTGGGCGTCGTGTCGGACACCTGGATCCATGAATCCGGCCAGTCGCAATACGAAATCAATCTGATGCACGGTGATCCTGTCGAAGTGGCTGATCAGGCTTTCCTGTTTAAATACGCTGCCAAGGAAATCGCCATCAAACATGGCATGAATGCGGTTTTTATGGCCAAACCGATTGCCGGCCAGCCGGGTAATTCCATGCATGTGCATCAAAGCGTGGTCGATGCAGAAGGTAAAAATATTTTCAGCAATGCCGATGGCACTGCAAGTAATCGCTTCCATCAATTTATCGGTGGCCTGCAAACCTATATTCCCGATATGATGCTCATTTATGCACCCTTCATCAATTCGTATCGTCGTTTTGTCGAAGGCAGTCAGGCGCCGGTGAATTTGTTGTGGGGACTGGACAATCGTACCGCCGGTTTGCGCATTCCTATCAGCGGTCCGGCTGCACGCCGTGTGGAAAACCGCATTGCCGGTGCTGACGCCAATCCCTATCTGGTGATTACTGCCACTCTGGCCGCAGGTCTGGCTGGCATCGAAGAACAACTCACGCCGAGTGAACCGTTGGTGGGTAATGGTTATGACCACGGTCACGATCTGGCACGCGGATTTCTGGCGTCGCTCGAACAGATGACAGCCAGTCAGACTTGCCGCCGTCTGCTGGGCAATTTGTTTGTTTCCGGCTTTGTGTCGGTTAAACAGTTGGAATACCAGAATTTTCAAAATGAAATCTCGGCCTGGGAACGACGCTACTTAGTTCCACAAGCTTAATCAGTCAACTATCAACAGGAGTTTCACTATGCAGAGGTTTGCCGCGTTCATTGTGTTATCGCTGAGTTTGTCCGCTATGGCCATGGCCGCACCGGAGCCCGCCACCATGGTGTTTACTGATGGTAATGTGCTCACCATGAATGCCACCCGTGCCGTAGTCCAGTCGGTGGCTATCCGGGGCAACCAGATTGTTGCCGTCGGCAGCAATCTTGATACCGAACCCTTCATTGGTACCGGTACCAAAGTGATCCATCTGTATGGCAAAACCCTGTTGCCTGGTTTTATCGACACCCACATTCATCCGGTGCAGGGTGCCGAACGTCTGGGTAAATGCAGTGCCGATGATGTCGCTCAGCCAGTGGCGCTGATTGCTGCCAAGGTGCTCAAAGAGTGTGTAGCCAAGGAAAAAAATGCCACACCGGCGAGCTGGATTGAAGTCGTCAATGTCAACCCGAGTAACTTTGTCGCCACGGCAGCGGATCTGGATAAAATCAGCCTCAAACGTCCGGTGATTTTATTGGGCACCGATGGTCATACCGCCTGGGTCAACAATGCGGCGCTCAAACTGAGCAAAATCACTGACGCTACAGCCGATCCGGCCGGTGGTCAGATTGAACGCGATGTCCACGGTCATGCCACTGGCTTTCTGAAAGACGATGCCCAGGAATTCGCTATCGCCGCCATGCCGAAATTACCGCTGGCGCAGCGCACCGCGTTGTCGATTAAGGCACTCGAACTGATCCGTTCCAAAGGCATCACTTCAGTGCAGGATGCCTGGGTAGGCCCGGAAGAAATGGAAGTTTACACGGCGCTGGAAAAATCCAACAAGCTGCATATGCGCGTCCGCGCCACCCTGCGTTCGACCATTACCGAAGATGAAGCCGAATTTCAACGCCTCATCGCCATTCGGACCCAATATCAGAATCATCCACTGATCCGTGCTGATGCGGTCAAAATTTTCTCCGATGGCGTGATCGAATTCCCGACCCAGACTGCCGCCATGATTGCCCCCTATGGCGATGGCAAAGGCAATCTGACCGCCAACTACGGTGGTCGTTATTTCAAGGAAGCCACACTCAATAATTACGTTGCCCGCCTCGATAAAGAGGGCTTCACGATTCACGTCCATTCCATCGGTGATTACACCACCCATGCGGCACTCAATGCTTTCGAGTTTGCCGCAGACAAAAACGGTGCCAATGATTTGCGCCATCAAATCACTCACCTGCAGATTGTTGATCCCGCCGATTACAGCCGCTTTGCCAAACTCAATGTGTATGCCGACATGCAGTTGTTCTGGGCTTTCCCGGAAGAGTATTCCGTCGAAGCCGTGCAGCCCTTTATCGCGCCCGAGAGTTTTCAGCACATGTATCCGGCCGGCAGCCTGAAAGCCGCCGGTGCCATTATTGCCGGCGCCAGTGACTGGCCGGTGGATGCGGCACCCGGCAACCCGATGCCCAATACTCCGCTGTCCTCGATGCAGGCGGGAATTACCCGGCAAAACTCCAACAGTGCTTCGCCCTACTTTGGCAAGGTCTTAAGTCCGTATGAGCGAGTGGATATCCAAACCATGCTCGCGGCTTATACCATCAATGCCGCCAAAGCCATGAAGCAGGATCAGATTACCGGTTCGATTGAAGTCGGCAAGCTGGCCGATCTGGTGGTGCTGGGACGCAATCCCATGACGATCGCGCCAGAAAAACTGGCCGACATTCCGGTGTTGACGACGATTTTTGATGGTGCGGTGCTGTATCAGTTCAACGCAGCAGCGCATTAAACTACCATTCACTGGAAATTAAAACGGCAGGATTATTCCTGCCGTTTTGGTTATTTGATGTGAAAAGAGTAGGCTTTAGCTCCAGCGTGAATGATTAAAACAACTTTAGTGCATTCAGGATTTTTACCCACAATATCCAATTCCCAGGAATATTCCTTGCCACCCACCTGAAATGTATCATCGGTAAATATGATCGATCTCAGTTTGAGATCCTCATTAAAAAACCCTTTTGCGTTGAGTGAATCGTATAAGGTATCCGAAAATGCCTGTTTCTCAGCATCCAAAGTGGTGTATTTTTGATCAGAAAAGAGTTTTGCCAATATACTCTTTATCCACTGTGGCCAGTAAGCCCGGGCTGCGACTGCGCCACAGGCTTTTTTATCTGCGGCGCCAAATTGAAAAGCCGTCACCACCCGCTCGCAAGTTGCTTTGCTAATTGAATTCATGCCATACCTCCTGAGTTGATATTAACTCAGGCATTTTCTATTTATTGCGCGGCATAACCAACTGGGGTAACTACTTATTAACAGTATTTAATGACATGCTAAAAATTCCCAGCTGCTGTGTTCTGACCATGCGCTTCAAGCAAACAATCCCAAAACGCCTGACTGACGCGTGAAGGTTGCGGCGAGCGTCGTAACATGCCGACAAAATTACATTTGTAATGAAATTGCTGTGGCTGTACTACCTGCATCTGGCCGCGGGCGACAAACAGTTCAGCATAGTGATCCGGTAAAAAGCCCAGATATTTACCTGACAGGATCAGCGTGGCTATCGACTCCTGATCAAAACCGGTAGCGCGCCGTGAAAGCCGCATCTGATGACTGATTTCCATATTGTGCGAGTGGTAGCCCAGACAGGCAAAATGGTGCGCAGAAATATCTGACCATTGCAGCGTTTCCTGCGGCGCATTAAACAGCGGATGCCGGACCCCGCAATACATCAACATGGTTTCTTCAAACAGATTGGCATAGGTCAGGCTGTCAGAACTGCGATGATCTGGAATGATGCCGATCTGAAACTGGCCGTCGAGAACGCCACGTTCGATAGGATTGCTGCAGGCTACGTGCATATTTAAGGTCACTTCCGGTGCACGTTCAGAAAACAGCGCAATCGCCTCATGAATTCTGGCGGCCGGATTACTGGCCGTTTTGTCGTGGATGGCCACGGTCAGCTGGCCACCCATGCGCCGGTGAATATCATCCACACTGCTGCGAAACTGGTCGGTGGAGCTTAATAGTCGCAGGGTTTCCTGATAAATCTGCTCACCCTCGGCGGTCATGGAAAAGCCGCCCCGACCACGACGGCATAAGGTCAGACCGAGACGGATTTCCAAATCCTTAATATGACGGCTGATGCTGGAAGTGCCGATATTGAGTTCGAGTTCGGATGCGGCCATACCACCGCAATCGACCACACTTTTAAAAATACGCAGCAGGCGAATATCCATATCGCTCAGCTGCCCCATCATCGGTCGGTTTTTTGGTTTCATATATCAGCAATTAAACATCGCAATTTAGATAAATATGAGAGTATCACTGATAGTTAAAATGCTCAATTGCAATATATACAGGTGTTGTGCGCAAGCCCAAAGAGCCGCGACTATGTGTATCTGGATCTCTGCAGTCAATCAACCCCACATGAAAAGGAATGGCGATGCCCACAGCGATTTTATTCAGTCAGCAAACCACAGCACCCGAGCAAGACTACCCCCGTGCCGAGCGCAAACTGCAGGGTAATCCTCTGCGCACTACGTGGAACCACTTCACCAACAGCACAGGTGAAATCTATTCCGGCGTCTGGGCCAGTGAAGCCGGCAGCTGGCGGATTGAATTTGCTCCTGACGAGGATGAGTTTTTTTGTGTCACCGAAGGCCGTTGCCGCGTCACTGATGAGGCTGGTGTGGTCTATGAAGTTGCCGTGGGCGACTCCTTAGTCATGCCTGCCGGCTTTAAAGGCGTCTTTGAAGTGCTCGAACCGATGAAAAAATACTACGTTATTGTGGAACGCAAGAGTAATTAAGCGTTAAAAACAACACTGCATGCAAATAGAATGGCCGATCAAGCCAGCAATACAGGGATGTAGCGCCTGGCCGAAAATCGGAATCAGTCGGTAAAAAATTGCTCCGCAGAACAAAATGGTGCGTTGCACTGCACTGTGATGGGGCTGAATTGCAGGGCGACACGCCATAAGCGGTGAGCTGGTAATTCGCAGTTTTGTAGGGAGTATTAGCGTAAGCGTAATACACCACTAGCAGTGAATTGACAGCATGGTGAATTGCACTATGCGAGGCACCCACCTTACGGTGTCCTGCCTTATGCACCAACTTGTGATGGAATGGCTTTTGCTACTGCAACAAACAGTTTTTGCAATTCGCACAGACCGGCCAGAAGCTTGCGCAAAACAGCAGATAACTTGCGTAAATCGACAACCATACATTCTGAACAAGGCATTTATAGGCAATTTTTTGCCGAATAGAATGGTTCTCAACAAGAAATGATCTGCATGGGACTGCCCATTCTGAAAACTATTCAGCCTGCCAGCAGCAGCGGCAAGGAAAAAATTTCCAGGGTGAGCCGCTTGAATGTAAAAGATCAAATGGTTCTGGTCATACAACCCGGTCCGGTTTGCAGTAGGAGCAAACAAGCGTGATGCTTAAACGGACAGGGCGAAAGACAGACAGGTTTTATAAATAGGGTAGTCAACCATACCCAATTCGAAGCACAACCATTGATAAATCGTAGTAGGAGACCTAAAAACATGAAACTTCGCACCAATCGTTTGACGATCGTTATCGCCGTAGCCTCTGCCTGTATGGCATTTGCTGTTGGCGCCCAGGAAGCTGTCGCGCCGGAAATGCCGGCCGCCAGTTCCGCCATGGATGCACCGGTTGCACAGGCTGCTCCAGCTGAAGAATCCCCTGCTGTCGTTATACCAGAAACCAAAACCTCCGCTGCCCTGCGTCCAACCGGTATTCAAACCGTGGTCGTGACGGCGCAAAAACGTAAAGAAGATTCCAGCAAGGTACCTATCAGTATCAGTGTACTCGGTGGCGATGAAATGGCTGCGCAACATATCGGCGATTATGCTGACGTGACGCGCTCAATTCCAAATATTTCCTTCTCTGGTGCCGGTGGTGGTGGTGATGCCGGTGATGGTCCGGGTCTGTCCAATATCCAGATTCGCGGTGTGAGTTCTTCAGCCGGTTCGGCAACCGTCGGTATTTATGTGGATGACGTCTCCATGACGGCAGCCAACGTGTATTCGATGGGTAGCCCAGAGCCAAAATTCTTCGATCTGGATCACGTCGAAGTTTTGCGCGGCCCACAGGGTACTTTGTACGGTGCGAGCTCGATGGGTGGTACGCTCAAATTCATTACCAATCAGCCGAATGCCAAAGAAGCCTCGACCGACGTCTATACCGAATTCTCCCAGACCAAAGGCGCCAATACACCGAGCTACAATGGCAATATCGTCTTTAACAAGCCGCTGATTTATAACGAACTCGCTGTTCGTATCGGTATCCAGTCCGAACATCAGGGTGGTTATATCAATCAGGTTGACACTACCGGTGCTGTGATTGACAAGGGCGTTAACTGGCAGGACAGTGGTGTGATTCATGCCGCCGTCAAATGGACGCCAACCAAAGATCTGACCATTACACCGAACATCATCTATCAAAAAGTCAAAACTGGTGACACTGATGTGTCCTATAGCCAGATTTTGTCGGGCGGCGCCCCATTGCCAACGCCAGTCATGTTGCCAAACTTCGAAACCAGCAAAACCACGCATGAACCTGGTTCCGATGAATTGTTGATTCCAAGCCTGACGGTCAATTACAGCACTGAAATCGGCGATATTACTTCGGTATCAAGCTATTTCAAGCGTAATTTCACACGTGTGCAAGATGGTACGGTCACTAACAGTGCGCAGTTGTCGGCACTGTATCTGGATCCGGTGGCGGCTCCGGGATTGTATGCAGCGGTACCGTTGTTGCCTTCTGCCGTGACGCTGGCCAACGGCGTGACTCAGTTCTCGCAAGAATTGCGTCTGGCTTCCAAACCGTATGAAGCCGGTGGTACACCGGTGACCTGGCTGGTGGGTGCGTATTTCTCTAACGGACACACTAAAATTGATGAAAACGATTTTGTTTATGGTTTAAACAAGGCATTCAAAAACAATGGGTTTCAAGACCCAACGGTTGCCCCTGGCCCTTACGTAGCATCGCTGGTTACAGATCCAGTAACCGGAAATTATACCAATGCGGCTATTTTTGAAGGCTTCCCGGGCGACAATACCTGGCTGGGCCATTACAAATACCACGATTCACAACAATCGGTATTTGGTGAGGCGACTTACTATTTCACACCTGCTTTGCATGCCACAGTTGGTCTGCGTTATCTGCGTGCTCAGGAAGAATTCACCAGCTTCCAGGATTTGTTCTATCAGGGAGATGTGGCTACCGTGAATGCATCGAACGTCAAAGGAGCCAAGGCGACACCTAAGTTTGCCGTAATCTGGGAAACTTCGCCGACCAACTCGGTGTTTGCGACCGTGGCTGAAGGATTCCGTTTGGGTGGTGCCAATTCGGCTCTGCCGGAAGGCCCGTGCAATCTGACTGCGCCTAATCCGTCGAGTTATTCTTCTGATTCCCTGTGGAGTTACGAGTTAGGCGACAAGACCCGTTTATTTGACAATAAAGTAACGCTCAACACGTCACTGTTCTATGTCAAATGGAAAAACATGCAACAAGAGCTGGAATTGGCCTGCAGTTTTGCCTATGACGTCAATGTCGGCACGGCCACTTCGTACGGTGCTGAAGTAGAACTGAAAGTCAAACCAATCTCAAGCTTGTTGTTTGATATGGCTGCCGGTTATACCCATGCCACTCTGGACGACAATTCCGGTTCTGATACTGGCGTGTATGGTGCCATCAAAGGTGCCTGGATTCCGGGTGTGCCACGTTACAACGTGGCTTTGACCAGCACGTACAGCTATGACCTGAGCGACGACTATTTTGGTTTCGTGCGTGCCGCAGTGCACTGGGTTGGTCCGAGCAAAGGTGGTTTGAGTCTGTTGCCTAGTGGTGAGGTGAACCCTGACTTTGACCGTCCGGCGTATCACACTGTTGATCTGAGCACCGGCATGAACTGGGATAAATGGGAAGCCACACTGTTTGTGAAGAATGCCTTCAACAACAATATGGTGATCCAGCGTCCGATTGAGCAGGCTAACTTTGGCGGTGAAGTTTATCGCATCGCACCACGTCAGATCGGTGTCAGTCTGTCAGCTAAGTTTTAATTTGGTTCAACAATGAGATGACTCCAGTCAGTCACCGGTCATCGGTGACTGACTGAGAAGCACACATGTGATTTCAGTATCGGCCAACACTACGTTGGCCATTTTTAAATAACACACTTAAAGTAATAACAGGAAAACGCAATGAACTCAAATCAAGACTGGAAATCCCGCAAAGATGCTGCCACCCCGCGCGGTGTTGGTGTGATGTGTAATTTTTATGCAGAGCGCGCAGAAAATTCAGAGATTTGGGATATTGAAGGACATCGTTATATCGACTTTGCTGCCGGTATTGCCGTGCTCAACACCGGCCACCGCCATCCGAAAATTGTCGCCGCTATCAAAGCGCAATTAGATTTGTTCACCCACACAGCCTATCAGGTGGTGCCGTATGCCAGCTATGTTGAATTGGCTGAAAAAATCAATCAACTCACACCAGGCACGCACGCCAAAAAAACCGCCTTCTTCACAACCGGTGCAGAAGCGGTCGAAAACGCCATTAAAATTGCCCGCTCCGCCACCAAACGTCCGGGCGTGATTGCTTTTTCCGGCGCGTTTCACGGCCGTACCTCCATGGGTATGGGGCTGACCGGCAAGGTTGATCCGTACAAAATCGGTTTTGGTCCGTTTCCCGGCGAAATTTTCCATGCGCCATTCCCAAGCGAATTGCATGGCATGTCGGTCGAGACTTCCTTAAGCGTATTGCAAACACTGTTTAAAACCGATATCGAACCAAGTAAAGTCGCCGCCATTATCATTGAACCGATTCAGGGTGAAGGCGGTTTCTGCGTGACTCCGGTAGCCTTCATGCAGGCGCTGCGCGCAATTTGCGATCAGCATGGCATCATGCTCATCGCTGATGAAATCCAGACCGGCTTTGCCCGTACCGGAAAAATGTTTGCCATGGAACATTATGGCGTGATTCCAGACCTGATGACGATCGCTAAAAGCCTTGCCGGTGGTATGCCTTTATCGGCAGTGTGTGGCCGTGCCGACATCATGGATGCGCCGAATCCTGGCGGTCTGGGCGGCACGTATGCCGGTAACGCACTCGCTGTGGCTTCCGCTCTGGCAGTGCTGGAAGTGATCGAAGAAGAACAACTCGTTGCACGCGCCAACCATCTGGGTCAACTGCTGACTAAACAGTTGCACGCATCGATGCAAGATCCGGTCGTCAAGAGCCATGTTGCTGAAGTTCGCGGACTCGGTTCGATGGTGGCGATTGAATTCAAAGATCCGCAAACCGGCAAGCCAGATGCGGACTTCACCAAAAAAATTCAGGCGCATGCTCTGGCCAATGGCTTGTTATTGCTGACGTGCGGCGTGTATGGCAACGTTATCCGTTTCTTGTTCCCGCTGACCATCAGCGAAGAACTGCTGGCCGAAGCGTTTGTTAAACTCGATGCCGCCCTGCGCGCGTAATCTCACCAAACAGAAAAACACGACTCATGTTAACTTTAAAAGACCCCAGCCTGTTCAAACAGCAGGCCTATCTGAATGGCTGCTGGAGCGATGCCGACAGCGGTGAAACCATTCAAGTCACCAATCCAGCCACCGGCGCACTGCTCGGTACCGTTCCCAACATGGGCACGGCCGAAACCCGTCGCGGTATTGAAGCGGCCAACGTCGCCTTTAAAACCTGGCGCAAACTGTTAGCCAAAGAACGCTCTGCAATTCTGCGTAAATGGCATGAACTGATGCTCGCCAATGTCGACGATCTGGCCGCCATCATGACTGCAGAACAAGGTAAATCCTTAACTGAAGCTAAAGGCGAAATCGCGTATGCAGCCTCGTTTCTGGAATGGTTTGCCGAAGAAGGCAAACGCATTTACGGCGAAACTATTCCGACTCCGGCCCATGGTCGTCGTCTCATGGTCACCAAGGACCCTATCGGCGTGTGCGCGGCGATTACGCCGTGGAACTTTCCTTCGGCCATGATTACCCGCAAGGTCGGTCCGGCATTGGCAGCAGGTTGCCCGATGATCGTCAAACCAGCGGCGCAAACACCGTTTTCTGCACTGGCTCTGGCTGAACTGGCGCACCGCGCCGGCGTGCCTGCCGGTGTGTTCAGTGTCGTCACCGGTAAAGCTTCGCAAATCGGTGGCGAAATGACTTCCAGCACACTGGTGCGCAAACTGACCTTTACCGGTTCGACCGAAATCGGCAAACTGTTGATGCGTCAATCCAGCGACACCGTCAAAAAACTGTCGCTCGAACTCGGTGGCAATGCCCCGTTTATCGTCTTTGATGATGCCGATCTCGATGCCGCCGTCGAAGGCGCACTGGCGTCCAAATTCCGCAATTCCGGACAAACCTGCGTCTGTGCCAACCGTCTGTATGTGCAGGACAAAGTCTACGATGCGTTTGTGACCAAACTGACCGCGGCGGTACAAAAATTAAACATTGGCGACGGCTCTGTTGCCGGCATCAATCAGGGTCCGTTAATCGACATGAATGCAGTTGAAAAAGTCGAAGAACATATCGCCGATGCCGTTTCTAAAGGCGGCAAGGTAGTCTTGGGTGGCAAACGCCACGCTTTGGGCCATACCTTTTTTGAGCCAACCATCGTCACTGGCGTCACTCAGGATATGAAAGTTGCACGTGAAGAAACTTTCGGTCCGCTGGCACCGGTATTCCGTTTCCATACCGACGACGAAGTCATCGCCATGGCCAACGATACCGAATTCGGTCTGGCTTCGTATTTCTTCAGCCGCGATATTGGCCGCATCTGGAATGTGGCAGAACAGCTCGAATATGGTATGGTGGGTATTAATACCGGCCTGATTTCCAACGAAGTTGCTCCTTTCGGCGGAATCAAGCAGTCCGGATTGGGTCGCGAAGGCTCCAAATACGGTATGGATGACTATTTAACAGTCAAATATTGGTGTTTAAGCGGTATGTAAACGGTAAGTAAGCGGTGAGTAAGCCGTGAAATAAGTATAAAAACGAGGAGGTAATATGAAATTCTTTAAATTTTTTGCCCACTTTAATCCAGCAGAGCCGTAGCTCCGATACTCGGGACTATGCCGGACTAAAACAACCTGTCATCAGGTTATCTGCAAATTAATAAATATAAGAGAGAAAATCATGTCTTTACGCCCAAACTTTTCATACAACGATATGGATCAGTGGCTCAATGAAAAGCGCGTCACTGAAATTGAATGTCTGGTACCCGATCTGACCGGTGTGGCACGTGGCAAAATTATGCCGCGCACCAAATTCACCGAAGATCGCGGTATGCGCATGCCGGAAGCCGTACTCGGTATGACCGTGACCGGTAACTACCCAACCGATAACGCCGCCTACGAGCGCGCCATTTCGGCCACCGATCGCGACATGATTCTGCGTGCCGATCCCAACACCATCACCATGGTGCCATGGGCAGCTGATCCTACTGCGCAGGTTATTCACGACTGTTATTTTTCCGATGGTTCGCTGGTCGATTTCGCACCGCGCTCGGTATTGCGCCGGGTGTTGAGTCTGTACGCTGAAAAAGGCTGGACCCCGATTGTGGCTCCGGAACTGGAATTTTATTTAACCGCCAAAAACATCGATCCGGATTTGCCATTGCGCCCACCAGTAGGCCGCAGCGGCCGGGCTGAAACCAGCCGTCAGATTTACAGTATCGATGCCGTGAATGAATTCGATCCGCTGTTTGAAGATATTTACGATTATTGCGAATTGATGAACCTCGACGTCGACACCCTGATTCATGAAATCGGTGCCGGTCAGATGGAAATCAACTTCCTGCACGGTGATCCTATGGGTCTGGCCGATAAAGTATTCTTCTTTAAACGCACCCTGCGCGAAGCTGCCCTGAAGCACGACATGTATGCCACCTTTATGGCTAAACCGATGACAGGTGAGCCAGGTTCGGCCATGCACATTCACCAAAGTGTGGTCGACACCAAAACCGGTTTGAATATTTTCAGCAATACCTCCGATGGCAGTGCTTCCGAAGCCTTCAGCCATTACATCGGCGGCTTGCAGCGTTATATGCCTGCTGCCATGGCCATTGTTGCACCGTACGTCAATTCCTACCGTCGTATCGTGCGTCACACTGCCGCACCGATCAATATTCAGTGGGGTAAAGATAACCGTACCGTTGGTTTCCGTGTACCAGAATCCGGCCCGCAGGATCGCCGTGTGGAAAACCGTGTGGTCGGCGCGGATGCCAATCCGTATCTGGCGCTGGCAGTCACGCTGGCCTGTGGCTATCTGGGTATGATCGAAAAACTCGAACCAACCCCGATGACAACAGAAAGTGCCTACGATCTGGACTATCAGTTACCACAAAGTCTGTCCGAAGCGCTCGAAGGCCTGCGCAAAGAAACCCGCCTGCGTTATATTCTCGGCGACCGTTTCATTGACGTCTATTCCGCCATCAAAGAACTCGAACATGCTGAATTCATGCAGGTTATCAGCCCATGGGAACGTGAACACTTGTTGTTGCACGTATAAAAAGTAGGGTGTATTAGCCCAAAGGGCGTAATACACCGCTAACGGTGACTCTTCCGCATGGTGTATTACGCATACGCGTGACCCCCTACGTGATGTTCGCCTAAGCCAGCACATTGAAAGGTTATTATGTATAGCAATAAAACCGATCCGATCGCCATCGTCGCCGCGGCTCGTCCGGCCGCCGTCGATACCCAGGCGATCCAGAAGCTCGATGCCGCCCATTACATGCATGCTTTTACCGACACCAAAGCACTCGCTGGTGTGGGTGCGCGCGTTATCGTCAAGGGACAGGGCATCTATATCTGGGATTCCGAAGGAAAACGCCTGCTCGACGGCATGTCCGGTTTGTGGTGCATGAATGTCGGCTACGGCCGCAAGAGCATTGCCGACGCCGCCTATGCCCAAATGCAGGAACTGCCGTATTACAACAGTTTCTTCCAAACCACCAATGTACCGGCCGTCAAACTGGCTGCCAAACTGGTGGAAATTTCTCCGCCGCAGTTTAACCACGTGTTCTTTACCGGCTCGGGTTCGGAAGGCAATGACACCAATCTGCGTCTGGTGCGTCGTTATTGGGATCTGATGGGCTTCCCGGATCGCAACATCATCATCAGCCGTGAAAACGCTTACCATGGCAGCACCATCGCCGGAGCCTCACTCGGTGGTATGTCGGGTATGCATGATCAACAGGTGGGCGTGACCATTCCTAACATCGTGCACATCGGTCAGCCGTATTATGTTGAAGGTGGCAAAGGGATGACGCCGGAAGAATTTGGTCTGGTGGCCGCAGGTTGGCTGGAGAAAA
The DNA here is from genome assembly GCA_903862415.1 of uncultured Oxalobacteraceae bacterium. Classification (GTDB taxonomy): domain Bacteria; phylum Pseudomonadota; class Gammaproteobacteria; order Burkholderiales; family Burkholderiaceae_D; genus Solimicrobium. The sequence continues at coordinate 84,266 of CAIOYD010000025.1, read as the reverse complement.
AAATTCTGGAACTCGGCGCAGAAAAAGTTGCCGCCTTTATCGGTGAACCAGTACAGGGCGCAGGCGGCGTCATTATTCCGCCATCGACCTACTGGCCAGAAATTCAGCGCATCTGTGACAAATACGGCATTCTGTTAATCGCCGATGAAGTCATCTGCGGTTTTGGCCGTCTGGGTACCTGGTTCGGTTCCGAATATTTCGGCATCAAACCGGATCTGATGACCTTCGCCAAGGGCGTTACTTCGGGCTACGTTCCGCTCGGTGGTGTGCTCGTCGGTGACCGGATTGCCAATGTCCTGATCGAAAGCGGCGGTGATTTCAACCATGGCTTTACTTATTCCGGCCATCCGGTGGCCTGTGCGGCCGCGCTGGAAAATATCCGTATTCTGCAGGAAGAAAAACTGGTTGAACAGGTACATAACGTCACCGGCCCTTACCTGAAGAAAAAATTCGCTGAGTTAAACGATCATCCGCTGGTAAGCATCGCAGAAACCTGTGGTTTTGCTGCCGGTCTGAATCTGGTGAAGAAAAAAGGTGCCACCCTGCATGAGTGCGTTCCCTTCGAATCCAGTCAGGATGTCGGCATGATTTGTCGCGGCCATATGTTTGGCAATGGCATGATTATGCGCGCCGTGGGTGACCGCATGATCATCGCGCCACCGCTGGTGACAACCATCGCCGAAATCGATGAAATGGTCGCTCTGATCCGTTCATGTCTGGATGCGACGCTGGCCGATCTGCAAAAACGCGGCTACATGGCGTAAAGTCATTGTGCTGTTGAAACTGGCGTCGTCGATATAATGACGACGCCATTTTTTTTATTCAAAAAATGTGGGATGATGCCGATATTATTTCACCAAAGGTATCTAATGCGCACTGTCACCCTGATCCTGGCCACACTGGGCCTGATGAGCAATCTGGCCTGGGCCACCCCGGAAAACCCTGTAGAGGGTGCTGAATACCGCACACTGTCGAATCCGCAACCAGTGAGCTCGGTGGGCAAAAAAATCGAAGTGCTGGAGTTTTTTATGTACCATTGCCCAGCCTGCAATATGCTCGAACCAGAATTGCTCGCGTGGGTAAAAAAACAGGGCAATAATGTCGAATTTAAACGCATCCATGTGCCCCACGCCGGCCCAAAAGATGCCGAAGCGCATTTATTTTTGACGCTGGAGGCCATGCAAATTGAACCTGCCATGCATGCGAAAGTGTTGCAAACCTGGCATGTGGAACATCAGCAGTTACTCACTGATGACGATAATCTGATCTGGGCGCAAAAAAACGGCCTCGATAAAGCCAAATTTACCGGCTTTTATAATTCCTTTTCCGTCATCAGCAAGCTGCAAAATCTGGCCAGCATTGCGCATACGTATCAGGTGGAAAGCACCCCGACCATCATCGTCGATGGCCGTTATCTGTCGAGTATGTCGATGGTGGATGCCAGCAATCCGGGGCTCGCACATATCAATACCTCTTCCCTGCAGGTATTGGATGCACTGGTACTCAAAGCCCAGGCTGGAAAATAATAGTTGCGATCAAGCTAATGTAATAAACAAGGGAGGGGAAGTGTTATTGCTGACGCTTCTTCTCGTCCTGTTTCACCTTCTTATCCGCCTTTTTTTCTTTCACAGATTTGGCCGGCGCTTTTTTGACTGCTTTCTTACTGTCTTGACTCTTGCTCATGATGTACTCCATTTTCAAATGTGAACTGTCCGTAAAACACGGTGTTTCTGTTCTCAGAGTACGATGATAGTACGCACAGTCTGTTCTGGGGAAACATTTTTGATGTTGCCATGAGTTAATGATTGTTTTGTACGATAATCTGACACCTATCTTTGATACATCGCAAAAACAATCAGCCGCTTTTCATCCATAGTGAATTAGTAATAATTCAACGTTTAAAAAATAGCAGAAATGGAAGAGCAGTGATGAATCTGATTAAAAATGTGACCTTTGATGAAATCCGTATTGGCGACTCCGCGACGCTGGTACGCACCTTAAGCAGCAAGGATATTGATTTGTTTGCCATCGTGTCCGGCGACGTCAATCCAGCCCATGTGGACGAAGAGTTTGCCAATAGCGACCTGTTTCATAAAGTCATTGCACATGGCATGTGGGGCGGAGCGCTGATATCCAATTTACTGGGCACCGAATTGCCCGGTCCAGGCACCATTTACGTGAGTCAGTCGCTGAAATTTCTCCAGCCTATAGGCATAGGGGATACCGTGACTGTGGTTGTGAAAGTGGTGGGCAAGAATGAAGAAAAACATCATGTCATGCTCGATTGTTCCATCATTAATCAGTCAGAAACAGTAGTAATCACGGGGCACGCTGAAGTATTGGCACCGACAGCAAAAATATCGCGTGAACGCATTATCCTTCCGGAAGCAGAACTCCACGTTAAGGGCAGACGCTACCAGCAACTCATCGCGCTGACCAATCATATGAAGCCGATACGCACGGCAGTGGTGCACCCGGTAGATGCTGTCTCTCTGATCGGTGCGATTGAAGCCGCCAGACAGGAACTGATCATTCCGATACTCATCGGCCCGGAAGAAAAAATCCGCCATGTCGCTGCGCTGGAAAATATCGACCTGAGTAGTTATGAAATCATGCCCACCGAGCACAGCGAAGCGGCTGCGCTGCTGGCCGTTGAGCTCGCACGTGCCGGCAAAGTCGACGCCATCATGAAGGGATCGTTGCATACCGATGAATTAATGCGTGCCGTAGTCGATCCCCGGATAGGTTTGCGCACGGCCAGACGGATGAGTCATGTGTTTGCCATCGATGCGCCCAACTATCCGCGTGCGCTGTTTATTACTGATGCTGCACTCAATGTTGACCCCAACCTCGAAGAGAAGCGCGATATCGTGCAAAATGCCATCGACCTGGTGCATGCGCTGGGCATTCCTGAGCCCAAGGTGGCGATCTTGTCAGCCGTGGAAACCGTCAACTCCAACATAGTGTCCACCCTGCATGCGGCAGCGTTATGCAAAATGGCCGAGCGCGGGCAAATTACCGGCGCCATTCTGGATGGGCCACTGGCGTTTGATAATGCCGTTTCACTCGAAGCCGCCAAAACCAAAGGCATTGTGTCGGCCGTAGCCGGTGTGGCCGATATTTTCGTGGTGCCCGACATGGAATCCGGCAACATGCTGGCCAAACAATTGGAATATCTGGCAGATGCCGAAATCGCCGGGATCGTACTCGGCGCACGGGTGCCGATTATTCTGACCAGCCGGGCCGATAAGACCATGGCACGTCTGGGCTCCTGCGCCATCGCCTTACTGCTGGCACGGAATGCGGCGGCCAGCAAGGTGGCATAATGGATCACCCGTCTGAAGCTATCCTGATTATTAATGCCGGATCTTCCAGTATTAAATTTTCCTTATTTAATTCGGCCGTTACCGGAGGTATGTCAGCAGATAAATTAATTTGCAGCGGACAGATCGCAGGACTGGGTGTGTTGCCACGTTTTGAAGCACAGCAAGGCAGTGTCAGCACACAGTCGGCGCTGACAGAAAAAACCACTCATGCCGAAGGGATCGCCTTTATCCTCGATTGGTTACAGCAACACCAGGCAGACCAGACGATCGTTGCCGCCGGCCACCGGATAGTCCATGGAGGAGTGCGTCACTGGGAACCGATTGTCATTGATGAGAACGTGATGGCTGAATTGCGTCGTCTGATACCACTGGCGCCGCTACATCAGCCACATAATATTGCCGCCGTTGACGTGGTGGGGCAACGTTATCCACAATTGCCGCAGATCGCCTGTTTCGATACCGCGTTTCACCATACCAACCCCTTAAAAGCCACCACTTTTGCCATCCCGCGCAGTTTGACCGAGGAAGGTGTGCGTCGCTATGGTTTTCATGGATTGTCGTATGAGTATATCAACAGCGTGATGCCACAGTATTTGGGTACGGAGCTTGCCGCTGGAAGGGTGGTGGTCGCGCATCTTGGCGCAGGTGCCAGCATGTGTGCGATGTATCAGGGTAAAAGCATTGCTTCGACCATGGGCTTTACTGCGCTCGATGGCTTAATGATGAACCGTCGTTGCGGCACGATAGATCCTGGCGTGCTGCTGTATTTGCTGCAAGAAAAAGAAATGGACGCCAGCACGGTCGCCAAACTGCTGTACAACGACAGTGGGTTAAAAGGCGTATCCGGCATCAGCGAAGACATGAAAATTTTGTTGGCCAGTAACGAACCGAATGCAGCCGAAGCGATTGATTTATACATCTATCGTATCGGTCGCGAATTGGGCTCGCTGGTGGCGGCAATGGGTGGACTCGATGCCTTGATAGTGACTGCCGGGATCGGTGAACATGCGGCTGTGATTCGCAGAAAAATCGCTGAATCGGCCAGTTGGCTGGGCGTACAGATCGATACCCGCATGAATGCCGCAGCAACTAATACCGAGCCAGTCTGTCTGTCGCCGCAGGGCGCCAAAGTACCGTTTTGGATGATTCCAACCGATGAAGATTTAATGATTGCACAGCATACCCAACGTTTGCTGCTGAAGTAACTTGTTTCACGAGGAAGCATATGAAAAACCTTGTCAAATCAACCGCGGCAGAAAATCAGCCCGTCAGTGACACATCTGCCGTGGAAGCGTTATCGGCTACCTGGATCAAGCCCTGGCAGCAGTTGTTCAAACAAGTGTTCATGCCGCATCAAATTCCGTCTGAGTATAATAAATATGTACCTGGCTTTGAACCGCCAGCCAATTTGGACCGCGCCGTGCATGGCCAAATAGCCAAGTTCAGCATGGGTATTTCACCGGCCAGTCTGGCGCTGGCCTGGGCCGACTGGGCAGTTCACCTTGCGGTATCCCCCGCCAAAATGAACCGACTGGTGGAAAAAACCATGCGTAAATCATTACGACTGGTGAATTATGTACCGTTGGCATTTACCAGTGAAACTCCGGTTAGTTGCATTGATGGTTTGCCACAGGATAAACGGTTTCGTGGCCAAGACTGGCAGCGCTGGCCATTTAATCTGTATTCGCAGGCATTTTTATTGCAGCAGCAATGGTGGCATAACGCTACCACTGGTATTGAGGGCGTTTCTCAGCACAGCGAAAATGTGGTGTCGTTCATGGCGCGGCAAATTCTTGACACGGTGTCGCCAGTTAACTTTCCTTTGACCAATCCGGTGGTGCTTAATGCCAGCATGAAAGAGCAGGGCATGAATTTTATGCGTGGCTGGAATAATTTCAAACAGGATTACGAACACTCACTGCGTGGTTTGCCACCTGTGGGTGCAGAACAGTTTAAACCAGGACAACAGGTTGCCATCACACCCGGAAAAGTAGTGTACCGCAACCATTTGATCGAGTTGATCCAATACACGCCCACCACAGCCAACGTCAATGCCGAGCCATTATTGATTGTGCCGGCCTGGATCATGAAATATTACATACTGGATTTGTCGCCAGAAAATTCCATGGTGCGCTATCTGGTGTCTCAGGGACATACCGTGTTCATGATTTCCTGGCATAACCCGGATGAAGCCGATCGTGATCTGGGCATGGATGATTATATGCAACTGGGCATACTGGAATCGCTGAAAGCGATTCAAACCATCGTGCCGGATAAAAAAATCCATACCCTCGGCTATTGTCTGGGCGGTACCTTACTGGCTATCTCGGCTGCTTATCTGGGCGCGGAAAAAGAGTCACCTATACAAACCATGACCTTGCTGGCGGCGCAAACAGATTTTAGCGAAGCAGGTGAATTAATGTTATTCATCGACCAAAGTCAGGTTAGCTTTCTGGAAGACATGATGTGGGAAAAAGGCTATCTGGATACCAAAATGATGGCTGGTGCTTTTCAGCTTCTCAGATCAAACGATTTGATCTGGTCGCCGATGGTACAACAATATTTGCTCGGCAACCGGCAGCCTTTGAATGATTTAATGGCGTGGAATGCCGACGCTACCCGAATGCCGTATCGGATGCACAGTGACTATTTGCGGCAATTATTTTTAAATAATGATTTATTTGAAGAGCGCTATCAGATCGCCGGAAAAAAAATCGCCTTAAGCGATATCCGGATGCCGGTCTTTATTGTGGCCACGGAAAATGATCATGTTGCGCCATGGCGCTCGGTGTATAAACTTAAACGTGTGGCCCAGGGGGAGGTGAATTTTTTACTCACCAGTGGCGGTCATAATGCCGGTATCGTCAGTGAGCCAGGTCACCCGCGGCGTTATTTCCGCTGCGATGATGGCGGCAGGGACAGTTACGTCGATCCTGACAAATGGCTGACATTAAACACTCCACAGTCAGGGTCATGGTGGCCAGTGTTATCTGACTGGCTGACCAAGCATTCCACCGCCCGGATCAAATCCCCTACGGTCGGCTCTCAGGCCTTCCCCGTACTGGCGGACGCACCTGGGGACTATATTTATGAAACCTGAGCGCAGCTATTATTGCTGCGTCAGTTGAACAGACACACTATCCGTTAGCAGTTAACTCAGTTTCATCCGAGTCGCCATCTGATATTAAATGTACGTAATTGGTATCCGCAGCGATCGAATTTTGCGGGCTGCTTTCTTCATCGCTTGACTCGGCGCTGGCAAGCGATGCTGATGACCAGTCTGAGACGTCGATCCGTTTTTCCAGATGCGGCGCAATGTTCAGTGGCTGTTGGATCAGCAGCGGCGAACTCCATTTGATGTTTAATGCCAATGCGGAATACACCTGTAGCAGGTTTTCAAAACTGGTCAGTGCGGCCTGATATAACCTGTCGTTGTGTGGCTCCTGTGCATAGTTATGGGTAGCGGTGTCAAATCGGTCGATGACCTGCTGTTGTACTTCGGTACGGGGTGCAGGGAGAAAAGCATTGAGTTCATCGCAGATGCTGTTGCCAGACTCCGGGCGGTAATGGGCGAACAATTTTTGAAATGCCGGTTTTTGCGCCTCACGGATAATCAGCCAGTAACTGTTGGGATTGACCACCCCGGTTTTTTGATTGATCAGTCCGATATTGTATTCATGGGTGTATTGCAAACCGAATTGAAACAGTGATTGGTGAGAAAAAAATTCATAAAGGCAGGAAGTTTCATCAGTCAGCTTACTGAACCCTGTGGTTATTTCGATTCCCGGTGCCACGGGGATGCCAAATGAACCGGATAATTTGGAGGTCACTTCTCCTATGGCGCGTCCAACCATGAAGCGGTAGCCCAGTTGCGGGTATTGGTTGGATTTAAAAAAAAGAATGCGCAAGCTGCCGGAACATTCGGCCAGCATGTCCTGTGGGATGATCATGCTGAGATCAAGATTAGATAAATTTAACTGTTGTTGCAGCATGGTAAGCGTCGCTTTGTTGCTGGCGATGCTGGTGCTCAGGGTAAGGAGTCCAAAAAAATATTCGCCGTCGCGCAAGGGGTGGATGTGATCACGGGTCATGAGATGCAGTTGTGCAGAAGCACCCGCACTCGCGGTAAGTTTAACCTCAGGAATGGCGAGAGCGGCTTTGGCGGCAATCAGGAGTTGTCGGTCAAGAATAGTAAAGTCAACTTTTTCAGCAAAACAACTCATTTTTTTGAGCGCTTTTATGTCGCAGGGAAATGATGGAGTGAGCAATTCAGTTTCAAAATCCAGCAACGCTTTTTTCAATTGACTACACTCTTGAGGAGAAAGTTTTTGAAGTCGGGTGGTTTTAATATACAGGGCCGCGTTTAATATCATGATATTGTGCAGAAATTCTTCGGCATTGTCAGCACTGTATTTTTGATGTAATTCTGTTCGTATTACTTCTGTTTTTTTTCTTTGCGGAAGTTGCCCGTCGCGATCAAGCTTTTCTATCCTTACCTGTAAGTTTTTATAGAAATTCAACAGCCCGCGCAGTTCAAACAGTTGTTTAGCCGGGCTCGTGGCATCCAACGCGTTGGCAACATTCTTTTCAATAATCTGACTTTGAATCAGAATCGCATTGTTCACATTATCCCTGTCGAGCTGGGAAAAATTTCCAGCATCATGGCGTGCAAGAATCTGACAAAGCGGGGTGAGATGTGTGTAATGCAGTACGTGTTCTTTTCGGTTGACATCCACTGCTGCACTGATGGTTGCCACCCCTTCAGCAAGACCCATGCTGGCGCTGGCAGCGGCATCAAGTTCAGTGACGTCCACATCGGCTTCAAAAGGCGCATCGATCACGACAAGTGGATTGGTTGTCAGATTGGCGTTATTCCACATCGTGTCGAGCCGACTTTCAAGGTGGAGATAATCCTCAAATGACAGAGCAACGGGTTGCTCATCCTGAGCAGGCTGAGTTGGTTCAATTGGTGCGAGTGTGATTGTTGTCGGCGCTGTTGACGAGATTGAGGCTTCAGCAGATTCTGCTTCGGCAATACCTTGTGGCCGGAGAGGCATTGGAAGTGGTGGCTGTGATGTATCTTCGACGTCGCAATCGACGCTGTGCAAAGTCATTGGTGCAGGGGGAAAATATTTTTCAGCGGCCAGTTTTAATAATCCTAATCCTTGTTGTATATCCGCTGAATGCCGCTTAAAATGGGCTTCTCTCTCTTTTAATTTGCAGACATCCATAAAGGTACTGCAATCGAGAAATGTCCCTGCCAGTGAGGCGTCATAACGCAGCAAATCGTGTACGCTTGAGAGATGCTGTTTAACGACCGGATCAGATTTGTGCTCTTCGACCATCTCAGCAAAATGCTCCTGCATATAATGTTCTGGGGTATTCCATTCGATATACGAACCCCTGCCAGTTGCGGCCGTCACGCTGCTCTGTGCATTTGCCAGACCAAGGACTTTTGTTTTGGCTTCCAGCGTCACTCCAAGGGCAGTCAGGTTCATTTTCCCCATATAGCGCTCATCATCCATCATGGTTAATTGGGTACGGGTGACGGTGGTTTTGGCTCCTGCTGAGGTGCCCGCATTGGTGCAGCCGACAGCGGCACCAAGCGAGACCGACGTGGACTCGGTTTTGGTATAAGAGGGATCGTGAAACAGCGCGCGATATTGCGGAGTCTGGTGGGCAATAATTTCAGCGGCGGCCTGCCTGTTCCATGAAATTTCAGTCATCTGACAGAGATTTTTGATGTTTTCCGCAATCAGGTTGAATTCGAGTTGAGCTGCACATGATTCAACATCGGGATCATCGGAACTTAAATAGTGTTGCTGCCATGATTGTTCCAGGTCGAGTGTAAAGCAATGCAGATAAATCGAAATAATGGAGAATTCCAGCCAGTTCATGGGTCGGTCAGAGTGGCCGACCAGATCGATTGCGGCATCCAAATATGTTTTATCCAGATCGGTAAAGAAACAATTTTTGCCGGAGTTCACGATGAGCTGTATGTTTTGAAAGTGTGCGCGAAGTTCCCGGCGTTGCTCAATCGCAGGGCTCACATGGGAAGTAGGGGATGCCTGTGTTTTGGAGGCAATTAATTGTGCGCAGTTGTCCTGCCGTTGATTTTCAAGCAAGGCCAGAGCTAATTCGCGGAAGGATATATCTTGCTGTTCTTTAACCCAGGCACGGACAGATTCAGGTGCCCGGCTACTTTGGGCGATTTCAAGCAGGATTTTTCCAATGGTCATGCCGAGGTTGCTGAGCGAATTTTCAACCGCAGTGAGGGCATTTACGAAGCGTGTATAACCAGAGGCGACGCTGTCAATCACGGCTTCTGTGACTTCAATGAGTTCGATGCAAAGCGAGTTTCCAACGACAACTAGCTGACTGGCAAGGGGAAGCGGATTTGCTGCGTCATTGACCGTGTCGATCACCTTTAAAGTTGCTATATTTTGTGGGCCATCGGAGAAGGGGGGCAGCTTTCGAGCGGAATTAAAGATGGCTTGCATGATATTTCCTTAAAGAATAGACGTATGCAGAAGTGCTAATGTTTATTCGCGTACAATTTGGCGCGCCATCACTGCACGTTCAAAAAAAAGTTGCAGGGCGGTGGCAAAAGTCTGGGCCGACTCCAGTGCCGCCTCATCAATGACGGCTTGCAGATACAGCCTGCCGTGGGTGTGCGTCAGGAACAGCTTTCTGGTAACAAAGCAGGGAAAGGATTCGAGCAGCAGCCGCAGAATTTTTGCTCCACACTGATCCATGAGGTGTTCGCTGTATTCGCCAATCTCAGTCCATAACAACTTATTTCCTGCTTCCATCGATAAATGCAAAGTCAGCTCGTTATTAAAATTAAAAACCACCGGCGAACGTCCGCTGATGTTGCCAACCACACCAGGATCGCAGCCCATATACTGCAGGGTTTCACGAATTAATTTAACGACATCTTTTTGCATAGGCACTTTCGGAAAGCAAACGATTCAATCGTGGAAAATAAGATTGAAATTCAGTTTCTTTGAACTTAACAGAGTCAACAAGTAGTAATTTCCCTAATATGGAAGTGGATATCTGTTCAACCTGCATCGGTACGGCGCAGTAATGCCCCGTATCCGTTATAACGCGATAAGTAGCTGGATGTTTATCCGTTTTCATCATCGGATTCGATGAGGAGTTGCGGGATTTTGACCTTGGTTACACGGTCCTTTTCCTGCGCAGACGTATTAGCAGAGATTGCTTCAGCCGGGTTTTCCATACCTAATTTTTTCACATGTGGTGGTATGACAAGTGGTAGTTTTTTGAAATTGGGCGATCTGGTTTTGAGTTTGTGACAAACTGGTGCATAGGCCAATAATATTTTTTCAAAACTATTCAGGGCATTCCGGTAAGCCGTATCAATTTCGACCTGATAATGTTCATCCACTGTTTCTGGTTTGTTGTTGACAACGCGTTGATATATTGCCGTTGCATGAAAAAAATAGGCAATAATTTCCTCCTGCTCCCCGGTCCTGGCTTCGACAGGAGGCCGCGCTTCTTGAGGAAACAGTGCGTTGATTTCAGCAAAAATACGGTTGTCCTGTGATTCGGTGCAGGCAGCAAACATTTTTTCAAAAACAGCTCTTTGTTTTTCACGGATAGTGTGCCAGATGCTTGTTTTTAATAACTCGCCTGCTTTATTGATATGCCCAAAAATAACTTCATGCGTATAGAGAAGACAGTATTCCAACAGCGAGGTGCTGGGATAGCTGTCTTTCACACAGGTGATATTGCTGTTGAGGTAATCAAAACCCAAGGTGACTTCTATGCCTGACGCTACCGGGATAGCAAACATTTCCGAAAACTTGATATCCGCTTCACTGAGCCCGCGATAAAACATGTCTGTATAGGTGATTTGCGGGAATAACCGTGGTTTGAAAAACCGGAAATACGCCGTGCCGGAAACTTCGAACCCGATGTTGGCATTGCTCAGTGCGCTTATGTCCATGCCAGAGGATGCCAATTCAATTTGCAGTTTATCCCACAGATTTTTGTTGGCTGCAACATTGCTGCCAAAGGTCAGGCGGAGGTCGATATAATCACCGTCACGGAACGGGTTGATATGTTCGCGGGTGATGTAATTGAGTTGTGCGCTGGCTCTGGCACCGAACAGAGATCCGAAAAATGAGGAGGATGCAGTGCCAGTCAACGTGATTTGTCGATCATTGATGGTAAATAAAACGCTTTCTCTGAAATTAGCGGTTTCCCTGACTTTTTCTATATCGCAGGTAAAGGGGGGATTGAGTAATTCCTTGTCTAAATTTACTAATGCGACTTTTATTTCACTTTTTTCTTCATCGGACAAGTTCATATCATTTTGCACGTCGATATACCTGCCGGCATTTAATACAAGCAGATTGTGCAGAAATTCTTCAGCGTTGCTTGCCTTGTATTCCTTAAAAAAATCCTTCTCCATCGCTGACAGTATATCTTTTTCAGCACTCATGCCATTTTTTGCATTGGCCATTCTTACCCGGATAGTGGAATAAAAACGTAAAGCATTAAGCAGGTCAAGTGCGTAATTCAGATCATGCTGCTTCAAACATATCTTGTTTCTAAATTCGATGTCATTATTGACGTGGTATTTAGTGAGCAGAGCATTCTCGGTTTTTTTATTTTCAGCATTCTCAAATGCGTGTAAATCCTCTGCCAGCTCGCGCCGTTTTAATAACGGGTTGTCACCCTCGGTCTGAAGTAACGCACATTGCGTTGTAATGTTGTCGATAACAAGGATGCGTTGTGTATCTAACACATTATGGTCAGTCTCATCCTGAGACAGAATTGAACAAAGAGAAGTTTTTCGATAGTGAAGCAAGCCGTGATAGATATAGCGGACATCACCGATGAAACTAAGCAGGGGATTAAGGATAGTCATTGTCAGACTGGCAGTAGATCTGGTCCAGAATTCCCAGAAAGTGACCTCGGCGCTAAACGGCTCGGCGCTCGTAGTTGGCTCGTTAACGGTGAGCCGCAGATTAGCGTATTGTTGTTGTTCTGTGGCTAAAAAATGGCTGCTCGGAAGTGATCTTTCTTCAGCTTCCGGATCAGCAGGAACAATCAGATCGGATTGAGCTGTGATCAATGTTCCGCTTGTCACTAAGCTCAGAGCCTTATCCCCTTGCAATTCAGTTATTGCAAGAGCGGAAGTTGTTGATGGCACACTAGCGGTTGGCTCGGACGGGATGGATGTCATCAGTCCGGCAAGCCATAAATTTTGTCTGATATTTTCTTTTCGCAAGTTGAATTCTGCTTCTCTTAGTTTCAGATCGCGGACTTCCATGTACGTATCCGTCTTTAAAAACAGGTTGGCGAAGGCGTTATTTCCATCCACCAAGTCATGCACCCTGGACAGGTGGGCTTGCAACGCTGGATTGGATTGGTTGTTCTTGATGACATTGGCAAAATCGTTGACAACCGTATGTTCGGCGTCATTCCATTCGATATAATCTCCATAGCCGTAGCTGCCACCAAGACCGAAATTTACTCCAAACAGTTGGGAAAATGAGGTTTTCAGATAAAAAGTTAACGACACAAGACACAATCTCATCCTGCCGTAAAAGCGTTCATCGTCGGTCAGTTTGATTGTCATCCATTTTGGCCCGATAGCTGCTCCAGCTGAATATCCCTGAGTAGTGCTGCCGACAGCAACGCCAAGGTTGGGATTGGCGGAGGTGATCTTCATGTATGACGGATCCTCGATGACCTGTTGGTATTCTGGACTCAGATGCGCAGTAATTTCATCGCGTGCCAATTGATTCCATGAAAGCAGACCCAGTTGTTCGATGTCGTTGATGGCATTGGAGATCAGCAGGAATTTTTGCTGCTCGGGAAGTTTATATAGTTCACTATAACTGGTGCCTGAATTTGGTTTAGCTATATGAGCATACTCTGGGTCATCAGTTTTCAGATGGGTTTTTTGCCAGACCAGATAGGCCATTTTTTTTTGAGGAATTAACTTATTGAAGATCGCCTGTTGTTTTTCGGATGGAATGGAAAAATGAATATATTCCGGACGATCAGGGTCAATAAATCTTTCCTGACGCAGCAGACGTTTTACTTTTTCAGCATCATTGAAGTCTTTAAATTTTTTTACTTCAGCAGCGTAAGTAGTTTCAAACTTATTCAGGCGTTGTGTTTCAGTCGCCGCTGCTTGAAAAAACTCCGGAGTGAAGAAAGCCTTTCTGGATTTTTCCATCTCGATGGAAACACAGCGCAGATAAATGGAAATGACCGAAAATTCACACCAGCTCAATTTATTGTTGGAACTGTTGAGTAATTTAATAGTGTGATCCAGATATTTCGTGTCCACCTGATCGAATAACGGATTGCTTTTTTCCAGCTGGCTGTTCTGTGTCAGAAAGTCTTGAATGGGAGTGAGCAAAGCGAGCAATTCTTTTCGTTCGGGAACGACAGTTTTTCTCTCGCTAATGGTGGAAACAGGCTGCAATTTGTCGACAAATCCGGCAACGTCAGCCTGCTGAACCTTGATCAAGGCATTCGCGTAGGTTAAGTAAGACTTGTCCTCATGGTTTTTGGCATAAGTTTTAAGTGACTCTCCAAGGTTGCCGTTTTTTGCGCTCTCGATCAGAAATTTTCCAGCTCTTGAAGCGCTGTTAGTGATGGAATTTTTTACTGAAACCAAGCCGTTATACAAATCGGTACAAATGGATGCCCTCGGATCGGACTTTGGGTTTGTTGTTGTCAATGGCTTCTGCGCGACTGAGCCGGGAGGGTCAATATTGTCCGGACTGGATATTAAAGCACTAGTTGATGCATCACTAATGAGTGATCGGGTTGAACCGGCAGGATTGAATGTAGGAATCATGATGGCGATATTTTATGCGAAGTAAAGATAGCTATTCTTTTACGATATGGTGTAACAGAATGGCCTGTTCAAAAAACAGTTGCAGCGCGACTGAGAAAGTTTGCGCGGATTCAAACGCGGCTTCATTGACGAAGGCTTGCAGATATAATTTTTCCTGTACCTTCGATAAAAACATTTTTCCGTTTTCATAACAGGGGAAGGAAATGAGCAGCTGACGCAGAATTTTGGCGCCATAGTGATCAATGAGTCGCTCGCTGTATTCACCGACTTCGGTCCATAACAGGCAAGCATCGTCTTCCATAGATAAATTCAGGGTGATGTCGTTATTAAAACTGAACACCACCGGTGAGCGCCCGTTGATTTTGCCAACCACGCCGGGGGAACAACCCATGTAGGTCAGGGTTTCATGAATTAACTGGCCAATATCTTTATCCATAGGTCACCTTAAAAATAGGCTGCTGCGTCAGATTATTATTCGCCTATACCATAGGTACAGCTATAGCAAGTTTCGCTGAAGTTGATATGAGCAGCAATCGGTAATAACACTAGGAGGGAAATGCGTAGCAGCCGGGTTGTTGACGGTGGCGGCGGAAGATAAGTGTATAGGGCGTGGCCAGGGAGGCTCGCTATCTGGGAGTAGCGAGCCCGTTATTGCGCCTGATGGTGATACAGAGTCAGGGAACCGGGGTTCCGCTGGAGGCGCACCAGATGGCAAACCAGTGTTCGCGGCTTAAGGTCAGATGGAGGGCGGCGAGAGCTTCCTGCATGACGGGCAGGCGTCCTGAACCGGTCAGCACCACCGGTTTGGATGGATGCTGCAACAGCCAGGCATAGACGATGGTGCTCACGCTGGTGCCGTATTCGGCTGCCAGGGCGTTGAGGGTGGTACGTACCCGCTGAGCGCGTTCACTGGATTCGTTAAACAGTCGGCCGCCCGCCAGTGCTGACCAGATCATCGGTGCAATGCCACGCTGCTGGCATTGATCAAGGGTGCCATCGTGTAAGGGGGTGAGATGCAGTGGCGAGAGTTCTACCTGATTGGTCACGAGTTCGCAGCGTGAGGCCAGCAAATCAAATTGTGCCGGAGAAAAATTGGACACGCCGAACTGGCGCACTTTGCCCGCCTGTTGCAGGGTGTTAAAGGCGTCGGCCACTTCATCGGCCTGCATAAGTACATCGGGGCGATGGATCAGCAGCAGATCGACATAGTCGGTGCGCAATTGACGCAGGGAATTTTCCAGCGAGCTGATGATGTGCGCGCGGCTGGTATTGTAATGCGAGACACTCAACGTGGACGGTTGCTGGCGCAGGACGATGCCGCATTTGGTGACTATTTGCATCTGGTCGCGCAGGCTGGGGGCTAAGGCCAGCATTTCTCCAAACGGTTGTTCGCTGCCATAAATATCGGCGTGATCGATGGTGGTGATGCCCAGATCGAGTGCCTGACGGACCAGTTCGAGTCGCTGTGGCGGAGTCAGCTTCCAGGAATCCAGCCGCCACATTCCCAGGGCAATGCGCGAGAGGGTAATCGGAGTTTGGGGCGTCGTTGGCATTGTCGGCAGTCAGTAAATGAGGGCCGCTCATTGTAGCAGAAGCAATTTATTTCGCGCGTGTCTGAAATTTCAGTTTATGATGCCGCATCGCTAACTTCATCATATTTCAACTATGTCAGCTACCCCTGTTAATTCCCCGGTCCGGGTTGCTGTGGCCAGTTTTATTGGTACGGCGATTGAGTTTTTTGATTTTTATGTGTTTGCCACGGCAGCAGCGCTGGTGATCGGACCGACTTTTTTCCCCAAGGATTCGGCGGCGGCGCAAACCCTGTATGCCTTCCTGACGTTTGGGATCGCGTTTCTGGCGCGTCCGCTGGGCTCGGCCCTGTTTGGTCACTTTGGCGACCGTATCGGTCGCAAATCCACGCTGGTGGCTTCATTGCTGGTGATGGGGATCTCAACGACGCTCATTGGTTTGTTGCCGGGTTATGACCGCATAGGCACGCTTGCGCCGGTGTTGTTGTGCCTGCTGCGTTTTGGACAGGGTATCGGCCTGGGAGGTGAGTGGGGTGGTGCGGCTTTGCTGGCTACCGAAAATGCGCCGGCCGGGCGCCGCGGCTGGTATGGCATGTTTCCGCAAATTGGCCCATCGGTGGGATTTTTATGTGCTAACGGTTTGTTTTTCGGGCTGGCTACGTTGCTCAGTGACGAGGAATTTAAAAGCTGGGGTTGGCGGATTCCGTTTTTGTTAAGTGCCGTGCTGGTGCTGGTCGGTTTGTATGTGCGGTTGAAGTTGCAGGAGTCGAGCGTGTTTACCGAGACGCTGAAAAACCAGCAGCAGGTTTCCATGCCACTGGTCGAAGTAATCACGCGTCACTGGCGCACGGTTTTGCAGGGTTCGTTTGCCATGGTGGTGTGCTATGCGCTGTTTTATATTTCGACGGTATTTTCTTTATCGTACGGAGTAAAAAGTCTGCATTACAGCAAGCCGGAGTTTTTGGCGTTGCTGTGTCTGGCGGTGGTGTTTATGGGGCTCGCGACACCCTTGTCGGCCTGGGCCAGTGATCGCTGGGGACGTCGGCCGGTGTTGCTGTTCGGTGCTGCGCTGGCGCTCTTGTCCGGCTTTAGCATGCAACCCTTGCTCGGCGGTGGCAGTCACGTTTCGGTGGCGCTGTTTTTGATTATTGAATTATTTTTAATGGGATTTACCTTTGGACCCATGGGCGCCTTGCTGCCGGAATTGTTTCCCACGCAGGTGCGGTATACCGGCGCATCACTGTCGTATAACATCGGTGGCATTATCGGGGCGTCGATTGCACCGTTGATTGCGCAAATGCTCGTTGAGCAAGGTGGGCTGAGCTGGGTGGGCTATTATGTCTCGGTGGCGGCAGCGCTGAGTATGATGGCGGTCTGGAGTATGCGCGAAACCAGATCGATTAGTCTGTGAGGATTACTCCGGGTGGTAGTGGTACAGGGCATCGATAAAATGTTGGGCCAGTGTATGGATGTCGCCCGGCCAGCGGGCCGATAAATAGTTTCTGTCGTTGACCACCCAGGCAGGAGCGGGTTGGTTGAGACGGTCACGCGCCAGGCCGCTGGTTTTTAAAAAATAATGACGCGCGCTTTTTGGTACGTCGAGAAAATCACTGTCTTGCGCCAGCGCCCGTTTGACTTCCTGTTCCACACCCCAGTAACCGGCGGCTTCATGGGCAGCCTCCTGATAGGTACGGTAGTAATCCGGGTCCCAGAAGCGTCCAAAATAACGGGTCAGGGTCCAGGCGGTGTGTTCCAGTTTCCAGGTCAGTGCCGTGGTTTTTTTGCCGTACAGGACGGAGCGGCCGGTTTTGCCGGAAATGGTGCGTGCTGCCACCAGTACTCCATGGCAGACGGCGGCCACCGGTCGGTGCTGACCGTGGGTGTCCAGAGTTTCAAAAAATTCGGCCACCAGTTGCTGCAGCTGGGGTGATTCCAGATAGGGACGCATTTTTTTGGAATGTCCGCCTGGCAGCAATAAACCGCTGTACTGCTGCAGCTGGAGTTCATCAAACCGTTTCGGGTGGAGAAAATCGGCATCGCTGAGCAGTTCGCGGTAAGCAGCGCGGGCATAGCGGTCGGCGCGCAGCATCAGGCCGAGTACGCGGATTTTTTTCAGCCCCGGAATGCATCCCCACGGATCAAGGCCTTCGCCGCTGAGCATGATCGGGTCAGCGTGACTGCGCTGACCATCAGCGGTGGCAAAATCCACGTGGATGCCGGCATTGCGCAACAGCAGCCACGGGATAGCGACTTCCGATGGATCAAAATCTGCCTGCGGCAGCGGCACCAGTACGCGCATCAGTTATCCAAAAAACTTGATCATTATATTGATCAGTTTGTTGGCATGTTTATCGTACGGTGGCAGCATCATGAATTTGATGGTCGACAGCCAGCCCTGATAAAACACCGGACGCATTTTGGAAAAAGTCACAAAGCCTTCATAGCCATGGTAATGGCCCATACCACTGGCGCCGACGCCGCCGAACGGGATGTCGTGCTGTGCCACATGCAGCAGGGCGGTGTTGACGGACACGCCGCCAGACATAATGCGTTCGATATAGAAGTTTTGCAGGCTGGTGTCATTTGAGAATGGATAGAGCGCCAGCGGACGGTCACGGCCATTGATGAAGTCAACCACTTCCTGTGCTTCGCGGTAGGTTTTGACCGGCAACAGCGGGCCAAAAATTTCCCGTTGCATGACCAGCATATCGTCGGTGACATTAAAGAGCAGAGTCATCGGAAATTTACGGATGCTGGCATCGGTGTTTTGACCGGCAAACAGGTTGACCACCCGTGCTCCCTTGGCGATGGCATCGTCCAGCGTGGCTTGCAGGCGGTCATAAGAACGCTGGTCGATGATGGAAGTGTAATCCTGATGGTTGATGTCGGGATAGCGTTGGCTGATGACGCGCTGTGCTTCGGCGGCAAATTGTTCTTCTGCGCCTTCAGGTAAAAACACATAGTCGACGTTGGTGCAGATTTGTCCGGCATTGAAGGCCTTGACCCACATAATCCGGTCGGCAGCCACGGCCACCGGAAAGTCGGGAGCGATCACGGCCGGTGATTTGCCGCCGAGTTCGAGTGTGACCGGGGTCAGGTTGCGAGCGGCACTGGCCATGACGGCGCGACCGGTCTGGCCGGAGCCGGTAAAGAATAAATGATCAAACGGCAGCGAAGAAAAAGCCGGTCCGCGACCGCCTTCATCGGCAAAAAATTGCAGTTTGTCGGGCGAAAAATAATTCGGCGTGATTTTAATCAGCAGCCGGGCCAGGTTATCGGAGTTTTCTGACATCTTCAGCATGGCGCAGTTACCGGCGGCAAAAATCGCCGCCAGCGGTGCAAACGACAGGTTGAGCGGAAAATTCCACGGCACGATCACACCGATGACGCCGAGCGGCTGTGGAATCACCCGGTTGCTCGAAGTTGGGTACAGCAACATATCGATATGGCGCGATTGTGGTCGCATCCATTTTTTTAAATGTTTCAGATTGTCTTTGATTTCCTGCAGCACCACGAAAAACTCGGCAAACAGGGTTTCGAAAGTGGAGCGATTGCCATAGTCGGCGTTGATCGCTTCAATTAAGGCTTCGCGGTTTTCTTTGAGCATGCGTGCCAGATTATCCAGATCGGCACGGCGACTGGCATAGCTGGGAACCGGGTCAGCGAGGAAGGCAGTGCGCTGACGCTGGAAACATTCAGAGAATTCAGCCGGAATGGCGGGCGTCAGATTCACGGGAGCAGGATTGTTCATATTGTTCTGGTTCTTTCTATGAGCGGTGACAGCAAAGGCGAATTAAGTGAAATTTGGATACTAATAGCGGATATTACCAAGTTAATTTCTTTAAAGAAGCATTCCGGCTAAATATAGTTGCAACCGCACCACGTCATTGGCAAGAGGGGAAAATGTCTAAATGATATTGCTTTAACTGGCAATGTTTTTTTAATATCATTTCAACGAGTTTGAGCAAGATCAAGCAGACTTGCATTTTGAATAAAATGACAATATTTATCGCAGCGATTGGGCTATAGTTGCTGGGTTAGTCAGGAGCGCGCCGTGCAGCATCCGATGTACGGTTGGCGGTTCTCCTGTAGCTGCTTTCCTGAATTTTACTTACCCGGTGAAAAAAATGAAAACTGACACCTCTGCCTTTACCAAAACGTCCCTGCCTATCCCTTCCTATTTAGACGAAACTTACTGGTGGGCTTATATCCATCCGCGAGCGGTGCATTTATTTGAGCGCAAGTGGCTGGTGAATCTGATTTTGCTGGGCAATTACGATCGTCTGTGTGATGCGGTGCTGGAAACGTTCGGTAAAAAAATTACCGGGCAGAATTTGCAGATCGCCTGTGCTTATGGCGATCTGACGCCGCGAATCGCTGAACGCCTCGATGAGCAGGGGCACCTGGATGTGATTGATATTGTGCCGATTCAACTGAGTAATCTGAAAGGCAAGCTGACGGTTGAGGATAAAGTAGATTTGCATCAGATGAATTCCATGAAGCTCGATTTTGATAATGATCAATTTGACCGCACGCTGATGTATTTTTTGCTGCATGAGCAACCCATGGACGTGCGCGTGAAAACCCTGTCTGAAGGATTGCGGGTGTTGCGCCCGGGCGGAACCTTGACCATCGTCGATTTTGCCCGCCCTAGCCGCTGGAATCCGGTTAAATATATCTGGATGCCGATTTTGAGCGTGCTCGAACCGTTTGCGCCAGATTTGTGGCATGGGGAAGTGGCCCAGTGGCTGCCGAAAAATGTTGCAATTGCCGACATGAAGGTCACCCGCTATTTTGGTGGCACCTTTCAGATGATTAATATCGTTAAGGGCTAATCTGAGTTAATCATCAGCGTCATAGTGTATCCCCTGTTTCAGACAGGGGATTTTTTTTGCCTGACACTTTTAATTTAGTTGACTAATCCCATTCCGAAAAATTAAAAGCGCTTTGGATTTACGGCGAGTAATTTTTAAAGCGCTTTGAATTTTTGGAGTATTTAAAACTTAAAACAATTATTTATGTAGTTATACTACGTTTAATTTGATGTGATTAAACAACATATACTGTGGTTTATAGCTAATTTCTTGAATATTTTAAGGATTTTTAACAGATTTATGATTGACACTAAATTTAGTATTAGTACACAATGGCCTCGGGACAAGAGTTCTGTTACCTGAATGCAAAAGTTAGCAGCCGAGCTGCACACGAAGAAATTAAAAAATCAACAAGGAGCCTAAAGATGAATCAGAAAGCAAAAAAAGACGGAAGTACTCTGGATCAGGAAAGACAAGTATTTAAACTCAGACCAGTTGCTGCCGGTTGTGCAGTGTTGTTGTTTGGGATGATGAATGCAGCTTATGCGCAGGAAGCAGCACCAGCGACTACGGAGCAAGCGGCTCCTGCTGCCAAAGCAGATGCAGTTAATACTGTGGTTGTTACCGGTATTCGCAAGGGTATTGAAGACGCGATCTCCATCAAGAAAAACAGCGACTCCATTGTTGAAGCCATTTCTTCCGAAGATATCGGTAAATTGCCAGATACCACGGTTGCAGAATCGCTGGCACGTTTGCCAGGTTTAACTACACAGCGTGACAAAAACGGTAACGCCACTGTCATCAGTATTCGTGGTTTGAGCCCTGATTTCGCGGGCTACCTGTTAAATGGTCGTGAACAGACAAGTACAGCCGACAGCCGTGCTGTCGATTTAAGCGTTTATCCAGCCGAATTGATCGGTAGCGCTGTCGTTTATAAATCGAATGACGCTGAAGTCGTCGGCCAGGGCTTGTCCGGTACGATTGATCAGCGTTTGATCGATCCACTGGCATTTTCCAAACGCACTGTCAGTGTTGGTCTGCAAGGCACTAAAAATGGTGTTGGCCTGCAGAATAAGGGTAAGGGCGAACGCGAAACCTTTACTTACATAGACCAATTTGCTGATCGCACCATTGGTGTGGCATTGGGTATCGTTCACCAGGAAAGTGGTTCTGGCCATAATGATTTCGGCACTTGGGGTGACTACAAGGGTATTGTGACAGACACAAGCGGCAATACTGTTGCTGGCGTTAAAGTACCAGGTGGTAACGGATTCAATATCGACACTACGAATGTGACTGATCATCGCAACGGCGTGGCTGGTATTTTTGAATACAAGCCTAGCAAAAACTTCACCAGTGAAGTGGATTTGTTCTATTCAAAAATCAAAGACTACTCGAAGATTAATGAATTACAAATTCCAGGCACAGGCAATTTCACTAATACAACGGTGTCAAATGGCGTAGCAACAAGTACGACAATGACTGGTGTGAACTTGATTGATCGTAACGAAGGTTTGCTTGAAAACGATACGCTCAAATCACTGGGCTGGAAAAATACATTAAAACTGGACAATGGTTGGACTGCCGTAGTTGATTTGAGTCATAACTCAGCACAAAGCGTTCAGCGCGATAACGAATACTATGCCGGTCTGGCAACCCCGCAAACTCTGCAAATGAGTGGTTTGGGTTCCAGCGTTCCGCAAATGGTCTATGGTGCCAGCCTGACCGACCCATCTACCATGGCAATTCGTAATCAATGCGGCTGGAGTGGTATTTCCAGTCCATTGGTTCCTAACGATCCGTCATGCAGCAGTGTAGCGCAGGCAGGTTATTCCAAAGGCCCAACCATCACCGATAAAGTGAGTGCCATTCGGTTTGATTTGAAGCATGACTTGAATGCGGGTGCATTTACGGACGTTAAATTTGGCCTGAATTACACAGACCGTACCAAAAGCGCCATCACGGACGAAGGTTTGATTATTTCTGCTGCCAATAATGGTTATGCACGTATCCCTATGCCAGCAGGTGCTTCCACCATCAATAACGTCGGTGGTACAGGTATCAATATGTTGGGCTTCAATCCTACTGTTGATTTGGTTCCGGGTGCAGCGTTAGAGCGTAAATATAACAATGACATTCTGTCCAAAACATGGGGCGTGGAAGAAAAAGTAACGACAGCATACGCAAAACTGGACATCGATTCCGCAGTGGGCAGCTTGCCAGTGCGCGGTAATGTTGGTGCGCAATTAGTCCGTACAAATCAGTCGGCATCGGGTTATCAGGCCAATGTTGGTTCAACACCAGTGTTGAATGATCCATCTGTCAATGGCGGTCAAACTACAGAAGGAACTACTTACAACAACTTCTTGCCATCGTTAAACTTGAAAGGTGATCTGGGTAACGATACCGCTCTGAAAGTAGCTCTGTCGAGAGAGTTGGCTCGTCCTAACATGACCGATATGCGCGGTTCGTTCTCGTTCTCAGTGAATTCGTCACCTGCAGCAATCAACGGAGTGGCTCAAAATCCACGCTTTGAAGGTTCGGCTGGTAATCCATTCCTGAAACCGTTCCTGGCAGATGCCGCTGATATTTCGTTAGAAAAATATTTTGGCAAAAAGGGCTATATCAGTGCCGCAGCATTCTACAAAAAGCTCGACACGTATATTGTTCCGATGACAAATTCGGCCTACAACTACACACCTTATCTGTCCTCGTTCGGCGTAGCACCGTTACCAACTGGTAATACAGGTATCTACACAACAACGGTGAATGGTTCCGGTGGTAACTTGTACGGTAGTGAATTGACTGTATCGGTCCCACTGAATCTGGTAGCAAATGTGTTAGACGGTTTCGGTGTCACTGGCAGCTATTCCTACACAACCAGCTCGGTATCTTTGCCTAACACGATTGGACAAAATCCTGACCAAACTCCGAATTCGGGTAGCATTCCGTTGCCAGGTTTGTCCAAGGTGAATGACAAGTTGGTGATGTACTATGAGCGTAATGGTTTCAGCGCATTTATCGCGGATAACATGCGTTCTAAATACGTCGGTAGTGTTGGTAACACCAGTGTCGGTGGCTGGCCTTCATTAGAGTACATCCAGGCACAACGCTGGATCTCTGCTCAAATCGGTTATGAAATCCAAACCGGTGCAATGAAGGGCTTGTCCTTACGTTTTGAAGGTAACAACATCAATCGTCCGTACTACCAAATCAACAATGGCGATGGCTCTGTTAATACCCGTACTCAAACTGGTGCAACTTACTTCCTCAGCCTGAACTACAAAATGTAATTAAGCTGTAGAATAAGTTTGTAACGAGAAACCCCTGCCGGGCATAACAGGCAGGGGTTTTTTCACTATTGCGGAATGAAATAGTGATCCAAAAACCAATGAATTTAACCGGTGATCAGCTTTATGGAACAACACAACTTAACTCCATCTCCTCAGTGCAAAAATATTGTCATCGTTGGCGGCGGGACTGCCGGCTGGATGAGCGCTGCTCTGCTGGCTAAAAAATTGAATGGAAAGTACAGCATTACGTTGGTCGAGTCAGACCAAATTTCTACCATAGGTGTGGGTGAAGCAACCATCCCGATGATTCGCCAATTTAATCTTATGCTCGGATTAAATGAAGCCGAGTTCATGCGCGCTACCCAAGGTACATTCAAACTGGGGATTGAATTTGTTAACTGGGGCCAGATTGGTGATCGTTATATTCATGGCTTTGGTGTGATTGGACAGGAAACATACACCGTCGATTTTTACCAATATTGGCTCAAGCAATACCTTGCTGGCAAAGCGTCAGAGCTTGATCACTATTCGATCAATACGGCAGCTTGCCTGCAAAATAAATTCATCAATGCACAAACCGATATGCCTAATTCGCCATTTGGTCAGATCGCGCATGCCTATCACTTTGATGCTGGGCTATATGCTAAATTTTTACGTCATTATTGTGAAGCATTAGGCGTTGTGCGCACAGAAGGAAAAATCGAGCAAGTTGATGTTCGTCCGGAAGATGGGCATATTGCTGCAGTCGTTCTGCAAAGCGGACAGAAAATCGCAGGCGATTTATTTATTGATTGCTCAGGTTTCCGTGCTTTGTTGATTGAAGAAACCCTTAAAACGGGTTACGAGGATTGGTCGCATTGGTTGCCCTGCGATACCGCCATTGCGGTTCCGTGTGTTTCTGCCCCTGAATTAACGCCATACACGCGCTCGACCGCACATACGGCGGGTTGGCAATGGCGGATTCCGTTGCAGCATCGGATCGGCAACGGGCATGTCTTTAGCAGCCAATTTATGAGTGAGGATGAAGCAACCGCTATCTTGATGAGTAATCTGGATGGTGACGCTTTGGCTGAGCCGCGCACCGTGCGTTTTAAGACCGGCAAGCGTAGCAAAGCATGGAATAAGAATTGTGTATCCATTGGTTTGTCAGGCGGCTTTATCGAACCGTTAGAATCAACCAGTATTCATCTGATTCAACAGGGAATCGTGCATTTACTCAGTCATTTCCCCTCGGCCGGTTTCGATCTGGCTGACATCGAACATTACAATGAGGTGATGAAAGATGAATATGAATGGGCGCGTGATTTCGTGATTTTGCATTACAAGGCAACCGAACGTTCTGACACGCCGTTCTGGACGTATTGCCGCGATATGGGCGTGCCGGACTCGTTGCAACGTAAAATGGATTTATTCCGCAGTAACGGTCGGATATTCAGGGAAGGCAATGAATTGTTTGCCAAACCAAGTTGGTTGCAGGTGATGCATGGCCAACGGCTGCGCCCGCAATCGTACAATCCGTTAGTGGATTTAATTAGCGAGCCGGAAATTCAGGTCTATCTGGACGATGTTGAGGGATTGATCAGCAAATGTGTCGGCGCCATGCAGAC
This sequence comes from uncultured Oxalobacteraceae bacterium, assembly GCA_903862415.1. GTDB lineage: Bacteria > Pseudomonadota > Gammaproteobacteria > Burkholderiales > Burkholderiaceae_D > Solimicrobium. The sequence goes on along the minus strand of CAIOYD010000025.1, from coordinate 58,848 downwards.
GCACTCGGATTTCATCGCTGCTTATTGTGCGGCCGGGACGCAGAAATAATGCGACACCATCCCTTTGTATTGTGTAAAGGGATGGTTGTTAATGATTAGAAACAATCGGCTGTATTGGTTGCTCCGGTACGTATTTCACTGGCGCAGCGTGCAGAATCATGTGCCAGATCGTGCGCCATCATTTCTTTATTGCGCTGAGCGTCTTTGGCATTGGCGGCTTTAATGACTTCGGCATTCTCCATGTCTTTATCCAGGCCAGCAGCATCTGCAGGCCGGTTGATGGTGGCATCCAGATCGGCATGGATAGGGAGATTGGTCCAATAAGTGGCTTTCGCTCCGCTTGGCCATACAGCTGTGACTAAAGGAGTTTGAAGAGTAACGGTATTTTCTGGAAATGTGTAAGTACGAGTGGCTGGGGCAACGCCTAAATCGGTTTGCCCTTCAAAAATTCGCGCTCCTTCTGGTTTGCTGTTAAAGGTGAGTGCAGCCGTATTGCTTGGAGCAGACGCGCAGCCGGTCATCAGGAGCAGAAAAGATAGGCTGGATAATAAGGTGGTGGTGTTTTTCATAATAATTCCTTAAGTTGATGAGCGACGTGATTTGTTGAAAATGCTGCCGCCCTGAATAGGGCAGACAACAGCGAATCTGGTGTTACCAATTATAAATCGGTTTTATTGCGCACCTTTTACCAACAAGCGATATTCCCACGCTTTCAGTTCCTGTGGGGCGGAGGCTGTTTTCCCGCTTAAAGGGTCAATAAATTTCCCCGTGAATACCGGATCGGTTGAACTGAATTGACGACTCTTATTAGATAAATTGAAAATTCCAATGAATTGATCGCCATCTTTGCTGCGTGAAAACGCAAACAGATGTCGGTCGTCTGAAGTGTGAATCAGTTGTGGCTGACCGCCAGACAAGCCATTCCATAGCGCATGGTTGGTTTGTTTTAAATGGAACAGGCTGCTGTAGAGCGTGCGGAATGGATGGTCCTTCCACACGATAGGATCATGGTCAAAGAAGTCGAGTGCCTTGGTATTGCCGGCTTCCTGACCTTCATACAATAAGGGCATGCCTTTTAAGGTAGTGGATAACACTAAAAAAGTTTCTACGCCATCACCGAGCCTGTCGTATTCGGTGCCTTCCCATGAATTTAAATCATGGTTGGACGTGTGCAGCATGCGATAGGAGTTTGGGTTGTAAGCGGTTTCTTCGTTCTGCAGGTAGGCCACCAAATCGCTGGCATTTTTATTGCCTTTGGCAATTGCACCCCAGATATCTTTAAATTGCCAGCCATAGGTCATGTCAAAGGCATGCTCTTGCAAATCCGGTTCAAACGCTTCGGCCAACATAAATACAGGTTTGATTTGATCGAGTTGTTTGCGCGCTTCATTCCAGAAATCGGTCGGCACCATCGCAGCTACATCGCAGCGGAAGCCATCGAGATCGTATTCGGTAACCCAGAATTTAAGTGCCTCAATCATTTCTGCACGCACTTGCGGGTTGTGATAATCGAGTTTGATTACATCGCTCCAATCGGGCACTGGCGGAACAAAGTTGCCCTTGGCGTCGTGAACATAATAGTCAGGATGTGATTTCACCCAGGGATGATCCCAGGCGGTATGGTTGGCGACCCAGTCAATAATAACTTTCATGCCTTGAGCATGAATGGCATTGACGAGATGATGAAAATCTTCCGGTGTTCCAAATTCAGGATTTACTTTGAGATAATCCGCAACTGAATAATAGCTTCCCAGTTTGCCTTTGCGATTGACTTGTCCGATTGGGTTGATTGGCATAATCCAGATTACGCCTACTCCCATGCGTTGTAGTTCAGGTAAATACTCTTCAAACTTCTTGAAAGTACCTTCTGGGGAATACTGGCGAATATTGGCTTCGTAAATTGTTGCGTTCTTACTCCAATCCGGATGGACTACAGTGCTCACGGTTTGGGCTGAAGAGGTATGCGAAACAAGGACACATAAGAGGAAACACAAAAATTTTTTCATAAAAACTCCCGGTGCTTTAATCGATCAGAATAGAGCGGTAACGCAACTGTTTCGTTATTCGGAGCGATGGTGATCTGATGTTGAAGTACGGATCAGGCAGCGCTGAAATTTAAATGCGAATAGCGCAATTTTACACAAATCAAAGCGCTTTGATTCAAAATAGTTAAAATAATTGTTTGGATATATATTCGGTAGTTTAACTACATAAAAGTTTGATAAATGAATTAAATAACATTAAATAAGGAGGTTTATGCTGAATTTGATCAAATAAATGCTTAAATTCAAGCAAATTCAATTGACTTGCATTTTAGTTATAGTACAAAATATGGATGCGATGCAGGTGGGGTAAAAAATTATGATTACACCACCAATTTCTATCTGTGTTGATGCTGATTTTCCTGCGAATTGCGCAATCAAATCAAATTTGATCAATGCATTGTTTAAGTAAGCTTGCCACCACCGGTCTGACTCACTTGGGCATTAAAGGTCCGAACAAATATCGGATAATAAAATAAGCGCCAGTACCTTAGTAACTGCAATTATAAGTGCTGCCACAAGTACATAACAATACAGAGACAAAATTATGCACGCCAAAGTAAATACGCCCATCGTTGTTGATACACCTCCATCAATTCAAAAGCCGCGCCTGTCGTTCTGGCAAATCTGGAATATGAGCTTTGGGTTTCTGGGTATTCAGTTTGGCTTTGCCCTGCAAAATTCAAACGTTAGCCGGATTTTTGAAACCTTGGGCGCGAGCATTGATGACTTGCCGATTCTGTGGATCGCGGCACCCTTAACGGGTTTGGTGATACAGCCGATTATCGGATTTTTAAGTGACCGTACCTGGGGGAGACTGGGCCGACGCCGTCCGTATTTTCTGATCGGCGCTTTGCTGGCCTCTGTGGCCTTGGTAGCGATGCCGAATTCCAGCGTGTTGTGGGTCGCGGCCGGCTTGTTGTGGATGCTGGATTCGTGCATCAATATTTCGATGGAACCGTTTCGTGCTTTTGTCGGCGACATGCTGCCGGAAGATCAGGTGACGCAAGGGTTCGCGTTTCAAAGTTTTTTTATCGGCATCGGAGCGGTGGTCGCATCAGCTCTGCCGTATATGCTCAGTAACTGGCTGCATGTCAGTAATGTGGCAACACCCGGACATTTACCGGATTCAGTCATTTACTCGTTTTATCTTGGCGCACTGGCCTTTTTTTCTGCCGTACTGTGGACTGTCTGTACTTCTAAAGAATACTCGCCGGAAGAGTTAAAACAACACGATCCGGCAGCATGGGCAGATCATGGGCAGCAGAGTCATTCGAATTTGCTGCAGTTTGGGCGCGATTTGATAACCATGCCTAAAGTAATGGTGCAACTGGCGTTGGTGCAGTTTTTTACCTGGTTTGCACTGTTTGCCATGTGGATTTATACCACCTCGGCCGTGACCAAGCATATTTATCTGGCGACCGATACCTCGTCGGCGTTGTATAACGAAGGTGCTAACTGGGTAGGTATTTGTTTTGCTGCCTACAATGGTTTTTCAGCGTTGTTTGCGTTTGTATTGCCCTGGCTGGCGAAAAAAACTAATCGCAAAATCACCCATATGATTTCGCTGGCAGCCGGCGGAGTCAGTTTGATTTCGATTTATTTTGTTCACGATCCGGTCATGCTGCTACTTCCAATGGCGGGGATCGGACTGGCCTGGTCGAGTATTCTGACGATGCCGTATGCGATTCTGGCCTGTACTTTACCGGCCAATAAAATGGGCGTGTATATGGGTGCGTTTAATTTTTCTATTGTGCTGCCACAGATTCTGGCGGCCGGTATTCTGGGTTATTTCACCCGCCAGTTGTTTCATGGCGAAGCCGTTTACACACTGGCGCTGGGTGGCTGTTCGATGTTGCTGGCGTCCGCGCTGGTGATGCTGGTTCAGGATAATCATCGCCAGTCATAACCCGGAGGCTCAATTTTATGTTCACTAAATTATTTTTTGCGCTCTGCGCTACGCTGTCTGCTGGCTGGTCCGCTACTGCGCATGCGGCGGCAGATAACACGATGCCCGGCATTGAACGCATAGAGCCGTCCAGCTGGTGGGTTGGCATGAAAAGCGATCAGCTGCAGTTGATGGTGCACGGGAAAAATATCGCCGACTTCACTCCGGAACTTTCCTATCCTGGTGTACGCATCGAATCGGTACAGCGGGTGGAAAACCGCAATTATGTGTTCGTTAATCTGACCATTAAACCAAGCGCGCATGCTGGCAAACTGCTGCTGCAATTTAAAAAAGCAGCAGAGGTGATCAGCTACCCGTATGAACTGTTGGCCAGAACAGCGGGTTCTGCCAGTCGCCACGGGTTCAACGGCGCGGATGTCATCCTCAATCTGATGCCTGACCGTTTTGCCAATGGTAATCCCGGCAATGATAATGTGGCTGGATTTGCCGATCCGTTAAATCGCGCCAGCAATGAAGCCGGGCGGCATGGTGGTGATATCGAGGGCATTATCGATCATCTCGATTATATTGCCGACATGGGTTACACCATGATCTGGCCAACGCCACTGACAGAAAACAATCAGGACAGTTATTCCTATCACGGCTATTCAGCTACCGACACGTATAAAGTCGATGCCCGTTTTGGCAATAACGAAGAGTTCAAGCGCATGGTCGCGCTGGCCAGGAAAAAAGGGTTGGGCGTGATTCAGGACATCGTGTTGAACCATATTGGTTCTAATCACTGGTGGATGAAGGATATGCCGATGAAGGACTGGATCAGCTATGACGGTAAATTTGTGGCGACCAACCATGCACACAGTAGCGTCAGTGATCCCTATGCTTCTGAGGATGATCGCTTAACCTTTACCGGCGGCTGGTTTACCGAAAACATGCCTGACATGAATCAGCGCAATCCTTTTGTGGCTACGTATCAGATTCAAAATGCGATCTGGTGGGTGGAGTACGCTGACCTGTCAGGAATCCGGGTTGACACGTATGGCTACTCGGATACGGCGTTTTTATCCAAATGGTCACGTCGGCTTACTGAAGAATATCCCAACCTGAATATCGTCGGCGAAGAATGGAGCATTAATCCGGCCATTGTGTCGTACTGGCAAAAGGGTAAAGTGCATGCCAACGGTTATGTATCTTATCTGCCCAGTCTGATGGACTTCCCGATCAATGATGCCTTGCGCAATGCACTGGTCAATGATGAAGGTATGGATTCTGGATTGAACAGTTTATATACCGCCTTGGCTAACGACAGCCAATATCCCAATGCGGCTAATCTGGTGTTATTTGAAGGCAATCATGACATGACGCGCTTGTATACGGCGCTCAATGATGATCCTGCATTGGTGAAAATGGCACTGGCCTATGTGCTGACCGCGCGCCGTATTCCACAGTTGTATTATGGTACGGAAGTATTGATGGCCAGTTTTAAGGAAAGAAATGACGGCGAAATCCGGCATGATTTTCCGGGTGGCTGGGCAGGGGATGCTGTCAATGCATTCACCGGATCAGGGCTGACAGTGGCGCAAAAAGAGATGCAAAGCTATGTCAGACAATTGCTCAACTGGCGCAAAACTCAGCCGGTGATTCATCATGGCGGGTTGACGCATTACACCCCGGATCACGGCACGTACAGTTATTTCCGCTTTGATGATCACAAGATTGTGATGGTGGTGCTAAATAAAAATGCCAGTGTTTCGGTGTTGCCTACAGCGCGTTTTCATGAAGTGTTGCAGGGATATGCACAGGCAAGAGATATTTTGTCCGGCCAGGCAGTCGATATCAGTAAGTCGGTCACCGTACCGGCACGTTCCGTGTTGATTTTGGAAGTGGATAAACATGCGCCGTAATCTGACTCTGTGCTTACTGCAGGCAGCGTGCATGATGCTGGCGTCGTTGACGACATCACAGGCGGGCAGCCGTGAACTCACTAAGGTGGCCGTCCATGATGGTGTGGTGGAGTTGCAAACCAGTGATGGTCTGTACCTGATTCAACCCTTGTCGGACGACATGGTGCAAACCAGTTTTGTGCCCAGCGGTGAAGTGTACAGTCCTGTTTCACATGCGGTGGTGTTGCAGCCGGCAAAGGTGTCATTGAGTCTGCATGAAAGTGCCGGCGGCTGGGAAATCAGCACACCGGGTATCAGTGTGCAGGTGAACAAAGCACCGTTGAAAATCAGCTATAGCTACCACGGCCGGGAACTGATTGCCGAACACGATGGTTATGTGAAAGACGCGCGCGGTGAAACCTTAAGCTTTGATCTCGACGCCAGTGAAAATCTGTACGGCACTGGTGCACGCGCGCTCGGCATGAACCGGCGTGGTAATCGTCTGCCGCTGTATAACAAGGCGCATTACGGTTATGAAACTCATTCGGAGCAAATGAATTTTTCCATGCCGCTGGTGTTTTCTTCCAAGCTGTATGGCATTCATTTTGATAATCCGCAAACCGGTTTTCTGGATCTCGACAGCCAGCATAATCAGGTGCTGACCTATGAAACCATCGGCGGACGCAAAACTTATCAGATTTTTGCTGCTCCCAATTGGGAACAGCTCGTGGCCAGCTACACCAGCCTGACCGGCAGGCAGCCGCTGCCACCGCGCTGGGCGCTGGGTAATTTTTCCAGCCGTTTTGGTTACCATACCGAAGCCGAGGCCCGTGCTGTCGTGGATCAGTTTATTGCCCAGCAAATTCCGCTCGACGCGATTATTTTTGATCTGTACTGGTTTGGTAAGGACATCAAAGGCACACTGGGCAATCTGGACTTTGACCAGGATAATTTCCCTGAGCCGAAAAAAATGATCGCCGATTTTTCTGCTCTGGGTGTGAAAACGGTGTTGATTACCGAGCCGTTTATTTTAACTACTTCCAAAAAATGGGATGAGGCAGTGGCCAAAAAAGTGCTGGCCACGGATAAGTCGGGTCAGCCGTACACCTATGACTTTTATTTTGGTCATACCGGTTTGATAGACCTGTTCAATCCCGAGGCCAAAACCTGGTTCTGGAATATCTATAAAAAATTCAATGACTACGGTGTGGCTGGCTGGTGGGGCGATCTGGGTGAGCCGGAAGTGCATCCGGCTGATTTACAGCATCTGACTGGTCCGGCGAATGAAGTACATAATATTTATGGCCACAACTGGGCCAAATTGATCGCCGATGGCTACGCACGTGATTTTCCGCAACAGCGTCCGTTTATTTTGATGCGCGCTGGTTATTCCGGATCACAACGTTTTGGCATGATCCCCTGGTCGGGTGATGTGAATCGCACCTGGGGTGGTTTGCAGTCGCAGCCTGAGATCGCGCTGCAGATGGGTATGCAGGGCATGGGTTATATGCATTCGGATCTGGGCGGGTTTGCCGGGGCCAATCTGGATAATGAATTGTATGTGCGCTGGTTGCAGTATGGCGTGTTTCAGCCTGTCTTCCGTCCGCATGCACAGGAAGAAGTGGCCGCAGAACCGGTCTTGAAAGAGTCTGCTACTCGGGCACTGGCCAAGGCGGCGATTCAATTGCGCTATCAGTTGCTGCCGTATAACTACACACTGGCATTTGAAAATAACCAGCAGGGTATGCCGCTGATGCGTCCCTTGATGTATGAAGAACCACAAAACAGCGCCCTGTTTGGTGTCAGTGACAGTTATTTGTGGGGCCATGAATTTTTAGTCAAGCCGGTACTGCAAGCTGCTGTGACCGAGTTGCCAGTGTATTTTCCGGCTAAAAATAACTGGTTTGATTTATATACCGATCAGCTGTATGCGGCTGGTTCAAGCAAAAAAATTGCCGTGGTGGCTGAACATATTCCGGTGTTTGTACGTGGTGGTGCCTTTGTGCCGATGATCGATGTGATTCAGAATACCGAACATTATTCCACCCAACATTTACAATTGCATTATTATCACGACGCCGCCGTGACGCACAGCAGCGGCAAGTTGTATGACGACGATGGTAAAACCCCGCAGGCGTTTGAGCAGGGTTTATATGCTTTGTTGCAGTTTGCCAGTGCTTATCGTCCGGGGATGTTGGAGATCGATCTCCGGGCCCACACCGGTGCGCATTATTCGCCCTGCCAGCGTCAGATTACGCTCACAGTACACAATATTCATGCGCAACCCAAAAAGGTACAACTGCTTGCCCGGCAGCAGATTGAGTCTGTGGCTTTCCGCTGGGATCAGCAAAAAAATCAGTTGATTATTACCGTGCCATTTAACGACCAGTATCCTGCCAGACTGAAAATCAGTCTGGCCGCGAACAACAATTGAGAACAACACCATCATGGCCATTAACCTGAAAAGTCTGGCACAAAGTCTGGGTATTTCTGAAACCACGGTCAGCCGTGCGCTGAATGGCTATCCGGAAGTCAGTGCGCGCACACGTGAGCGGGTGCTGGAAGCGGCAAAACTGGCCGGTTACCGTCCCAATCCGGTGGCGCGTAGTTTGGCTTCGGGGCGCACCAATGTGGTTGGCATTATTCATCCATTGCCGAATGATCTGGCCGATCCGATGTTTATGCAGATTGTTGGCGGTATGTCGCAGGCACTGGAGCAACGGCAGATGGATTTGATTATTGCGCCGGTATCGCAAAAAAATGAATTGAGTTCGTATCAGCACATGGTGCAGGAACGTCGGGTCGATGGTTTGATCGTCTCGCGTACCCGTTTATATGATGAACGCGTGGCGTATCTGGCCACTAAAGGTCTGCCCTTTGTCGCTCATGGCCGGACACGCATCAATGAACCACATGCCTGGTTTGATTATGATAATGAAGCTGGTATGCGCATTGCTGTAGAACATTTGCTTGAGCACGGACACCAGCGCATAGGCTTGATCAGTGCGCCGCTGGATATGAATTTTGCCCGTCAGCGCTTTGACAGTTTTAAACTCAGTTTGCAGGCCGCGGGTATTCAGGCTGATCCGGCGACATTGATCGATGGTGCCAATGACAGACGCAGTGGTTATCTGGCCATGCAACAGTTGCTGGCCTTGCCGCTGGTGCCAACCGCCGTGGTGGTGGATAACCATATGTCGGGCGTCGGTGCCATCCGGGCTTTGCTCGATGCCAACGTCGAGATTGGTAAGGATATGTCGATTATTGTCTGGGGCCGGATGGAAGATTCGCTCGCTGGTTATCACGTGACGACGATAGAACAGCCTGATCCGGATAAGGCAGGAATAAAAATGGTGGAAATGTTGTTGTCCCAGCTTAACGGCACACCACCGCAAGAATTGCAGGAATTATGGCAGCCGGTATTGTTGGCGGGTGAAACCGTGAACCGACTGGTGCGTTAAGTAGTTTTTCAGGTGGTAAAAATTTTATATTGGTGAATGCGTCATGTCAGATTCAGTAAATGCAGTGAGCAACACAGTAGCGCGTTCGGATGCCTGGTGGCATGCGGCGGTGATTTATCAGGTCTATCCGCGCAGTTTTCTCGACACCAACGGTGATGGCGTCGGCGACCTGGCCGGCATCACGGCCAAACTGGATTATATCGCTGGCCTGGGCGTTGATATTGTGTGGATTTCACCATTTTTCACTTCACCGATGCGCGATTTTGGTTATGACGTCTCTGATTATTGTAACGTTGATCCGCTGTTCGGCACCCTGGCTGATTTTGATGCCTTGATAGCCCGCGCGCATGAGCTGGGTTTGAAGATCATGATTGACCAGGTGCTCTCGCACAGTTCCGACCAGCATCCGTGGTTTGTTGAAAGCCGCACATCGCGCACCAATCCCAAAGCGGACTGGTATGTCTGGTCTGATCCGCAGCCCGATGGTACGCCACCGAATAACTGGTTATCGATTTTTGGTGGTTCAGCCTGGCAGTGGGACAGCCGTCGGCGTCAGTATTATTTCCATAATTTCTTGACCAGCCAGCCAGATCTGAATTTCCATCAACCGCAGGTACAACAGGCACATCTGGACAATATGCGTTTCTGGCTGGAACGCGGTGTCGATGGTTTCCGTATAGATGCCTGTATTTTCCATTTCCATGATGCCCAGTTGCGCTCCAATCCGCCGGCAGTCAAACAGAATACCGTAAGCGTGGCAGAGTCCAATCCGTATGGTTTGCAAGCCCATATTTATGACAATACCCGTCCGGAAAATCTGCAATTTTTTCAGAAAATGCGTGTGCTGCTCGATGAATACCAGACCATTTCGATTGGTGAAATCGGCTCCGATGATGCCTTAACGGCGATGGCCGATTACACCGCTGATGGCGATAAACTGCACATGGCGTACAGTTTCAATTTGCTTACCAGTGAAAAATCGGTAGCGCATATCCGTTCGCAGGTGGAGCAGTTTGAGAGCAAAGTCAACAGCAGTCATAGCGGCTGGGCATCCTGGTCGATCGGCAATCATGATGTCAACCGGGTAATGACGCGCTGGGGCGATGCAAAGACTACGCCGGAATTCGCCAAGGTATTGCTGGCCATGCAGCTCGTGCTCAAAGGCACACCGTGTCTGTATCAGGGCGACGAACTGGCATTGACGGAAGCCGATTTGCCGTATGAAGTCTTGCAAGATCCTGTGGGTCTGACGTTCTGGCCTGAGATGAAAGGACGCGACGGTTGTCGTACGCCGATGCCATGGGATGGCAGCGCGCCGAATGGTGGTTTTTCCTCCGTTAAGCCGTGGCTGCCGGTGCCAAACGAACATGCGGCGGCAGCTGTCGCCCAGCAATCCAACGATCCGACTTCGCCACTTAATTTTGCCCGTCACTTTATCCACTGGCGCAAAACCATTACCCAGCTTACGCAGGGTGAGATCGCCTTTTATGATGTGCCTGAACCGGTCATGGCCTTGCGTCGTGATCTGGCTGGCATGGCTAGTGTACTGGTGGTGTTAAATCTGGGCTCGGAAGCTGTACAGGTTTCGGTTGCCGACAGTGCAGACTATGTGGCTATGACAGGACACGGGTTTGACTCCCATGCGGCCGAGGGTCTGATCGATTTGCCATCCTATGGTGCGTGGTTTGGTCAATACAAGAATGCCTGAGCCAATATGACACGCGGACAACTACGAACTGGGTGCATTGGTCTGTTGTTATGGCTGTGTTGCTTACTGGCTCAGGCCGCACCGGTACAGCTGACCGACTGTAATGCATCGCAAACCATTTTGCACAATCAGCGAGTGCCGTTGTTGTCAAACGAGGCTAGTGCTGTCTGGCTTAATCGTGCTGTGATTCAATGGCCGGGTGTGGTCGCGTCAGACAGTTTTCATTTGTATTATTCTGCCAATGGCACACTGGCAGCCGAAGTGGGCAGCAGTGTGCGTGGTGCCGATGGCAATATTGCGTTGTCTGTGACCGCTGTGGTCACGCCGACCAGATTTGCTTATCTGGCGGATGGCGTCAAACTGGCGCTCTCTGCGGCTGATCTGGCATCCATGCCGGTTTGGTTGCGTGGGCAGGTGTTGCTGGTGCAGGAAAACGCCGATGGCAAAGTCCGGCAAATGACGCGGCTGCAGATAGCCGGTGCGTTGGATGACTGGTATGTCGCCGCGCAGGACAGCACCGATCTGGGCGTCGCACTTTCGGCACGGCAAAGCAAATTTACCTTATGGGCACCTACTGCGCAGTCAGTTGCCGTCTGCCTGTATGCCGATGGCAGCAGTGCAGCCCAACAAGTGGCCGTGCTGCTTCCGGAGGAAAAATCCGGACTGTGGTCGCTGGCTTTACCTGCCAATCTGACTGGGCATTATTATCAGTTTCTGGTGGATGTCATGGTTCCAGGTGTCGGTCTGGTACGCAATCGCGTCACCGATCCGTACTCGGTCAGTCTGACCACCGATTCTGTCCGCAGCTATATTACCCGTCTGGATGATCCGGCGACCATGCCGCGAGGCTGGCAACAGGAGCACACACCCCAACGTGTGCAGCAGCAAACCGACATGAGTGTGTATGAATTGCACGTGCGTGATTTTTCGATCAACGACATGAGCGTCCCGGAGGCTTATCGCGGCAAGTATCTGGCATTTACCGAGGCACATTCCAACGGTATGCAGCATTTGACAGCGCTGGCTAAGGCCGGAATGACCGACATTCATTTGCTGCCAGTGTTTGATTTTGCCAGTGTGCCAGAAAACGGCTGCCTGACGCCAGTCATTAATCCTGACCCGGCACCGGCCAGTATGCTGCCAGAGCAGACGAGCAGTGCAGCGGCAGCGATAGATTGTTTTAACTGGGGTTATGATCCGTATCACTTCAATGCACCGGAAGGCAGTTATGCCAGTGATGCTGCTCACGGCGAAGTGCGCATGCGCGAATTCCGCAGCATGGTGATGGCGCTGCATCGTGCCGGCTTACGCGTGGGTATGGATGTGGTGTATAACCACACGTTTGCGGCCGGGGAAAAAACCGGTTCGGTGCTCGACCGGATTGTGCCCGGTTACTATCATCGCCTCAATGCACAGGGTGACGTGGAGCAATCCACTTGCTGCGCAAACACCGCCACTGAAAATCGCATGATGGGTAAATTGCTGATTGATTCAATGCTGCTGTGGGCTAAGCACTATCACATCAATTCATTCCGGTTCGATTTAATGGCGCATCAGCCGCGCGAATTGATGGTCGAACTGAAACGTCAGCTGGCCCACCTTGGCGGGCAACAGATTCAACTCATTGGCGAAGGCTGGAATTTTGGTGAAGTCGCCGACGGTGCACGCTTTGTGCAGGCATCGCAATTGTCACTCAATGGAACGGGCATCGGTACCTTCAATGATCGTTTGCGTGATGCCGTGCGTGGTGGCAGTGCGAGCGACAGCGGCGCGGATTTGGTGAATCACAAAGGGTATATCAACGGCCTGGCAAACGCTGGTCTGGCGTCAGCCGAATTGCGTCAGGCCGCCGATATGGTGCGCGTAGGCCTAGCCGGATCGCTGCGCGACTATGTACTGGAAACTTACGATGGTCAGCGGCGAAAGCTGAAAGAAATTAATTATAACGGTCAGCCCGGCGGCTATGTCAGTGAGCCGTCCGAAGTGGTGAATTATGTGGAAAATCATGATAACCAGACGCTGTTTGATATTAACGTTTTCAAGCTGCCTGCGGATACTTCGGCCACTGACCGGGTGCGGGTGCAAATGCTGGGCGTGGCGCTGACGGCATTCAGTCAGGGGGTGGCGTATTTCCATGCCGGTATGGAGGTGTTGCGCTCGAAATCACTGGATGGCAACAGCTTTAATTCAGGCGACTGGTTCAACCGGCTCGACTGGAGTTATCAGGATAATTATTTTGCCACCGGTCTGCCGCCAGAAGCAGATAACCGCAAAAATTATCTCTGGATGCAGCCGTTGCTGGAAAACCCAAACATTAAACCAGGCCACAACGATATTCTGAAGGCGCGCGACATGTTCCGCGATCTGATCGCCATTCGCGCCAGCTCGAGCCTGTTTCATTTGGCGCACGCCAGGGATGTGTTGCAGCGACTCCGTTTTGACAATGTAGGCCCGGAACAAAATGGCGCCGTCATCGTAGCGCATCTGGATGGCCGCCATTATCCGCGCGCCCATTACCGAACGATTGTGTATGTGATTAATGTGTCCGAGCATGAACAGACACTTACTCTGACGCAGGAACAGGGCCATCATTATGTGCTGCATCCGGTGCAACGCAGTGCGGCGGCAGCGGATCAACGCATTGCCCGGGAAGCCCGTTATGAAGCTGTGACCGGGCGCTTTATTCTGCCTGAACGTAGTGTGGTGGTGTGGGTAGAATGAAAAATGGCTGGTTTTTGCTAGCATTTAGCCAAGTTTTATTGCCTGACAGTGGTAATTTTCAGCCGGTTTGTGTTTTATCTGGCGAATGGCATTTAGAATAACACCATTATTTAAATCAGGCGCCGCCACAGACCATGATCCCATTTGACAACCCACGCTTAATTGCCGATATCGGTGCCACCTATGCACGGTTTGCATTGGAAATGGCGCGTGGTGAATTTGCCCAGATCACGATGTTGCGTTGTGCGGATTATCCGGATTTTTATTCGGCCATCACCAATTATCTCAATTCCCTCAAACCGATACAGGTGGTGCATGCTGCCATTGCGGTAGCCAATCCGGTGGTTGGTGACAAGGTCATCATGACCAATTATCACTGGCAGTTTTCCATCGAAAGCATGCGCGTCCAGCTTGGTTTTGAAACCTTGGTAATCGTCAATGACTTTACCGCACTGGCGATGTCGGTGCCGAGGCTGGGAGCGGCAGATGTGCGCAAAATTGGTGGCGGCATGGCTATTGATCACACCCAGCAAAGTGTGGTTGGTGTGATCGGACCCGGCAGTGGTCTGGGTGTGTCTGGTTTGATACCGGCTGGCGACGGCTGGATTTCGTTGGGTTCAGAAGGTGGCCACAGCAGTTTTTCACCGCGCAATGAACGCGAAATTGCCGTCTTGCGTTATGCCTGGAAATCATTTGACCACGTATCCTTCGAGCGTCTGTTATCCGGCCCAGGCATGGAACTGATGTACCGGGCGTTGGCGGATTATGCCAATGTACCCGGAGAAAATCTGACGGCGGTAGAAATTACCGATCGGGCCCTCAATGGTTCCGATCCGGTATGTAAGGAAACGCTGGATCTGTTTTGCAGTCTGCTCGGCACGGCCGCAGCCAATCTGGCAGTGACCCTGGGCGCACTGGGTGGTATTTACATCGGCGGCGGCATTATTCCGCGCCTGGGCAGTTATTTTGAACAGTCACCATTCCGCTCGCGGTTTGAAGAAAAGGGCCGTTTCAGCAGTTATCTGATGGCCATTCCGACTTTTGTGATTACCGCTGAAAACGCCACCTTCAGCGGAATTTCTGAAATTCTCGAGTCGCAATTGCGCACCATTCAGGCCAAGCCTGGTTCGGCCATTCTGGGCCAGATACGGCGTGCACGTGCCGAATTATCTCCGGCCGAATTACGCGTGGCCGAATACGTGCTGGCACATCCACGCACCGCCTTAAATGATCCGATCGTCGAAATCGCCAAGGCCGCACAGGTCAGCCAGCCAACAGTGATCCGTTTTTGCCGCTCCCTCGGTTGTGAAGGTTTGTCGGATTTTAAACTGCGTCTGGCGTCCGGACTGACGAGTACCGTACCACTGACCCATACTCAGGTAACGCGCGAAGATTCCATGCTTGAGCTGGGTGCCAAAGTGTTGGGTAACACCGCGTCAGCGATTTTGCAGGTACGTAATCAGATTAACCGCGAAATGATTAACCGCGTGATTGAATTAATCAATCAGGCCAACCGGGTGGAATTTTTTGCCGTTGGTCATTACGGCGTGATTGCTCAGGATGCCCAGTTTAAATTTTTGCGCCTCGGCGTCTCCAGTGGTGCCTACACCGATCAGAAACTGCAACTGCTGGCCGCAGGCGTATTGCGCCCGGGCGACGTGGTGGTAATTATCAGCAGCAGTGGCCGGATTCAGGAATTGCTGGAAATTGCCGAAAAAGCGCGCGAACGCGGCGCGGCGATTGTGGCTATTACCTCCAGCCATTCACCGCTGGCACGCAAGGCCGATGTGGCACTGATCGTTGATCATGTGGAAGATATTTCCACCCATTTACCGATGATCAGCCGGATTTTGCATTTGTTGATGATCGATATTCTGGCCGTCGGTGTGGCCATGCGCCGCAATTCTGACAACATGCAATTACTCAATCTTGAAAGCGATGAAGTCATGATGGAGTCCGGCAAAGTCAACAGCGATGCCGAACCTCCGATGCTGCTGGGTGAAATTCCCGGCGTAAGTGCCTCATCACCCCTGGCGAGCTTAACCTCGCATAGCCGTTAACTCCAACTTAGATGCTGACTTTATGACTTACCCACACTTACTGGCCGATATCGGCGGAACCAATGCGCGCTTTGCTCTGGAAGTCGCGCCAGGAAAACTGCAGTGCATACAGGTGCTGCCATGCACACAGTTTGCCACCCTGTCGGACGCCATGCGCGCCTATCTGTCGGAGCCGCTGGCACAGCAGGCGGGTGCTGACAAGATAGACCGGGCAGCCATTGCGATTGCCAATCCGGTGCATGGTGATATGGTACAGATGACTAATCATCACTGGAGTTTTTCAATTCAGGCGGTACAAAAAGAATTTCATCTGGCGACCCTGCTGGTGGTGAATGATTTCAAGGCGCTGGCAATGGCGCTGCCGTTTCTGAATGAGCAGCAAAAATTTCAGGTTGGCAGTGGTCAGGCGCAAGAGCATGCCGTGATTGGTTTGCTCGGCGCCGGTACTGGTCTGGGTGTTTCCGGTTTAATCCCGACTGAGGGCGGCTGGGTGGCGTTGGACAGTGAGGGCGGGCATACCAGTTTTTCTCCCACCAATGCGCGCGAAATCGCCATTCTGCAGTTTGCCCTGCAAACCTTGCCGCACGTTTCGAGTGAACGGCTGCTCTCTGGAGCCGGTCTGCAACTGATTTACCGTGCTCTGGCAGATATGCATCAGGTACCGACTGAAGAATTCGATCCACCAGAAATCATGCGTCGCGGACTCGATAACAGCTGTGCCATTTGCAGCGAAGTATTGATCGTGTTTTGTGAAGTGCTCGGCACCATGGCCAGCAATCTGGCCATTACGCTGGGCACCAAGGGTGGTATTTATATCGGTGGCGGAATCGTGCCGCGGCTGGGCAGTTATTTCAGCACGTCGCCATTTCGTGCGCGTTTTGAACAAAAAGGCCGCTTTGGAAATTACCTGCAGCAAATTCCGACGTTTGTCATTACCGAACCGTATCCGGCCTTTATCGGGATTTCTGCCATGCTGGGGTCCGAGGGTCAGGTCTGACATTGCAACATTCAATCTGATCCATGAATTTCCGACCGAGGAACACATAATGCAATATCGTCAGCTTGGAAACAGCAATCTCATGGTCAGCCAGATTACTTTGGGCACCATGACCTGGGGTGAGCAAAACACGGAAGCACAGGCGCACGCGCAGATTGACCTGGCTCTGGGGCACGGTGTGAATTTGATCGACGCCGCAGAAATGTATCCGGTACCGCCACGTCCTGAAACCCAGGGGCTGACAGAACAGTATCTGGGTAGCTGGCTGAAAAAATCCGGCAAGCGTGCTCAAGTGCTCATTGCTACCAAAGCTACCGGCCCGGCGCGCCTGCCACATAATCCGCGCCATATCCGGGACGGCATCACTCATTTCGACCGCAAGGGTTTAACGGACGCACTGCACGGCAGTCTGGAGCGACTGCAGACCGATTATGTCGATCTGTACCAGTTGCACTGGCCGGATCGCAGTGTGAACAGTTTTGGCGCGTTGAACTATGAGCATAGTGCACACGAAACCACCATTCCAATTGAAGAAACGTTGTCAATACTGGCCGAGTTTATTAAAGCAGGAAAAGTGCGCCACATTGGCATTTCCAATGAAACTCCGTGGGGATTGGCGCAATTTATTCGTGCCGCAGAAAAATTCGATTTGCCGCGCATAGTCAGCATTCAAAATCCCTACAGTTTACTTAACCGGGTGTTTGAAATCAGCCATTCTGAATTTTCTTACCGCGAGCAAATTGGCTTGCTGGCCTATTCACCATTGGCCTTTGGGGTTCTGTCCGGAAAGTACCTCAATGGGGAACGCCCGGCAGGCGCTCGGCTGACCCTGTTTGAACGCTTCAGTCGCTACAGCAATCCACAAGTGGCGCAGGTCGCCGGTGATTACATTGCGCTGGCAAAAAAACACGGAATCGATCCGGCACAAATGGCACTGGCATTTGTTAATGGACGTGGTTTCGTCACCAGCAACATTATCGGCGCTACCACATTGGCGCAATTGCAAAGCAATCTCGACAGCATCAACATTACCTTGAGTGCAGAAATTGTGCGGGACATTGATGCAATCCACAAGCGTCAACCGAATCCTGCACCCTGAAGGACTAACGGGTGACCCTGCCCGATCCTAACATATTCCCTTTTCCGCACTTCCGCGCACCACCACCTGCCGCGTATGACTGCCGGCCTTGAATGCCGTCAGAATCAGCTCAAGCGCCTGTTGCGGTTGTGACGCGCCGCACATGAAAATATCCACCGCAGCAAAACCGTTTTCCGGCCAGGTGTGGATTGAAATATGCGATTCTGCCAGCAGCAACACGCCGGTGATGCCCTGACCAGAACCGAAGCTGTGAAAATGACTGTGCAAAATGGTGGCCCCTGCACTCAGGGCGCTGTGACGCAACAATGCTTCGATGAGACCCGCGTCGCTCAGTTTATCCGGGGCGATGCCAAACAGATCGGCCAGCAGATGCTGACCTGTAGGATGAAAGGGATTCATTTATGGCCGCCGCTGCCACCACTCCAGGAGCCGTTGCCCATGAAGGAACTCCAGCCACTGCCGCGGACACCGCCAGAGCGCGCGCCATTGTTGCCCAGCATTTGCTGCCACGAAAGTGCCGTGGTCAGCAGGGTGACTATTACTGCGTAAAGCATGACTTTATTCTTCACGAGTCACCTCCCTGTAAGTCGTCCAGATATTTGGCCGGATAATACAGGGCGGCACAACCGATGGCGATGATGATCCAACTGTCGTCGGTGGCCAGAAAGGGAATGAAGTTGAGCAGTGCAATTATTGCCATCCATTTGTAGGCGACATTTTTCAGCGGACCGATCTGATCCTGTCCCTGTTTGCCACCCTGCACGCCATTGCCAAACCAGGCGCTAATCTGATCGGCACTGACCGGTGTGGATTGCGACCAGGTGAGTTCGGTGCCGGTCATTTCGGCCGCCAGAATGGTGGAGCCATTTTGAAATTCGATATTGTCGGTCTGGTAGCCTACTCCTACGCGCCAGTTGAACGCGCCGATGGCATAGATGACCTTGGCCGGGTAGTGCACATGTTTTTGAAATGCGGTGCTTCCCAACATGGCAGTATCACCCTGGGTCAGGGTCGGCCATTCATCCATCACGCTGGCACGGTACCACTCCTGATCGGTTTCCACCAGCCAGAGAAAACCGGCACGCGGACTGTGCAGCAGGTATTCGGTCCAGACCGTGTTTTGGTTGTCGCACAGGCGCATCAGACCTATGATCTGATAAGCACGCCCGCTGATGGTGGCCGCTGCGCCCAGCGTTAGCGTGGTATACACCTGTGCCACGCTGCTGCCGACCGCCAGCACCTGTGCCGTCGGTCCGGAAATATCCACCTGTGCATGGCAGGCCGGGCAAATCAGCGTGTTGGTCACGCCCGGTAACACCGGGGTACTGCTGCCGCAGGCAGGACAGCTCAGGGCGCTGACTTTACCTTTGAACTTGCCGGCACTGGTTTGAATTTGTTCCTCGTCACGCAGCAGCTGACACTGCAGTCCCTCAAGGGTGACAGCCTGTCCGGCGTATAAGCGGGTATGTTCGGGCTCGGAATAATCGAGCGTGATGAAGTTGCCGCCGGCGCGCAGATCAGCGGTGTGGGTTTGCCAGCCCTGTCCGACCTGAAAAGGCAATTCGCCCTGACCAGCGATACAGTTGGCAGTACGTACATCGGCGGCCATATAGCGCTGGCCGTTAATCAGATAAGAGCGCGCTGGCACCATGGTGTTAAAGGCGGGCAGTGCAGTGGTGCTGACAACTTCGGTAGTGAAAGTGTATTGGCCGCTGGCGTCGCTCAGCCAGGCCGTTTTACCATCGGCAAACAAGGCATACCATTCATTCCACATACCCTCGGGGTAGCGTAGCTGAATGCGACCGATGACGGTAAACGCGGTGGCAGCAAACACACCAGAAGTGCCGATCTGGATGGGGGAATAATCTTCCAGCACCTCGGCCATTTTGCCGAGATCTTTTACCGACGCGACATCCTTGATGACCGTGCTTTTGCAATACCCGCACACCGCCAGCACCGACGCCGTCGACAGGAACTGGATCGGTGCGCCACAGCCGGGACAGGAAACTGTCTGCATGCCTAGCCGAGTAATTTCTTGAGTAAGTCCGCTTTGCCACTATCGTAATCAGCAGCAGAAATCAAGCCTTTGTCGAGCAGGCTTTTGAGTTTTTCCAGGCGCTGTTCTATGCCTTCTTCTGCCGCTGTTGTTTGTGCTGCTGCCGGTGCGACTGTGGCTACGGCCGCCGGATTCAGACCTTGCGCCATCACCTGACCAAAGGCCACGCCCGAAGCCAGTCCGGCGCCCAGTCCGGCCAGACCACCTTCATTTTGTGCCGCCAGCGGAATTGCACTGGCGACCTGGTATTTGGTGAAGCCAGCCATTTTGTCGGCATTCATGCCACCTTTCATACCGGCAGAAATGCGTTCATCCAGCGCGGCCTGCAGTTCTTCCGGCAGACTGACACTGGTGACGTTAAATTCATCCAGACCCAGACCGTATTTGGCAAACGCAGTCGTCAGATCACCCTTGACCTGTTGTGCCATGAGGGTTTGATTGGCCGCCATATCAAGAAACGGCAGTTGCGAAGCACCGAGCGAATTGGCCATGGTCGCCAGAGTGATGCCGCGCAGTTGTTCTTCGACTTCATCGCGGGTGTATTGGTCGCGCGTGCCACTGATTTCGGTAAAGAATTTTCGGGCGTCAGTGATGCGGTAGGAATACATGCCAAAGGCACGCAGCCGGATCATGTCAAAATCTTTGTCGCGGATGGTGATCGGCTGGGTGGTTCCCCATTTGCGCGCAGTCTGAATCCGGGTGCTGAAAAAATACACATCCGATTTAAACGGCGAATCAAACAGTTTGTCCCAGTTTTTTAAATTGGTCAGCAGGGGCAGGTTGGCTGTCACCAGTTTGTGATTGCCCGGACCAAACACGTCAGCAATCTGGCCTTCATTGACAAACACCGCTACCTGCGATTCTCTTACGGTGAGCATGCCGCCAGTCTGAATTTCAAAATCCTGCATCGGAAAGCGCCACGCCAGCACCCCTTCGCTGTCTTCATTCCATTGCAGTACGTCGATAAATTGTTTTTTAATGAAGGAACCAAAGCTCATGATGGACTCGACTGGTAAGGTGATTAAGAAATGCAGGCCGCGTTAATGGCACCGATGGATAAAGAGACGGCACCCATTAAACCGCCAAAGGCAGTGTTGCCGGATTCAATATGTTCTTTGGAAATGTGCAGCAGTCGCACCGTGACGGCATAGGCCAACACTTGTACCACCATGGCACCGGCAGCCCAGGCGAGGAATTCCACATAGCTTGAGGTGTGCAGCAGGCTAGACCCGATGGTGAGCGAAAAACCGATCAACGCGCCGCTCATTGACAACATGGCTGCATTGTTGCCCTGACGGATCAACAGCACTTCATCGATGGTGGTGACGTAGGTGTAGACAATAAAGAACACCAGCAGCAAGGCACTGGCGGTGAGTAAATGCAGGGCATAGCTGATAATTGCGGGCACGATGAGCTCTTCCGGTGGATGAATCAGGTGGCAAAAATGTTTACTGATGACAATTGTTAAAGTATATTAAACCAAAAGATAATCTATGCCTAAAAAAATTTTAATCCTCTCCGTGTTTGTCGTCGCTTCCTGCGGGCTGGCGTATGAACTGATCGCCGGGGCGCTGTCGAGTTATCTGCTGGGCGATTCGATTCTGCAATTTTCCACCATCATTGGTTGTTATTTGTTTGCCATGGGTGTTGGCGCTCACTTTTCAAAATACGTGCGTGATAAGGACTTGCTGGCGCGCTTTGTGGATATTGAACTCGGCGTCGGACTGATAGGCGGGGTCTCGGCTGCTACGCTGTTTCTGACGTTTTCCTGGATGGCAGCGCCTTTCCGGCTGTTGTTATATGTGCTGGTATTTTTGATCGGCGCACTCGTGGGCATGGAAGTGCCGTTGGTGATGCGGGTACTCAATTCACGCCAGACGGAATTCAATGAACTGGTCAGCCGGGTACTGACGTTTGATTATCTGGGTGCGCTGGCGGTGTCGTTATTATTTCCGCTGGTGCTCGCTCCCTATCTGGGACTGGTACGCACCGGCTTTTTATTTGGCATGCTCAACATCGGCGTGGCACTCTGGACCATACACACGTTTCGTCATGAACTCAGCGGAGTCGGGACAAGACTGTTGCGGGCCGCAGCGGTGCTGTGTGTGCTGCTGGCCGGGTTTGTTCTTTCAGACCGGATGGTGTATTGGGGCGAACATGGGCTGTATGGCGATGAAATCGTCTTCTCCACCACCACACCTTATCAGCGACTGGTAATTACCCGCTGGAAGGATGATCTGCGACTCTACATCAATGGCAATCTGCAATTCTCGACCCGCGATGAATACCGCTATCACGAAGCTCTGGTGCATCCGGCGCTGCAGGCCTTGCCCTGGGCACGGTCGGTGCTGGTGCTGGGTGGCGGTGACGGTCTGGCGCTGCGCGAAATTCTGCGCTATCCCAATATCGCTCACGTGACGCTGGTCGATCTGGATCCGGCCATGACCCGGGCATTTACACAACGGGAAGAATTGACGCGCTTAAATCAGCATTCGCTGAGCGACCCGCGGGTGCAGGTAATTAACGCCGATGCCGCCATCTGGCTGCAACATAATAACGACCTGTTTGACGCTGTCATCATTGATTTTCCCGATCCGTCCAGCTTTGCGCTCGGCAAGCTGTACTCGGTACCGTTTTACGGCATGGTCAATAAACATGTCGCTGCCAATGGTTTGATTGTGGTGCAATCGACGTCACCATTTTTTGCTCCCCACGCCTTCTGGACGATAGACGCCACGCTCAAAGAAGTCGGTTGGCATACCTATCCCTATCATTTGTATGTGCCGTCTTTTGGCGAGTGGGGTTTTGTACTGGCGTCACCGCAGCAGCATTACCAGCCGCCACAGCAATATCGTTTGCCTATGCGCTATTTAACGCAGCAAACCACGGCCGAAATGTTTGCCTTTCCACCGGATATGCAGCCCATGCCTATGGCACCTAACCGGCTCGATACCCAGTCGCTGGTGCGTGAATTTGAGCAGGACTGGCGTGGGGTGATCCGGTAATGAGCTTCAGCCGGCGTTCGTTTTTACTCTGGGCCGGTGCCACCGGACTGAGTGTCGGCAGTGCCGCTTACTGGCGCTGGCATGAACTCAATACCGGGGTTACTTATCCCGGCAGAACCGAAGGTCATTTTTTGCGTGACCACCAACCCTTGCCAGCACCTTCAAAAATTCTGCAGACCGATGTAGTGATTCTCGGTTCCGGCATTGCCGGGTTGACCGCGGCCTGGAAAATGAAAAAACTTGGCCAGCGCGATTGTCTGCTCATTGATGGACCACAACCCTGGGGTAATGCTGCGGCGGGGCAGTTTGGTGAGCTGGCCTATCCCACCGGTGCGCATTACTTGCCAGTACCCGGGAAGGAGGCCTTTCATGTGCGCGAAATTCTCTCCGATCTGGGCATCATCCTGCGTAACCCCGACAGTGAACGGCCGTATTACGATGAACGCTATCTGTTGCACGCCCCCGAAGAACGTCTGCTGCGCGCCGGTAAATGGCAGGAGGGACTTTTGCCGCAGGAGGATGTACCCGCTGCCGAATTGCTGGAGCACCAACGATTTTTCCGTGAGATGGATGTGTGGCGCGGGCGTCGCGATGTCCATGGAAAACGGGTATTTGCCATTCCCAGCGTGCTGTCGTCCGATGCGCCGGAATGGCGCCAACTCGATCAACTCAGTTTTCTGACCTGGCTGGAGCAAAATAATTATCACTCGCCGACCCTGCACTGGTATTTGAATTATTGCTGTCGTGATGATTATGGTCGTCGCTATGATCAAATTTCTGCCTGGGCGGGGCTGCATTATTTTTGCAGCCGTCTGGGTAAAGCGGAAAATGCCGAAAGCGGTGCCTGGTTGACCTGGCCGGGAGGATTGCAGCCACTGGCGCAGGCAATGGCGGCAGGCAGTCAGCGTCACAGTGGCACAGCGGTGTCGCTCAAGAAAACACCACAGGGGGTCGAAGCGCTGTGTTTTGAACTGGTCAATGGACAGCCACAAACATTTCTGGTGCGTGCGCGCAAAGCCATCTGCGCCATGCCGCTACATGTGGCTGCGCGTGTGATCGAACCGATACCTGGGTTTGATCCGGCACAGCATCTGCCGTCATCCGCACCCTGGCTGGTAGCCAATTTTTTACTCAGGCAATTTCCTCAAGAATTACCGCTGGCGCCACTGGCGTGGGATAACGTGGTGTATCAGGAGCCGGGCCTGGGTTATGTGGTGTCAACCCATCAGGATATCCGCGTGGCGCCGCCAGAAAAGACGGTATTTACCGCCTATCTGGCGCTGTCGGATAAAACCCCGCAAGCCGCGCGCCACTGGTTGGAGAGCGCCAGCGCGCAAGAATTACTGGCGGCTGCCAGCGTGGATCTGCAAACGGCCTATGGCTGGAAATTTGCCAGCTGTGTAGAGCGTGTCGATATCACCGTGCGCGCTCATGCGATGGCGATTCCCGCACCTGGTTTCCGCAGCAATGCCGGCTTGCAATGCCTGCGCGAACTCGATGGCCCCATCCTGTTTGCCCATGCCGATCTGTCCGGCTTTTCGGTATTTGAAGAAGCTTCGTGGTGGGGCTACCGCGCTGCGCTGCTGGCGATGAAGTGAACCCCATATCAATGTTACTGTTGACTTCTTCGTGCGCAAAAATGCTCCACCAGCGCCCGATGCGCAGGCAAATCGGCGCGCGCATGTTGAGCCACCCGCTGTAATTGCGCAAACTCGTTGCGGGCTTCGGCAAAACGTGGCATCACGCTGTGATTGGCGCTGATGTCGGTGGGGAATTCCATCCCATACAACACATACTGCCAGCTTGATGGCGGGTACATTTCCAGATCAGTGATAAAGTCAAACCGGTGCGGTGCGCGGCAGCGCCACATGGCTAACTGCTGTTGCAGTGTTTCCGGTATCGATTCGGCGGCTGCATTATCGCGCCAGAAGGCGCTGTCGGTGCGTTGAGTCAGACAGTAATGCAGCTTGATAAAACTGACGATGCGTTCATAACGCGCCTGCATCATGTCATTGAATAATTTGGCCGCCGGTGCCAGATCGCCATTGTGTGGAAACAGATAATGAATCAGATAGGCGGCGGTTTCGATCAGGCCAACGCCGGAGGATTCGAGCGGCTCCAGAAAGCCACCCGACAATCCCACGGCAACACAGTTTTTAATCCACTGCACCTCACGATAACCGACATTCAGTTTCAACGGGCGTGGAGTGAGTTCGGCAAAATCGCTGCCACTGCTCGATGTCAAGTAGCCACGCAAGACTTTTTCTGCCTGCTCGTCGCTGGAATGACGGCTGGAATACACATAGCCGATACCGCGCCGCTGTTGCAAACCGATATCCCAAGTCCAGCCTGCCTCATGGGCGGTGGAAATGGTATACGAAGGAATCGGACTGTCTGCACTGGCGTAAGGAATTTGAATCGCCAGAGCACGGTCCACAAACAGTACATCATTCAGATTGCGGAATGGTGAACCGAGTGCTTCGCCGATCAGCCGGGCACGAAATCCGCTGCAGTCGATATACAGGTCGGCGCTGAGCTCACCCTGTTCTGCCGTGACCACCGAAGCGATAGCACCGGCGTCATCCAGATTGACCTGCTCTACATTGGCCAGTATCTGGCGCACACCGAGGGATTTTCCATGTGTGCATAACAGGGCCGCAAAGCCAGCGGCATCAAAATGGTAGGCATAATTCATCGGGCCTTTAAAATCTTCGTCGCTCATGCGCTTCGGTCCGCGTGCGGCATCGGCAATGCATTTCTGCATGGTGACAGCGTCGGCAAAGGGAGTGCGTATACCAGGCGCGCTATCGGCAGCACCCATTAACCAGTAAGGCAGTAATTCGGGACCATCCGGACGCTGACTGGGCAAACTGAACGGATGAAAATAATGATTGCTGCCCGTCGTGCTGTTGTTGGGGCGCACCCAGTCGACAAACTTGATGCCCTGTTTAAAGGTGGCGTTGCATTCACGGATGAAACGGGCTTCATCAATCCCGATGGCCGCCAGAGTGGAACGGATCGAAGGAAAACTGCCTTCACCGACACCGATAATACCGATTTCTTTCGACTCAACCAGGGTCATTTCCATGCCCTGATCAGGAGAGCTTTTCAGAGCGCGCGCCAGATAGCAGGCCGTCAGCCAACCGGCAGTTCCACCCCCAACGATCAGAATCCGGTTGATTTTTTTCATACCTCTACACTCGTGAGCAGATTAGTCGCAATAAAATGCCGATACCAGTGCGCACTGGCTTTGAGGGTGCGCTGCTGGGTCTGGTAATCGACATAGATTAAACCAAAGCGTTTGGCGTAGCCAGAATTCCATTCAAAATTATCCAGCAGACTCCAGTAAAAATAGCCCTGTACATTCACCCCCAGTCGCATGGCTTCGGCCAGCGCCGCCAGATGCCGGCTGACGTAGTCGATACGAGCCTGATCGTCAATCTTGCCATCGATAAGCTGATCAGCGACGGCCATGCCATTTTCGGTAATGAAGATCGGTGGCAGGGTATATTCCTGATGCAGACCGACGAGCAAGTCAGTTAAGCCCTGTGGATAAGTTTCCCAGCCCATGTCGGAAAAACCCAACTTGCCTTCGGGTTTGCGCGGTGGCACTTCGGCACTGGAAAACGCCCGTGTGTAATAATTTACACCCAGAAAATCGATGGGCTGACAAATAGTTGCCAGATCATCCGGATAAACAGTAAACAGCCTCTGATCCATATGTTCAAGCGCAAGTTCAGGGTAACGTCCCTTGAAAATTGGATCCATAAACCATTGTACCGATCTGGCGTATTCCAGTTTCGCCATGGCTTGATCCGCTTCCGAATCGGTGGCTGGTGTGGCGGTCCATTGATTGAGTACGATGCCCAGTCTGGCAGGTGCGCCGATGGTGCGCATGGCTTGCATGGCCAGTCCATGTGAGAGCAATAAGTGATGCGAAACCTGAATCGCCGCCGCCGGGTCAGCCACGCCGGGAGCAAACTGGGCATTGCCATAACCAAGATTGGCGGTGCACCACGGTTCATTGTGGGTGGCGATGCTGGCCACGCGATGGCCGAAGCGGCGTGCGACTTCGGCCGCATAAGTGGCAAAATGCACGCAGGTCTGACGATTGAGCCAGCCACCCTGATCCTGTAAGCCCTGGGGCAAATCCCAGTGATACAGCGTCACATGGGCGGCGATATTTTTTTCACGCAGACGATCGAGCAGTCGGGAATAAAAGTCAAACCCGGCCTCATTCCAGGCACCATAACCCAGCGGTTGCACTCGCGACCAGGAAATCGAAAAACGGTAACAGTCGACATTCAGGCTGGCGATCAACTCCACATCTTCGGTATAGCGATGGTAATGATCGCAGGCGACATCGCCGGTGCTGCCATCGATAATTTTTCCTGGTGTATGAGTGAAGGTATCCCAGATCGACGGGCCGCGACCGTCAACGGCGGCCGCGCCTTCAATTTGATAGGCGCTGGTGGCAACACCCCAGTTAAATGTGGCGGGAAAGGATGTGGTTGGTGGCGAAATGGGCATAAAATGTTCTGAAATTGAAGTTTTTGAAAACGTTTTCATAAAAAGCCGGCAATGAATACAGCAGGATGACTATTCTGCGATCAATTACAGGGGGCGAAAGTACTGCAAAAAGAAGTGCTGGCCGATTATTCAGACTGATCGCGCTGATGAAACGGTGCAAACCAGGTCACCAGAAACGAAGGGATGGTGGCCGCCATCACAAAAGTAAAATAATTCACATAACCGAGCAACTGTTGCAGATGACCACTGATCACCCCAGTGACCATCATGCACAAACCCATTAAACCAGTACCGAAAGCGTAATGGGTGGTGGTATATTTACCCGGGGCTAACTGCTGCATCAGATAAATCATGAAGCCCACCGAACCAAAACCGAAGAAGAATTTTTCAATTGCCACACCGGCGCTGATCACCAATAAATTATGCGGCTGATAAATACTCAACAGTAAAAAAGTAATATTCGGAATATTGACCGCACAGCACAGCAGAAACAATGTTGCTTTCAGACCGCGGCGGGCAACAAAAAATCCACCGGCCAGCGAACCCAGCAACACGGCGATCAAACCATAGGTGCCATAGATAATGCCCAGCAATTCATTCGACAGCCCCAGTCCGCCCTGAGTAAGCGGGTCAACCATAAAAAACGGGCCGATTTTCTCCAGAAAGCCGATCGACAGGCGGAACAGAAAGGCAAACGCCACCATCATCCAGACATCGCGTTTCTGAAAAAAAGTCACGAAAGAATCTTTGAGAATAAACCAGGTGGCAGCAATCGACGTCGGGGCATTTTCCACCCGGGCACCATCGGGCATGACGCGCCAGTGCCATACCGACATGACCAGCGTGACGGCAGCGACGATATAAAAAATCACTCGCCAGGCGTCCATCCAGTCCGGACCAAATACAGTGGCATCATGATGAAAATAAGTGCTGTGCAGCCAGCCACTGAGATACACCAGGCCACCAGAGGCAACGATAGGGCCAATGTTCCAGCTCAGGCTTTGAATGCCGCAATACAGTGACTGAGTTTTATGATCCAGTGAGGTGACATACACACCATCGCAGGCAATATCCTGAGTAGCACCCACAAAGGATAGCAGCCAGAAGACGATCATCAGCAGTGCCACACCATTCGGTAAGGCCAGCATCAGCGCGCCGAGAGCAAAGCCCAGGCCGAGAGTGATCTGGGCGCACAGGACAAAAAATTTTTTGCTGCGATACATTTCCACCAGCGGGGCAAACAGGGGTTTGATGGTGTAGGCAAGAATCAGGTAGCTGGCATAAGCCGCCGCCTGGCCATTGTCCATACCGAGATTTTTAAACATGATGGCCGATACACTGGTCAGCGTGACATAGGTCAGTGCCATCGTAAAATAGCCTGAAGGAACCCAAAGCAGGGGTGTAGTGGTATGCCGCATGGTGTTGTCTCGTCCCGTTATCATTATCCGGTGACCGGTCTGACGCCCGTCACTCGTTTGTTGCCGATGTAAAAGTAGGGTGTCACGCTTAGCGTAATACACCGTTGGTGAATCCAGTAATGCTAGCGTATTCGTTTGAAAACGTTTTCATTTAATTCGAGTATTAAACCCTGACAACAAAAAGAAGTCAATTAAATAGTTTGAAATGAAAATTTCGACAATGATTTGCGCCAATTATCCGCGCAATTGTCGGGTGGTTTCGCGTGCTACCAGTTCCAGTGGCGGCACATCCGCTTGGATGGCTTTGCCATGGATGAGTGCCAACAGTGCATGGATGGCCACCCGGCCGATATCGTAAATCGGCTGATGGATAGTCGTCAGTGGTGGTGCAGTGTAGGCAGAACCGGGTAAATCATCAAAACCGATGAGAGAAATATCCTCTGGCACCCGTATGCCTTTCCGATACAGGCCCAACCTTACACCATAAGCACTCAAATCATTCGCGGCAAAGATGGCGGTAAACTGCTGGCGGTTGGAGAGCAGCTGATCAACGGCCAGTACTCCGCAGGCTTCATGAAAATCACCCTCGGTAATGAGCTTGTCGTCAATGGCAATACCGGCCTGCTGCAGGGCCTGGGTATACCCATTGAGGCGTTCGCAGGCATCGTTGTTATTTGGCGGGCCGGAAACAAAGGCAATGCGCCGGTGTCCGAGGTCGATCAAATGATTCACCGCCAGGCGGGCACCGTATTCATTGTCGATTTTGAAGCCGAGCGCGGTTTTGGTGTGGATATCGCGACCGGTGGAGACTATCGGGCGGCGCTGAGAAAATTTGATCACGGTGTCATCTGAAATTCGACCAGACAGCAGAATGATGCCATCGACTTTGCGGGCCAGTAACAGCTGGATGCGTTCAGCTTCTTCGGCAGCATCCCAGTGGCCGCTGACGATTACCGAGGTATAACCGGTGCCTTTGAGGCCCTCATCAATGCCGCGCAGGGTTTCATCAAAGAACGGACTGGCAATATCCTGAACCACAATACCTATCGTCATTGAATGGCCGCTTTTGAGACTTTGTGCCATTTGATTCGGAACAAAATTCATTTTCTCAATCGCCGACAGCACTGCCAGACGCTTTTTTTCCGATACTCGGGCCGTGCCATTCAAAATGCGTGAAACCGTGCTCGCGGATACGCCAGCGGCACGCGCTACGTCAAGCAACGTTGAAGGCGGCGTTCCATAATGTTCTTCGGTCAAAATTTTTCCAGGTGAAAAGCAAAGGGGTAAGCGAGTCTGAAACGCAGGTCACGTCAGATAAAGTGTGGCTAATGTAACCAATTTCCGCGTCTAAGGCAAATTGGGTCGGGTGATGACGTGAGCAACTGCGCCGAAGAAGTCGGGCCAAGATGTCGCATTTTTGCCAAAACGGTGCGCTTTTATTCAAAATATGAGAATTAAGCCTGAAAAACGACGTAAATCAGCAACAAAATGGTGCAACAATTTTAAATTTAATGAAAATCCAAAGATTTTTGTTTGACTTTTAGTTTCATAAGATTCTATGATCGTCCCTGTTTTAACAGTTCTTGAAAACGTTTTCAAACAATATGAAAACGTTTTCATAAAAAAATCAATTCATCGGTATACTGCCGTTGATAATGACAATGATAATTGGAGATATATGAAAAACCGAGTAAATGTCCCTGGCAAAACCATGCGCACACCGATTCAGGTAGCGATCCTGATGTTGTTGGCCAGTGCCGCTCAGGCGCAAACCAGCCCAGCCGCGGTATCACCGGCGCAGGCAGCCGATTCGAATGCGATTCCTGAAGTAGTGGTTACTGCCACTAAACGCAATACCTCATTGCAAAAAACGCCGGTGGCTGTTACTGCCATCAGCGCCAAAGATCTTGATAATGCCCACGTACAGAATGTGCTCGACATCGTCAGCTTGGTTCCTGGTTTTTCAGCAACGCAAGAAGGTGATCACGGTGTGATCACCATGACCATGCGCGGTATTGGTAACGATCAGGCAAAAACAGAATATGCCGACCCTGAAGTGGCGACATTTGTGGATGGCGTCTATTCGCCACGCGCTGAAGGTGCGACCACATTGATGTACGATCTGGACGGCGTGGAAGTCTTGCGCGGACCTCAGGGAACCTTGTGGGGCAGAAATTCGACCGTTGGTGTGGTCAACTATCAGACCGCCAAGCCAGTCATTGGCGATAATTCCGGCAACGTGGAAGCCAACTACGGTACTTATAATACCTTGGGTGCCAAGGGCGCGATCAATATTCCGCTCAACGATGAATCCGCCTTGCGCATTGCCTTTGACCATCAGCAACACGACGGGTATGTCAATTTCCAACAGGCTCCGGCGATTCCACTGGCCAGCCAGCAAGCCGCCGTGGCTGCCTTAAACGCTGCCAATCTGGCTGCCGGTAAACCACAGGTACCGTTTGTGGCGATCAACCCTAACGATTTCGTTACCGCTGGTCCTAAATACGATGCCCAGGATCAAACCGCTTTGCGCGTCGGCTATCTGTATCAGCCATCTGCTGCGATTAAATGGGTTTCTTCGATTGAAAAATTCATTGATCATGGCACTCCTAACATCAGTCTGATGGAAGATCCACGTGCCGGACAGCCATTATGGTCGGTGCTGGCACAACAGGCACCTTCCGTTGACCGTTCATCCCTGACTGTGCGCAGCCGGGTGGATTGGGCTGTGAATGAGCACATGAGTTTGAACGACACCTTCGGTTATGGCAATTTCCATGGCGCTTCGACGTTTGATCAAAACGCCGGTGCCGTACTGCCAACGAGCTACACCACTGGCGGCGGTCTGCAATTTGATAATACTGATAACTCCCATTACGTCAACTTCAGTAATGAACTGCAATTGCAATCGACTGGTAAAAATGAACTCGACTGGTTAGTCGGTTTGTACTATGCGCGTGAAAATAACAGCATCCGCTTTGATATTGATCAGCAAAACGGCACCACTCAAGGCACCATCGGCTGGCAGGGTGTGTTTATTCAACCGCAAGAAATCAGCACCTCCAAAGCGGTATTCACCCAGGAAACCTGGAATGTGAATGACGCAACCCATCTCACCGGCGGCCTGCGCTTTACCCGTGATGACAAGGCCAACAATGGCGGTAATGATTTTGCTTCCAACAGCCTCCTGACTGAACCAGTACAACCAAGCACCAACATTAACAGCAACTACAACATGGGTTATCCGATAGGTCAGGCGGCTTCGGGTATTGTTTCGTATAACAATAACCAGGGTACCTTCAGCGATCAAAAACTGACCTGGCTGGCTAAAGCAAGTTTTGACCTGAGCCCGACGAGTCTGTTGTATGTCAGTGCTTCTACCGGTTACAAATCCGGTGGTTTGCAAGATGGTGGCGCTTCGTTAGGACCTGCAGGGATGTTTGCTCCGGAAACCATTATGAACTATGAGTTGGGTACCAAAAATACCTTCCTCGGCGGTTCAGTCAAATGGAACAATGCCATCTATGATGAAGCCTTCAAGGGTTATCAGATCGCCAGCGCGGTGCAACTGCCTAACGGCACGCAGTCACTGGCTATTTATAACGTTAAGGACACCACCAGCATCGTTGGTTTTGAATCCGAACTCGCTGCTAAACTGACTCCAAATGACCGTCTGCAAATCGTGGCCAGCTATATTCCTACGGCCAAGTTAGGTACTTTGCTCGCCGGCAGTAACGATTACAGCCAGATCATGATTCATGGTGGTGCAGGTGGCGGTGTGAATGGCGAAAGCATTACCGGCAACAGAATGCCGCATGCACCGAAGTTCAGCACCACAGTGCAGTACGAACATGCATTGCATCTGGATCAAGGCACATTGACGCCACGGGTGAGCCTGCATTATGAAACCTCAAGCTGGTTAAGCGTGTTTAACGGTGGCGCCAATACTTCGGTAGCCGCTGGCGACAATGCCAACAACACCGCAGGCAATGCTGGCGACCAGCAAAAAGCGTATACACGTACTGACCTGGCCATGCGTTACGCAGCCAATAAAGGCTGGTACCTGGAAGCGTATGTACGTAACGTAGAAAATGCGAACGTCAGAACCATGGCTATGGCACAGCAATCCA
The DNA here is from genome assembly GCA_903862415.1 of uncultured Oxalobacteraceae bacterium. GTDB lineage: Bacteria > Pseudomonadota > Gammaproteobacteria > Burkholderiales > Burkholderiaceae_D > Solimicrobium. The sequence goes on along the minus strand of CAIOYD010000025.1, from coordinate 25,832 downwards.
CCGGCGGCAATGTGGTCTGGCAGGCGCAATACATGGCACCGATGACAGCTGGTCTGATTTTTGGTTCACGTTTCTGATGTAGATTGGCTCTGTAGTTGATTTGGCAGGGTGGGTTAGCCGCAGGCATAATCCACCAATTCGTTCAATAATTATGTTATTGTTTATTGACCGGACGCCGGGTTACATTTATTGCTAACCCACCCTGCAAATTTTAAGCTCGGAAGAGTAATTTCTTCCGGGTTTTTTTATTCCCAATAAAAACGATAAACAAGGCTGTCAATGAACACTGGTATGAATGTTACGGAACTGTTTTTAATCGCCATGACGATTATTTTTTCAGTTCCGTATTTGATTTGGCGCCTGATGAAAACCGAATTTGTCGCACCTCTGGTGGTGGTGCAAATCATCGCCGGCATCGTGTTGGGACCAGGCATACTGGGAGCCTATTTCCCCGGCTATTTCAGCCTGGTGTTTAATCATGACGTGGTTGGCGCGCTTAACGGACTGGCGTGGTGGTCCGTGATGATTTTTGTACTCATTGCCGGTATCGAACTGGATTTGAAACAGCTGTGGGAATATCGACGTGAGAGTAGCATTACCGCCGGGCTGGCGCTGGGTGTGCCCTTGTTGTTTGGCAGCGTGGCCGCCATGCTGATGCTGGCCTGGAGCAATGACTGGATGGGTGCAGCCGGCAATCGCTGGCAATTTGTGCTGGCCATCGGGATGTCGTGCGCAGTGACTGCCTTGCCGATTTTGCTGTTGCTGATGGAAAAATTGCATCTGTTGCGTGAACCGCTGGGACGACGCATTTTGCGTTATGCCAGTCTGGATGATGTCGCCATCTGGGGCGTGTTGGCACTGATTCTGATGGATTGGAACCGGGTCGGGCGGCAAAGTATTTTCCTCATCGGCTTTGCACTGGCCAGCTATGCCTTCCGCCGTCTGATGCGCAAACTTGGCTCCATGGACCGCTGGCATGTCACGTTTATCTGGTTGGCGCTGTGTGCCTATGTGGCGGACTGGTCGGGACTGCACTTTATGGTCGGTGCTTTTCTGGCCGGCGTGGTGATGGATGCGGACTGGTTTGATCAGAAAGAATTGGATCAATTGCGCTTTTTTGTACTCATGAGCATGATGCCGGTATTTTTTCTCAGCACGGGTTTAAAAACCCACTGGCAGACAGGTGGCGTCAATGTACTCATGGCTGCAGCACTGTTATTGGTGGCTGCTGTCGTGGGTAAGCTCGCCGGTATCCGTATTGCCGGCAAAATTTTGCACTGGAAAAAAGGCGAAGCCAGCATCATAGGCTGGCTGCTGCAAACCAAGGCGCTGATTATGATCATCTTTTGTAATGTGTTGCTGGATAAAAAAATCATCACGCCGGATGCCTTCACGGCACTGTTAATTATGGCCATCGGCAGCACCATGCTGACGGTGCCTATGGTGACAAAAAAACTGCAACAGTATTTATTGGCTGAACAATCCTGAATTACCATCGCCATTCAGTCGCAAAAAAAACGCCCATGACGGGCGTTTTTTTTGCGCACTCAGCAACACACTGGAACTAAGAGAACACAAGTATGTGATCAAATAATTAGCTGTTTCAATATAAAAGCCTCAATTTGTAGGATTTATCGCACATTCACACATAAATGTGATCACATTTATGTGATATAGTGAGCGCTGTTCAGTTCACAGCGAGATACTTCATGCCCCACACGCCACAAACCATGGCCGACTTTTTAAAAGCGCATAACATCCACGAAGTGGAATGTGTGATTTCCGATATGACCGGTATCGCCCGTGGCAAAATTCTGCCGCGCGATTTGTTTTTATCGGCCGGAGAAATGCGTTTGCCGAAAAGCGTGTTACTCAATACCGTCAACGGCGAGCAGCCGCATAACGATCCCTATGTCGGCCCGACCGACCCCGACATGATTTGTGTGCCGGATGTGGATACTGTGCGCATCGTGCCGTGGGCGGCTGAATCAGTCGCGCTGGTGATTCATGATTGTCAGAATTTTGATGGCAGCGCGGTGGAATTGTCGCCGCGTGCGGTGTTGCGTCGGGTACTCAATTTGTATGGCGAACGTGGCTGGAAACCCGTGGTAGCGCCAGAAATGGAATTCTATCTGGTGGCACGTAACAGCAATCCGCATGAACCTTTGACACCACCACTCGGACGCAGTGGTAAATCCGAATCCGGACGGCAGTCGTATTCAATTGATGCGGTTAATGATTTTGATCCGTTTTTTCTGGAATTGTCGAGCTTTTGCAATGCCCATCAACTCGGCGTGGAAACCTTGATTCATGAAGCCGGTGCCGGACAGATGGAAATTAATTTTTCCCATGGCGATCCGCTGGAATTGGCTGACCGGGTGTTTTTGTTTAAACGAGCGGTACGCGAAACCGCGCTGCGGCACGGCATTTTTGCCACTTTCATGGCTAAGCCGATGGAGCAGGAACCAGGCAGCGCCATGCACATACATCAAAGTATCGTAGATGAGCACAGCGGCGAAAATATTTTCTCCAATCCGGATGGCAGTGCCAGCACACTGTTTTTTAATTATCTGGCCGGACTGGAAAAGTTTGTCCCGCAAGCCATGTTGATGTTTGCACCGTATGTCAATTCTTACCGTCGGCTGTCACGCTTTATGTCCGCGCCGACCAATGTACGCTGGGGTTACGATAACCGCACCTGCGGTATTCGCATTCCCAATTCCGGACCGGTGAATCGCCGGATTGAAAATCGTGTACCGGGTGTGGATGTGAATCCGTATCTGGCCATGGCAGCGACCCTGGCCTGCGGTTATCTCGGCATGATCAATGGATTGACACCCTCTGCAGCGACCGATTTGGGTGCCGAACATATCGAAGATGAATTGCCACGTAATCTGGAAGATGCCATCGGCCGCATGCGCGACTGTGCACCGCTGGGAGAGATTCTGGGTGAACTGTTTGTCAAAGCATTCTGTGAAGTCAAAGAACTCGAATTTGCCACCTACAGCCGCGTCATCAGTTCATGGGAACGTGAACATTTAATGCTGCTGGTGTGATATTGAGCAATCGAGATTTAAATAATTATATTTTTCAACTTACTTTACTTATATAAAAACAAATGACAACGTTAACTCAACCCGCCACACGCACCGGTATCAACTGGGACAAGGCGCAGGCAATGCGGCTGCGTGAACGTGCCACGTTTGCGGACAACAATCCACGCTCGCAGGCACTGGCAGCACAGGCGGCCAGACATATGCTGTTCGGCGTGCCATTACACTGGATGACAGACTGGTCGACGCCATTCAGTCTGACCGTCAATCAGGCCAGCGGTGCACAGGTAATTGATGCCGATGGTCACAGCTATGTCGATTTTTGTCTCGGCGATACCGGCGCCATGTTTGGTCATGCACCGGCAGCAGTCGCCAGTGCACTGATGCAGCAGGCCAGCAAGGGCTACACCGCTATGATGGCCTCGGAAGAAGCTGTCTGGGTGGCGACTGAGCTGGCGCGGCGCTTTGCTTTGCCGGTGTGGCAGTTTGCCCTCAGTGCGTCAGACGCCAACCGCTTTGTGCTGCGCTGGCTGCGGGCAGCTACCGGACGTTCAAAAATTCTGATTTTCAATGGCTGTTATCACGGCACTGTCGATGATGTGTTTGTTGACCTGGTGGATGGTCAGCCGCGTCAGCGTGACAGTCTGCTCGGCCAGGTGACTGACTTAACCGCCAATACCGTGGTAGTAGAATTCAATGATCTGGCGGCGCTGGAACACGCTCTCAAAGCCGGCGATGTGGCCTGTGTGCTGGCCGAACCGGTGATGACCAATATCGGTATGGTGTTGCCGCAGGAAGGATACTGGGCGGAAGCGCAAAAAATTATTCAGCGCTATGGAACCTTGCTGGTGCTCGATGAAACCCATACCATCAGTTCCGGGCCCGGCGGTTACGCTGTGCGTCATGGTTTACAGCCCGATGCCCTGGTGCTGGGAAAACCGGTAGCGGGCGGTGTTCCCTGTGCTGTATATGGATTTAGTGAGGCCGTGGCAACCCGGGTAGAGCTGGCCAAACGTCAGGCGCCACCGGGACATTCCGGTGTCGGCACCACCCTGACAGCCAACATGCTGACCATGGCGGCGATGCGTGCCAATCTGGCCGAGGTCATGACAGACGCCGCCTATGCCACCATGTTTGAATTAGCCGATTATCTGGCCCAAGGATTGCGACGGGTGATTGCCCGGCATCAGTTGCCATGGTGTGTAACCCAGGTTGGTGCCCGGACTGAATTTCAGTTTACCCGCACAACACCGCTCAATGGCAGCGAAGCGGAGAAAATTCTCGACAGTGATCTGGAAAAAATCATCCACCTGTTTTTGCTCAATCGCGGCATGCTGATTACGCCGTTTCATAATATGATGCTGGTTTGCCCGCAAACCACCACGACCGGGATTGATCAGTTTTTGGTGGCCTTTGACGCATGTTTACAATTATTGGTGGATTGAGGTGATATGACTGAAGTGTTTGCTACCTTGCAGGATAAAACCTACCAGACGCTACATCAGTGGCTCACGGTCGGGCGATTTTTGCCCGGCGAGCGTCTCAAAATCCGTCAGCTGGCGCAGGAACTCGGTGTGAGTGTGATGCCGGTTCGTGCCGCGCTGCAGCGTCTGGCTGCCGAAGGCGCTCTGGTTAACATTCCCAATTGTGGTGTGATTGTACCCAAGCTCAACAAAGCCCAGTTTGATGATATTCTGCAAACACGGATTTTACTCGAAGGTCATGCTGCCGAGCTGGGCACCTATCGCATGAGTGCTGCCGGGATGTCGCAGATGGCCGAATTAAACCGTCAGATGATCGCCGCCATTGCCGCAGGCGATGCCAAGGCGTATCTGGAAGCGAATGAAGTGTTTCATACCCTGCTGTACCGTGCCAGTGGTTCACCCATGCTGCTGGAGCTCATTGAAACCGTGTGGCTTAAAGTTGGTCCAATTTCCAACCAGTTATTTGAAGACCCGCGCTTCGCTCAAAAATTGAATGATGCCCACGATGATGTCATGGCAGCACTGGAGCGACGTGATGGCAGTGCGGTGCGCCGTGCAATTGAACAAGATATGTTTTATGCTGGTCAATATTTGAAATCGATTTGTGTCTGAAGGGCGCCGTAAAGTATTTTCCATGTCAATTTAGGTGGTATCCAGTATGTTGGATAAGGAATTTCTGCTTTAAATTAGTTCCAATTTTTCGTGCAAATGGCAATTTAAGGAATGAATGATGTCACTTATTCAGGGAATTTCTGAGAAAACATTACACAGGACGATGTTTGAATCGCCAGAGACGGCGTTGTCAAAGGGCATCATTGGCATTAATACACCCCAGAAAATCTTCAAGCGCTGTATTTACGGTGTATTTTCATTGGGACTGTCTGAAATAGTGAGGGCTTTGCATTCGAGGGCGGAAAAGCAGGGATTGGTTTTGTTGTTTAAGCTTATCGCCACTATGCCAGCCGCAAAGCTAATTTTCCCATTTCGCATTGATATTCCCACCTTAGATATTCAACTCAGGATCAGTCTGGTCGATATAGATGGTCAACCAAAACTGCAATTGCAACACAATGGTGAAGAGCCGTTTAATACTAACTTCAGCACGTTTGACGATCTGCAGGATTTTGCCATAAACAGTTTAGTTAATACTGATGAGGCTGTGCTGAATTACTTTGAAGAAGCTGATTATCGACCAGGATATCCTGATGAATCACGCCACATCATAGGATGCTATCCGATAGACTTGAGTCTGGAGGATGCAACTCAGGTCATCACGATTCACATACCCGATGTGGATATTTTTGGGCGTGTAACACAGCAATGGGTAACGGCCCATGCCAAGCAATTAAAGACGGTGGACTGGAGTGGAAAGGATTTATACCGGCTGGATTTTTCCAAACAAAATGCAGATGACGCGAATTTGATTGCAACTAATCTGGCATTTTCCAGGTTGGAAGAAACCAGTTTTCAAGGCGCCAAATTAATGAACTCGAATTTGGCGAATGCAAACTTAAGACACAGTAACCTGAGCGGTGCCAATTTGAACTGGGCCAATTTAAGCGCCAGCAATTTAACCGAGATGGATTTGTTTCGTGCCAATCTCGAGGACGCCAATTTGACCAGAGTCAGTGGGGAGGGAGTTTGCCTGGATGAGTCCATTTTAATTTCTGCCAGTCTGGAATCAGCCGACCTGACTCATTGCAGCGCAAAAAAAGCAGTTCTGGAAACGGCCAATTTGAGTATGGCTAAATGTGTGCAGGCAGATTTTTCGGAAGCGAATCTTACAGCGGCAACATTGGTGCAGGCGAAACTAAATTCGGCTGATCTGACAAGGGTCAATCTGAAGATAGCCATACTGGTCGAGACGGATTTAACGGATGCTAATCTTACTGGTGCGAAGTTAGATAGCTGCAAAATGACGGGAGTTAATCTGACAGGAACCAATCTGAGCGAGATCACTTGGAAGGATGCGGATCTGTCGGAAGTACAGTTTACACCCACGACCAATCTGACAGGCGCAAAAATAAAATTGTGCCCGATAATCTGGAATAAACAAACCCTGGACAGAGAGTTCAATCATTTTGAAGCGTCCAAAGGCGTCCTGGGAGCCATTCTTTCGATCAGCGATGACTATCTTGATGTGAAACATGATTTGGCAAAACAGCTCATTCGGTCATTGCCGGACGATTTTTCAAAAACAAACGTTCAACTAAGGCATTTTATCAATCTCATCCCCCAAATGAAGAAAATGCGTTCCAACTGACATGGTTGAGGTCAATCAAGTGAACGAACAATCCGTTGAATAGTTATTCTGAGATGGGATTCAGAAAAGTTCTTTGTCCAACTTGCGCTAATAGAACAGACATGCCAATATGCAGAGTTATTTTTACCAGCAGGATTCCTTCATGTCCCGTTTTGTCAGATTGTGCAGCTTGTTTTTCATAGCCGCTTTCGTGGCGGTTGGTGCACATTCAGAAGAGTTGATCATTTACAGCGCGGAAGCGTTTCCTCCGCAAATCTATCTGGCCGATGGCAAACCGGCTGGCATCGTTGCGGTCTTGCTGCAACGGTTGTCACAAGACACCGGAGACACTTACAAATTGATTTTATTGCCGTGGAAACGGGCCATCAGTGAAGCCACCGAAGGTCATGGTGGCATCGTCAATTTTAGCCGTACCGAAAAGCGCAAGTTGGAGTTTGATTTTTCCGAACCACTATTTAAAAATGCGGTGGAATTAACTGTACTCAAACAACGTGCCGCTGAATTTCGCAGTGCCAGGGATTTTCAGGGCAAAATTTTTGGCTTGCCGCAGGGTGCCAGTTTTTCCGGCGGTTTTGATCAGGCCGTGGAAGATAAAATCTACACCATTGATCCGGATGCCAGTCCGGTAATAAGAGTAAAAAAACTGCTAATAGGCAGAATCGATGTGGCTATTTTAGGCCAGTCGTATATTGCCCACGCGGCCAAATCTGATCCATTTATTCAGGAAAATCAAAACCAGCTGGCCATCGTGACTTATCCTCTCATTACCGACTGGGAATATCTGGCGTTTCCAAAATCCATGCACATGCAACCGGCGCTGCGCCGTTTTAACAAAGCGCTGCTAGCGTTAAAAAAAACCAAAGAATATCAAGCCATTGTCACGGTGAAAATGCCAAATTAAGATCGGTGTTTTAGTCATCGCGACATTATTTTTTTCTGGCCTGCAGCATCACATACATCAGCGCCACATTGATAGCATCATTGAGTGCATCATGGCGCGGCAAATCCGGCAGCTGGAGTTTGTCAAAAATCGCCTTCATGCTTAAATCGACATAGCCATCCGGATGGTGTTTGAGTTCCTGGTCGTAATAGATGCCAGAGACTTCAATGGCACGATTCGGCAAACCAATACCGATGAGCGGCTTCAGATAACGGTTGATCAAACGAATGTCATATTCCAGGTAGTAACCAATCAGGGGCCTGCCGCCGATAAAGTCGAGCAGCAAAACCAGTGCTTCGGCCACCGGCATGCCAGTCGATACATCCCTTGGGCGCAAACCATGAATTTTGACGTTGCTCGCTTCCATTATGCCTTCAGGCTTGACCAGTACGTAAAAGGACTCACTGGTGAGAATCTGATTGCCGCGGATTTTGACTGCGCCGATGGACAGAATTTCAGCACTTTTGACATTCAGGCTGGTGGTTTCACAGTCGATGCTGACGCATTCACCGGCAGGTTCCTCAAACAAACCCTGCCAGGCAGGATCGTTGAGCTGATGACGTGCCCAGGCGCGGCGGACATAGGCCAACATTAAAAACTGCCCAGGTGAAAATGTTGATGGATCATGGTTTTAAAGCGTTTAACTACCTGCAGGGCGACTTTGAGCAGGTCGCGCTCGAGCGTCGTCAGGGTTTGCATATCCACCTGATTCTGATTATTCCCGAGTGCGCAGACGGCGATATTCGCCAGACCGGCATCGAGTCGCAAATCCATTAAAAAATTGAGTGCTTCGGCCAGATCGCGCGACAGGGCAGCATCGATGACGCCAGTCTGGGTTAAGCGATTGATGCGCTCAAAGGTATTGGTTTCAGTCAGACGTGCCTGCAAACTCAGGGCGCGGATGCCGTGCACCACCGGAAAGATACCCATTTTTTTAATATCCATGTGGGCGCGACGGTTGAGCAGATTGGCAAAAAAGCCGCGACTCTGGCTGTCAAACAAATCGATGGCACGGGCAAACTGCCCCAGCCGACCGGCATCATCGGTGAAAATCCGATTAAGCTGTTCTTTTAATTCCAGCAAAAGTTTTTCATCGCCGGCAACCGCTTTGGCATCGATAAAAATCCCCAGTTTCATCATCGAGTCACCCGCCGGTGCATGGCACCACTGATACACGGTTTCTTTAAATTCCGAGATGGTTTTACGCCATTCTGGATTGTTGACCATGATCTTGCCGTTGCAGGGCGGGTATCCCAGGCGCGCGAGTGCGCGTGAAAACTCATCGCAGGTGTGTTGTGCCAGTTCCAGATCCACCGTGTCGCGCATGAGCAGCGCATTGTCCTGATCGGTTTTCAGAATTTGTTCGCCGCGACCTTCGGAGCCCATCACCAGCAGACAGCTGTTTTCCAGCAGGGAAGGGGGTGCCAGCAGGCGCCAGGTTTTTTCAAACAGACTGGTATTGAGTACTTGCGTCAATTGTGCCAGTTGCTGTGCGCGCATGCCGTTGCTGCGCAAAATCTGGATCGACTGTGTCATCTGATCGGCAATCGCCACGAGCTCATCGACATTTTTGGCGCGCTCAAGTCGTTGGGCAATTAAGTGGGTGTGATGCGAAAAATAGGCCAGCACATCGATTTGTTCAAGCGCGCCGATAGGCTGACCATTTTCTGTCACTACCACCCGCTGAATCTTATATTTGGTCATGCGCAACAGGGCATTAAATACATAATCTTCGATGTCGCAGGAAATCAGCTGAAATTGCGTCCACGCGTGTATCGAATCGGATGACGCAACACCGGCAATGACAATGTCGCGCAAGGCGGATTCGGTGAAGATGCCAACGGTGTCATCATGACGCACCAGAATCGATTTACTCTTGCCGGTTTTCATGGTTTGTGCGGCGTCAAGAATGGTGGCCGAACTGTCCAGCCAAATGGCATTGTTGCGATAGGCATCACGCACTTTGGCGGTGATCAGACTTTCGACTTCTTTGGCACCTTTGGTGTGCGCCATATCGGCCAGTTTATCGGCCACGCTGCTGTAAAAATAGGCCCCAAAACGCGGATTGGCATGGATCAGCTCAGTTACGGTGGCTTTGGGTATGGTGTACACCAGTGCCTGTTCCTGCACGATAAACCGGTTGGGACTGTGGCCTTCAATCAGACCACGGGCTTCAAAGGTGTCCCGGGGATGGTACAGGCCGACGACTTCGTTATCCGGATTGACTTCACGCACCAGACCCTTAATCACCACATATAAAAACGGGATCGGTTTGCCGCTGTCGATGATGACGGCTTCATCATCGAAAAACATTAAATCCACCGCCGCCTGCAAACCGGCCCGTTCGGGTACGGTGAGGATTTCATAGGGCGAATAGCTAAAGTCGAAACGGTCCATAGAGTCACTTTATAGGGAATGCGCTGCAAACCTCATCATAGGGCAAGAACAGCTTTTGCGCGTGTGTTTTCTTTGATTGCTTCTGACGCAAAAGTTCGGTAAGGTGTGCGTTGCTGCCAAACCGCGTGCACACATGAGCGCGCCGTTTAGCTAAAACAACAAGGAGATTTTATGAAGCAATCGCTAGTGCTGCTGTGCAGCGCCGTTTTATTTGGACTGACCCAGGGTGCCGCTGCGGCAACTACAATCACAACCGCGGGCGAACCTGTCGCGCATCGTCAGCTTGAGAAAATCATGCAGGACTATTACGAATTCAATGCGCGGTTTAATCCGGTCGCAGCGACTTTTTTTGGTGACAACCGCTATGACGACCAGATCGGCATGAGCATCGCGCCCAAAAACAGCGCCCGTCTGTATGCCCAATACCACCTTTTCTCAAAACGTCTGCAACAAATCGATGTTGCTCAGCTCAGCGAGATGGATCGCACCAATGATGAAATTCTGAGCGCCGAATTAGCCAGTGCGCTCTCGCTTGAAACCTTCCCCGACTACCTGTTGCCGTTAAATCAGATGGACAGCATGCCGGTGAATATCGCCAATCTGGCCAGTGGAGAAAGCGCCCAGGTCATTACTACACCTAAACAATATCGCGCCTTTTTGAATCGGGTTAAGCAATTGCCCGGCTGGATGAAGCAGGCTGCGGCCAACATGCGCGTCGGTATCAACACCGGTGTGGTGCTGCCACAGGCGCTGACCACCTCGCTGCTGCCGCAATACCAGAAATTAATTACTGATCATCCAGAGGACAGTATTTATTACAGTCCGATCCGGCATTTTCCGGCAACATTTTCTGCTCAGGAAAAACGTCGCCTCACGCACGACTATCACGAGGTGATTGCACAGCAACTTACCCCGGCACTGAAAAAATTCAGCACCTTTTTGCAGAATGAGTATTTACCGGCTTCACGCAGCACCACGGGTTGGGGTGCATTGCCACATGGGGAAGGCTGGTATCGGGCCTATGTCGCAGCGCAGACCACCACCAACATGACGCCGGAACAGATCCATGCCATCGGCTTGCAAGAAGTGGCGCGAATTCAGCAACAGTTTGCCCAGCTGGGTGAAAAATTGGGTTATACCGGCGCTCCGGCCGGTTTGCCTGCCTGGGTGCGCGAGCAGCCACAGTTTTATCCATTTAAATCGGAACAGGAAATTCTGGCGGCGTATGAAAAACTCAATGCCAGTCTGGACAGTAAACTCCCGGCACTATTTACCCTGATTCCCAAAGCGAAACTGGAAGTGCATCCCGAGCCGGAATTAACCCGTGCTACCGCATCGGCGCATTATTCGCCACCAAGCGCTGATGGCAGCCGTCCGGGCATCTTCTGGGCCGTGATCAATGATCCGACCAAGTACAACAGCGCCGGCATCACCACCTTGTTTTTGCATGAAGGTCGTCCGGGACATCATTTCCAGCTGGCGTTGCAACAAGAATTACCCTTGCCAAAATTCCGCCGCTTTGGTGGCAACAATGCCTACATAGAAGGCTGGGCACTGTATGCGGAATCACTGGGTAAAGAACTCGGTTTGTATGAGGATCCACTGCAAGCGTTTGGCAATCTGCAACTGGAACTGCTGCGCTCTGTGCGTCTGGTGGTCGATACCGGGATGCATGCCAAAGGCTGGACCAGAGAGCAGTCGATTAAGTATATGCAGGATACCCTGGGCTTTACCCCTGCTGAAGCCAAAAACGCGACCGAGCGTTATATGGCCTGGCCGGGTCAGGCCTTGGGTTATAAAATCGGCGCCATGAAAATTGCCGAACTGCGTCATCGTGCAGAACTGGCACTGGGCGACAAATTCAGCCTGCCCGAATTCCATGCAGTGGTGATCGGCGAAGGCAGCATGCCGCTGTCGACACTAGAAGCCAAAGTGGATCAGATGATTGCAGCTAAAAAATAGTTATTCAGGTAAGGTATTCAGGTACGGCAAAGTTCAAATATGAAACTTTGCCGTTTTTTTGTCAGAAACAGGATTTTCATTGTTTTTTTAATAGTATAAAGACTTTTGGGAAAACACAGATTTTAATTAATCGGACGCGTACCGCTCACGCATGAACTCATTACGGTTGATGTTTCCCCCTTCTGCAAGTGTCAGAGCCGACTCCGGTGGTCTGGGATAAACGGCTCTTTCCTGGCGCAGGTTAAATCCCATTGCGCCATTCCGCAGGCGAAGTACCGATGACGATTTTAAAGGCGCGTAAAAATCCGGCCTGACTGGCATAACCGACCCGTTCGGCCACCAGTTTTAAGGGCACACCTTCGCGGATCAGCGCCTGTGCTAAGGTCATGCGCCAGCGTGTCAGATAATTTCCCGGCGAATCGCCAACCTCGTTTTTAAACGCACTGGCAAAACTGCTGCGTGACATACCGGCCAGTTGAGCCAGAGCATCGAGTGACCAGTTCTGGGTTGGATCCGCGTGAATCGCCGCCAGAGCCTTGCTGAGTTGCGGATGCAGCAGACTGCGGAATAAACCCGGCGCGGCATCCGGCTGGGCCAGTACGATACGTAAGACATCGATTAATAACACTTCAAACAGCCGGTCGAGCACTTCCTGACGCCCCGGCCTGTCATCAAAGGCTTCATTAAATAACAGGCTCAGTAAAGTATCTGCGCCTTTTAATGCGCTTAGCCTACACTGAAACCGTTCTGGCAAGGCAAACAGGATGGGATTGAAGGCTTTGTGCTCAAAGCGCATCGAAGCACAGACCAGATCGGCACCATTGTGCGGGTCGGGATGAAACCAGTGTTGCAGTGGCCGGGAATAAAATACCAGTGTAGGTTCATCCAGCGTCACGGAATAGCCCGTGGCATCCTGCATGGTGATGGTGCCGGCGCGCAACAGATGCAGAAAACCGGTACCGGATTCGTCACCAAAAGTGACATCGCCGCACAGGTTGCCAGAGTAAAACAGCCGGGCCTGGGCTTTGAAGTGGGTAAGTAAGGGCGTGAGTGGATCTAGTGACATTTGGACGATACGCTTATAAATTAGGACTTTTGTTTAACAATCGTACTTTAGTATAGCTTATTCTCTGTCCTGTCGCTCAACCCGAGAGATCTACTTACAAGGAACTGTCATGACCTATATTACTGCATTAACCTTAGACCAAGCCGATTCAGCCACTGCGGCTACCTTAACCGCCGTCAAAGCACAAATCGGCATGATTCCTAATTTGTTCGCTACTCTGGCCAAATCGCCAACGGCGCTCAACAGTTTGCTGGGACTCAATCAAACCATCGGCGCAGGTACGCTCACCGCAGCAGAACGTGAAATCATTGCGCTGGCAACATCGCAAGCCAATAGCTGCCAATACTGTGTCAGCGCTCATACGCTGCTGGGTAAAAATGCCGGTTTGAATCCGCAAGAATTGCTTGCTGCCCGCACAGCGTCGGCTGGTGAAGGCCGTGCTGCTGCCATTGCCGCGTATGTGAAAGCGCTGGTGGAACAGCGTGGTCATGTTACTCCGGACAGTCTGGATCAGTTCAAGGCCCAGGGTTTAAACGAAGCTGACCTGCTGGAAATCATTGCCAATGTCGTTGCCACCACTCTGACCAATTACACCAACAATGTCGCCCGCACCAAGATTGATTTTCCTGTCGTTACTTTAGAACTCGCTGTTTAATTACCTGACCTGTCCACTTACGGAGAAATACCATGAATATCATTAAAAAAGCCCTGTTTTCCCTCGCCGCTGTGATTGCACTGCTCAGCGCCACACCCAGCTTTGCTGACGCTGCCTCTGACAATATTGTCGGTGCTGGCGGGTATGATCTGACTTCGTACTATACTCAGGAAAAACCACAGCGCGGTAACGGTCACCATGTGGCTGAAGTCAATGGCACGACCTATTTATTTGCCACCGAAGATAATAAAAAACTGTTTATTGCCAGCCCGGAAAAATTTCTGCCGCAATTTGGTGGTTATTGCGCCTACGGCGTATCGGTGAGCAAAAAGTTTGTCGCTGATCCGGAACAGTTTGATATTGTCGATGGCAAGTTGTATTTGAATCTGGATGCCAAAATCCGCTCCATCTGGCTGCAAAATGTATCCGGTCGCATCAATGATGGCAACACCAACTGGAAAACCATCGCCAATAAAAAACCGTCTGAATTATAATTTTCAAGTTGACGTCAACGGGAGAGGATTTGCTCTCCCGTTTTGTTATATCTGCGCTTGCTTAGTACAGGAGTCACCATGTCAAAACTGGACCAGTTGTTAACCCAGGTACGCGCCTGCACCCTGTGTGCGGAGCATTTGCCCCAGGGACCCAGACCGGTGTTGCAGGCGCATCGTCAGGCCCGGATTCTGATCGCCGGTCAGGCGCCGGGCAACAAGGTACATCAAAGTGGCATCCCGTTTGATGATGCCAGCGGAGATCGCTTGCGCGAATGGATGGGTATTAGCAAAGACGTATTTTATGATCCCAGCCGCATCGCCTTGCTGCCGATGGGATTTTGTTTTCCCGGTACCGGCAAATCCGGTGATTTACCGCCACGCAAAGAATGCGCCACGCAATGGCGTAAACAGTTGTTGGCACAATTGCCCCAGATTGAACTCACGCTCGTGATCGGCCAATATGCCCAGGGCTGGCATCTGCCGCCGGAACATCAAAAAAACAGTGTGACCCAAAATGTGCAGGAGTGGCAACAACACTGGCCGCAGCTCTTACCTTTGCCACATCCCAGCCCACGTAACAATATCTGGCTGAAAAAAAACGACTGGTTTGCGGCTGAAATTTTACCCGCTCTGAAGTTACAGGTACAACGCATTTTGCTGAAATAATTTACGAGCAGTCAGGCTATGCGTGCTAAATTATCGTCCTTGAAAGGCACTGCTTTACTGGCAGTAGCAGATTCATCACATTGATCAGGGCAGGCTATGCACCGTTACCTTCATTCCCCTTTTTTACTGCTCATTTTATCCGCTGGTCTGGCACAGGCGGCTACGCATTCCCTCGACATGCAGCCCGCAGCCAAGGGCGAATCGATTGCCTACGACATGAATACCAAAGGTCAGGTAGCCGGGGTGGTCATCGATAACGCAGGCAATCAGCAGGCGGTTTTTTTTGAACATGGTCAACTGATCCAAATTGGCACTCTCGGCGGCAAAGACAGTGAAGCCCGACACATCAACAGTGAGGGTGACATCATCGGTTCGGCCAACAAATCCGATGGCAGCTGGCGTGCCTTTCTGTATAACCGCAGCAGTGGCATGCATGAAATCGGTACACTCGGCGGCACCAACAGTCACGGTGAAGCACTCAACAATCTGGGCGAGGCTGTCGGCTTTGCCGATACCGTCAATGGCGACTGGCATGCATTTCTGTACCATTCCTCCGGCAGTCTTACCGACCTCGGAACGTTGGGCGGAAAAATCAGTTATGCCAGCGGCATGAATAACAAAGGACAGGTAGTCGGAGCCGCGACGCTGGCTAACGGTTATCGTCATGCCTTTTTGTATGACCCGGTGCACGGCATGGTTGATCTGGGTACGCTCGGTGGTCGCTCAAGTACCGCCACGTCGATTAATGACAGCGGTGTGATTGTCGGCGCCGCAGAAACGGCGCAACATCAATGGCATGCGTTTATGTATTCTGCGCAGGGCATGGTGGATCTGGGTGCGCGCATCGGTCAGGGTGACAGCTTTGCGACCGGCATTAACAGCGCCGGTCATGTGGTTGGTACCGTCAACGTCGGTGAGAGCCGTCTGTCGTTTGTCTGGCGCGACAATCATATGACGCTGCATCACGGGGGCACCAAAGGCTTGTATCTGACCAATTCCATCAACGATGGCGAACAGGTAATCGGAGCAACCTATGACCGCGGTT
The DNA here is from genome assembly GCA_903862415.1 of uncultured Oxalobacteraceae bacterium. Classification (GTDB taxonomy): domain Bacteria; phylum Pseudomonadota; class Gammaproteobacteria; order Burkholderiales; family Burkholderiaceae_D; genus Solimicrobium. Next base: position 9,807 of record CAIOYD010000025.1, on the reverse strand, counting down.
TGAATGCTGCCACCATGGCATCAAGTTCGCTGCCGTTTGTTGATCATGGCGGCTCCAAATTATTCGATCTGATTGTGCTGGTGCTGTTGTTGGCTGGAGTGGCGGTCATTTATCACCGCCGCTATCGGGGTATTTTATTGAATGCGTATGATGATGTTCAGGGAAGTCATGTCAAAATTTAAATTCCGTTCAACGCGGCAATTATTCCGCGACGCTGTCTGGTCAATTCTGCCGATTCTGGTTCTGGCGCTGGCCGCTTCCTGGATTGCCTATCACTATATCGATCCGGCACCTCCGCACCGGTTGGTGATTATGGCAGGAACCGAAGATAGTTCGTATCAGGATTTCGCCAAAAGCTATCAGGAAATTCTGGCCGAAGATGGCATTCAGCTGGTGATACGCCCCTCTAACGGCGCACTCGATAATCATTTGCAGCTGCGGGACCCGAATACTGATGTCGATCTGGGCTTCTTGCAGGATGGTCTCAATGAAACCGCCAGCGATGCAGAAGTGGATCCGGTCTCCCTGGGCAGTATTTCGTATGAACCGCTGTGGGTGTTTTATCGCAACAAACAGCCGCTCACACGTTTTGCTGACCTGGCCGGCAAGCGACTCGGGATTGGCCACGAAGGTTCTGGCACTAAACTGCTGGCCACCCGCCTGCTGGCGGCCAGTGGTGTGACTGCCGACAACAGCAAACTACAGGCAGTGGGTCGCGATGAAGCGGCAGCGCAATTATTGTCCGGCAAGCTGGATGCGGTATTTTTTATTGGCGAACCAGATTCGGCTATCGTCAGACAGCTCGCTGCCGATCCCCAAGTTCGTATCCTTGATCTGGATCAGGCTGCCGCTATTGTCCGGCATTTTCCTTATTTGCATGAATTGCATATACCGCACGGCCTGATTGATTTGCGTCGCAATTTGCCGGCACAGGATCTGACTCTGCTGGCCACCACTACCACGCTGGCAGCACGTGAGGGCGTCCATCCGGCACTCATTACACTGTTGATGAAAGCCATGCATGAAACCCATGCTTCTGCTGGCCTGCTGCATTCGGCCAACGAATTTCCTTCGGCCAAAGATGTAGATCTGGAACTGAGTAAGGAAGCTGAACATTATTACAAATCCGGCCCGCCACTGTTGCAGCGCTATTTGCCTTTCTGGCTGGCGACTTTGATCGACCGTGCAGCGCTGGTACTTATTCCGCTGTTAGCCGTGCTGGTTCCGGTGGTACGTGCCGTACCGCAAATTTATAATTGGCGCATCCGTCGACAGATTTATCGCTGGTATGGTGAATTGAGTTTTCTGGAAACTCAGTTGCGTGATCAGGCCACCGGGGTAGATATTGCGGCGGTGATCAAACAGCTCGATCAAATTGAAGAGAAGGTACGGCAGGCCAAATTGCCACTAACTTTTGCCGAACATGCTTTTGTGCTGAAAGAGCATATTGATTTTGTCCGCCGCCGCATACACAAGCCGGACTAGTAAATTTTCCATTTACTGTTGATTTTGTAGAGCGTCTGATCTTTTTTCATGCCCTCCATTTCGGTGTTGAGTTTATTCACCACCTCAATGGGGGTGTGTTTGCTTAAGCCAAAATAGATTGAATTATCGAGAGGGAATTTGATCAGTTGCTCCACCTGATCTGCCTCTATGCCGCAGGCACTCAGAAATTCACGGATGGCTTTCGGATTCACGGTAATTAATTCAAAGCGTCCAATTTTGAATTTCCTGCAATTGGACAAATCCGAAGGGGCAACATCAAAGCGGATGCCATATTGTTGCAGCACCGGGATGGTGGCGTCGCTGATGGCTACACCGACCAGATAGTGTTTGACATCCTCCATGCTGCGTACCTGCACATCACGACGACTCTTAAATTTGTACAGCCAGACGTCTGAACTGGAAACTGGCCCGATCCAATAGTACAGTGGTTCTCTTTCGGGAGTTTTGGCCAGATTGAGCACCAATACCGACGCCAGAGTTTTAGCAGATATTAATGCTCGTGTCGCCGGCTGCGCCTCAATGCTGAGCTCAAAACCAGCGCGGTCCGCCAGAATGGTCATGACATCAATCCCCAAGCCCTGAATAACCCCCTTGTCAACAAAGCTGTAGGGATAATTTTCAATCACGGTGACGGCTTTTAACTGCGCTTTTTCAGAGACAAAGACAGTTCCGGGACAGGGAATATTAATTGCAAAAAAGATAATTACGGAGGTGCAGACGTGACAGAATAAGCGTGTGATATTCCCACCTATTACTATGCCATTCTGCTGCTCACACATTGCCGGCTACCTCGTCATAGTAAAAAAACACGCCATGATGATGACGCACCCTGATACAGGATAGATGAATTTGCCGGCAGTGGTAAGTTGAAGAATGTTAAACGATGTTAAACAAGGTGCGCCGGGGCTAATTCACAGGCATGTTCGGTGTCAGCCAACTCAATTTGAATGGTGCAGTGGGCAATTTTAAATTGATTTTGCAGTGCAGCACATAATTTGATGCGGAATTGATCCCCCGGATAGCCGGCTGGCATCACCAAATGTGCGGTCAGGGCGGTCTCTGTCGTACTCATCCCCCAGATATGCAAATCATGCACTTCGGTCACACCGTCATGCGAAGCGAGATACTGTCGCACTGTATCGGCATTGATGCCTTCGGGAACACCATGCAAGGCCAGATTGGTTGAGTCGCGCAGCAAACCCCAGGTTCCCATAATTACCAGTGCAGAGATCACCAGACTGACTGCCGGATCCAACCATTGCCAGCCAGTAAACATAATAATGATACCCGCGACCACCACACCGGCAGAAATGGCGGCGTCGCCCAGCATATGGGTGAACGCAGCGCGTACATTCAGGTCGCCCTTGCTGCCTGACATAAACAGCAAGGCGGTGCCCAGATTAATGGCTATCCCCAGTGTGGCCACAATAATGACGGTAATACCATTGACCTCGGTTGGTTGATTAAATCGCAATAATGCTTCCCAGGCAATGCCGCCGGTGACAAATAAGAGTAAGGCGGCATTAATTAAGGCCGCCAGAATTGAGGTGCTGCGCAAACCGTAGGTAAACTTGGTTGAGGGAATTTTTTTCACCAGGATGCTCGCCCCCCATGCAAGCAATAAACCCAGCACATCGCTCAGGTTGTGCCCGGCGTCGGCGAGCAGGGCGATCGAATTGCCGAGAATGCCGTAGATAACTTCAGCGATAACGAAGCCGGTATTGAGCACAATGCCAATCAGAAACGCCTTACCAAAATCTTTGGGCGCATGCACATGATGACCATGTCCGTGGCCGTGGTGGTGATCGTGATCATGGTCGTGGTCATGATGTGCATGATCATGATCGTGAGGTTCGTGATGAGCGTGATTATGTTGTGCCATGACGGTGTTCCAGAGGATAAGTAAGCAATCATTAAATACCCCGTAGCAGCTACAGGGTCAAGTAATTTCATCGACCTTACAAGTGGAAATACCGGTCCGGTCGCAAAATGACGAAGCTGGCCATCGCCAGAGACGTGATGAAGGCTGCCACAATAAAAGCGGCCGCCGGATGGAATAACCATAATGCGCCGGCGATCATCGAGGCGGGCAGGTAGATGATCCCGGTGACGAAGTTATACATGCCGATGGCCGAAGCGCGCCGTTCGTGTTCGAGATCGGCGATGAAGGCTTTGCTTTGTGCTTCGTCGATCGAATAGAACACACCATAAACCACGAACAAAACGATGATTTGCCATTGACTACTTGCAAAAGCGAACCCCAGACTCATTAACAGATAAATCAGGTAACTCAACAGGATGATGCGCGAGCGTCCAATATGATCGCCCAGTTTGCCCGTCAGTGGTGCAGCGAGAACACAGGCAATGTTGGAAAGAGCGTACAGCAAAACGATTTCTTTGACGTCAAAGCCTAGCGTGTGGGCGCGCAACAGCAAAAAGCTGTAACTGAAGTAAGCCAGTGAAAAAATTCCAGCCGTGGCAAGGTAGCGCTTGAAAGCTGGGCTTAAAATTGCCCAGCTGTGGGCCAGGTTTTCACGCGGATGCGGCTTGCCAGCGCGTTCGTTGACCCGATTCAGCACCACGATGCTCAGCAACGCAGGGATCAGTGCGACCCAGAATAAAGTACGGAAAGTAGCAGCGCCCTCTCCCAACCACCAAAGCAAGCCGTAAGCGACCAGCGGGCCGAGGATGGCACCGGTTTTATCGAGTGCCTTATGCACGCCGAAGGAATAACCACGGGTCTGTTTGTCAGCCACGGCCGCAAGCCAGGCATCTCGTGGTGGGCCACGAAAGCTTTTTCCCAGCCGCTCAACCACACGAAACACACTCAAGCCAACAACAGAACTGCTGACGATCAAAATGAGTTTGGCCAGCGTCGAGAAGGTATATCCGGCCAGAGCGAAGATTTTGCGTTTTCCGGTGCGGTCGGATAACCAGCCAGCGAAATAGTTTAAGGACGAGGCAGAAAAATCAGCACAGCCTTCCACCACTCCCAACAAGGCTGCCGAAGCACCGGCAACGGTAGTGAAAAAAACCGCAAACACGGCAAAAATCATCTCAGAACTCAGATCGGTGAGCAAACTCACGAACCCGAGTTTAATCACCTCAGGGTGGACCCCCAACTTGTTGCGCTCAGAGTCGTGTACTTTTGGAATGTGTTCGTCAGAATTGGAATTCATAACTTGGCTTCCCACCTTGTAGATTGCGGTCACGATGAAATTAAATTTAAGCGATCACGGCTGGTTCGTTGCTGAAAAATTTAAACCAGATCGCCACGGAATTGGCAATAGGTATAGCTAACAGTAGAGTTCAATGTTGAGTGTGGTTACAGTTTCGCACGTTAATCTCAACCCGAAAAGGAAAAAACATGCATCACCTGACAATAACTACGTTTAATCGTGCCTGTACTCAAGATGTTTCAGGCAAGTCCATGCTGATTCGTGCTGCCGACTATAAAACATTGGAGTCAACCAAGGTTGCTTTGGGGGTGTTGGGATTTTTGAGTGTGGGCGTGGCAGTAGGAGCTTATAAACTATATTCCCTGCATAACATGCGGGCCAAGAAAATTGATTTCGCCGCTTTTGCCTGTAAGGCACTAAACGCTCAGAGTGAGGGTGACATTGAAGGCGATCCGGGAAGCCAGAAGTTGTTTTTAGATTTTAAAGGCAGTACGATAACGGTCAGTGAAGTCAATGGACATGTTCAGCTTGGTCTTGATGATGCAGTGCTGGAACTGGATCAATATCAAACGCTCACCGATTTTTTGGCAGCACTTTCAAAAGATGTACAAGATTTTCCTGAGTTATATGCGGAATATGATACGGTGTTTGCCAATAAATTGGGGATGGTGGTGTTAAAAAAGTACCCGCCTTCTTTTATGCCAAGAGAACTTAATTCAGATGACATAATTTTCCCTGAAAATTGTCGGCAAGTGTATGAGAGAGGTGCAAAGTTACTTGTCCTTGAATGCATTAATACTGGCGAAAAATTTTTTTGTAAACCTATGGTGCAATATGGAGTCATTCCTCAAATAGCATCACATGTATCCAACATAGATCCGCATGCCCCCAAGTTTGGATTGCGTTCATTTTTTACTTTTCGCTGCAGTCAGTTGTTGGGATTTGATGTTGTTCCAGAAACCAAATTTTTTAAATATGACGGAACATGGTATTACGGATTAAAAGAAGCTCAAGGCCAGACTGGCGCCAACTATGCATCGTCAATGGATGTAGAACAGCTCTTTTCTGATCCGGTGATAGTTAAACGTTCCATTGAGTTACAAATAATAGATGCATTAACAGGCCAGGGTGATCGCCACGGAGCGAATTACAGAATCAATCCAGAACGCCGTGAAGTGAAATCAATTGACAATGATATCTGTGGTGGCTCGTATATTGAGCATCCGCATAGCACGGTAGATAGAGATCGTGCATTGCGAGGGGTGTGGCTGCCGCCTGTGCTCGATACCGATATCATCGCCAGGATTAACAATATTTCTGAAGATGATTTTTTGGCACTGATGGACGATTGCCGATTTACTCAGGCAGAAGCAAATGCGGGATTAGCCCGGCTCGCTGCCCTTAAAAAACATGTTATTGTATTGGAGGCAAGGCAAAACGTGTTTGAAACTGGCGTTGTTGCAGGTTTAGTGCAATCTGATGCTCGTCATCCAGCCCAGTCGCCCGCCGTGAGAGATAATGACCTTATTGAACTCGATGATTCGGTAGTTGAGGCAATGGAAATGACGCCTTTGCTGGAACATGCTGAGCGTAAGCCTGTCGATTGGGAAACAGTTAAAAAACAGAGTTTGGAAGGTGTCGGTATTGCTGTCATTGAACCGGATCAATGGAATCGGCCTGAAGTTATCGCAAGATTTATTACACCGAATTTATCTCGCCCTAATCTGGTACGCTCACATACCAGTTACCTGTATCGCGATCATTTCGCGTATACGCCGGATCCAAGAGCAATGAATAATAATTCATTAGATCTGGTGTTTTAATTGAACGCATCTTGGTATTCGCAATAGTCGAGCTGAACATACTAAATAAAACCGAAGTAACTTTATTTCCGGAGAACCAAATGCAGCGCAGATCATTTTTACGTTGGAGTGGGGCCCTGTCGCTGTCTGCCGGGTTGAATGCTTCTATCATCAGCAAAGCCGTTGCCGCTATGGCGGTTGCAGGCAAAAGCCGTGTCCGGCCGGGCGATGTGAACTGGCCATCGGAAGCGGTATGGTCAGAATTAAAGCAGGCAGTGCATGGTAATTTACTCGCCGTGCCCGCCTTGTTTGGTGCTTGCGTTGCGCAACCGGAAGGCGAAGCGTGTTCTGACGTCGTCAGCCATATGCACAATCCATTTTATCTGGGTGATCAGCCTGGCGGCACTCAGGTTTCCGGTTGGTTGAATGCCTGGAAACCCGCGCCGAGTGTGTATGCAATCAAAGCACAAACGACGGCCGATGTGGTCGCTGGTGTCAACTTTGCCCGTCAACACAACTTGCGCCTGGTCGTTAAGGGAACCGGTCACAGTTATCAGGGAACCTCAAATGCACCCGACTCCCTGCTGATCTGGACCCGTGCCATGAAACAGGTCAGTCTGCACGATCAGTTTGTTGCCCGGGGTGGCGAAGGGGTGGATGCGCCGGTGCCCGCCGTGACTGCCGGAGCCGGGGCGCTCTGGATAGATATGTATCACGCGGTGGTTGCTGAGGCGGGACGCTATGTGCAAGGTGGTGGATGTACCGATGTGGGTGTGGCAGGATTAATTCAAAGTGGCGGTTACGGCAGTTTTTCCAAGGGTTTTGGTTCCGTGGCGTCCGGATTACTGGAAGCCGAAATCGTCACTGCCGATGGTGAGGTGCGGATAGTGAATGCGCATACCCATGCCGATTTATTCTGGGCTTTGAAAGGCGGTGGTGGTGGCAGTTGGGGAGTGGTGACCAAAGTGACGCTGCGCACCCATGCATTGCCAGAGTACTTTGGCGCAGCCTGGGGAAAAATCAAAGCCAATTCCGACGCGGCGTATCACCGTTTAATCGATCATTTCATGCAGTTTTATGCCGGGCATCTGTTTAATCCGCATTGGGGCGAACAAGTCCATCTGGGGCCGGACAATACGCTGGAAATTTCCATGGTATGTCAGGGGCTCGATGAGCACGCTGCCCAGCAGGACTGGCAACCCTTTTTTGACTGGGTGCGCACCTCAGCGCAAGACTTGACGATTGTTGATGAACTAGGTGCCGGAGCCTGGAAGGCGCGGGGATGGTGGAATGTGGAAGGAAACAGTTCGATGATTCCCGATCAGCGACCAGGTTCACCCAGCTATTACGGCTGGTGGTCCGGTGATCAGGGGCAGGTCGGTGTTTATCTGCACGGTTACGACTCTATCTGGATGCCGCAGTCACTGCTCAAAACAGCACAGCGCAGGCAACTAGTTGAGGCGCTGTATCAAAGCAGTCGCCACAAAAAACTGGACATGCAATTCAACAAAGGATTGGCCGGTGCACCACCTGAAGCCATCGAGGCAGCTCAGGCTACGGCAACCAATCCTGCTGCTGCAAATGCCTTTGCCCTGATTATTATCGCTGATGGTGAAAAGCCCGCCTATGCCGGACAACCGGATGCTGCCATCGATACCCAGGCGGCCAGTCGCGATGCTCAGCGCATTGATCTGGCCATGCAGCCACTGACCCGTATCGTTCCCCGACCAGGTTCCTACGTTTCAGAAAGTAATTATTTCAACCCGCACTGGCAGCAGGCGTTCTGGGGAGCCAATTATCCCAGACTGCAGTCGGTTAAAAAGAAATACGATCCCGACGGATTATTTTTTGTGCATCACGGCGTGGGAAGTGAAGGCTGGAGTGCGGATGGGTTTGTGCGCCTGGCCGCGCGCTGATTGTGAGTGCTGCGTTTCATCCCTGTATATCGTATCCCAGCCAGCCCAGCGCGTGGTCTGTCGATGTAAATGCCCAAGGATTGTCAGGCAGTATACACTCGCTCATTTCTGCTGCAGTGAAATGAGTCAATCATGAATGATGCCGTGTCATCTCCTTCTGTGTCTGAGCCGCAACCACTGTTCGGTTGGCGGCGTGTGCGTGTCGTGGTGCTGGTCAGTGTGGCTGTTGGCCTCATCTGGCTGCCCATTTTTGAAGCCTCATGGGCCTTGCTTTTGTTCCGGCTGCTCTTCGTTGGCTTGTGCCAATTATTCATTTTTGGTGTGGTTGAACGCTGGCCGCAACGCATGCCGTCCTGGTTGGCACGCTGGGTGTTGCAGGTGGCGGCAGTCGCCCTCGTGGTGCCATTGGCGACGATATGTATTTATTCGGCGACCACGTTTTCAAACCCGATGGTATGGTCGCTGGATGAAAAAAAACTGCTCGGCTTTGGTCTTCTGAACGCTGCCGGGCTGTTAGTTTCACCATGGATTGCCATGTCTGCGTTGTATCGTCATATCAGTGGTCAGGCACAAAGACTGTCGCTGTCGCTGGAGTTGGAGCGCAGTGAATTTGCCCGCGATGCGCTTGATTCGCGCCTGCGTTTGTTGCAGGCACAGGTAGAGCCGCATTTCCTCTTCAATACGCTGGCGAATGTACGTGAATTGGTGGACTCCGGATCACCGCAGGCATCTGCCGTGTTGAATAGCCTGATCGCTTACTTGCGCGCGGCCGTGCCGACGCTCAATGAGGCCACGTCCACGCTGGGTAAAGAATTGGAATTGGTGCGCGCCTATCTCGAACTGATGCATATGCGTATGCCAGACCGGTTGCAGTTTTCTATCCGGATGGATGATGCCGCCGTACAGATTCAATGCCCGCCGATGACCTTGCTGACATTGGTGGAAAATGCGGTGCGTCACGGCATTGATCCGAGTGAAGAGGGTGGGCGGATTGATGTTGCCGTGCGACTCAAAGACGGTCGCTGTCTGGCGCAGGTCAGTGACACAGGTATCGGTCTTGCACAAGATGCCCACGCTAAGCACGCGAGTAAAGGTTTAGGCACGGGATTAAGCAACCTGCGTGAACGGTTGCAGTTAATTTTTGCAGACGATGCACAGCTGAGTCTGGCCACGCGTCATCCGCATGGTTTTAGCGCCGAACTCAATTTCCCGGCCCGATTTTAATTCCTGAGAGTCCATCATGACCGCAGCACGCCCTTCCGCACTGTCAAACAGCGTGCAATACTTACCAGATTAGAGGTGGAAACAGCGCCCAAAAGTTTCCACCTTAGTGTGTCACCATCCGGTGTTTTAGCCGGGGGTATCTGGAGTGATTTATATGGACATCATTTACGAAATAAGAAG
>CAIOYD010000024.1 GCA_903862415.1 uncultured Oxalobacteraceae bacterium | reverse complement strand
TCCATATAAATCACTCCAGATACCCCCGGCTAAAACACCGGATGGTGACACACTAAGGTGGAAACTTTTGGGCGCTGTTTCCACCTCTAATCTGGTAAGTATTGCACGCTGTTTGACAGTCATGCTGGGCATAATCCCCGGCGGGATATCTGACAGCATTTTTTTCCAACTGCATTTCTGTAAATTGCGCTACCGGATAGACCTTGTTGGCCCAGGGATCGCAAATAACGGCGTCAGCGCCCCAGGTTTGCATGTTTTGCCAATTCGCATCCTCATGCATACCAATCACCACCAGATGATGCTTTCCTATGGTTGACTGGCACAGCGCTATCGGATGCACACCACATTTTTTCAGATGCACAAAGGCAGTGTGCGCCAGCTCCAGACTGTGGCCATAACCGTTATGCTTTAAGCCCATGGCATTGAAATTCGAAACCATCCCAAAACTTTTGGTTGCATGCGGATGCTGCCTCAGATAAAGGGCGCAATTCCAGTCGATGTTTCGACGTACTTGTCGATAACGCAATCCATCCGATTCTAAATCCAGACAATCATGGGCGGTATTGGTGCCATTGAGCAGATAGGACCTGACCTTTTCATTGGTGGTGTGAGCAAGAACCATATTGTGTTCACGATGCTGCGAAATCATCAACGTGGCACGACATGGTGCGCTTTTGTGCATGGCATTCATAGGTAACATAATCATTTCCTCTCGGTCATCGCCGGGTATCGGCAAACACAGTTTATTTCCGCGCGGAAATAAACTGCATTAGGGAAATCCCTTAGTTATCATTGCTCAGCAGAATACTTTACGATCTGGTGTATTACGCCTTTGGCGTGACACCCTACAAATTTTCACGCTCTCTTCCCATCTCCGCAGAATCACTAATAGACCGATATTATTTTGTGATTTATTTTTCACAACTCTGAACTTTTTCTGTCACCGGATACCTAACCTTTTTTTATTTCTCAAAGGGACATCATGAAACACCTGATTCCAGCTGCCATTTTTAGCGCTGCTTTCATCACCGGCAGCGCGTGTGCGCAATCTGATGTCTCCGTGTATGGCGTCTTCGATACAATGATCCGGTCCAGCGATAATGAAATCAATCCGGATGGCAGTCGTGGCAACAGGATAGGTATGGAACAGGGTGTGTTGCAGGGATCGCGCCTGGGATTTAAAGGAACAGAACAGATCGACGATGCCACTTCGGCCGTGTTTGCACTGGAAATGGGATTTCTCAGCAATAATGGCAGCAGCGATCAGCAGGGGCAATTATTTGGCCGTCAGGCATATGTAGGCTTGAAAAATACCACCTGGGGTGAGCTTGATGTTGGCCGTCAGTACGGTGTGGCATTTGATCTGCTGGGAAATTACGATCCACTGGGAATGGGCAATTTACCTGAAAATGCCTGGCAACTTTTTTTGGTGGGTGTGCGCTTTGATCATACCCTGAAATACACCAATTCCTGGGGGCCGCTCAAAGCGGAAGTCCAATATTCCCCGGGTGGTCAGACGGATTCCGATTTACTCGGCAGCACCAGTGGACTGGGGCTGATTTACAGCGAAAAACCGTTGAGTGTCGGGGTGTTTGTGCAACGCTCGGTCGATGCCAATGCACGTGCGGCCACTATGGCCGGCCTGGGTGGTGCATGGCAGTTTGATGCCACCACGGTGTTTTTAAATTATTTCCGCGCCCAGCGCGATTCAGGCTTCAGCACCGACAGTCACGGTGGCGCACTGGCCAACACCAGTTTATTGAGCAATGCCGCCAATACCCTGCGTCGCACCGATGACGTTACCACCATCGGGCTCAACTATCAGGCCACGTCTGCCACCAACTACATGCTCGGTTATATGACTGATTCGGTGAAAAATGAATCTTCACTCGGCAATGACGGAAAAATTTCCACCGCCTACGCTCTGGTCGATTACAGTTTATCCAAAAATACTGATATGTATTTCAGTCTGGATTACACCATATTGTCAGGTGGAGAAATTGATCAGGGCGCGCTCACCAATACGGTGTTGCAATTTGCTGATTCCGGCATGGGTGGCGCGAGCAATCGACTTGGAGTGGTATTCGGGGTACGGCTGCGGTTTTAAGCGCCGCTCTGCTTATCGTTTTTGCTTAGTGCCGGAACAATCCTGGATGAGTCATGGTAGAAATTCGTTTCAAGACATTTTCTGCATTGGCAGTTTGCAGCCGACCCTGGCCATCCAGATATTTCAGTTCATTGGCAATAAACAAAATGCCGTATTTATTTTGAATTTTGCACAAACTCATCACATCGCGAACTGGCGGCAACGGTTCGCTCAGATCGTGCTTTTCTTTGAGCACCCCATAAATAGCTTTGGTCAGAGTGTCAGCTTCTTCGGGCTCATACAGGGGCCAGACAGAATTATCGTCTTCCACTGCCACATCGGTCGGGGTTTGTCGTTCTGCCTGCATAGCGGCAGGTTCGGCATGACTGGCGGGTGCCGGAAATTGGCTGCTCGTCACAGGGGCGCCATGTATAGTGGAATCAGCGATTTCAGAAAAAATTTCATCCGCTACGGTCAGATTTTCGTGACGCAACTGCATAGGACGCCGTTCCAGTGATTTGGATGTTTCAATCAGCTGGGCGATATTTTTACTGTCGATTTTTAATTGATGAATGTGTGTCTGCAGCGGCGGATCGATAGAAAAATGTTCATCGCCCTGAAACAGAGTGGTGATGCGGACACTGTCCTTCATTTCCAGTTCAAACAAGGATTCGGAGGATAATTCAAAATAGCGTCCCGAAGGTATGGTGACTTCCATCCCCTGATCATTGGTCGCCAGGCCGGCAAACGGCAACTGCACAGCGACGACTTTCCCTTTGGAAGTTCGCGTCCATTCGCACAGCAAAGCCGGGGTCACTGAATAGGGTTTTAATTCCAGTTCAGAAATAATTTTCGCTGCGGCTTTTTCCAATGACAGCATAGCCATGATTCACCATCCTTTAATTGCATTTCTACTATTATCGCTTAAAACCCGGATCAAATTACATTTGCTACCGTGTTTATCTTATATCGGCGTTCATAATATAATGCTTTAAAGAAATTTTGATGACAACTCGTAATACTTGAAAGCAATATTAACGAAATATTGCCGCAAACAAACAAAATATCAGGATGATTTAAAAAATACATACTCCTGCATGTATTGACAATAAACCGCCAGAAGGCCTTTATATATCGGGGTTTTTATTTATACTGGTAGTCAAAACAGATTAAACCAGCCTGAAGTCGAGTAAAGTCATGGAATACTCCAACGAATTTGAGGGAGTATAGCTGTTACCATTTGAATGAATTTCCTATTTACCAACGCGTTCTTTACAGACTTCAGCGAACCAAAAAATTAATAAACAACCAACAATGGCAAGTCAAAATAGAAACAACTTCCCTGCCCGGCAGAAGAGTCAAAACCGACAATCCCATTCATGCGTTCAATGAGTTCTTTGCTGATCGCCAAGCCCAGACCAGTGCCACCTTTTTGCTTGGTGTCGGAAGAATCCGCCTGCGAAAATTTTTGAAACACACGAGGGTGAAATTCTTCTGGAATGCCTGCGCCATAGTCGATCACTTCCACCCGGACAAACTGGTTGTCGTTTTTGGTGATCCGCCGGACCGCAACATCGATGCGCGCGCCGGACGGTGAAAATTTGGCGGCATTTGACAGAAAATTATTCAACACCTGGACAATCCGGTCGGCATTGACCTGTACCTGCACTTTTTCCTGACTGATCAGCTGAAAGGTGACATTATATTGCTTGCCATAGGCGCTGATCGAATCCAGGGCCTGCTGTATGAGCGGCATTAACGGCTGCACCTCCAGATTGAGCACCATTTTCCCGGCGATTAATTTATCGATGTCGAGTAAATCGTTGATAAGTGTGGTCAGGCGCTGGCAATTTTTATTCGCCATTTCAATCATTTTTTTTGCTGCATCAGACACCTCCCCCAAGACTCCGCCACCCACCAGACTCAAGACTCCACCAATCGAGGTTAAGGGCGTACGCAATTCGTGACTGACGGTGGAAACAAATTCATTTTTCATGCGTTCGATCCGGGTTCGTTCCGTGATGTCGCGCACAACTGCGACAAACATGGGTCGATCTGCCTGCACGCTGCGCGACATGGCAAATTCGAGTGGGAAGAGGCGTCCATCAGCGCGCTGACCTTCAAGTACCCGAGCCAGCAGAGTGATGCTACCTTCGATTCTGCTACTGTCTTTAATAAACTTGAGCTGCTCTTCACTGTGGGCATCGGAGAGCAACATCGACAGACTGCAGCCAATCACATCCTGTTCGGCAAAGCCAAAGATCGCTGCCGCCGCCGGATTGAACGACCGAATCAATCCCTCACCATCAACAGTTAAAATGCCATCGACCACATTGTCGATGATGATGCTCAGTTCCTTGGTGCGATCTTTAACTTCACGTTGAACTTTTTCTGACTGACCAGTAATGAAGAGCAGAATAAAACCTAAAAATCCGGTGAAAAACAAGCCGCCGGCCAGAATGGCCCAGGCCTGCATCGAGCGATGCGCCACCAGATAATTGGGCAAGGGTAAAAATTCAAGGCGCCAGCTACGGCCACCTACCGGCACGCTGACCTTCTGCCCGATGCCGACAGTCGCCAGAGTACTGTTCCAGTCGGCCAACTGAAACAGCATATCTTGATGAGCATCGGGATCAAGCTTGAGTGTTTCCGTGGTTTCGTCTATCACCTGTAAAGAAATATTTTTTTGCGCCAGTTCGGTGTCAAGCTCAGAAAAAATCGTATTCATGCGCAATACAGCTGAAACATATCCGCGCAAATGGGAACGTCGCTGGGCTACGGTTTGCAATTCTGCGCCACTGTCATACACCGCCTTGATAAGTAAAATCCCGGCTTTGTGCTCCCCGCCCTGAATCAGTTCGATACGTTCGGTCGCCACTTCGGCACCGGTGTCGCGTGCCTGGCTCAGGGCGGCCAGACGTTGCGCATTTGAGGAAAGATCGAAACCAAACACGGCCTCATTCGACAGATAAGGTTCAACGAACAGAATCGGCACATAGTCATCCCGGCGCGTTACCGGGACCATTTGATTATGCGTATCACGCTGACGCAACTGAAAGCCGGGAAAACCTTCCTGTTGCGCCTGCGACTCCAGCTTCAGTCGGTCAGCCGCTTTGATTAGCGGAAGCCATGACATCGCCTGAATGCCAGGATAATGGGCAATCAGCGGCGCATTAAATATAGAAAACTGGGCCCGTGACAACTGGCTGGAGCTGGACACAAAGCGTTCATTTGATTCCAGCAAAGAGGAATATAGCTGCATCTTATTGCGCATGGAGGTGCTGATGGTGTTGGTAATATCCTTGAATTCATCCCGTTGCTGATAAATCTCCCAGGTACTGACAGTAAAAAACAGCAGCACCACAGCGGAAAAACTAAAGCAAAGCAGGGGTAACACCGAACTCACGCGTCGTCGCCATAATTCTCTTGGATGAGCAAAAAAACAAAAAATAACCGGCACGGTGATGAACACACCGATCATGTCGCCTATCCACCAGTTGGTCCAGTTAAAGGGAATGGACTGTGGAGTAACCACGCCCGATAAATACAGGGTCGTTAACCCGATGCTGGCACTGATCAGGCAGCTGACCGGGCCACCCAAAATATAGAATTTAAGGATGGAAAATTGTTCCGTCAGATCATTCGGAAAACCAACAAAACGGCGGATCAGTGCGCCGCCAGCCAGGGCCTGCAAGGTCGAACCGCTGGCAATGCAACAGGCAGTCAGACCGGCATGGCTCATCGGGGAAAATAAACTGTCCATTGTCGTCAGATTGAGCACCAGCGAACCCAGAAAAACCCCGGGCCACTGTCGTTGACCGCATAGCAGCAAGGCAGCTAAGGCAATGCCGGAAGAAGGAAAAATGGCGGAAGAGAATCCCGGCGGGATGGCCAATAACAATCCCAGTTTGCCGGCGGTAAAATAGCTCAGCGCAATAAAGATGAACAGGCAACATCGGCGTGCAGAATTGGGGACGTTGGGCATGGTGTGATTTTCTTTATTCAACCGATGGTAACGTCAATAAGATGTCGGAATGCGGCAAGGCCAGTGGAATGGTGAACCAAAAGGTTGATCCACAGCCCAATTCCGTTTCATAACCAATCTCACCATCCATTCGGGACACCAGTTTTTTGGTGATATTTAAGCCCAACCCGGTACCGCCCTGTTTGCGGGTGTCACCACTGTCCGCCTGAGCAAATTCGGAAAAAATCCGCGGCCGGAATTCCATTGGCACACCAGGACCATGATCCTGCACTTCAACCTTGAGGAACCGACCTGCTTCCATGAGGCGAATATGAACCGCTTGTCCTGGCGGGGTAAATTTGGCTGCATTCGACATCAGATTGGCCAAGACCTGCATTAGTCGGTCATGATCACCAAGGGCTGCGGTCAACTTCGGTTGGGCATTAAATTCAAAATGAGCGCCATACGAAGCGGCGTATTCGGCATTCATGACGATGGATTGGTTAATCAATTCATTCATATCAATTTCATCACTGCGGAATATTGATTTCCCCGACAACAGTTTTTCCATATCCAGAATGTCATTCACCAAAGTAATAAGGCGTTTGCTGTTTTTACTGGCGATATTTACCAGTCCCAAGGCTTTGGATGGTAACTCACCAAACACACCGGCTTCGAGCAAACCAAGAGAAGCGGAAATCGAGGTCAGCGGGGTGCGCAGTTCATGACTGACAGTGGAAATGAATTCGCTTTTTAAACGCTCCACCTGCTTCTGTTCACTGATGTCGGTATGAAAACCAATGAAGCGAGTTGGA
The DNA here is from genome assembly GCA_903862415.1 of uncultured Oxalobacteraceae bacterium. Lineage (GTDB taxonomy): Bacteria > Pseudomonadota > Gammaproteobacteria > Burkholderiales > Burkholderiaceae_D > Solimicrobium. Next base: position 159,611 of record CAIOYD010000024.1, on the reverse strand, counting down.
TTTCCATGGCTATCACGCTGAATCAATCCGCGATCAAGTACCCAGACATAATGCCCGTCTTTATGACGCATACGGTATTCATTGCTGAAGCGGTTGGTGTTGGAACTGATGCAGGCGTCGACACTGCGTATAACCCGGATTTTATCTTCCGGATGAACCTGGTTATCCCAGGTGGAAACTTCATTGGGCAATTCATCTTCTTCATATCCGAGCATGGATTTCCAGCGAGGTGAATAATAAATGGTGCCATTGACCAAATCACGATCCCACAAACCATCATTGGCTCCATACACGGCGAGATTAAATCGCTCCTCATTGAAGCGCAGCTTTTCAGTGTTTTCTGCCAGCTGGGTACTGAGCTCGCGCAGCGGAGTAACATCCCAGTTAGCACCCACCATACGGATAGCCTTGCCGCGTTGATCGTGCGAAACCACGCCGGTGGCACGTAAGCTGTGGATGCTGCCGTCGGGCCAGATGATACGGAATTCGGTATTAAATTCCGCATCACCATCGAGCGCACTTTGAATACTGGCGGTGGCGCGTTCACGGTCTTGCGGATGCAAATGGCGAACCCACATGGGATAATCCATGGCAATCTGCTGCTGAGCCTCAGATTCCAGTTTCGAGCTGTCATCGCCCCATAATTCGTATGCGCCCAATTCAATGGCATTTTGCATGCCATATAAACGGTACATCCAGCCATCCCAGTTAAGTGCCCCGGTGACGGCGTCATAATCCCATACGCCAATACCACCGCTGTTGGTGGCCAGCATCATGCGCTCCGAGGCGGTTTGCATGATTTTGCTTTGCTCAATCCGCTCGGTGATATCGACACTGAAAGCAATATAGCGTTCAATCTGATCATGGTCATCAAACAACGGCGAGATGGAACAGTCGACCCAATATAAATGTCCCGCCTTGTTTTTATCACAGATTTCGCCACGCCATGAACGGCCGGAGCTGATCTGTTGCCACATGGCGGTAAACAGTTCGGGGGAGTTGGCGGCGGAATGGAGTATCTGGTGACTCTGATGTTTTAATTCTTCCCGGCTGTAACCGGTGATCTGGCAGAAAGCGTCATTGACTTCGATAAACTTGCCCTGTGCATCGGTGATCGAGACAATAAACTGCGATTTCACCGCATCGAGCAGGCTGTTGGTGGCGCGCATGGCTTCCGTTTTGGCGGTGATATTTTCCATCACTGCGACGCTGTAGTATTTGCCGTTTTGATCTTTTTCAAATGTACCTGATAACAGTACATCGATGATTTTTCCTGATTTGCATACCATTTGATAAGGGACGTTATCGCAACGACCAGTGCTGTAAAACTGCGGCAGAATGTCTTGGATGGCACGCTGATGCGATTCCGCGGTTAAAAAATCGCGTGAATATTTTCCCAACACTTCTTCGCGGCTATATCCCAGTGTAGTCAGCCAGCGCGCATTGACAGACACCAGCACGCCCTCCGGATCAATCGAATGCATCATCACCGGAGCCATATCAAAGTGGCGCAACAATCTGTCCTGACTGAGGATGAGTTCCTGCGAGGCTCGGCGTGATTCCAGGGCAATGCTGATGGCACGGGATAAATGTTTCAAGGCATCACGTTGATAAGGTTCCAGCTGACGTGGTTGGCGATCAATCACGCACAAGGCACCAACATGGGTGCCGTCACTCAGACGCAGGGGCGCACCGGCATAGAAGCGAATTTTTGGATCCGCTGTGACCAGCAGATTATCAACAAAGCGTGGATCTTGCTGGGCATCCGGCACCTCAAGGATGCCATCTTCGAGGATGGTGTAGGCGCAAAAGGCCAGATTGCGCGCAGTTTCGGTAACCCCTGGCAGACCGACGACAGACTTAAACCACTGCCGGTCGGTATCGACCAGACTGATGGCAGAAATTGGCACCTGACAAATGATTGCTGCGGTGTTGACCAGTGCGTCAAACTCCTCTTCCGGAAGTGTATCCAGAATATTGAGCGCACGCAGCGAACGCAGACGTTCGCTTTCTGTGGCTGGAAGTTTTGCTGCTGGCATAGACTTGACATCCTTGTTGCTGCTTCTTGGAGCAAAAAACGGCGATTAGTGTTACAGCTTAATGCTCCTGCGAGAATTTTTTGATTTCAGCGGCAATCTGATTCAAAGGTAATATCTGGTCCACCCCGCCGAGCTTGATGGCTTCCTTTGGCATACCAAAGACCACACAACTGGCTTCATCCTGGGCAATGGTGGCCGAACCGACATCATGCATTTCACGCAGTCCGCGAGCACCATCGTCACCCATGCCGGTCATGATGATGCCCAGGGCATTATCACGCGCTACACCGGACACCGATTTGAAGAGCACATCGACGGAAGGTTTATGCCGATTGACGGGTGGGCCATCGCACACTTCGACATTGAAAAAGGCACCGCTGCGTATGAGGCGCATATGCATTCCACCCGGAGCAATCAGGGCACGACCGATATTGACCCGGTCGCCGTTTTTGGCTTCACGCACCTCAATGGCACATAAACCATTCAGCCGTTCGGCAAACATGGCGGTGAATTTTTCCGGCATGTGTTGCACGATGACGATGCCGGGGCAAAATTTTGGCAGGGCCGTGAGCAACACTTCCAGAGCCTGGGTGCCGCCGGTAGAAGTGCCGATGGCAATAATTTTATTGGATGATTCGGCCATCGACGATGGTGTGGATTTCTTTTCCACTTTATCCGCATATGGCACCGGCGGGGTGCCACGACCAAAATTGCGTGGCGTGGCCTGCGCGGCCTGTTTGACGTTGCGGATCATTTCCGCGGAGGAGTCGGACAAAAAGGTTTTCAGACCCAGCTTGGGTTTGGTGACAAAGCCAACCGCACCGGCAGCGAGCGCCTGCATGGTGGTTTCTGCTCCGGTTTCGGTCAGGGTCGAGCAAATCAGCACCCGGGTTGGACGCTCGTGCATGATTTTTTTTAAAAACGTGATGCCATCCATGCGCGGCATTTCCACGTCCAGAACAATCACGTCCGGCCATTCAATGGCCATTTTTTCCTGCGCCAGTATCGGGTCAGCGGCGGTGCCGATGACGTTGATTTGCGGATCGCTCGACAATACACCAGAGAGTACCTGACGCACTACGGCGGAATCGTCCACAATCAAAACCTTGATACGATTGCTCATAGCACTTTATCTTCCTGATCGCTGTCAAGCCAATCGAATTTAACCCAGACTTCACCGGTTTCGACGTCAAAATATAAACGTCGATAACCCTCGTTGCCAACGTTTTCAGCTGCAATTGTCAGACCTGCTTCACTGACGAGTTGTCGTGCCATGGTAATGTTGCGCAGTCCGATATCCTGCGCGCCCGAATTGGAAAACATTTGTCCGCCACCAAATATTTTGGCCACACATTCCCGCAGATTAACGCCGTGGCGGATCAAATCGTTTTTTTGCTGGGCAAAGGCACTGGTGCCATATTTGCCGTCATCCATGCGAAAATCCGGCACCGAAGGTAAAACAAAATGACAGATACTGCCAAAACGACGTTTTGGATGCCACAGCGTAATGGCCACACAGGAACCCAGCAGGGTGCCGAATACTTCATTTTTGAAGCCACAACCGATTTCGCCCGGATTGAGGAAAATTTCCCGCGCTGCCAGATCATTAAAACTGTGCATGGTCATTTGCGGCGCTCCAGACGATAAGCACCCGGACCGACCGTCACCAGACCTTCAATGAGGCCATTGAGCGTTTCGGCCATGCCGACAAAGAGTACGCCTTCCGGCGTTAAATTGGCCAGCAACTGCGTCACCACCTTACGCTTTACTGGTGGATCGAAGTAGATCAATACATTGCGCAAGAAGATGACATCAAATGGAACTAGTTGCGGCAAGGGCTCAATCAGATTAATCTGGGCAAATTCGGCTTTGTCGCGCAGCGACGAGTCCATCAGCAGAGTGCCTTCATAGGGGCCGGTGCCGCACAGACAATAGCGCTTTAAAAATTCCTGCGGAATATCTTCGGTGCGATCAAACGAATAATGTCCCAAGCGAGCGGCATCGAGCACCCGGGTACTGATGTCGGAGCCGCGCACTTCCCATTTGGGCGCGCGCCCCAGGCGGGTCATGTCGGCCAGTGTCATGGCTATCGTGTAGACTTCTTCGCCGGTGGAGCAGGCGGCACTCCAGACGCGGAAGGTACGGCCGCGATCAGCTTTTTCGGCAATTTCCGTGAGCATGTCGAAATGTTTGGGTTCACGGAAAAAATAGGTTTCATTGGTGGTCAGCAAATTGATGGCCATCTGCTGTTCCGCCGGATGCACGCCCGATTTAATCAGCTCAAAATACGCACCATAGGAATCGAGCTTATTGGCCTGCACGCGTTTAAACAAACGGCTGCAGACCAGCGCTTTTTTGGATGGGGTAAGCGATATTCCGGCTTTCTGAAAAATAAAGTCCCGGATCGTGGCAAATTCAAGATCGCTGATTCCATTTAATTCCATTTTGCTTGCACCATAAATTAGGCATTGGGTCGAGAGTCAATTCAGGCTTCAGTCTGAGGATCCGGCGCCATCTGGCGTAACGAAAAGGTCCGTTCCGCATTTAGAATAATCACAAAACCCTCATCCAGCTTACCCAAGCCTTCGATAAATTCAGCCCGCACCGGAGTGCCGAAACTGGGAGCCGGTTCGATTTTTTCGGCACCGATTTCAATCACTGCTGACACCGCATCGACCATAATACCGATATCGAGAGATTCACCTTCATCGGTAATTTCGAGCACGATCACGGAAGTACGTTTGCTGACTTCGGAAGCATCGCGACCAAACAGCACCGCCAGATCAATCACCGGCACCACGGCACCACGCAAATTAATCACGCCACGCATGTGCGGTGGCATTAACGGCACCGTAGCCAGCTGGACATTGCGCAGAATTTCCTTGATGGTCGCAATACCGAGCGCAAACACTTCCTTGCCGACGGAAAAAGTCAGATACTGCCTGGTTTCCGTGATGCTATCCTCTTCAATCATCGCCACACTGTTACCGTACGTTTGCTTTGCCATTGGCTTCACCCATTGCTTTGATTTTCTACTTCACTACTTCAGATGGAATTAACCAAAGCATAGGATTGATATGCTTTGGTTGCATCACGTTAAAACCGTTTAAATTGCGACTCGTCAATCAATGCTGCAGTAGTTGTCTTGCGCGCACCACCGCCGCCTCCGCTGCCCAGACTCGGACTGGCTTTGCGGGCTGTTTCCACCGGAGCTCTGGTTTTGCTGTTGCCGTCAACCTTGAAGAAATCCATCAACTGTTGCAAGGCACCTGCCTGACCGGACATTTCTTCCGCGGTTGCCGCCAGTTGTTCCGAAGCGGCTGCATTTTGCTGCGTCGCCTGATTCAACTGACTCATGGCCGTGCTGATATGACCGAGGCCACTGGTTTGTTCATCCGAGGCGGCGGTAATTTCCTGTACCAGATCAGAAGTTTTCCGGATCGAAGGAATCATGGCGTTGAGCAGACGTCCGGCTGTTTCTGACATCACCACACTGTTGGTGGCCAGTTCGCCGATTTCTTTGGAGGCCACCTGGCTGCGTTCAGCCAGTTTGCGCACTTCGGCTGCCACCACGGCAAAACCCTTGCCTGAAGCTCCGGCACGGGCGGCTTCAATCGCCGCATTCAGTGCCAGCAGATTGGTTTGATCGGCAATGTCATCAATGATGCCGACCTTGCTGGCGATCTGTTTCATGGCTTCCGCAGTACGGGTAACCGCATCACCACCTTCAACCGCTTCCGTGGCTGACTTGGTGGCCATGCTGTCGGTGACTTTGGCATTTTCCGAATTTTGCGCCACCGAACTGGCCAATTCCTCCACCGAACTACTGGTGCGCTCCACTCCGGCAGCCTGCTCGGAAGCGGACTGCGACAGACTTTGCGCGGTTGAACTGACTTGTTCAGATGCAGAAGTGAGAGCATCGGCGGCATTGCGTACATCACCGATGATGCTGGCGAGTTGATCGGTGGTGGTATTGGAGTACTCTTTTAACTCACCAAAAGTACCATAATAGTCAGCCGTGATGCGCTGGGTCAGGTCACCGGTTGCCAGTGCTTTGAGCATGCGCACTACTTCATTGAGACCAACTTCACTGGTATCCATGAGGCGATTCATGCCGCCTGCCAGTGTGGCGAAGAAGCCGGTTTTTCCGGTCGGATCGATCCGGGTGGTAAAGTTACCCTGGACCGCACCTTCCACAATGTTGGCGATCTCACCTTCAACCACGACTTCTGCGGTACGGTCATTCCATTCCACCACGGTACCGAGACGTTCACCGTCTTTGGACGTGATCGGACTGGCGGTTAAGGCCATGGTGCGGCCGCCGACCACAATCTGGGTGCGGTGGGTGCTGCGCAGGCTGCCTAACATATTGCGCTGCATGGCCGGATTTTTATGGAAGCGGTCAAAACTGCCACCGATAATGTCATCGACACGGAATTGCGGCAAATCTTTGCGGAAATCGTTTTCTGCCACTTTCATCATCGTGGTGACAGATTCATTCATGTAAATGATCTGACCGTCGGCGTCGGCGATCATCACCGAGGTTGAACATTTATCGAGGGCCTGACGTACACGGGCATTGCTGCGGGCACTGCGTTCAGCTTCGATTTCAAAAGCACGATCTTTCCATTCGACGACGGTGCCGAGTCGTTCATTTTGCGCATTAAACATCGGAGTCGCAATCAGGCCGAAAGTACGGCCGCCGACCTGAATGTCAACCATATGCGGTGCGCGCAGTTTGGCCAGCATATTGCGCTGATGCGAAACATTTTTATGGAAACGATCAAAACTGCCACCGACCACATCGCTGGCGCGGAAATCATGCAACTCTTTGCGGATATCGCCTTCGGCTTCACTCAGCAGGGTCGCGACGGAATTATTCATGTACACAATCTGACCATCGGCGTCGGCTATCATGGCCGCCGTGGAGGTGGCGTCGAGCGCCATTTTGATGCGGGCATTTTCACTGGCGGCAGTGGCAGCAGCAATTTCTGCGGCGCGATCTTTCCACTCCACCACGGTACCAAGGCGTTCGCCTTTGTCATTAAACATCGGTGTGGCGATCAAGCCAAACACGCGACCACCCACACGAATATCGGTGCTGTGGCTGGTACGCAGACTGGCGAGCATATTGCGCTGATGGGCCACGTTTTTATGGAAGCGGTCAAAACTGCCGCCGATGATGGTACCGGCACGGAAGTTGGGTAAATCTTTGCGGATTTCGGCTTCGGCTTCGTTGAGCAGTTTTGTCACCGAGGTATTCATGTAAATAATATCGCCTTCGGCATCCGCAATCATGGCAGAAGTGGAAGTGGCGTCGAGCGCCAATTTAATGCGGGTATTGACCACATTGGCAGCTTCAGCGGCTTTGAGCTGATCACGAACCAGATCAATGGCGGCAGTAATGGTGGCTTTCTTACCTGGCAGACGTTCCATGTCGCGGCTGAAATCACCTTTGGCGTAAGCAGTGACGACCTCGACGATCTGCATTTTGACGCCGATATGGGCACGCACCAACTGGTTAATCGATTCACCGATTTCACCAAAGGTACCCGGCAATTTGGCGGTTTCGATGCCATCGTCAATCCAGCCTTCGTTATGACGGTTGACCATCACCAACTGGGCACTGCGCAAACGCTGCAGTGTGACGGCAATTTCGTTGAGGGCTTTGCCGACGATGCCTCGGGTATCGTCACCGAGATTGGTGGCATTGGCTAAAAAATTGCCGCTCGCCAGAGCCTGAGCCACCGGCACCAGATCTGCTAACTGATCAATCTGATCTTGCTGCTGTTTTTGTGCCGCCTTGAGCCAGAATATCAGGCCCACAGCAACCAGCGCCAGAACTGCCTGGGGAACACCGATACCACCTGGGCCACCCATTGATAAGTACAGCCCCAACACCAACATGATTACCATAGACACTATGGTTTTTTCTGCCACGCCAAATTGTTTTAACATCATAACCCCCGGTTGATATTACTTTGCCCAATTCCCATTGCCTGCAAATCCCGTAACAACATTTTTTGCCGTTCACTGACATCATCATGACGATGATGTGTGGCCAGCTTGACCAATGACCCTACATCGAGAATCAAGGCAACTTCACCTGAGCCCAACACCGTTGAGCCGCTGATACCATTTAAATTGCGGAACAGTTTTCCCAGTGGTTTAATCACCGTCTGGTATTCACCGTCGAGCCGGTCGACAATCAAACCCGCCTTGGCTCCGCCGCCACCCTGCACAACCACGATGCGGCGTTTGCTTGGGACAGCATCATGGCATTCAAATACCGAACGCAAATCCAGCAGTGGTAAAACTTCACCGCGCAACTTGATAAATCCGGCGGATTGGGCGTTTAAATTCATGTCATTCGGATCGGCATCGATACATTCCAGCACCGCATGCAGGGGAATGACGAAAGCGCCGTCGCCGATTTTGACCAGGAAACCATCGATAATGGCCAGTGTCAGCGGCAAGCGAATTTCGATGGCGGTACCCTGCCCCAGTTCACTGGAAATTTTGACCGAACCGCGCAACGCTTCAATGTTTTTGCGCACCACATCCATGCCAACACCGCGACCGGACAAATTGGTGACTTTTTCTGCGGTAGAAAATCCGGGTGCAAAAATCAAATCGAATTTTTCCGCTTCCGTCAGTATCTGGTTTTCTCCCACCAGTCCACGTTCACGCCCCTTGGCCAGCAATACTTCGCCATCGAGTCCTTTGCCATCGTCGCTGACCTGAATGACGATGTTGCCGGAATCATGTCTTGCAGACAGGCTGATGGTGCCATCGGCCGGTTTGCCGGCAGCGATGCGAACTTCCGGCATTTCAATGCCATGATCGAGCGAATTGCGTACCAGATGCATTAATGGATCACCGATTTTTTCGACTACCGATTTATCCAGTTCGGTTTCGGCGCCATCGATGGTTAAATTAACCGTCTTGCCCAGCTCGGTAGAAACATCGTGCACCACCCGACGGTAGCGCACAAAGGTTTCGCCGATGCGCACCATACGTAACCCAAGAGCACCGTTACGAATTTCTTCCACCAGCCGACTGAGTTGCTGTGTGGTGACGATCAGACCGGCATCCTGAGCATTCACGGCCTGCAGGCTGGCACTGGCACCGCAAATCACCAGCTCACCAACCAGGTTGATTAATTCATCGAGTTTGTCAGCAGGTACGCGGACAAACAAACCGCCTTCCTGGCGAGCCCCTGGCAAACGCGCCTGACGATCCAATGCCGCATCAACCACTTCCGGCGCCACCTTGTTTTGTGCCACCAGAATTTCACCTATCGCCTGGCCGCTCTGACGTACCAGACCGGTGGAGATGGTTTTTTGATGTTCGAGTGCGTCATTGAGGGCTTCGCGCGTAACGGCACCACAGGACACCAGAATGTCGCCCAAACGCAATTCATTCGACAGTTCATTGATGAGCGAAATGTAATCCGAAGCACGACGGGTCGGAGGAATGATACGCACAGCGCAATCTTCGCTGACAAATTCAAATGCACCTTCAATCGCTGTTTTGGCGGCACTGGTTTTGAGACGTACTTCAAAACCCAGATAGCAGCTTTCGGCATCAAACGCATCCCAGCTGGGAATGCTGTCGGTGATGGTAGTAATGGAAGCAATTTCACCCAGCGTTTTCAGATACTCAATTACCGTGAGCGGATCAAAACCATTGCGAAATGTGTGGGACTGGAAACGCAGGGACAAATGCCAGGTGGCTTCTGTGCCAGGAGTGTGATAGCTAGCTTCTTCGGCTTCAGCGGCGACCGGTGCAACGGCTGCTGTCTGTCCCAAATAAGCCCCCAGTCTGGCTGCCAGCGCATCCGCATGCCGATCGGCTTCTGCCAGCTCGTCCGGATTTTGACATTTTTGTTCGACTTGCTGCAGCAGCGTAGCAATCATGTCGCAGCTGGAAAATAACGCTTCACTTAAACCGCTGTCGATACTGAGTCCGCCTTTACGCACCCGGTCAAGTACACTTTCCACCTGATGAGTAAATTTGACCACGCGGTTCAAATTAAAAATCCCGCTGGTACCTTTAATGGTGTGAGCTGCGCGAAACAGCGCGTGCACAGCTTCCTGATCCTGTGGATCGGTTTCCAGACTGAGCAGTGAATCTTCAATCTGTTGCAGCATTTCACGGGCTTCATCAAAAAAAATCAGCAGCGCCTCATCCAGCAAATCATCATTATCACTCATGGCTGTTCCTTGTTGGCAAAGCGGTCCGCAACTGCATACTGTTGAAACACCAGATTGACGTTTTCGGGAATGTTGTTAAGCTCGACTTTGACACCGAGCTTTTCAGCCGCCTGGGTATACGCCAGTAATAACTGGAAGCCGGCGCCATCAAATTCGGTCACCCCGCCCAAATCCATCTCCAAGGCACCGGTTCCACTGTGACGTGCCAATGCAGCGCGCATCAATTCCTGAATGTCACCCACTCGTTCTATCGTCAGCGAACCTTCGATTTCAATCGGCCTGATGCTCATCTTGAATTCCTTGCCTGATATCTTCTTATGGAAGAATTAATTTGGATACCGCATTGAGCATCTGTTCCGGATTGAAGGGCTTGATAATCCAGGCTTTGGCCCCCGCCGTGCGTCCGGCCATTTTGACTTCATCATCGCCCTCTGTCGTGAGCATGATGACTGGCGTGAATTTAAACGCACTCTGGGCCTTGACCTCGGTGACAAATTCAATTCCATCCATATTGGGCATGTTGACGTCACTGATAATAAGATGTACTTTTTTCCCAGCCAGTGCCGCCAGTTTTTTCAAACCTTCGACCCCATCACCAGCTTCAATGACTTCATAACCCGCGGCTGTGAGCGCAAGATTAACCACGCGCCTTAGGGATGCCGAGTCATCCACAACCAAAATAGTTTTCGCCATACAAACCACCTTAAAAATGAAGAGATCAAGTACTGTTAAAAAAAGGTTACATCACTGCTTGCTGCTGAACTGGTCTGTGCTTTGGAGATCGGTTTTTTTGCTATCCGCTTGGGATTGATTTCCTCCACTTCAATATCCATCGATGCTGCCGCTGCTTTATTCAGAATTCCTTTGTGGCGCTTGTACGAGCTACCCATGCCGGTCATCCATTCTTCCGGAGTAGGCAGTTCAGCTTCCTCGGTAGTTAACAGGGTGCATAAGCGCGTCATGTCTTTATCGAGCAATTCCAGAATTTGTGACACCCGATCCTGATATTGCAGCGTTACCATGACTTCTTCGACTGCCACACGGATGGTATTGCCGTGGTCGCGCATTTCATCCACCGAGCCACCGAGAGTACGGACATGGGTGAGAACGTTACCCACCACCTGCCCGGTCTGGGTAATGACTTTTTTATCGGTTTCGGCCGCCGTGGTGGCCGATTTGAGTGTGGTTTGCATGATCACGCCGATTTGCTGCACCCGGTCACCGATGTTTTTACCGGTTTCGGCCGAGAGTTGCGACAGCTTGCGTACTTCACCGGCGACGACAGCAAAACCGCGACCGGCATTACCGGCACGCGCAGCTTCAATGGCGGCATTGATAGCCAGCAAATTGGTTTGCGCGGCAATCGAGCCAACCTGAATGGCCATCTCTTTGAGTTCCAGAGTTTCCTTGACCAATTCCTTGACACTGGAGAGCAGAGTATCCTTGCTCTTGATGATGAGTTCTAGTGATTCGAGTACTGGCATTAATTCCTGCTCGCACAGTGTCAACAAATTAATGGTGGTATCTTCTTTGGTGGAATCGGCATGCCCGCTGACGCCACCAAAACCGGCACCGTCAAATTCGCGGATCATCAGTGAGAAATGATCAATCACCTGTAACCCAGCCTTTTCAATTTGCACTTTGGCCGAATCCGACTGCGGCTGCCAAACCTTGATGATGCTCGCCACCAGCGTTCTTAGTTTTTCAATAGTCGCCTGCGCATCACTGAGGGCCTGCTGATCGCTCTCAATATTCTGGGTCAAATGAATAGTGCGCCAGGCATTCGCCACCGATACCGCGGCAACACCGACAAAAGTCAGCCACTGCAACCAGCCGGCATGTTGAAACAAGGGCAGCAGCACCAGCACAAACGCGGCCGCACTCAGTGACAGAGTGATCAGCGCTGCCGGGCTGACTCGCGCCCTGAGCTCCTGAAACCGTAGTAGTAATTGATTTAGTTGCATACTATTGGGTGCATCCTGATATGTTCAATTCGAAAACCCCAAACTGCCTGACATCAATGGCAGTGCTAACGCTCCGGAACCGGCTTGGCCAAGACAAATTTCTCTTTTACTTTACGCATGGTGCCAATTACTGACGCCGAATTAAATGGCTTGACAATGTAACCCTGAGCACCACGCTGAATCGCTGTCGTCACCACGTCAGCATCATCGGCACCGGACACCATTAAAATAGTGACGTTAGGCAAAATAGCTTTGATGGGCTCAATCGCGTCCAGCCCGGAAACCCCAGGCATGATGATGTCGAGCAATACCACATCTGGCTTTTGCGCCTTGGCCATTTGAATTCCGGTGGTAGCATCATGGGCAATGCCTACGATGTTGTAATTATCACTACGCAGGATTACGCTGAGCAAGGCGCAACTCAGATCACTGTCATCAACAATCAAAATCCGCAAAGAAGAAGATTCCATACCATGCCTCATATTTCTTACAATAAAAACCACATCAAAGGTGCAAACTACTGATTTCCATTACAGCATAGAAATTCTTATATTCAAGTTATTTCCACGCCAAACAGAGCAATCCACCCTAACTAAAAAAGTTTTATTACTAATAAACTGCAAAGTTTTGTGCTATACCGTAATTACCATTCTCGAAGGCAATTTTGTGGTGGATATCCGAGATTTAATTATCCAAAACTGATGCAAATTAACTCATTTTGCTAATCGATGAAATGCTTGCTTATTAGCATTTAATTATTAAATGCTTACATTACTGTCAGGGGAAAATTGATGACGCATAAATTAACCAAAATCCTGTACGTTGAGGATGATTTGGATATTCAGTCAGTCGCCAAAATCGCACTTGAAATTGTCGGTGGATTAACGCTGCTGAGTTGCAGTTCGGGTAAGGAAGCCCTGGGTCCTGCAACGCTGGAGTTTGCTCCCGATTTAATGTTGCTTGATGTAATGATGCCGGAAATGGATGGCCCAACCACGCTGCAGCACTTGCGTGACATTCCCAGTATGAAAGATATTCCAGTGATTTTCATGACCGCAAAAGTGCAGGTCAGCGAAGTGGCTTACTACAAATCACTGGGCGCCATCGGCGTGATCGCCAAACCGTTTGATCCGATGCAACTCGCTGAACAGGTCAGACAACTGTATAACAGCAACCTGGGCGATTGAGATGGATCAACCTGATGAACTCACCGCCGCCATTGCGGCTCTTGCTGCCGTCTTTGTCAGCCGGATTCCGGCAACATTGACCAACATGAGCGTCGATTTACGCCTGACCGAACAGATGCCACCTCAGGCAGATGGCTGGAATTCACTACACCGGCAATTGCATACCATGGCCGGATCTTCCGGCAGTTTCGGCTATATGGAATTAGGCGACCACGCCAGGGAACTGGAACTGAAAGTCAACACCCTCATCAAATCCATGGAAAGCGCCACCGATGAACAGCGTTCAGATCTGCGCGCGCAACTGCAACAGTTTATCGACTGGGTTAATGCCACAGTGATTAACGCGTAGGTTGGGCCTGCGGCCCGCCTGTCTTGCTTGAATTACAGTCAATCCCTCACGCTGACCCCTTTCAGAATGGCATAAGGTAGCGCAAACCAGAAAATGGAACCCTGGCCGACAATGGTGCTGTAACCGATTTCACCTTCCATGCGTTCAAGGATTTTTTTGGTGATGTTTAAACCCAATCCGGTGCCACCTTGCTGGCGGGTGTCGCTACTGTCAGCCTGGGCAAATTCCGAAAAAATCCGGCTCTGAAATTCATTGGGAATGCCGCTGCCATGATCCTCGATTTCTACCCGCACTTTTTTATCTTTCTGCTCCAGCCGGATTTCAACTACACCACCGGCGAATGAGAATTTCACTGCATTCGATATCAGATTTGCCATGACCTGCATCAATCGTTCTTTGTCACCCAGCACATTATGTATGCCTTTAGTGGTCACCAGACTGAGCTGAATGCCATACGAGGAGGCGTAATCGTTATTGAGTTCAATCGCATGTTTAACCAGTTGCATCATGTCGATCTGATCGGAACGGAACACAGTTTTACCGGAAACCAGTTTTTCCATATCGAGGATATCATTCACCAGCAAGGTTAGCCGCTTGCTGTTTTTGCTGGCGATACTCACCAAACCCAGTGCTTTGGCAGGCAACTCGCCAAACACACCCGCTTCGAGCAAGCCAAGTGAGGCCGAGATCGAGGTCAGAGGTGTGCGCAGTTCATGGCTGACGGTAGAAATAAATTCGCTTTTTAATTTATCTACCCGCTTGCGTTCATTGATATCGGTAATCATGCCAACGAAACGGCTTAATTGGCCATCCTCGCCAAACAGAATGAAGCCGCGATCCAGCACCCAGAGGTAATCGCCATTTTTTTGACGCAGTCGATATTCATGTTGAAAGCGCTCGACCTTACTTTCCTGATATCTGGCTTGCTTGAGCAGAATCACTTCCAGGTCATCCGGATGCACCAGAGTGAGCCAGGCTTCCTGGGTGTTGGGGATATCCTGGTTTTCATAACCAAGCATGAATTTCCAGCGCGGGGAATAATATACCGTGCCCAGCTCAACGTTGCGGTCCCACAAACCATCGTTGGAGCCACGCATGGCGAGTTCAAAGCGCTCTTCACTGTATTTGATTTTTTCTGACTGTGCGCGGATTTCGCGGGTCATTTCAACCGCCAGACTGATGGCACGGTCGCGCTTTTGACGCATCGCCGACATCAGGAAAAATACCAGCAAACCGATGCTCAATCCCATCCAGAGTACGATGCCCGGGGTCAGTGCGGAATCGGTGGCGTCATAGTTTTTTTTGCTCGTCAGCAGCACCAACCAGGTTTCTCCATACGCATTGATATGCTCGACACTGGAATAAAGGGCACTTCCGTTAGCGGACTTCACATCCGCTGAATCGTACATTTTATTGGCATCACTTTGGGTGTCGCGCGCAAAAATCTGAAAATCAAGCTCATTGGAAAAATTTCCCATAATGCCTTTCATCAGATCATCCATCCGGTAAGGACTATAGGAAAATCCCAGCAGTGCCTGCATGCGCTCCGCCGGAGTCGTTAGTGGCATTTTGTTTTGATAAACCGGAACGTACATCAGAAATCCAGCCTGCTCCTTACCCTGATTTTCCTGTACCAGCCTTACTTTATCAGTAATGGTAGTAATGCCCTGTCCGGCCGCACGCAGGGTGGCATTGCGTCGGTTAGCTTCAAAAAACATATCCAGGCCAAAGGCGGCCAGATTACGGCCAACAAACGGTTCGATATAAATAACCGGTGCCAGCAATGGGGTGGTGGTCTGCGGATGGACGGTGTATTGCGGATAGCCTTCAGCCTTGATTTTGGCGGTCAGGGCAGCTTCGTCATGGCGCTGAATTACCTTGGAAAAACCAACACCAAGGATGCCGGGATAATTTTTTTCCAGCATGAGACTCGACACATATTGTTGGAATGCACTGCGGTTGACTTCCGGCATGGCTGAAAACAAGCCGGCCGCACCCAACAGAATTTGTTCATGTTCTTTTAATCTGACAGAAATATTACTGACCACTTGATTGGCCTGGTGATCAAAATGTGCCTGCCGCCGCTGCTCTACCGCGCGCGTTAAAAAAAACCAGCTGGCGATGGTGGTCAACAACAACAGCACCAAGGTGGTTATTGCCGGTAAATTTTCGCGCGCAAAAAAACTGCCGGCAGTCCACTGCATTGGCACATCAGCGCTTGATCGACACGGTGCAACGCTATTGTCGGTAATTAAATTTTCCTGATTCTTCATGGCTGCATTGATCTCTGATTACTTTCTTAAACTGGTGTTTCAATTCACATGGCAGCAAAGCTGATCCAAAATACCGACCCGACACCCTCTTCCGATTCAAAGCCGATGTGCCCATCCATTTTCTCGACCATGGTTTTGGAAATATGCAGTCCCAGTCCGGTGCCGCCTTTTTGCCGGGTATTGACATCTTCTGCCTGGGCAAAGGTGCCGAAAATGCGCGGCCGGAAGGACTCGGGAATGCCCACACCATGGTCTCGTACTTCAATGCGCCACTGATTGTTCGATTTAATGACCGTTAAATCAACTTCATTGCCAGCAATGGAAAACTTGACTGCATTCGATATCAGATTGGTCAGTACCTGCATCAAGCGATTCGGATCACCCCAGATGTAGGCTTCATGCGGAAATTCACGCAAGACCAGTTTCACCGACATGCCGTTAGCAAACGACTCATTGCCTTCCATCGCCTGCCTGAGCAGCGCTACTGCGTCGACGCTGATCATGTCAAACACCATTTTGCCAGCCTCGAGCTTTTCCATGTCGAGGATATCGTTGACAATTTCAATCAGGCGACGGCTGTTACGATGGGCGATTTTAATCAGCTCCAAACCTTTTTCCGGCATGGCTCCGGCGACACCACCTTCAAGCAGAGCAAGCGAGCCGCGGATTGAGGTCAGCGGGGTGCGCAATTCATGACTGACCACGGAAATAAATTCCGATTTCATCCGGTTAACACGGTTTCTTTCCGACAGATCCAGCACAAAACACACCCATTCACCACGAATATCCTCAATTTTCGCCAACCCGATCAGCACGTCGAGCATACGCCCATCCTGACAATGGAGTTGCATTTCAAATGGCAGCGGCGCCGTCTGATTGCCAAACAGCTGTGGTTCATCAAAATGACGGAATTCCAGCGGCGCCAGATCTTGCCAGGCCAGCTTGCGTTCGGTGACATAGTCGCGCGAATAGCCGGTGAGGTTCATGAACGCATTATTCATTTCCAGCACAATGCCGTTTTCATCTCCCTGGATGATGCCGATCAGGGAAGAATTAATCACCCGTCGCAAATGCATTTCACTGGCTTCAATCGCATGTAAGGTGCGCAGTTCTTCGGTCACATCTTTGCAGGTGCCGGCTATTTTTAACCGCTGACCACGATCATTCCGGGCCACTACAATATTAGCCACAACATGACGGATTTCGCCATCGGAACGCATCAAGCGGTATTCGATTTGATAACCATCTCCACCTTTAAGACTTTGTTTATAGGTTTTTTTGATGAGTTCCCGGTCATCCGGATGCACCTGTGCCAGCAGTTTCTGAATGCTGGGCACGGCGCTGGTTGGCTTAAGCAAGAAAAAATGTTCCAGCAGTTCATCCGAGCAATGCAACACATCGGTCACGTAGTCATAGCTCCAGCTGCCCATTTGGGCAATGTGCTGCGCTTCATTGAGTTCATCCTGCTGCACCTGCAGCAGTTTTCTGGTGATATGGGAGGAATACACATACAGTAAAATTCCCGCTACGATGATCACCAGAGTAGAGCCACACAGAGTAATCAACAGAAATAAACCGAAAAAATCCTGATCCAGGGTAAGGATTTCATTCGCTGGCGCCATCACATAAATTTTTAACTGCCCGGCATTGATGCTGGTGATATTGAGCACATACGCTTCGGGCCGGTTGTCGATCTTACTCAGCCGGGAATACCGACTGTCCGGCCAGGGTTGAATTTTAATTTCTTCAAACTGACTGGTCTGATAAATAATATGTCGATTTTCTGGCGACCATTTCTTGATTTCAGCATCCGGTACAATCTTCATTTCAAGTGTTTTTTTATCTGCCAGAATAACCACACCGTTTTCATCCACCACCAAGGTGTTGGTCATATCGATGTTGTGCGCCAGATGCTCCATATCGACCTTCACCACTACCACACCAATTACACTCATACCATCATAAACCGGCGCGGAAAAATACAGCCCCGATAAGTGAGTGACTTTACCAACGGCAAACTGAAACCCGGTATCCCCATCCATGGCCGAACTAAAGTAAGCACGTTCTTTGAAATTCAAACCGATCAAGGAAGATTTGGCATCAAAATTGCTGGCTGCAATACAATCACCATGGGTATCGAGCAACCAGATTATATCGGTAGAAAAATCGTTTCTGGATAATGCCAGCAAATGATTGATATGCTCAATTTCAGGACGCAGGCTGGCAGCTTTGATTAAGCGGGAACGCGACTCCGCATCCTGAGCCGCCACCTGGGAAATTTTGAAAGCATGAATTACTTCATTCCAGGAAGCCAGTACTTCCGGCAGACCATACATGATTTTCAGGCTGCGGCGAAAATCGGCCGCAATAGTTTTGCCGCGATTGCTGGCATAGTCATTTTCTTTATTGATGACACTGTCGGCATGTTGGCGAAAGTGTTTGGCCTCATACAGCCAGGTGCCCATACCCCAGACGAAGCAAAGCAGCAGTGCCACGACGACAATGGCGGCCTGAACTTTGTTCACATGGATTTTCATCTGGACACAATCATTAGCGTTACCGTTTAATTAACAACCCGGGTGAAAATTCAGGCACGGCTTCAGTATAGTAAACGGCAGCAAAATACCAAGATGTTCAGATGATTAATTCCAGCCTGTCCAGGCTGGAATTAATCACAACGCGAGCAGATTGACTGCCAAAATCTGTCATTTTTTGGAAAAATTACGTTAAACTTCAGCAAATAAGCAGACATTTACCGTTTTTACCCTCATTACTGTCACAATGGGGCTGTGTTATTTATTTATTTCTGCTTATGAATCCCGCTGTCATCATCATTCCACTTCACGAAATCGAATTCCATGCCATCCGCGCTCAGGGTGCGGGCGGACAAAATGTGAATAAAGTGTCTTCAGCGGTACATTTGCGTTTTGACGTCCTCCAGTCGAGTTTATCCGAGGATCTCAAGCAGCGGATTCTGTCGAACGGGGATCAGCGTATCAGCAAGCATGGGGTGATTATTCTCAAAGCCCAGGCGCATCGCACTCAGGAGCGCAACCGCGCCGATGCGCTGCAACGTTTGCATGAATTGGTGCAGCAGACCAGTTACGTCGCCAAAGTACGTTATCCGACCAAGCCGGGGAAAGGTGTCCGGCTACAACGTCTGGAGAAAAAAACCCAACGCGGCCAGACCAAGACGCTGCGTGGCCGGGTCACGTTCTAGGGCTCGTCTTTTCTGCTGCCGTCAGTGCGGCGTTCGATGAGTTCGATTTTGTAGCCATCCGGATCAGTAATAAACGCAATCACGGTTTTACCACCCTTTACCGGACCGGCTTCACGACTGACATTGGCGCCGGCGGCTTTGGCTTTGACGCAGGCTGCGGCGGCATCATCTACCGCAATCGCCAGATGACCAAAGGCAGTACCCATATCATAGTGCTCGACGCCATAGTTATAGGTCAACTCCAGTTCGGCATGCTCAGGATTGCTGCCGTAACCAACAAAGGCCAGGGTGTATTGATATTCGGGATTTTCACTCACACGCAATAATTTCATGCCCATCACGTTGGTGTAAAAATCAATTGAACGCTGCAAATCCCCTACCCGCAACATCGTATGCAATAGTCGCATAAGCACTCCTTTTCGGTTTTATTTCACAAACTTCAATGTCATGCGGTCACTCTCACCGATGTCGGTATAACTTTGCCGGTCAGCATCCTTGTCAGCATAGGTGGGCGGCAAGGCCCAGACACCGCCAGGGTGATCGGCATGGTCTTTTCCATTGGCATTAATTTCGGTTTTGGCCGCCAGCGTGAATCCGACGCTTTGCGCCATCTTGATGACATAGGCTTCCGACACATAGCCGGTACTGGCACTGGCATCCTGGGTTTTACCGACAGGCAGTCGATGCTCCACCACGCCAAAAACTCCGCCAGTTTTCAGGCTGGCATAAACTTGTTTAAACAGTAGCTGCATATTGGCGTCACCAGCGGCTACCCAGTTATGGATATTGCGAAAGGTCAGCACCATATCAACGCTGTTGTTGGCGGCAAAATTGAGTTTAAGCGGCGGTTCAAACACCGCCGTTTGCACTTTTCCATAAACGGCCGGATTAGCGTTAAGTTTTTTCTGAAAGCGGGCATAGCTGTTACGACCATATTCACTCTCCGATGCCTGATCCTGCAAAGCGGCAATTAATTTTCCCTGCGGTTGCAGATAGGGGGCCAGAATTTCGGTGTACCAGCCATTCCCCGGCATGAGTTCAACCACCGTCATACTTGGGGTTATGCCAAAGAACTGCAGGGTTTCCAGTGGGTGGCGCGCCGGGTCGCGAGCCCGGTTCGCCTCGGAGCGTTGTGCACCTGTTAGGACCGCAGATAAATCAGCGTCCGCCTGTGCCAGCGGCAAACCAGCCAGCAGAAAAATGGAAAGCAAATAACAGTTGGCCAGTTGCATGATTACGCTCCAGGTAAGTACGCTTGAGGGAATTCGTTAAGCTCTGATCTATAAAATCATAGACAGACTCGGATACTAATCAAATTCCTGCCCGGGCGCAAATTATGTTGGAATCAGTCAACGGAACAACGACTTCCGGAGCACTTATTCCAGATACTCGGATGGCAAGAGCGCATTATCCAGACAGGCCGCTGTTTGCAATGCTGCATAACTCACCTTCGCTCCGGTGAAATTGGCACCGGTAAAGTCAGCATCGCTGACGTTGGCGCCGGTTAAATCAGCATCTACCAAAGACGCATTGGTCAGATTGGCGCGTTGCAGTCTGGCTGACTGCAGATTGGCACCCGTAAGGTCGGCGTCAATCAGGCAGGCGCCATCGAAACGCGCTGAATCGAGGTTGGTTTTGTAAAAAATGGCGCCTTCCAGATTGGCATCAGTAAAGCGGGCATAAGACATATCCGAGCCCGATAAATTGGCTTTTGACAGATTGGCACTCATAAAATCAATGCTGATGAGTTCATTGTCGGTTAAGTTGTCCGATAACATGGTTATAACTACTCCTATACGTTGACGCAAAACAGAGTAGGACTGACATAGTCTTGATAAATTCAGCGTTATAAAATTTATTTTACCTTGAAATAGTGATTTTTATACAATAAATAACTTGCAACAGTAATTTCTCAGGATGGGGTTGCGTCATACCTCTGCATTGAATCTTTGTGTAACAGGCATTATACAAAGTACTATTTGCTTATCATTCTTGATTCAGTGTCTAATATCAGCACTTTTTCTCGAGCAAAACAACGCTTACAGCTGCAGCTTTCTGCCATTGCTGTAGTCATATTGAATTCACTCTATTTTTCAGATGATCACCCCCATGAATAACAACATTCCCGCAGCGCGTTACCTGTCACTAAAAAAACCGCAAACATGGCTCCTGCTTTTGGTGATTATCGTCGCTGGTGGTGCCGGTTACTGGTACTTTGGTGGCAGCAAATCGGCTGATACCGCAGCAGGCAGTGGCGGTAAAGCAGGGCGCAATGGCGGCAAACCGATGCCAGTAATGACGGCAACGGCCAGTACGGACGAAATAGCGATTTTTCTGAATGGCCTGGGCACGGTCACCCCGCTGGCAACCGTCAGCGTCAAATCGCGTATCGATGGTGAAATCATGCAACTGCATTTCAAAGAAGGTCAGATGGTCAAACGCGGCCAACTGCTGGCTGAAATTGATCCGCGTCCCTATCAGGCCGCATTGATGCAGGCCGAGGGACAATGGACCCGCGACAAGGCACTGCTGGCCAATGCGCGCATCGATCTGGAACGTTACCGCGCACTGCTCAAACAGGATTCGATCGCAGCGCAACAGGTGGATACCCAGCAGGCGCTGGTACAACAATATGAAGGTACGGTGAAAATTGATGAAGGTTTGCTGGCCACGGCCAAGCTGAATCTGCAGTATGCGCACATTACCGCTCCTGTCGCCGGCGTGATCGGGTTACGTCAGGTTGATCTGGGTAATATTGTGCACAGCGCCGACAGTACCGGTATCGCCGTAATTACCCAGTTGCAACCGATGTCGGTACTATTTTCTCTGCCAGAAGATAACATTCCGGCGCTGTTGAACAATCTGCGTGCGGGTAAAAAAATTGCCGTCGATGCCTATGACCGCGCCTTCCAAATCAAACTGACTTCGGGCATGCTGCTGACGGTGGACAATCAAATTGATTCAACCACGGGCATGGTGAAACTGCGCGCCCAGTTTGCCAACCAGGACCTGAGTTTATTCCCCAACCAGTTTGTCAATGCAAAACTGTTACTCGACATCAAACATGGCGTCATCACCATACCGAGTGCGGCCATACAACGTGGCAATGGTTTTAATTTTGTGTATGTCGTAGCGCAAAATCAAACCGTGAGTGAACGGAAAGTGACCGTGGGCATCAGTCAGGGTGAAAAATCGGAAATTATTAAAGGCTTGCAGTCTGGCGAAGTCGTGGTCACGGACGGATTGGATAAATTGCGTGACGGTGCCAAAGTACTACTGCCAGGTGACGCCAAAACAGCAGCTGAACCAGCCCAGGAAAAACATCAGCACAAGCACGCCAGTTCCGCTGCTGCTACTGAAAAATCATGAATTTATCCCGACCGTTTATTGAAAGACCGGTAGCCACCTCGCTGCTGATGCTGGCCTTGTTACTTGTCGGTCTGATGGCTTACCGGCTGTTGCCGCTGTCAGCACTGCCGGAAGTCGATTACCCGACCATACAGGTGGTCACGCTCTATCCCGGCGCCAGCCCGGAAGTGATTACCTCGTCGATCACCGCACCACTGGAGCGGCAATTTGGCCAAATGCAAGGGCTCAATCAAATGTCATCGAGCAGTTCCGGCGGCGCTTCCGTGATCACGTTGCAATTCAGTCTGGCCATCAGCCTCGATGTGGCCGAACAGGAAGTGCAGGCCGGCATCAATGCGGCCACCACACTGCTGCCGCTGGATTTGCCGGCACCACCAATTTATAACAAAGTTAATCCGGCCGACACGCCCATCATGACGCTGGCACTGACTTCCCCCAATTTGCCCCTGCCGCAGGTGCAATCGTTTGCCGACACCCGTCTGGCGCAAAAAATTTCCCAGGTGGCCGGCGTTGGCCTGGTCAGCATTTCCGGCGGTCAGCGACCTGCTGTACGGATTCAGGTCAACCCGACGGCGATTGCTGCATATGGTTTGAATATCGAAGATATCCGCACTGCCATCGGTGCGGCCAATGTCAATCAGGCCAAAGGCAGCTTTGACGGACCGGCGCGCGCCTTCACCATCGACGCCAACGATCAACTGCGTTCCGCCGCTGAATATCGCGACATTTTTATCGCTTATCGCAATAATGCACCGGTGCGTCTGGCGGATGTAGCCAACGTGATTGAAGATGCCGAAAACATTAAACTGGCCGCCTGGGTGAATGAAAAACCGGCGATTATTTTATCCATTCAGCGCCAGCCGGGTGCGAATGTGATTGATGTGGTCGATCATGTCAAAAAACTGTTACCACAACTGCGTGCTTCGATTCCGGCGGGGATTGACGTCACTGTTTTAAGTGACCGTACCGATACCATACGCAGTTCAGTCAAAGACGTGCAGTTTGAATTGCTGCTCTCGGTAGCGTTGGTGGTGATGGTAATTTTTCTGTTTTTACGCAATCTGGCCGCGACCATTATTCCCAGCGTGGCGGTGCCGCTGTCTGTCATCGGTTCTTTCTCAGTCATGTATCTGGCCGGATTCAGCCTGAATAACCTGAGCCTGATGGCACTGACCATTTCAACCGGTTTTGTCGTCGATGATGCCATTGTGATGATAGAAAATATCGCCCGTTATATTGAAGATGGCGAAGCGCCGATGGCGGCGGCCTTAAAGGGTTCCAAACAAATCGGGTTTACCATTTTGTCGCTCACTATTTCTCTGATTGCGGTATTGATTCCGCTGCTGTTTATGGGGGAAATCGTCGGCCGACTGTTCCGTGAATTCGCCATCACCTTATCTGTCACCATCATTATTTCTGCCGTTGTTTCGCTAACCTTAACACCGATGATGTGCGCGCGTTTGCTGCGCCACACCCCGGAAGAAAAGCAAAGCCGTTTTTATCATGCCTCCGGTGCCTTTTATGAACGTGTCATCGCTCGTTATGGTGTCTGGCTGAACTGGATACTGGAACGTCAGACTGCCACCCTGCTGGTCGCCATTGGCACCTTGTTACTGACGATCTTGTTATACATCGTTATTCCCAAAGGCTTCTTTCCAGTGCAGGATACCGGCGTCATTCAGGGTATTTCTGAAGCGCCGCAATCAATTTCCTTTGCTGCCATGGCCAAACGGCAGCAGGCGCTGGCAAAAATCATTTTGCAGAACCCGGAAGTCGACAGCTTGTCGTCGTTTATCGGTGTCGATGGCATTAACACCACCCTCAACAGCGGCCGCATCCAAATTAATCTGAAAGCCCACGACCTGCGCCAGCACACGGCGTCCGAAATCATCCAGCGACTGCAAACTCAGCTCGCTGGCGTCGAAGGCATCTCGCTGTATATGCAACCGGTACAGGACTTAACCATAGAAAGCCGCGTCAGCCGCACCCAATATCAGTTTTCGGTAGAGGATGCCGATGCCGCGCAACTCAGTTTGTGGACCCCAAAACTGGTCGAAAAACTGCAGCAGCTGCCGCAAATTCGTGATGTGGCCAGTGACTTGCAGGACAAGGGCTTGCAGGTGGCACTCACGATAGACCGTAGCAGCGCGGCGCGTCTGGGGGTAACCCCGGCGGCGATCGACAGCACGTTGTACAGCGCCTTTGGACAACGGATCGTTTCCACCATCTTTACCCAGACCAACCAGTATCGGGTGATTCTGGAAGTCAAACCGGAATTTCAACTCAGTCCTGCCGCGCTGAGTCATTTATTCGTCACTGGTGCCAATAACGTCCAGGTACCATTAGATGCAATTGCCACGGTCAGCGAACATAACACACCGCTGGTGATCAGCCATATCGGCCAGTTCCCGGCCAATACCGTGTCCTTTAATCTGGCCCCCGGTGTATCGCTGGGCGAAGCCGTGGATGCCATCAAAGCAGCTTATGCTGAGATGCACCTGCCTGCCAGTACCCAGATTAATTTTCAGGGTGCAGCGCAAGCCTTTAATGCTTCCCTGGGCAATCAGCTGCTGCTGATTCTGGCTGCCATTATTACCGTATATATCGTCTTGGGTGTCCTTTATGAAAGCTACATCCATCCGGTGACGATTTTATCAACCCTGCCGTCGGCCGGGATGGGTGCCTTACTGGCGTTGATGGCTTTCGGTTCCGATCTGGGTATTATTGCCGTCATCGGTATCATTCTACTGATCGGGATCGTGAAAAAAAATGCCATCATGATTATTGATTTTGCCCTCGACGCCGAGCGCAATTTGCAGATGTCACCACGGGATGCGATTTATCAGGCCTGTTTGCTGCGTTTCCGTCCTATCATGATGACCACCATGGCCGCACTCTTAGGCGCCCTGCCTCTGATGCTGGGTGGCGGTGTCGGTTCGGAATTGCGTCATCCACTGGGCATTACCATCGTTGGCGGTTTGATCGTCTGCCAAGTGCTGACTTTATTTACTACTCCGGTGATCTATCTGGCCTTTGACCGTCTGGCCCGGCGATTCTCGTCTGCAGCTGCGCCTGCGAGTACGACCCCACTCCAAAACGCGCATCCGGAATGAATATCTCGGCACCTTTCATTCGTCGCTCGGTCGCCACCACGCTGCTGACCATCGGCGTGGCGCTCGCCGGCATCGTCGGGTTTTCTTTATTGCCAGTGTCGCCGATGCCGAATGTCGACTTTCCAGTCATCTCGGTGTCGGCCGGCATCCCTGGCGCCAATCCGGAAATCATGGCCACGACGGTGGCCACGCCGCTGGAACGCTCGCTCGGACGCATCGCCGGCATTAACGAAATGACGTCTTCGAGCTCGCTAGGATCAACCAACATCACCCTGCAGTTTGATTTAACCCGCGACATCGACGGCGCCGCCCGCGATGTTCAGGCCGCCATTGCCGCAGCGCGGGTAGATTTACCGGTGACACTGAAAAACAATCCGACCTACCGCAAAGTTAATCCGTCGGATGCCCCGATCATGATTTTGGCGCTGACCTCGTCCACCCTGAGCAAGGGTGAAATGTACGACATAGCGTCCACCACACTTTCGCAAAAATTATCTCAGGTCAACGGCATCGGTCAGGTGACCGTGGGTGGCAGTGCCCTGCCGGCAGTGCGGGTAGAACTCAATCCGCTGGCACTTAATAAATATGGCGTCGGTCTAGAACAGGTACGCACTGCCATTGCCAGCACCAATGCCAACAAACCCAAAGGCACCCTCGGCGATGCTAACCATCAATGGCAAATCTATACCAATGATCAAGCCAAAAAGGCCGCTGATTATCTGCCGCTGATTGTCGGCTATAAAAATAACAATCCCATCCTGCTGGGCAATCTGGGTAAAGTCATCAATTCAGTGGAAGATATCCGCAATACCGGCATAGCCAATGGCGAACCGGCTATTCTGCTGATCTTATTCAAGCAACCGAATGCAAATATCATCGAAACCGTTGATCGCATCCGCGCATTGTTGCCGCAACTTTCTGGCTCGATTCCGGCTTCGGTCAACATGGCTGTCACGCTGGACCAGACCACGACCATCCGTGCTTCACTGCGCGATGTTGAACGTACACTGGTGATTTCGATCGCACTGGTAATTCTGGTCGTGTTTCTTTTTTTGCGGCATGCGCGCGCGAGCCTGATTCCTTCGATTGCGGTACCGATTTCATTGCTGGGCACCTTTGCCATCATGTATTTGTGTGGCTACAGTCTGGATAACTTTTCACTCATGGCGCTGACTGTTTCCACCGGCTTTGTGGTCGATGATGCGATTGTGGTGCTGGAAAATATTTCGCGCCACATTGAAGCCGGCATGAAACCATGGGAAGCTACGCTGCAGGGAGCGCGTGAGGTTGGCTTTACCGTGCTGTCGATGAGCATTTCTCTGGTGGCGGTATTTATTCCGATGCTGTTTATGGGCGGCATCGTCGGGCGGCTGTTTCATGAATTTGCCGTCACCCTGTCGGCTGCGGTTTTGGTGTCACTGGTGGTATCCATTTCACTCACGCCGATGATGTGCGCAAAGCTGCTGCGCTCAGAGAAACATCAAACCCATGGCCGCCTGTATTTGCTGAGCGAGCGTGGCTTTAACTGGCTACAGGATAAGTATGCCGCCGGGCTTGAACGGGCGCTGCGGCATTCCCGTATTACCCTGGCCATCATGCTGGGCGTGATCGGTCTGAATTTGTATTTATTTTCCGTGGTACCGAAAGGTTTTTTCCCCACTCAGGATACCGGCATGCTGATGGGCTCGATTGTCGCGGACCAAGCCACTTCATATCAGGCTATGGTGCCCAAGTTATCCGCCTATATCGACATCACCCGCGCCGATCCGGCCGTGCAGAGTGTAGTTGGTTTTACCGGCGGCAGTCAGGTTAATTCCGGACGCATGTTTATCTCACTCAAACCGCTTGAACAACGCAAGATCAGCGCTGAAAATGTCATCAACCGGCTACGTGGCAAGCTCGCCACCATCCCCGGCGCCACGCTGTTTTTGCAGGCTCGTCAGGATATCCGCGTCGGTGGCCGCATGGGCAATGCCATGTTTCAATACACCCTGCAAGGTGATGATTTAAAAGAACTCAATAAATGGTCTCCCAAAATTTTACGTGCGCTGCAAAATTTGCCGCAGCTCGTTGACGTGAATTCATCCCAGCAGGATAAGGGCCTGCAGATCACCCTCAACATCGATCGCCCCACAGCACTGCGCATGGGCATCACCCAGGCCATGATAGATGCCACCTTGTATGATGCCTTTGGTCAGCGTCAGGTATCGATTATTTATGATGACCGTAATCAATATCATGTGATCATGGAAGTGGCGCCGGAATACTGGCAGCGCCCGGAAACCCTGAATCAGATTTTTGTCAAAAACCCCTCCGGCGCCATGGTGCCACTATCCGCCTTTGCCACCTTTGAACCCACCAACACCACACTCAACGTAAATCATCAGGGTCAGTTTGCTGCCACCACAATCTCATTCAATCTGGCACCGGACGTAGTGCTCAGTGATGCCGTGGTAGCCATTGATGATACCTGTCTGCACCTCGGTTTGCCGGCCAGCATCCATGGCAGCTTTCAGGGCACGGCCAAAACCTTTCAGGAATCCTTTTCCAGCATGCCGTTTTTAGTGTTGGCTTCGCTGCTGACGATTTATATTGTGCTTGGTATCCTGTATGAAAGTCTGGTGCATCCGGTGACGATTTTATCGACGCTGCCATCGGCTGGCGTCGGCGCGCTGCTGGCCTTATTGCTGGTTAAAATGGAACTCAGCATGATGGCCTTTATCGGCATCATTTTGCTCATCGGTCTGGTGAAAAAAAATGCCATCATGATGATCGACTTTGCCCTCTCGGCCCAGCGGCTGGAACAAAAAACCCCGTTTGACGCCATCAAACAGGCCTGCCTGCAACGTTTCCGCCCGATTATGATGACCACCGTTGCCGCCCTGCTGGGTGCGGTACCGTTGGCCTTTGGCACCGGCACTGGTTCGGAATTGCGTCAGCCACTGGGCGTGACCATTATCGGCGGTTTGATAGTCAGCCAGTTACTGACGTTATTTACCACTCCGGTAGTGTATTTATACATGGACAAATTAAGCACGCTCGCCAAATCCTGGCGTACCAGCAAAAAAACAATGTTGTCAGTCAGCCCGGTTGCTGATCAGGAACCAAGCTAAGGAACACCGCCATGCCTACCAAATTTAAATTATCTGCGATCGTTTTTTTTACCGCCCTGGCACTCAGCGCCTGCGCTGTCGGCCCAGATTATGTCCGACCTGAACTGCAGGCCGAACTACCTGCCGCCTTCAAAGAAAACTGGCAACCTGCGCAACCTCAGGATCAAGCCATTCCCCTGCAGTGGTGGACCCTGTTTCAGGATGAAACACTCAATACACTGATTGCTCAGTTATCCAGCGCCAATCAGACTCTTGCCCAGGCTGATGCCAATTACCGCGCTGCCAGTGCTCTGGTTGACAATGCCCGTGCTGCCTATCTGCCCGGCATCAGCGCGGACGTAGCGCACACCCGGGCGGGCAACAAACCAGGCAGCATCAGCAACAGCAATACGGCAGAAATCACCGCCAGTTGGGAACTGGATCTCTGGGGACGGGTACGCCGCAGTGTTGAAGCCCAGGAAGCCACAGCACTGGCCAGCTATGCCAGCAAACAGGCCACCCTTCTGAGCCTGCAGGCACAACTGACCCAGGATTATCTACAGTTGCGCGTGCTTGATGCCCAGCAGGATTTGCTCAATCGCAGTGTGGCAGAATATCAAAAATCTTTAACCCTGACACAGCACCAGTACCAAGCTGGCATTGTTCCCAGTGACAGCATTCTGCTAGCCCAAACCCAGTTAAAAAATACCCAGGCACAGGCGCTCGATGTTGGCATTCTGCGTGCGCAACTGGAGCATGCGATCGCTATTCTGGTCGGAAAAACTCCCTCCAGCTTTACCATTCCTGTCATAGTCAGTGCGGTTCCGGCTCTGCCACAGCTCCCCGTCAGTCTGCCATCGACATTACTGGAACGCCGCCCCGACATCGCTGCCGCCGAACGTGCCGTTGCTGCCGCCAATGCGCAAATCGGCGTAACCAAAGCCGCTTTTTTTCCAACGTTGTCACTGGGCGCCGGCACTGGCTATCAGAGCAACTCGCTGGCCAACTGGATCAGTTTGCCTAACCGTGTATGGTCACTGGGTCCGACGCTGGCGCTCAATCTTTTTGATGGTGGTGCGCAGCACGCTTTGAGCAACCAGGCCATTGCCAACTACGACGCCAGCGTGGCAAGTTACCGACAAACCGTGCTGGCCGGATTGCAAAATGTCGAAGATAATTTAGTCGCCCTGCGCATTTTGCAGCAGGAAGCCACAGTGCAACATGAAGCTTCGGTTGCAGCAAAACAGGCGCTGGCGGTGACGCTGAACCAGTACAAAGCCGGTACGGTTAACTATCTCAATGTGGTCAGCGCGCAAACCAGCGCATTGACCAGCGAACGTGCCGAATTAACCCTGACTAATGCACAATTGACTGCCACCGTTGGCTTGATCAAGGCACTCGGTGGTGGCTGGAATAACATTCAACACTGAATGACAGCCTGCCTGCATACTCCTGCATAAATTGACGTCAACCCAAATGCCGGCATGTTCTATAATCTGACTTCCTATCGGAGAATAGTCACCATGCGAACCATAAACCTTCTGGCGGCACTTGTACTGCTGAGCTCTGTGTCACTGGCGCAGGCCGACGACACGCCTGAAGCAATTACTCCTCCCTCAACACAGATCAGTGATATTAAAACGGGCATCGGGCCGGTGGCCGAAGCTGGCCAGGAAATTACCGTCCATTACACCGGCTGGCTTTACAGTGAACAGGCCAGAAATGGCCATGGTAAAAAGTTTGACAGCTCGCGCGACCGGGCTAAACCGATACATTTTGTGCTCGGCGCAGGCCGGGTTATCGCCGGCTGGGAACAGGGCTTACCCGGCATGCAGGTTGGTGGCAAACGCACACTGATCATTCCCAGCGAACTGGCTTATGGAAGTCATGGGGTCACTGGCTTGATTCCGCCGGACGCGAACCTGATTTTTGATGTTGAATTGCTAAGCGTAAAATCACCAGCGCCGATAAACTGAAACACAATAGCGCTTATAATGGCGCATCCCAACCGCTGGCCATCCCATGAAAACTTCCCTACCTGCCGCCCTGCTCTGTCTGGCTCTGCTCGCGGCCTGCGATCACAACAATGCACCACAGCCACCACAGCCACCTCAGATCGCCGTCACCCAACTAGTTGCCACCGATACCCAAACCGGCACCGGTGCCCAGGCGCTGGCCAATCATACTGTCACGGTGCATTACACCGGCTGGCTGGTCGACAGCAATGCCCCGCTGATGCATGGCAAACAGTTTGACAGCTCGCGCACAGAAACAGGTGGTGAACCGTTCCGGTTTTATATCGGCGCGCATCAAGTCATTCCCGGCTGGGATCAGGGTATCATCGGCATGAAAGTCGGCGGCCATCGCACACTGCTGATCCCCTCAGAACTGGCTTATGGGCAGCGCGGAGCCGGACGCGGAGTAATTCCTCCCAACGCTGCGCTGATTTTTGATATTGAACTGTTAGCGGTCAATTAATCATGCCATTCACCTCATTCCAACTGCATGACGGTTTGCTGCAAGCCATACGTCTGCGTGGCTACGCCAACCCAACCGCAATTCAGCAAGAAGCGATTCCGGCCATTCTGAGCGGCGCCGACCTGATCGCCTGCGCCCAAACCGGCAGCGGCAAAACTGCCGCCTTTTGCCTGCCACTGTTGCAGCTCTGGAATGCCTCGCCGGCGCCACGTCAGGCGCGGGTGCTGATACTTGTACCCACGCGCGAACTGGCCACGCAGGTGGGTGACACGCTGCGCAGTCTGGCACTTCAGTTAGCCAAGCCGCTCAAGCTGGCAGTGCTGTTTGGTGGCGTCTCGATCAATCCGCAAATGCTGCATCTGCGCGGTGGTGCCGATATACTCGTGGCCACGCCCGGACGATTGCTGGATTTGATTCGCCAGAATGCGGTTTCACTGTCAGCGGTAAGCACTCTGGTGCTCGATGAAGCCGACCGATTACTGGAATACGGTTTTGCCGACGAATTAAACCAATTGCTGGCACTGTTACCCGCAGAGCGGCAAAACCTGCTGTTTTCCGCCACGTTCCCTTCACAACTCTCGGAACTGGCGCAGCAATTTTTACACTCGCCGGTGCACATCAACGTCGCCACTGACGCCGCCGACAAGCCAGACATTCTGCAACGCGCGATCGTCATCGATACCGAACAGCGCACCCCGTTATTGCGTCATCTGATCAACAGTCATCAATGGAAACAGGTGCTGGTTTTTTGCGCCAGCCGTTATGCCACCGAACTGGTGGCGGTCAAATTACGCAAGGCCCGGATTGCGGCCGAACCGTTTCATGGCGAATTAAGTCAGGGCAAACGCACGCAGGTGCTCGCTGACTTTAAAGCCGGCCGCATCCGCGTCATTGTTGCCACTGATGTGGCGGCCCGCGGAATAGACATCAACCGTCTGCCCGTTGTGATCAATTATGATTTGCCACGTTCTTCTGACGACTACCAGCATCGCATCGGCCGCACCGGCCGCGCTGGCGAATCCGGCCTGGCGATCAGTTTTATCAGCACCGGCAATGAAGCCCATTTCCGTCTGATCGAAAAGCGTCAGAACATTGCGCTGGAGCGCGAACAGCTGGCCGGATTTGAAGTTACTGCCACAGAGATAAATGCCGAAGACAAACTGCACGGTGGAATCAAGGGGAAACGCCCGAATAAAAAAGATAAGCTGCGCGCGCAGCTGGCTGAAAAAGATTTTTCCGGCGATTAAGTTCAGGGTAAAGCACGAACTACCTATTACTGATTTTCCCTGCCATCATAAACAGCAGTGGCAAAATGAGCGCCAGCCGTTCGACCACACCGGAAGGCACGACAGGCATGATAAAAACGTAAATCACTTTGAGTTTCAAATTGATTCCATTCAATTTTTTTACTGACGCTTCTCAAACAACCAAAGCATTGCCGGTCCGAATTCCGCGCTCCATAAGACTTCGTTATGCTCCCCATCCGGAACAATTTTCATTTTGATGTTGCCCGCATCGTGCCCGGTTGCCAATATCGTCGCATAAGCACGTCCAGTGTCTTGTGCCTGACTAATGCTGCCACCTTCGCGGCCACCCGACATCAGATACAGGCGCGCATCCTTTGCGGCAGGTGTTGATTTCATCAATTCAAAGACTTCCGGTGCAATCCAATACGAGGGCGAGAAAATACCCGCCTTACCAAATACATCCGGATAGTGATTGATCGCATAATGTGTGATTAAACCACCCATGGAACTGCCCATGATCGCAGTATTCATACGATCGGATTTGGTACGGTAAATCTGATCAATCACAGGTTTAACTACGTTGACGATAAACTCAATGTACAGCTTGCCTTCCTGTTTGCCAAAGCGCGTGTTATCCCAGGCATTGAGTTCCGTCATGCGTTTATCCTGTCCATGATCGATACCCACCACAATCACTTCGAGTTGATCTGATTTAGCCAGCGCATTGAGGGTTTCATCCACATTCCATTCCGCCGAGTACGCCGTGGAGACATCAAACAGGTTTTGCGCATCATGCATATAGAGCACCGGATAGCGCTTGCCAGAGGTTGCATACCCTGGCGGGAGATAAATGCGTAGTTGACGCTGCCGGTTCAATCCGGGCATATCCAACTGTCCGTTCAGGAGCGACACTTCTGGCTGTGCGCTTGACTTGAGTGCCGCTGTCGATTCAATCGAAGCGCCAAGTGTCAGCAGCAAGACCATCATCAATACAATACGTTTACCTGATCGCTGCATGGGTTGGACCTTAAAAAGTTGAATGTGCGTTTGCAGACCAGATCAGAGCAGACGAAAAACCGGATAACGCTGCCATTCCGGTTCTTTATAGCGTTCGCAATGATGGAAAATAAAACTCAGCACCGCTTGTTGATCAGCCAGCAGTTCGGGATGTGCCAGTTTCCATGCCTCAAACCGGGCGCGCAGTTGTGGCTCGGCCTGCAGCAATTCGAGTGCGGTATCTTCAAACACATAACTGGAAAAAGCTTCTTTCTTTTCCAGTATGCTGTTGAAAAATCCCCAGCGAAAAAAACTGTCATGCGCCTGCGGCTCAAGTGTTTCGACCACATAGCGGGCCTGCGGCTGATCAAGTGACACCAGATAATCTCCGGCATTGAAGTGAATGTTTTCGCTCTGGGCTTCCAGCTCAAGCGCATCATGAAACAGATGGCCTTCATACGGCTGGGCGCGCGATTGCACTTTGGTGATGTGATAGCTTTGCACCGCCATGGTTTGCGCCGTTTCCAATCGCGTGAGTTGCACCCCATTCCATTGCAGGCGTTCTATCACCCGACGCCAGGATTGCGGAATCAGATACGCTTTCGGTGCCGTCACCACCACGTCTTCGACGAAGTGATCATAATAGGCGATATCTTTTTCCCACGGCTGTTGCCGATCATACGCCAGCCGGGTGTAATTCCCCAACAGACTCGGTTTGAACACCGCCGCATAACCGCGAAAACGGAAACTGGAAGGCTGGTTGTAATCCACCTTCCAGCTCACCGGCCAGGAAGTCTGCTGCCGCGCCTGTTCTTTGGCGCGTGCGCGCAGGGCCTGAATCCGCGGGGCGTACAGGACAGTAAAGTCCAGCACCACTTCCACCAGTGCGCGCATGGATTCATAACGATCGACATAGGGCTTCAACATATGCGTTTCGGGCATAAAGCCAATGGTGTGATGCAGGGCTGCATAACCGGTGGAAAAGCGTGGCACTTCAAGGAAATCTTCTATCCCGTCATCCGGAATTTCACTCACGCTGTTGACCGGATTGACATATGGGCACATCGGCCAGCCGCGTTCTTCCATGCGATTAAACAGCACCGGCAACATAGTCTGGCGCAAAAAAGCCCCCAGATCACCACCGAGCTTATCGGCCTGAGTCTGTATCAGGGTCATGGTATAGCTGTAATCGGCACCGTTCGAGGTGTGCGTATCAACCATCACATCCGGGCTCCACGCCGTCATCAGTTGATTAAACACCTGAGCATTCAGACTGTCGCATTTGACAAAGTCGCGATTCAAATCCAGATTGAGCGAATTGGCACGAAAACCAAAACTTTCCGGTCCATCCTGATTCACCCTTGAGCTGTCGTTGCGGTTCCAGCTGCCATCAACGTTATAGATAGGAATAAACAAAAATACCGTGCGCCCGAGAGCGGCCAGTTTGCCCGGATCGACGCAAAAATCGCGCACCATCGCCATACAGGCATCAATGCCTTCCGGTTCGCCCGGATGAATGCCGTTGTTATTGAAAAATACCGGCCGCGCTTCACGCCGGATTTGTTCCAGATCAAACACACCATCCGAGGTGACCACACCGGCAAAAATCGGTATCCCGGCATCAGAAACACCAGTCTGAAAAAAGTGCAGCACCGACGGAAAACGCTGCGCCAGATGGCGGTAAAACGCCACACATTCTTCCCAGCGGGTGGTTTGATTGTTATTTCCATTTTCGTAGGGCGTCATCAGATCGGGCAACATGGTATTCCTTGCAGGGAGGTAGATGGGCTATCTTAAAGCAAAATTGTTAGAGATACAAATCAGCACACATGCTTAGGCTCAGTATGGCTTGTCATGTCACTTATTCATATGGCCTGATATTTTTTCAGCGCTGTGATCTCATCGTTATAAATCACTGCTTCCTGTTTTATTCCCCGCCGGTCTGGCAGCGCACCTTTTCAATTGTCACGCCACAAACTACTTCATAGTGAATATCCACAATTGATATCATCTCCAATTGACGCTATTTTATCGTCAGAACCAACGTTTTTAAAGCCACTAAAGCAGATGCGACTTATATGAAAATTGATCCCATTTACCCTGTCAGAAAGGATTTATCGTGCTACCCACCTCTGGTATGTTGAACCGCGGCTACACCCATAATGATGCAAAAATTATCCAGCGTTCAGGCTACTTTACTGTCACTTTTTTACAAAATATGCTGCGCCTGTTCGCAGACATGCTCACCGGCGGCCTGGCTGAAATTCCGTACAACCTGCTTCAGGATGAAAAATCTCAGGGCATGGCTCTGTTTGCGCAAAAAGTCGCTATGGCAGAGATTCTTTATACACTGGATATTGCTACAGACAATAAAGTCGTGGAGAAAATCGTAGTTGAATATGAAAAAACGGCTGACAATGAGGCTACTACGTTTACCCTGCAGAAGAATGACTCCGGCGTTTTTGAGGTTTATAAAAATGGCGACTACTTTACCCACTTGGATTTTGCTGGCACGCTTAAACAACTCCAACAGGCCAGCATACAAAGTCTTGTTAACAATCCAGCCCGCTGGCATTTATCCACCGCAATAGTGACTGAGCTCAACGAGCAACTGAACAAGTTAGCGGCCATCGTCATTCAAAGTAAAATACGCACAAATTTCGCCACAGAAGGTCAGAAAAAAGGCAAGAAAGCTGAAATTAATACTCTGCTCGATAGTCAGCGGAACATCGTCGCCATCAAATCAAAACTAAGCCCTGAGCGACAACTTCCGTTTATGAAAATGCCACCAGAAATGGCGAATGGCCCTGCAGGTGGCTATAAAAAAATCACACATGGCAATGACGAACTTGTCGTCTTTACAGAACAAAAACCCATTTACGAGGACATTGATCAACGCGCGAACAATCTGACATTAATTAAGAACAATAAACTAGTTCATATCATGCCACAGTATTGGATAAGCGATACGCAAATGGTCGCCACTAATCTGGGTGAAAAGGATTTATTTGAAATGATCAAAGTTGGGAATCGTTTTTCGTTTAAACACTTTCTCCCGCTACTGCGCGAAATTGACTGCATACATGCAAATGGTTTTGCACATCGTGACATCAAACCAGAAAATATCATTTTTCATAAAGATGAAATGTATTTAATTGATCTGGATTCAATGGGTCAAGTAGGCACATTTAAAAATGATTTTGGCACACCGGCATGTCTTCCTGAAAAATTGTGGGGCACTGACGATAATGCAGCTCGCGACCAGGCACTCAATGTCTGGAAAAAAGATCAATACACCACGTTAGATGCCATGATATGGTCCGTCACCGGACGTAGCATTCTGGACAATAGGGTTCCGAACTACAATGTAATAAAGAATACTGTTATACCACTGCTGGAAAATACCAGTCCATACTGGGAAGAACTCATCAATTTTATGTGGGATCCAGAACACAATTCATTGACTCAACCTTTGCTGGAGTATTTCAAGAATTTGGCATAATGCCATGCCTTACCCGCTATTGCGCAACCCAGCCGCAATACCGTTAATCGACAGATGAATGCCGCGCTGTACGCGTTCATCCTGGTCGCCCTGACGGAAACGTTTAAGCAATTCTACCTGTACATGATTCAGCGGTGCCATATACGGGAAACGGTGACGGATGGAACGCTTGAGCAACGGATTGGCGGCCAGAAGCTCCTCCTGGCCGGAAATATTTTTCAGGGCTGCGATGGTGGCAGCGTGGCCGCTGCAGATGCGGGTGAAGATGGTGCTGCGCAACTGCTCATCCTTGACCAGACCGGCGTAACGGCTGGCGATATTCAGATCGATTTTGGCCAGCACCATTTCCATGTTGGATAATAGCGTGGTAAAGAACGGCCATTCGGTAAACATTTCCTGCAACAGTGCCAGACCGGCCGGATTAGCGGCCAGATAGGCTTCAACTGCAGAACCAAAGCCATACCAGCCCGGCAGCATCAAACGGCATTGCGACCAGCTGAAGACCCAGGGAATGGCACGCAGGTCTTCAATGGCGGTGGTTTTTTTGCGTGACGCCGGACGACTGCCGATATTTAAACCGGCGATTTCAGAAATCACCGTCGATTCCCAGAAATACTGTTCAAAGCCGGGCGTGTCATATACCAGATCGCGGTAAGCGGCAAACGCAT
Organism: uncultured Oxalobacteraceae bacterium; assembly: GCA_903862415.1. GTDB lineage: Bacteria > Pseudomonadota > Gammaproteobacteria > Burkholderiales > Burkholderiaceae_D > Solimicrobium. Next base: position 121,898 of record CAIOYD010000024.1, on the reverse strand, counting down.
AGTCGGACAGCGCATCCATGCAGGCCAGATATTCCGGCTTGGGCAAGGGTTCGGTTTTGGCCAGCAGACTCGCTTCCAACGTGGCCGCCGCCAGCACTTCCAGATTGCGACGACCGACTTCCGGATTGGCATATTTGGCGGTAATCACTTCGCCCTGTTCGGTCAGACGGATTTGACCCTGCACGGCACCAGCCGGTTGCGCCAGAATCGCCTGATAGCTCGGCCCTCCGCCGCGACCAACTGAGCCGCCGCGACCGTGGAACAGGCGCAGGCGCACATTGTGCCCGGCAAACACATCGATGAGTGCCAGTTCGGCCTTGTACAATTCCCAGCCGGAAGTCAGAAAGCCGCCATCCTTGTTACTGTCAGAATAGCCGAGCATCACCTCCTGAGCCTGATCACGACTATCTAACAGACGCGCATATTCCGGCAGGCTGAGTAAATGCTGCATCACGGGTGCGCTGTTGCGCAAATCGGCAATGGTTTCAAACAGCGGGATAATGTTCACATCCAGACGCGCTTCCTGGGGATGCAGCAGGCCGGATTCTTTGAGAATCACCGCCAGCTCCAGCAAGTCCGAGACGCTGTCGGTTTTGGAGATAATGCAGTTCGGTACGGCCGCCTTGCCATAACGGTCCTGGGCAGTGCGGGCAGCGCGATAAATGGCCAGCTCCGAGCTGGTTTCATCCGAGTAGGTCAGATAAGGCGAGGCCAGCGGCCGGGTGGTGCTGATTTCAGCTAGCAACAAGGCAATCCGGCCTGCTTCATTCTGCGCCAGATAATCACAGCCGGGATTGGCGGCGGCCAGCAGTTCGGCAACCACGCGTTCATGCACATCAGAGTTTTGACGTAAATCCAGTGGTGCCAGTGAAAAGCCAAACACATCCACAGCACGACGCAAATGGCGCAAACGCCCACGTGCCAATGCAGCCGAACCATTCGACTTAAGGGAACGGTGTACGATGGCCAGATCGGCCGATAATTGTTCTATGTTGGCATACGGCTCAGCATTGCCGGTCGGATGAATGACCGGCTCACCACCGAGCAAATCACGATAAGTGGCTGCAAGACGAGCGTACATACCGGTGATGGCGCGTCGATAGGGTTCATCGAGTCGATGTTCGGAATGATCGGGCGAGTGGGCTGCCAGGGCTAACAATTCCTCCGACGCCCCCACGAGTAACATGGCCACAGACAATTGCGAACCGAGAGCGTGTAATTCATCCAGATAAAAACGCAGCGCACGGCCGCATTGCATGGCCAGCGTTTGTTCCAGAATCGCCGCGGTCACAAACGGATTACCGTCACGATCGCCACCAATCCAGCTACCCATTTTGAAAAAGCTCGGCAATTCCACCGGTGCGGCCTGCGGGGTTTGCTGGGATAACAAATCTTCCAGTCCTGCGTACAGATTCGGCAGTTCGCGCAGCAGGGTGTAATCGTAAAAAGTCAGTCCATTTTCGACCTCATCGAGCACCGATAGCTTGGAGGTACGCAGCATGCGGGTTTGCCACAGCGTCAACACGGCGCGATTCAGAGCTTCTTCATTGGCGGCAGTTTCTTCCGGCGTGAGCTGCATACGGTCGCGCTCATTGAGCAAACGACCAATAACCATCTGGCAGTTCAAAATACTTTTACGCTGCACTTCGGTCGGATGGGCGGTGAGCACCGGACTGATGAGCGCAGTCTGGAAAAATTCCTGCAACTGCGCCGGTGTGTGACCGCGATCGAGCAGGGTATTCATGGTAAAAGCCAGACTACCCTGTTTCGGTGGTGACCCGGCAATCAGATGGGCGCGTGTGCGGCGGATATGATGCTGGTCTTCAGCGATGTTGGAAAGGTGAGAAAAATAACTGAAGGCGCGGATCACCTTGGTCATATCATCATTACTCAGGGCATCGAGCATGGTTTCCAGATTCTGCTTGCCGGCCTGATCACCATCACGACCAAAACGGATCGAGCTTTGCCGCACCAATTCAATGGTATTGAAAATTTCTTCGCCGTGCTGACTGCGCACCGTGTCGCCCAGAATCCGTCCCAAACGGCGGATATCTTCACGCAATTGCACATCTTTGTCGTCGGAGGTCGTGGTAGCGGACACAGGTATAGCGTTCATGCAGTCAGTCTTTATGAAAATGGCGAAAAAAGGAGAAAATGGGGATAAATCAGCGCAGCCTGATTCTCCTTGCTAACGACGGCCAGCGTCAAGTGAATATAATTAATCTGGCGCAATGCCTGAAAAAAGCGCAGATGAACTCACCTCCATTCCCCAAAGAATGAGTACATTCCCCAATTTTAAGAGGTGTAGATTCTTGCAATAATTTCCTCTGTGAATATGTTGAAATGCCGCACCGTAAAATTGCAAGAACTTAAGTCGGACAAGATGGTCAATTGCTTTGCCAACACAATGAACCATCCGTTTGACCAATCACATCATTTCACTTTCAAACTTACCAATCCCTGATTGCAGGGTTCTTATAGAATATTTATGAGGAGCATTAACATGCAGAGCAATTTACCAGGTCGCCTGACAGCAATCACAACGGCTTTCAGCAGCGACCATCTTGCCACTGACAACTACACCGGCAGGCTGATCAGTTGGGGAGCCACCAACCCTGGCCGATCAGGGATTGCCCGCGAAATTCTCAATCAGGGCGGACACCTGGCAACAAAATTGGAATTCTTTGATTTGATTGATGTACCACCGTTTCCACTCAGCTTATGCACTCTTTCCCTGAATTTTCATACCCCCAATATTGTGTATCTTCGTGAAATCACAGCAGAAACAATCCAAAACGTGCTGCACACAGTTCCCGAAAATAATCCCGACTCGGGCAGGCATATTGATTTATTTTTAAACTTCAATGGCTTTCTGTTGCGCAATCAAATAAGTTACCTGCTAAACAACCTGTTCAGCACGATACCGACGCAATACAAAAACAATCTTTCTCTGCATGCTGTAGATCATACAACCAATGCCATACAGTCCAGATCCGGTGCCGTGCAGATCGAAGAACTGCCCACGGACGAGGAACTAAGCACCCTTGAAGAACTGCCAGCCCTTGAGGAACTGCCCACTACTTTGGAATTACCCGCCGGTCTGGATACAGCCACTACAGTTGTCACACCATCCCAGAAAATTCGTGCGGCAATTCATACCCACCTGACACAGCTCAAAGACAGCAATGGTTTGAACATAGCGGGAAAAACCATCAGCCTTGATGGCAATGGCGGTGATTTTATCAGCGGGGAAGATTTTGCTTTGAATGAGGATACGGAATGGTGCTTAATGCGCTCTGGAAACACGTATCAATTCATTACCTCAACCACAGCGGAACAGCTGGCCAGCCACGGCAACAAACACCCTTTGAACCGAACTGTGCTCCAAAAAGGCGATATCCTCCGGGGTCAACAGGTTTTGGACTTGCTGGCAGGCACTCATGTCGATGATGCCCCATCGGCAGCGACAAGCACTGATAAAGCCAAGAGTGCACCCACTGAAACAGTGATCCCCTACCGTTCGCAGGCTCCGAAAAATGCCCCGCTGCAGGCACCCCGGAATGCACCCGCTCCGGCACAAACGTTACCCTTCCAAATTCGTGGGGTAATGCATGCCAACTTGCAACAGCTCACAGCTAACAGTGGTCTCAAAATTGGCGATAAAACGTTCAGCCTTGAAGATGATGGCAGTGATTTTATCAACAGTGAGGAATTCGACGTAAATCAAAATACCGAATGGTGTTTATTGCGTTCAGAAAAAACATACCGCTTCATCACCTCAGAAACGGTGGAAAATATCATCAACCACGGAAAAAAACACCCCTTGCTGGGAACTCCGCTACAGGATGACGATATTATCCGGGGCCAACAAGTTTTGGATTTACTGAAACAGCCAGCTCAGACATAGTCGTGCAACAGGCGTCGACATCAAAGACCGATGTGGACGCCTGCAGAGAATATCGCAGAATACCAGTCATGAATCAATACTCAAATATCGACCACAGCTGCATTAATATCACCCCACCAAGAAAACCACCAACCAGCCACATCAGGGTACGCAACAGCAAATTGGTGTTTTTTTGTTCCTGAAGTAACTGGGTGAGTAATTGTGGCTGCGGATCATCGGCCGAGCGCGACAGTGACTGATGCAGCAGCCGTGGCAATTGCGGAATCATGTGCGCATAACGCGGGGCTTCAATTTGCAAGTTTTGCCAGATACCTTTCCATCCCATCTGCTCGGACATCCAGTTTTCCAGATATGGCTTGGCGGTTTTCCACAAATCCAGCTCCGGATCAAGCTGTCGCCCCAGACCTTCAATATTGAGCAAAGTTTTTTGCAGCAACACCAGTTGTGGCTGGACTTCGACATTGAATCGTCGTGAGGTCTGAAATAAGCGCAGCAGCACCACGCCGAAGGAAATGTCTTTTAACGGCCGGTCAAAAATTGGTTCACAACAGGCGCGCACGGCAGCTTCAAGTTCATCCACGCGAGTATCTTTTGGCGCCCACCCGGATTCGATATGCGCTTGCGCCACGCGTTTATAATCGCGACGAAAAAAGGCCAGAAAATTTTGCGACAGATAATCTTTATCGAAATCATTGAGCGTGCCAACAATACCGAAATCGAGTGCGATGTAACGACCAAAAGTCGCCGGATCAACTGACACCATGATATTCCCTGGATGCATATCAGCGTGAAAGAAACCGTCGCGAAAAATCTGGGTGAAAAAAATCGCTACGCCATCGCGTGAGAGTTTTTTCAGATCCACCCCAGCGGCCAGCAATTGTTGGGTTTGCGAGATCGGAATCCCCTTCATGCGCTCCATGACGATCACTGAATTGGAGCAGTAATCCCAAAACATTTCCGGCACCAGCAACAAATCCGAACCGGAAAAATTGCGGCGCAGCTGGCTGCCATTGGCTGCTTCGCGCATCAGATCGAGTTCATCATGCAAATATTTATCAAATTCAGCCACTACTTCGCGGGGTTTAAGACGTCGGCCATCGGACCACAGGCTCTGCAGCAAACCCGCCGCCACATGCATGAGCGCCACATCCTGATCAATACTTTTTTTCATGCCAGGGCGCAGCACTTTGACCGCCACTTCGCGGCCGGATTTCAACACCGCAAAATGCACCTGGGCGATCGACGCTGAAGCTACCGGAGTACGCTCAAAACTGGCAAACAATTCATCCGGATGGGCACCCAGCGATTTGATAATCTGCGCAATAGCCAGATCGGTGTTAAAAGGAGGCACCTGATCCTGCAACTTGGCCAGCTCATCGGCAATATCCATGGGCATCAGATCACGCCGGGTAGAGAGTACCTGACCAAACTTGACAAAAATCGGCCCCAACTCTTCCAGCGCGCAGCGCAAACGCTGACCACGCGGGGCACTTAAATCGCGCCAGAACAGCAGCAATTCCAGTGCGCGCACGGCACGGCCGACGCCCAGACTGGAAAAAGCGATTTCATCGAGTCCGTAACGAATGGTGACGGAAAAGATTTTTAATAAACGAAAAAATTTAAACATGATTATCCGGCAGCGCCTTTTCTAATTTTTCGATGCGCTTCATCAAACGTTCCACATCATCACGGGTACGGCCGACTTCCTGAGAAAACTCAGCCACTTTGGCAGGCCGCACCAGCATGGGGTTTTCTTCCAAAAAATATTCGGCCAGATTTTCCTGAATTTTTTGCGCGCTGGTTTGCAGTGTGGCGAGCAATTTTTTTCCCGAGCCAGCCAGACGCCTGCCAGCGATATCGCCAAAAATCTGGCTCAACTGCTGCTCTGCATCCCAGCGCAAATTCTTACCCAGTTCCGACAGGGTTTGCGCCAGATCGGCATCACCTTCAAGTTTGACATACGCGACGGCGCGTTCACGGTCTTGCCAGATAAGTGGTAAATCGGCCGGATTGATGCGAATGGTGACGTTGGCGCCGAGCTCATCGGGGGCCGCCTGCAAATAACCGGGCGCGGTAATTTGCACCCGCAAGGTCTTGCCCGACAGATCCAGACAGGCCACTTTGCCGGCATGCTGCTGCAGTTGCGTGCTTGCCCAGGGTTCCTGTGCGATCAAATGATTCAAGGCCGGCACCAGCAACTGGGCCAACGGCGGTAAAGGTAGATTCATGAGGCTTACATTTTGATGCCGGTATGCAGCGCCGCAACACCGGCCGACAAATTGAAATAGTTGACATTTTCAAGTCCAGCCTGTTGCAACATGGTTTTCAGGGTTTCCTGATCCGGATGCATGCGGATGGATTCGGCCAGATAGCGATAACTATCAGCATCGTTGGCAATCATTTTTCCCAACCATGGCAACACCGAAAACGAATACAGATCATATGGTTTTTGCAACATCGGAGCCACTTTGGAAAATTCCAACACCAGCAATTTACCACCGGGCTTGAGTACCCGGCGCATTTCTGCCAGCGCCTGATCTTTATGGGTCATGTTGCGCAGGCCGAACGCTACAGTAACCCGATCAAAATAATTATCTGGAAACGGAATTTTTTCAGCGTCGCACAACAGCGTCGGAGTAATAATGCCTTTATTGAGTAGCCGGTCGCGGCCGACGCGCAGCATCGATTCATTGATGTCGGTCAGCCAGACTTCGCCGGTTGGTCCGGCCTGACGGGCAAATTCTTTGGACAAATCACCGGTGCCACCGGCAATATCGAGCACTTTAAAGCCTGGTCGCACACCGGCCTGAGCAATGGTGAAAATTTTCCAGGCGCGATGTAAGCCAGCCGACATCAAATCATTCATCACGTCGTATTTAGCTGCTACCGAATGAAATACTTCGGCCACTTTATGAACTTTTTCGTTTTCTTCGACCGTGCTGTAACCAAAATGGGTATTTGTCATGATGTAGGTAAGTGAGGAGCGGAAAGCTTCAGAGGCTCAATTATAGAGCTTTTATCGCCTGAAGTTAGCTCGAAGAGCAACTTTTACCCGCTTTAAGCATCGTTACATCACGTCCGGTCTCGCCGGGAAACCCAGCCGCCTGTAGTTTAGCCAGATATTCCTGCCACAGACGCGACTGGTTTTCACCCAGCCAGAGCAGGTGCTCCCAGGTGTAAATACCGCTATTGTGGCCATCACTGAAATGCGGCTGCACCGCATAATTCCCGACCGGTTCGAGCGCAGTGAGGGTCACCTCCCGATGACCGGTCTGCAACACTTCCTGTCCGACACCATGGCCACGCACTTCGGCGGAAGGTGAATACACCCGTAAAAATTCAAACGGCAGAGTAAAACTCTTGTCTTCAAATGCAATTTCAAGCACTTTAGACTTGGTACGGACATTAATAGAGGTCGGATTCATGGTGTTTTCAAAGGTGATTACGTAAATTGCGTAGGGTGTATTAGCCCGCAGGGCGTAATACACCAATAACCGCCAAACGCGATTTCAACTCGGCTTCCAGCACCGGCAACAGCGCCAGCCGGTGGGCCGCACTGCTGCCGCGTTCGATCTTGCCCCAGACCGGATTGGGGAAATGCACATCATCTTCAAAGCGCGGAATCACATGCCAGTGCAGATGCGGTACGACGTTACCAAAACTGGCCAGATTGATTTTATGCGGCTGCAACACTTCGCGCAATACCGTTTCCACCAGCCAGACCACGTCCATGAGCAACTGGCGTTGCGCTGGTACCAGATCGGTCATTTCACGGATGTGCTCATGCCAGATAACCCGACAGAAGCCCGGATAATTGGCATCATCGACCAACACCACACGCCACTGCGGCGCGCTAAAAATAATGTGACCGGACGGTTGACACAATTCGCAATGATCCATCATTACACCAACACCCGTTCAATCCCACCGTTATTGGCCAAGCCCACATAATCCGGCAGCCAGTTTTCACCCAGCAAATGGCGCGCCATTTCGACCACAATATAATCGGCACTGGTGTCACTGTCGGCATTAAAGCGCGTCAAGCCCTGCAGGCAGGCAGGGCAGGAAGTGAGGATTTTTACCTCGCCGGCAAAACCGTCGGCACGTAACTTATCCGCCCCTTTAGTCATTTCTTCTTCCTTGCGGAAACGGATCTGGGTAGAGATATCCGGACGTGACACCGCCAGCGTGCCAGCTTCACCACAGCAACGGTCATTCTTTTCGATTTTTTGCGCATCCACTGTGGTGATCAGGGCATTCACGGTTTTCAGCGGGTCCTGCAGTTTCATCGGCGTATGACAGGGATCGTGATACATGTAGCGGGTACCGGAAACACCTTCGAGTTTGAGATTTTTTTCCAGCAGATATTCATGAATATCGAGCATGCGGCAACCCGGGAAAATTTTATCAAACTCGTAACCAGCGAGCTGGTCGTAACAGGTACCGCAAGACACCACCACGGTTTTAATATCGAGATAATTGAGTGTATTGGCCATGCGATGAAACAGCACACGGTTATCGGTGATAATTTTTTCGCCTTTTTCAAAGTCGCCAATGCTGCGCTGCGGATAACCACAGCACAGATAACCCGGCGGCAGCACCGTCTGCACACCCACATGCCACAGCATGGCCTGAGTCGCCAGTCCGACCTGAGAAAACAGCCGTTCCGATCCACAGCCGGGGAAATAAAACACCGCTTCGGTTTCCGCGTGGGTGGTGAGCGGATTACGAATAATCGGCACCACTTTATCGTCTTCAATATCGAGCAGGGCGCGGGCGGTTTTTTTCGGCAGATTGCCGGGCATTTTTTTGTTGATGAAATGAATCACCTGTTCACGCACCGGTGCTTTACCCACCGTAGCCGGTGGTGCTTTGGTCTGCTTTTTAATCAGGGTTTTCAACAACGCATTCCCGAGTCGCTGCATGCCTACACCCCAGCCAAAAATAATCTGACGGGCTATTTTAATGGTCGCCGGATCGCGGGCATTGAGGAAAAACATCGATGTCCACGTACCAGGATTGAACGATTTCTTGTCCATCTTGCGCAGCAGATTGCGCATGTTCATCGACACATCACCAAAGTCGATATCGACCGGGCAGGGTGTGAGGCATTTATGACAAACGGTACAGTGATCAGCCACGTCTTCAAATTCTTCCCAGTGGCGAATCGAAATCCCACGCCGGGTTTGCTCTTCATACAGAAACGCTTCAATCAGCAGCGAAGTAGCGAGAATTTTATTACGTGGCGAATACAATAAATTGGCCCTAGGCACATGGGTGGCACACACCGGTTTGCACTTGCCGCAACGCAGACAGTCTTTGATGCTGCCAGCAATCGCACCGATGGCGCTTTGCTGCATGATCAGCGACTCATGTCCCATCAAACCAAACGATGGGGTATAGGCATTACGCAAATCCGCGTCCAGCCCGGGCATATTGAGCAGCTTGCCTTTATTAAAGCGCCCTTCCGGATCAATGCGCATTTTATAGTCCCGAAAGTCGCTCATCTCGGTATCAAGCAGGTATTCCAGTTTGGTAATGCCGATACCGTGTTCACCAGAAATGACACCATTCAACTGACGCGCCAGCACCATGATGCGCGCCACGGCGGCATGGGCTACCTGCAGCATGGCGTAGTCATCCGAGTTGACCGGAATATTGGTATGCACATTACCGTCACCGGCATGCATGTGCAGTGCGACAAATACACGACTGCGCAGAATTTTTTTGTGAGTAGTGACGCACTCTTCCAGAATCAGGCGGAAGGCGGCACCATTGAAAATTTGCCGCAGTTGCGCACGGATTTCATTTTTCCAGGAAATCCGGATAGTCCGGTCCTGCACCACATCAAACAGCGTCAACTGTGGCTGGGATTGCAGACGCAACTCCAGTGCCGGGATCAGTGCTTCAAGTCCGATAGCCCCCAGTTGTGGCAGCAAACCGGCCAGCGGCGAATCCAACTGGGCCAGCAATGTTTGCCAGCGCAGATTAACCGCTTCCAGCAAAGTTTGCGCCTGTGCTACCCGGTCTTCAAAAATTTCAGCTGCGGGTATTCCTTCACCGTCTTCATTTTTACCCAGCGGCAAATTGCCATGAGCAAAAAACTCGCCCAGTGCCTTGACCAGTGCCAGTTTATTTTGAACCGACAGTTCGATATTGATGCGTTCAATGCCGTCGGTGTATTCACCCATGCGGTCGAGCGGAATCACCACGTCTTCATTAATTTTAAACGCGTTGGTATGCTTGGAAATGGCCGCCGTTTTGGCGCGGTCAAGCCAGAATTTTTTGCGTGCTTCCGGTGAAACCGCCACAAACCCTTCACCCACACGGGTATTGGCAATCCGGATCACTTCAGAGGCGGCAATGGCGACCGCATTTTCATCATCACCGACGATGTCGCCAAAGAGTGCCATTTTCGGCAGTACACCGCGTTTCGATTTGGTGGCATAGCCCACCGCACGCAGATAACGCTCATCGAGATGCTCCAGACCGGCCAGAATAGCACCGCCCTGTTTGGTTTGCCCATCCAGATAATCCTTGATTTCGACAATCGAAGGAATCGCCTCACGCGCCTGACCAAAAAACTCCAGACAGACAGTGCGGGTGAATTTGGGCATTTTGTGCAAAATCCAGCGCGCCGACGTGATCAGGCCATCACAACCTTCTTTCTGCACTCCGGGCAAACCAGCGAGAAACTTATCCGTCACATCCTTGCCCAAGCCTTCCTTGCGGAAGCGTCGGCCGGGAATATCGAGTTGTTCGGTTTTAAACGGGCTTTTTTGTCCCGGATGAGTCCATTCCAGCAAAAATTTGGCGACTTCAACGTCGTGGATTTTGCCCAGATTATGTTCCAGACGGGTTACTTCGAGCCAGTCACCATTCGGATCCACCATGCGCCAGGACGCCAGATTATCCAGCGCCGTACCCCATAACACCGCTTTTTTACCACCGGCATTCATGGCCACATTACCGCCAATACAGGAAGCTTCGGCCGAGGTCGGGTCGACCGCAAACACAAATCCTGCTTTTTCAGCCGCATCCGTCACCCGTTTGGTGACCACACCGGCACCGGAATAAATAGTGGCATACGGCGTGCTCAAACCCGGCAAGAGCGTCATTTCAACCGCACCCAGCGCTTCCAGTTTTTCTGTATTGATCACTGCGGAGAGCGCCGTCAACGGAATGGCGCCACCGGTATAACCAGTTCCACCACCGCGCGGGATGATAGTAAGCCCTAACTCGATACAACTTTTCACCAGACCGGCCATTTCATCTTCACTGTCTGGGGTGAGCACCAAAAACGGATATTCCACGCGCCAGTCAGTGGCATCGGTAACATGCGAAACCCGTGAGAGTCCATCAAATTTGATATTGTCTTTGGCAGTATGTTTGCCCAGCAGACGAATCGCGCGTTTGCGCAAATCGTAGGTTTCGCGGAATTCGCGGGCAAATTTTTCCACCGCTTCTCTGGCCGCCTGTAACAACACCTGCACACTCATGCTGCGTTGCAGTGCCTGCGGATCTGATTCGCTGCTGTCCAAGCGACGCTTGTCGACTTCGGCTAAGCGATGATGCAGGGCCTCGATCAAATTTTGCCGCCGCTTGGGATTGTCGAGCAAGTCATCCTGCAAATACGGATTACGCTGCACTACCCAGATATCGCCCAGGACTTCGTACAACATACGGGCAGAACGTCCGGTCTGACGCGCACCTCGTAAGGTATCGAGCAAATGCCAGGCATGCTCACCGAGCAGGCGAATGACAATTTCGCGGTCAGAAAACGAGGTGTAGTTATAGGGTATTTCCCGCAGTCGGGCCGAATCTGGTTCAGCCGCATTGAGGGTGGGAAGTTGGGCAGGTGCGTTCATCAGTGATTCTATGATTTTAGGTTATGCAAATAATTGCTGTCATTCTATCGCATTGCACCAAACCACGTTAACCGGAGTTACCGACAATCCGTCTCAGGACAAAATTAAATGCGGAAAAACTGCGTAATTTGACGCAATTGAGCACTAAATTGGTCAAAAAAATCCCATTGTGCGGAATTTTATCCATTCTGACACTCTTCATTAAATTATTAATTTAGTAATAAATCAGGGATATATGGTCGTTTTGCCGACAAAACCAGCCTTATTCACCCTCAGCAACCCCGCCCCGGAGAACTGCTAAGGGTTTTAAGTTTATAATGCTCGCTTCTTTGGTGACGGGTTTGGCATGAGCACAGATTACTTAAAAAAAATACTCACTTCGCGTGTCTATGATGTCGCTTTTGAAACTCCGCTGGAACTTTCGCCGACATTAAGCAAACGCTATGGCAACCGCATCTACTTCAAACGCGAAGATATGCAAAATGTCTTCAGCTTTAAGATTCGCGGTGCCTATAACCGTATGGCCCAGCTCACCCCGGCGCTGTTAAAGCGCGGCGTGATTTGCGCTTCGGCCGGCAATCATGCCCAGGGTGTGGCTTTTTCCGCTGCCAAACTGAATTGCCGCGCCATGATCGTCATGCCGAATTCAACCCCGCAAGTCAAAATCGACGCCGTCAAACAGCATGGCGGCAGCAATGTCGACGTCATTTTGCACGGCGACTCGTATTCCGACGCATACAGCCACGCGCTCATGCTGGAAAAAAAGCACCAGCTGACCTTTGTTCATCCCTTCAATGATCCGGATGTCATCGCCGGTCAGGGCACCATAGGCATGGAAATTTTACGTCAGCATGCTGAACCTATTCATGCGATTTTCATCCCCATCGGTGGTGGTGGTTTGCTCGCCGGTGTTGCGGCCTTCGTCAAAGCCATACGCCCGGAAATTAAAATTATCGGTGTCGAAACTGTTGACGCTGATGCCATGAAACGCAGTCTGGATGCCGGCAAGCGGGTCGAGCTGGCTGAGGTCGGACTGTTTGCCGATGGCACCGCCGTCAAACTGGTGGGCGATGAAACCTTCCGGCTGGCCAAACTGTATGTCGATGAAGTCATCCTGGTCGATACCGATGCCATTTGCGCCGCGCTCAAAGATGTGTTTCAGGATACCCGCAGCATTTTAGAACCATCCGGCGCACTCGCCGTGGCAGGGGCCAAAGCCTATCTGGAACGCGCCAAAGCCAACAAAGAACCACTTAAAAACGCCAGCCTGATTACCATCGCCAGCGGTGCCAACATGAATTTCGACCGGCTGCGTTTTGTGGCTGAACGGGCTGAAATCGGTGAGGCGCGCGAAGCCGTATTTGCGGTCACCATTCCGGAAGAACGCGGCAGCTTCAAGCGCTTTTGCGAACTGGTTGGCCCACGCAATGTGACCGAATTTAACTACCGTATCAGCGACGCCCGATCGGCGCATATTTTTATCGGTGTTCAAGTCAATGACCGCAACGAATCCGGCAAAATCGCCAAAAATTTCGCCCGTCACGGCTTTGCCACACTGGATTTATCCCAGGATGAGCTGGCCAAACTGCACATCCGCCATCTGGTGGGTGGCAAAAGCGCGCTGGCCGAACACGAACTGCTGTACCGTTTTGAATTTCCAGAACGTCCTGGCGCATTGATGCGCTTCCTGTCGAGCATGGCACCGAACTGGAATATCAGCCTGTTCCATTACCGCAATCATGGTGCAGACTATGGACGCATTCTGGTCGGTCTGCAGGTACCTAAAAATGAAATGCGCGACTTTAAAAAGTTTCTCGCCAATCTGGGTTATCGCCACTGGGATGAAACCGCTAATCCGGTCTACAAATTATTTCTGGCTCAGGGATAACTCAGCATGACAGCCAACACCCCTGAACTTTCCGCATTGGGAAAAAATTCTGCCTATATCACGCAGTATGACCCCAGCCTGTTATTTCCGATTGCACGCGCGCACAAACGCGCCGAAATCGGCCTGACCGGCACGCTGCCCTTTTTTGGTCTCGATATCTGGAATGCGTATGAAGTTTCCTGGCTTAATCTGCGCGGCAAACCGCAGGTAGCCATCGCGACCTTTATGGTGCCTGCGGATTCGCCCAATATTATCGAATCCAAGTCCTTCAAGCTGTACCTGAATTCGTTTAACCAAACCCGGTTAGCCGACACCGATGCGCTGCTGAACTTGCTGGGCAAGGATATTTCCGCCGGATTTGGCGCGCCGGTACAAATCAAACTGACCCTGCCGGAAGCCTTTTCCCAACTGCGCTTTGCCGAACTCGACGGACTGCTGCTCGACCGGCTCGACATTGAAATTAACAGCTACCTGCCCGATAACAGCCTGCTGCGCTGCGAACGCGACACACCGCCGGTACAGGAAACCCTGGTATCGCACTTACTGAAATCCAACTGCCTCGTCACCGGTCAGCCGGACTGGGGCAGCGTGCAAATTCAGTATGTCGGCGCGCCGATAGACCAGGCTGGTTTGCTCACCTATCTGATCGGCTTTCGCAATCACAATGAATTCCATGAGCAATGCGTGGAACGAATTTTTACCGACATCCTGCACCACTGCCAGCCGCAAAAACTGGCCGTGTATGCACGCTACACTCGCCGCGGCGGCCTGGATATCAATCCATGGCGCAGCAATTTTTCCAGCAATCAAATTCCATCCAACCTTAGAAACGCCCGTCAATAATTACCATGAATTCTGTTAAAACTTCTTTCCTGTCCGTCTGCCTTCTGACCTGCCTGTACACCAGCCTGCCGGCGCTGGCTCAAACTACTGAAACCAATTCCTGCTGGCCGGTACGCACCTTTAATGCCGCCGAAGACAAGGTCGAAAATCTGTACGACGATGGTCGTTTATCGATGATCATCTCCGGTTATGCACACCATGGCCGCGGCACCTATACAGCCGAACGCATCAGTCAATTGAATGAACGCGTCTGGGGTCTGGGGATGAATAAGGACATGCGCGACAGCAAGGATAATGAAGAATCGCTGCAATTCATCATCATGGCAGACTCTCATTACAAACCACAGATTACGGCGGCCTATGCCTATCAATGGATGAAGCCGCTGAGTGAAAAATGGGAAGCCGGTATCGGCTACACCACCGGCCTGTTCAGTCGTCCGGATATTTTGGGTGGCATCCCGTTCCCTGGCCTGCTGCCTCTGGCCTCAGTCGGCACCCGCGACACCAAATTGATGATCACTTATATTCCGCGCATTTCCGGAAAAGGCAACGGTGATGTACTGTTTTTTGCGCTCCGGTTCAGTTTGAAATAACACCTGTCTTGCCTTCAGGGAAGCGGTGCCGCTTACTTTTCGATGGCAAATTCAGCCATCCATTGAGCAACCGTTTCTGGTAAGTAACCGCGATGGAAATGTCTGCGCCATGGATAAGCATTATTACCAGAGCCATCTTTAAGTTTTATTTTATCTGTGTCACAAATGTATTTTGCCGGCACGCCCGCAACGACCGTATTAGGTTCAACATCTTTTCCTACAGAACTATGGGCTCCGACCAAGGCACCTTCCTTTACCGTAACCCCCGGAAGTATGACTGACATAGTTGCTATAGCAACGTATTTTTCTATGGTCACGCCCATCATTACATCACTGGGTGGGTGGGGATCGTTGGTTAAGACAACATACGGAAATATCCACACGTAATCTTTTATTGTTGAATGTTGCCCAATATGTACGTTGCTGTGAAACTTTACAAAATTACCGATTTCACAATGTCCCTGGATATCACATAACGTGCCGATTTGAAAATTTTGCCCGGCATTCGTTTCTTCCCTGACGGTGACTCTATGTCCGGTAACTAAATTTTCTCCAAAGGTTGAACCTTCGTAAAAAATACTGTGTGAACGAATAAAACTATTTTTCCCGATTTTTAGTGGGGAGCTGCCAAACTTCGGGGTTGGGTGTCCTATCTCGCAATGCGATTCGATAACGGTCCCATCTTCAATAATGACGTTTTTATGAACGATTGTGTATGGGCCAATCATTACATTAGCACCAATTTTTGCCTCAGCAGATACTATGGCTGTGGAATGAATGTTGTATGTGATATCCGAGTTCTTTTCCATGGCTGTTGTCTTTGAGTTAATGTGCGGAAATTAATTTTACATCTGATACGGGTTAATGGGAAGAAAAACGGGGTATAGGGTCAGATTTATCAAAATGAATTTTAGCGCTTAAGGGTCATGACTTCGCGGATTGCGGCGGTGACCACTTCCGGATTCTCAGCCTGAATCTTATGGTCGGAATCAACGATGACTTTGCGAGCTTTGGGATAGAGCGCCTTGACCGTCGCCACGGTTTGCTGATCGTCATTGATCACGCCAAAGTCGACTCCAATCGCCCCTGCTGACTTGGGCACATTGAACAGCCGCACCATGGGAATATCGTCCCGCCATGCCAGACTCTGCACCATTTCACCCGTCTGATGAATCTCGTCTATTTCGCGGGCAACGGTGTTGCTCAGGAACAGATACTTGGCAATACGTGTGTACAGAGGAAAATCCTCAGGTCGTTTGATAATGCCCGGATACAAAGAATCCACCAGCACCACACCCTGAACTTCCTGTGGATACATGCGCGCAAAGAGTTGCACATACAGCCCGCCCATTGAATGCCCGACGAGCAGATACGGTGGCTTAAGCCCCTGCTGTTGTAAGATCTGGCGCAGTTCTTCGACGATGGTGCGGCCATCGCGTGCTGCGGATGTGGCTGTGCTGTGACCATAGCCGTGACGGTTGTAGGCGAACACCGTTGCATCCTTACTGATTTCGGCAATCACTTTATCCCACGTATCGAGCGTTTCACGCGCACCATTCTCAAATACCACAACGCCATGCGACTTCGGCGCATCGATGCGTAACAACTCGACATTCTCGCCATGAACGTTATCAACTATCGGCGCGGCAACGGCGAGGCCCGCCAGTGCAATAAGCGACATGGCTACTATTACGTGTTTGAAATTCATTTTCATCTCCGGTTTTTGCCGATCAAAATAGGCGGTGCATACAGGAAGCAAAGTTTATAGAATGACGGGGAATTTTTTTCGACATTGCGATGATCTGCAAAAAATCAGGCTCAGACTGCTGTATAGCGGCGAAATCGACGGCATCCGGCCATAAGTATTGAATTATTAAACCCGTTCACATCGCGCAGGCTCGGTATTTTTGGCAGAGTGATCGTCGACAACCTTGATCTTGCCTTCCACCGCCAACTGTTCATAGGCTATGCGTTGCAAAGCGCCGATTTGAGCTCGCGACATACCAAGTTCAAAACCGGAGCATTCAGCATCTCCCAGCGAACGAGGGTCAAGCCCGCTCAGGGTACCGAACAGCACCAAGGCTTCTAGGAGCCTGCGCGGCAGAACGAATCGAAGCGAAAAATCAGCTGGGCGAGGACAGATTTTGGCTATTTTTTACGTCAATACCGAGTGTATTGACTCAAAAATAGACGAAATATGGACCGTTCAGGTGATTTTGCAGCCGATTCTGTACTGCCACGCAGGCTCCTAGGTAATAGCCGTAATTGCTGGCGTGATAGTGGTCGAAAGTCCATAAATCCAGCATGCCGTCAGGAAGAGCTTTCCTGGCAATCCTGCACGTCCGCCAATGGCCGGGTTATGCCCTGAACTGTCGTTCGATTTTATACACAGCGGTCATTCAAATTCTCTCAACTCGTCGCATCGTCATTACCGCGAAGGCGGTAATCCAGTGGCGCGTGAGCGCCTTCAACTTCGAGTAATGGTTCACATTTAATTTGACACCGAAAGCGCTGTCGCGCACTGGATCCCCCGCCTTCGCGGAGGATGACGACTAATTGCGACCGTCCGCCATGTGCCGCGTGCTGCCTGTCGCCAACCCAAAAGAATGACAGCTCTAACAAACAGTCATTTAACAAATATATAGATAAACGTCGGTTTCATACCGGGAGCCTGCGCGGCAGAACAGAATCGGCTGCAATAAGCGGAGAAAAGTCCCACTTTACCCCCCGTTTTTCCGGCTGTAGCTGGGCTACAGTCCTCAAAATCGGGGATAAATTGGACTCTGTTCCCACTTATTTCGCTTCGATTCGTTCTGCCGCGCAGGCTCCTGGCCAGAAAGGTTTAATTATGCAAATGACTTATTTAAAAGAAACTAAAGTCACCAACCAGGCAATGGACAAAGCCCAAAGGAGTTACGCCACCCCGCCTGTCTGCCAAATACCAACAAATTGTTCTGCCAATGTTGCGCATTACGGCAGGAAGACTATAATTTGCGCCACGCGAACCGCGTGTTTGATTTTATCTCTGTACCATGACGAATATTGCAAAAATCCTGCCATTTGAGAATGTGCTGTTAAATCTTGAAGTTTCCAGTAAAAAACGGGCTTTTGAACAAGCCGGGCTTTTGTTTGAAAACAACTGCGGGATTGCCCGATCCACGGTGTCAGAAAATCTGTTTGCGCGCGAACGGCTGGGCTCAACCGGCTTAGGGCATGGGGTGGCCATTCCGCACGGTCGTATCAAGGGCTTAAAAAAACCGGTGGCCGCTTTTATCCGTTTAGCAGAACCTATCCCGTTTGAATCGCCCGATGGCGAACCCGTCAATTTGCTGATTTTTTTACTCATGCCCGACAATGTCACCAAGCAGCATCTGGCCATTCTGGCAGAGATTGCCGAACTGTTTTCCGATGCCGGCATGCGGACTGAATTAAGCACGGAAACCGATCCTCAGGCCCTGCATAACCGCCTCATGGACTGGCAACCGCAAATTGCTGCCTGATTGTCTTCAAGGAATCACCACCAAGCCAGCAGGATGCGCTAATATCTTCAGTTAATTCCATTTTGCGCTTTTCGCGTCCTACCCATGCCCAACCCAAGTACCCTGTCGATCCAGACCATCTACGAAGAAAATCGTGATTTGCTCAAACTGGGCTGGTTTGCAGGTTGCTCCGGTGGCGACAAGCTCATCTTTGGTGACGCCACGTCCGCTGCCGATCAGGTCGGCCACTTAAACCTGATCCATCCGGGCCGGATACAGGTGCTCGGCCATCAGGAAACCGCCTATTACGAACGTATCTCGGTCAATACCCGCGCGCATTTATTCCGTGATCTGGTCGCCGGTGGCACGCCAGCCGTGATTATTGCCCAGGGGCTGGAAACTCCGGCTGATCTGATGGCAGTGTGCGACGACAACAATATCCCCTTATTTTCCACCCCGCTGCCGTCGGCCCAGGTGATCGATTTTCTGCGGGTATTTCTGTCCAAACGTCTGGCCCAAAAAACCACCATGCACGGCGTATTTATGGATGTGCTCGGCGTGGGCGTGTTAATCACCGGCGAATCCGGTCTGGGCAAAAGTGAACTGGGGTTGGAACTTATTTCCCGCAGCCACGGTCTGGTAGCGGACGATGCAGTGGAATTTTCCCGCATTGCGCCCAACATGATCGAAGGCCGCTGCCCGGCGCTACTGCAAAATCTGCTCGAAGTACGTGGACTGGGGCTGCTGGATATCAAAGCCATTTTTGGTGAAACTGCGGTGCGCCGCAAAATGCGCCTCAAACTGATCGTGCATCTGGTACGGCGCAGCACGCTGGAAGAAAACTTTGAACGTTTGCCCATCGATGCGCAAACCGAAGACGTACTTGGGCTGGCAGTCCGCAAAGTCACCGTACCGGTCGCTGCCGGACGCAATATTGCAGTCTTGCTGGAAGCTGCTGTGCGCAATACCATACTGCAGCTGCGCGGCATTGATACCCTGCAGGAATTCATGGAACGACAACGCAAAGCCATGAGTGATGATGAAGAGTAATTCGAACCCGGAGCAGCTATGCGCATTTTTCTGATTTCAGGTATTTCAGGCTCAGGGAAATCGGTAGCACTGAATGTGCTCGAAGATGGCGGTTTTTTTTGTGTCGATAATTTACCGCCGGCACTGTTGCCGCAACTCATCACCACGCTCAGTCAGGATGGCATCACCTCTGCCGCAATTGCCATCGATGCGCGCAGCGCCAGCTCACTCACTGGTTTAATGAGCAGCATAGAACTACTGAAAAACGCTGGTCATCAGCTCGACTTATTGTTTTTAACCGCCAAAACCGAATCGCTGATCGCACGTTTTTCAGAAACCCGCCGCAGTCATCCGCTGTCACACCGTCTGCTGCCGGGGCAAAACCCGAATGATCCGCGCACACTGATTGAATGCATCCAGACCGAACGCAAAATGCTGGCAGAAATGGAAGAAATCGCCGATGTGATTGATACTTCCGGTTTAAAAACCAATCAGCTACGCATCTGGATCAAAGAAATCGTCAATCTGGAACACGGCAACATCACGATTCTGTTTGAATCGTTCGCCTTTAAAGTCGGCGTCCCACTCAATGCCGATCTGGTGTTTGACGTGCGCACGGTACCAAACCCGTTTTACGATATCAATCTGCGCTCCCTGACCGGTCAGGACTTGCCGGTGCGGCTGTTTTTAGAAGATCAGCCCGAAGCCCAGGAAATGCTCGACGATATCCGCAACTTCATCGTCAAATGGCTGCCCTCCTTTAAAAACGACAACCGCAGCTACCTCACCATCTGCATAGGCTGCACCGGCGGCCAGCATCGTTCGGTGTATATGGTGGAACAACTGGGGCAATATTTCAGGAACAGCGAACAGGTGATTATCCGGCATCGGGAAATTTCCTGACTTTCAGCCTACATCAACACCCGCCGCAATTTGCTGCTGGTGTACCACAAGGCCAGAGTGGCGATCAGCGCACAGGTGATGACGGGGACCAGCATATCCGTGGCACCAAAACGTTCATTGTTGAGGATTTTAGCCATCAGCTGATTTTGCGCCAGTAGCGGCACCCATTTGTACCACAGCGGATCAGCACCCTGCTTAAACATCCCGATCATCGATACCAGCGGCGCGGCCACCAGCAGAATGGTGCAACGCGCCTGCGCTTCTTTGTGGGTTTTACCGTTGATGGCAATGGCAATCTGCACCGCTGACAGACACAGCCCCAGCGGCAGTAACACCAGCAACATCAAGAGCATTTCTGTGCGGCTGAACTGCAGCATGATTTTAATGGTTTCATTGCGTATCAACCAGCCGGCTGGAATAATGCTCAGCACACTGAAAACCACCACCAGCATGGTCAACGCCGCCACCGCCAGCCATTTGCCAACGGCAAACTTCCAGCTCGCAACCGGATTCATCATCAGCGGCTCAAGCGAGCCGCGTTCACGCTCTCCGGCAGAGGTATCAATCGCCGCATATAAACCGGCTGAAATCATGGTCAGCATCAGCATCATCGACAGCACCCCTTTGAGCTGGGCTCCACTGTCAGCGGTGCGGCTCAGATGGCGCTGGCGCACCTCAACCACGTTGAGGATATCGGCCGAAACACCGCGCAAGGCCAGATTCAGGCCCGCCTGCTCGCTGCCAAAGCCCTGCATTAAATGCCTCAGTGGTGCCACCCCGGTCTGGCTGTCCTGATTGGCCACATCAAGCACAATAGTGACTACCGGACGTTCGCCACGGGCCAGCCTGTCAGAAAAATCGGGCGCAATCAGCAATACCGGATCGATCATTTTTTTGCTTTGCAGCTGCTGCTCATAGTCAGTCGGTGCGGTTTGGATCTGATAGCCCTGACGCAAAATGTAATTCTGCAGGGTCGGAGCGTACTGTATTCCGGCCACCCAGATCTGTTTTTTTTCCATCTGGGATTCGACCCGATTGGTGGCTTCCGAGAGCATGACCATCATCAGCGGCATGCCGAACAGCGCCACGATCACCACCATGAGCATGGTGCGGCGGTCACGCAGTGCGTCCACCAGTTCTTTGTACGCGATGGCCAGAATCATTGTCATAGACCGCTCCGCAAATTGGCAACAAAGGCCAGACGCACAAAGGCATTTTCAAAATCACTTTCCTGTGCCTGCTGCAACAGCTGGGTGACCGTACCCTGCGCGACCGTTTCACCGCGTGCGATGATCACCACATGATCACATAAGCGTTCGACTTCCTGCATGATGTGGGTGGAAAAAATGATGCACTTGCTGCCACCGGCAGGAGAACGCAACCAGCGTAAAAATTCGCGCAACGCGCGGGTGGCAAGGACATCGAGTCCATTGGTGGGTTCATCGAGGATAATGTTTTTCGGGTCATGCACCATGGCGCGGGCGAGTGCGGTTTTCATTTTTTCACCCTGACTGAAACCATCGCAGCGTCGTTCCAGCAAGGATGTCATCTCCAGCACTCCGGCCAGAAAGTCCGCCCGTTGACTGGCCTGCTGGCGCGTCATGCCTTGCAGTACACCGTAATAGACGATATTTTCCCGCGCTGTCAGACGCGGATATAAACCGCGCGCATCGGACAAGACCCCCATAAGAGCCTGGGTGCTTTTCTGACCTGCCTGTACCGGCTGACCATCGATGGTGATCTGCCCGCCATCTTGCCGCAGCAACGCGGCGATCATGCGCAGAGTAGTGGTTTTACCGGCGCCATTGGCACCCAGCAGACCGGTAATCATGCCATCGCGAGCGACAAAGCTGACCTGACGTACCGCCTGCACCGGTTCACCCTGATGCCAGGGGCGGCTGGAAGGACGGATAAATTGTTTGCTCAGTTCATGCAACTCGATCATGGCTGCCTCCCGGTGGGTAGCAATGGCGCAATCCAGGCGCTGGGACGCGGAATCTGGCGCACACAACTGGCGTCGACATCCAGGGCTTGCTGATCAGTGTTGGCGTCAATAAAATTGGTGGCCACATCGGCCAGACAGGCTTGCTGCAACATGCCATGGCCGGAATGTTCCAGCACGATCTGGCGCACCCGAGTGCCCAGCTCCCGGGCCACTTGCTGCGCATGATAGGGAGGAGTAACAGGATCAATACCGCCACTGAGCAACAGCACTGCGCTCTGGCTGACAGGTACGTGATAAAACTCAGGCGCCACCGGTCCGTGCGGCCAGTGGGCACAAACGTTGGCGTACAGACTGGTTTGCAGAACAGAGAAATCATCCACCACCGGCTGCCCTCTGGGTGGGTATTCTTCAGCGCACACCACAGAAAAATGCATGCCGTAGGCGATGCTGCCGGGATTGGGCAAATTGCCTGCGCCACTAAGTGCGAGCAGAGGATTGAAATTATTTTGCAACGCCTGCATTATCGCCCGCGGCAACGCGGCACTGTTGACCGGCGAATACAAGACCTGCGCCACCCAACCCAGCACATCTTCACGCCCAACCTTGGCGCTCTGGCTATATCCGAGTCGCGGATGAGTCAGCTGTGTCGTGCGCGGCAAGCTGGCCAGCAGTTTTTTCCAGTCTTGCGGCAACGTCGGGTAAGCCTGACGGCAGCGTTCATCGCGGGCACAATCACTGAACAACTGAGTCAGGGCCTGCTGCATATCACCGCCAGTAAACATCTGTTCAGGCTGCACCACGCCGTCGAGCACCATGCGCTGCACATGCGCGGGGAATTGGCGCTCGTACTCCAGCGCCGCACGGGTACCATAGGAAACACCGATCAGATTGATTTTATTGTAAGCCAGTGCTGCACGCACCGCATCGAGGTCCTGCATTGCCAGACTGGTGGTAAACCAGCGCAGATCGATGAGTTTTTCCAGCTCGGCCTGACATTTCCGTGCCGCGCGCACGGCATATTCGGCGTCACCTATGGCATTCAAATCATTTTCTTCGACGCAGTTGAGCGCAAACGATTTACCGGTGCCGCGCTGATCGATAAATACCAGATCATGTCGGCGCTGAAGTTTTTCAAACAGTACCTGCATCCAGCGGGCAACATTGATGGCGCTCTGACCCGGACCACCGGCGAGTAAAAACACCGGTTCAGCTACTTTGGCTTTATCTTGTGCCGGTAAAATAATGAAATGAATGGTTATCTGTTTGCCACCGGCTTCGGCTGGATTCAAGGGACGCAACAACTGCCCACATTGCACCTGCTGCTCAAAACCGTCAACCCGGCAGGGTTGCAGCAGATCAGCTGCGTGGCTCGCACCTGCCTGCAGCAGCAACAGCATCAGAGTCGTTTTTATCAGTGACATCATTTGCTTACCTGAAGAGTTAGCCATCATGGGGATTTTAACTGATATTGATACTTTTTCAGGGAGTAGGGTGTATTAGCCCAATGGGCGTAATACACCCTACAGCATCCTACTCAACATTTTTTTAATCGGTGCCGGCAATGGCGCCTGCCCGATCTGCGCCAGCGGATACCAGATATGGGTATCTTCGGAAACCGCCCGGCTGCGCTGCTTCAGGCGGCATTCCAGGGGCGTGATCTCGAGCCTGAAATGACTGAACACATGATCCACAGCCTTTAATTGCTGCATGCTGTCGAGTTCGCCAAACGGTTGCAACGCGGTTTGGACAGTCGCGACCTGCAGATCGTCAGCATACGCCAGTTCCGGCAATGAATACAGTCCGCCCCAAATGCCGCTGGGCGGACGTTTTTCCAGCAACACCTGCTCGCGATCAAGGATGAGCAACATCATGACTTTTTTGGCCGGAATGGTTTTTTTAGGTTTTTTTGTCGGCAGTTCTGTCACCCGGTTGTCCGCCAGCGCCACGCAACGAAGTTTGAGCGGACAGTCGTCACAGCGCGGCTTGCTGCGGGTACACAGTGTGGCCCCCAGATCCATCAAACCCTGGGTATAGGCCTGGATTTTTCCCGGCTCACCGGCTGGTGGCATTAAGGCCTCAGCGCGCAGCCACAAATCATCTTCAATCACTTTGCTCGCCGGAACACCATCAATACCAAAGACGCGGGTAAACACCCGTTTGACATTGCCATCCAAAATTGCTGCGCATTCACCGTAAGAAAAAGCCGCAATCGCGGCGGCTGTGGAACGTCCTATGCCCGGCAATTGCGCGAGCAATTCCGGCTGCGACGGAAATTCCCCGTCGTATTCCTGTACCACGCGCTGGGCGCAGGCATGCAGATTACGGGCGCGGGTGTAATAACCCAGTCCGCTCCAGTGCGCCATGACTTGCTCATTACTGGCCTGCGCCAGACTGAACACATCGGGAAAACTGCTGAGAAACCGCTGATAATAGGGAATGACCGCAGCCACCTGCGTTTGCTGCAGCATGATTTCTGACAGCCACACCCGGTAAGGGTCGCGGCTTTGTTGCCATGGCAGGCTGTGTCTGCCATGCAGTTGTTGCCAATCGATGACTAAGGCAGAAAAACCTGCATCAACATAAGTCCTGCTGGTTCCGACTAGTCGTTTCAAGCCGCCACCGGAACATTCCCCAGTGTGCCGGAGAGTGCTGTCATGATTTCCGCTTCCAGTTCAGCCAGTCCGTTTTTAAGACCATCCACATCGGATTGCATGACTTCAAACGACATGATTTTATCTTCCAGACTGTCGGTCGCCATGTGGATGCGCTGTATCGATTGCATGCGGTTTTTCAGCTGCGCCTTGTGTTCGTGTATCTGTGCTTCCAGCGGAGCCATTATGGCTTTTTGCCACGCTTCGACATCGCGATTGGCGCTTAAAAAGCATTGCTTGACGCGATTGGCGATCGAATCAAAAAACTTTTGCATCAGTGCCACGCGCGAATTGGTCATCAACGTGACCACACCAAACTGCTGCTGAAATACCGCTTCGACTGCTTCGAGTTCTAGTCGATATTTATCCAGTGAAAAAGGCATTGGAGTGGACAGAGTCAGACCATGTTCAGTAGAGAATTTTTTGTACATGATGCTCATCATTTCAAAAATTTCATTGGTCTTTTGATTGGACAGATGCAGGTTGCGTTTATTACGGGTAAAAAATTCGCGCACGGCATCCACCAGACCGGAAGACAGCTTGCTGTTTTCCATGGTGTGACGGGTACGACGGACTTCTTCTTTTAAAATATCCATGCCCAGGCTGGTAAACACTTCCGTCGACAGGCGGGTGAACACGGCACGTGTGCCCTGCAATTTCATCAGACTCTGATCGAATTCCTGCTTTTCAATTTCGACTCGCTTCATCATGTGTTCGATGACTTTTTTATTTTTCCCGCGCAGGCTTTTCAGTTCGGCCATCTGTTCAAACACACCACGATGCCGTGCACCCAGCAAACTGTGCTGCACAGCGAGCAAACTGTGGATGTCTTTGTCGAGCTGAGAGCGAATAATTTCCTGCTTCGATGGAATCAATTCGTCCGACAGGGCATATTCCAGTTTCGGCAACCGACTCTTGGCCAGCAAAGGCGCGTCGCCGTGAATTTTGGCCACCAGGCCTTTTTGTGCCGAGACCGGAAAAATCTGTGATTCTTTGAGTGACAGCAAATGCGCCGCCGAGCTGATCTGGCTGTTGATCTGCGCTTCAACTTCTGCTTCTGTGCGCAATTCATCCCACATGCTGTCGATTTTATTCAAAATCACCATGCGCCCCGGACCGGCGCCGATATGGTTGCGCCAGACATCGATGTCGCTCTTGGTCACGCCGGTGTCAGCTGCCAGAATAAACAACACTGCATGCGCATTCGGGATCAGATTGAGGGTCAGTTCCGGTTCGGTACCAATGGCATTCAAACCCGGCGTATCAACAATGATCAGGCCGTCTTTAAGCAATGGATGCGGGAAATTGATAATCGCATGCCGCCACTGGGAAATTTCGACCATGCCCTGCTCATCAATTTCCAGCACCGCATCCGGATTGTCTTCATCGTACAAACCATACGATTTGGCTTCGGCGGCCGGTACCCGTTTGGTCAGGCTGACTTGTTTGAAGGCTTCGAGCATGCCGTCAGCCGATTGTATATCGAGCGGCAACACGGTCCAGACTTGATTCTGGGTTTTATATTCACTGGTGGTTTGCGCTTCGGCCCGGGTTTCTATCGGCAATAAACGTATGCTGGGTGGAAACGATTCGTCATACAGCAATTCGGTCGGGCACATGGTAGTGCGGCCGGCCGAAGAAGGTAAAATCCGCTGACCGTAATCGGCGAAAAAAATCGCATTAATCAATTCGGACTTGCCGCGGGAAAATTCAGCCACAAAGGCTATCGTCAATTTGTCGTCCGTTAATTTTTCCAGCAGGTGGGTTATGCGCTGCTCAGTCACCGCGTCCGAGGTATCGGCGGCGCGCGTCCAGGCGCGATAACGGTGCAAGGCGCTAATCACGCCGCTGCGCCATTCACTGTACTGCTGAAATTTTTTAACAAGATTGCTCATGATGGCCTCAATTATGATTCTTTTGACAACAACAAATAGCTAAAAACTTACTTTTGACATTTTACACAGTAAAAAGTGGAACGTTGCCCTTGTTTAACTTGTTGGATCATAGTGTTGCATTTGCGACATGGCAACTCATTCCGGTCATAAACGTAATAATTTTGCTGAAAATAGCCCGATTGACCATCAACACCCACAAAATCGCGCAAAGTACTGCCTCCCTTGGTGATAGCCTGGGCAAGAATGTGACGAATTGCCTTTGCCAGCCGGTTATACCGTACCAGGCTGATCTGATTAACCGCCGTCATGGGTGAAATTCCTGCAATGAACAGGCTTTCTGAAGCATAGATGTTTCCCACACCAACCACAACCTTACCCGCCAAAAGCATTTGCTTGACGGCAATTTTGCTTTTTCTGGTGGCGTCATACAGCACCCGACCGGTAAATTGCTCCGTCAGCGGCTCCATCCCCAGACGCTCTATCAACACATGGTTGTCTATCGGGCCATCCTTGCTGTCATGCCACAATACTGCGCCAAAGCGACGCGGATCGGTCAGTCGCACCAGCAGATTGCCGAGCACCAGATCGACATGATCGTGCAATTGTGCCGGAGTGCCGGTTGGCAACACCCGGATATGCCCGGACATGCCCAGATGGATAATCAGGATGCCGTGCTTAAACTCCACCAGCAGATATTTTCCGCGCCGCGATGTGGCCTGCACCACCTGACCGCGCAGTTTTTTCGCCAGCCCAGCCGGAAACGGCCACCTCAAGCCAGCGCGGCGCAACACCAGTCCAGTCACCGGCTGACCAACTAAATACGGGTCTACCCCTAATCGGGTAACTTCAACTTCAGGTAATTCGGGCATAATATTTTAATCTATTTCAATTTCCGTCCAGTTAAACGACGTCAGCTTCAGCACTTTGGCTTGATTTTGTCTAAAGCGCAATATTTATTGCTGTTTGAATTCTAAAGTAGGTACAATTTACACTACAACCAACTCTGGATTATCTCTTGAAATCATCTTCCCTCTCATTGTGCTCACTGGCATTGCTTGGCAGCCTGCTCACTGGTTGTGCCGAATTGGCTCCGCCAGACCATCCGGAGGTGACCATTGCCCCCGAACCCGAGCCTGCTGCACCGGAAGCTGCTCCTGTCATTGTCAGCAATGAAAACATTCCGAATTTACCTCTGACCGATGAAATCGTCTTCAAGGTGGTTTCGGCTGAAGTGGCGTTTCAACGCGGCGATTTCCCTGCCGCCTTTGCCACTACGATCGCACTGGCACAGCAAACCAAAGATCCGCGCCTGACCAAACGGGCCATGGAAATGGCACTGATTAACAAACAACCGTTGCAAGCTTTTCTGGCGGCACGGCTGTGGCATGACTATTCACCCAATTCGGATGAAGCCACGCAATACTATCTCGGCTTCATGGTGATGAATAACAATCTCGATGAAGTCGCCACGCTGGTTGCGCAGCGTCTGGCGGCGGCCAGTCCAAAAGAACGTGGTTTGCAAATGCTGCAAACCGAGAATTTGGTGATGCGCAACACCAATAAAGAAGCCGCCTTTACCATGCTCGAAAAGCTGTACGCACCCTATCCCGACTATATTGAGGCCCACCTGGCGCTGGCGCAGGCGGCCTTCACCAGCAACAACCATGTGCGTGCCATGGTCGAGGCGCGCGCAGCCATGAACCTCAATCCGGAATCACAACTCGCCGCACTCACACTGGCACAGGTCAGTCCATCACCCGATGAAGCCTTGGCCGCGCTGGATGATTTTGTCAGCAAAAATCCTTCGGCACAGGAAACTCGGCGCGCTTATGCCGGTATGTTGGTGGAACAAAAGCAGTTTATCCGCGCACGTCAGCAGTTTGAATTATTGAGCTCCGGAAAACCACAGGACGCCGGAATTTCATACACTCTGGGCGTGTTATCGTTGCAACTCAATGACATTCCCGCCGCTGAAAAATATTTGCTGGAATTCGTACGATTGCTGGAAGTAACTCCAGCAGAACAGCGCGATCCGACCTCGGCTTTTTTATATCTGTCGCAAATCGCCGACGAACGCTACGATGGTGCAAACGCTGTCGACTGGCTGGCCAAAATACAATCTTACGACGGCAAAAACGCCGCCTATTTCAATGCCCAGCAACGACGTGCGCTGCTGATCGCCAAATATCAGTCGCTGTCTGCAGCACAACAGTTTCTGCATGAATTGCCAGCGACAACCAATGAAAAAATTCAGCTTCTCCAATTAGAGGCCGAACTGTTGCGCAACGCTGACCAGAACGCCGAAGCCGCTACGCTGTTACAGCAAGCTATCAGCAACTACCCGGACAATCAGGACTTGCTGTATGACTTTGCCATGACGGCAGAAAAACTGGAGCACTTTGATGAAATGGAAACCGCATTGCGTCAGGTGATTAAACTCAATCCTGAAAATCAACAGGCCTGCAATGCGCTCGGTTACTCTCTGGCTGACCGCAATATTCGTTTGCCGGAAGCGCGCGCACTGATAGAAAAAGCACTTTCACTGGCGCCCAACGATGCCTTTATTCTCGACAGCATGGGTTGGCTGGAATTCCGCGAACATAAAAACGAAACCGCACTGGCATTTTTGCTCAAAGCCTACAAGCTGCGTCCAGATATTGAAATTGCCGTCCATGCCAGTGAAGTCCTGTGGATGATGGGGGATGAGCAAAAAGCTAAAATACTGCTCAAAGAAGCACAGCAAAAGGACGCCACCAACGCATCACTGAAAACCTTGCTGGAACGGCTAAACATTCAACTTTAAATCGCCTCAATGCAAAGACAATTTTATTTACGACTCTGGCTGCTATTCTCCGTGCTGCTTGCACTGTCAGCCTGCAGCGTACTGCAACCAGCGCCTGCCGGACCGCTGGAGGCGCGCAATTATGCGCCTCGGATCGAACTTTCCGGCCGTCTGTCTGCCCGCTATACCGAAAACCGCCAGCCGCAAGCGACTCAGGTTAACTTTACCTGGGCGCAATCGGAACAGCAAACCGTCATTACTCTTGACACCCTGACGCGGCAAACGGTGGCCACGATTTATATCGATGCTCAGGGTGCCCGCTTTGTGCAGGCAGACAAACCAGTGCGCTACGCCAGCAATTCTGATGAGTTATTTACAGAAATGCTGGGGTGGCCCTTGCCGATAGTCGGCTTGCGTGACTGGTTGCAGGGGTATATCGATGCGGATCATCACATCGCACTCACTGCCGCCACCTCGGGGACGGTGTTTCATGTGGACGGCTGGGATGTGCGCTACGCCAGCTGGCTGACTGAAAATAACCATGAACGTCCGAAACGCATCGATCTGTCACGCCAGACCGAACAGGCCGGTCTGGTGACATTGCGCATTGCCCTGGATGACTGGAATGAAAAATGACGAACACCAGCAAATTCCTCAATTGTCCTGCACCTGCCAAATTGAATTTATTTTTAAACATTACCGGCCAGCGCGCTGATGGCTATCACCTGCTTGAATCCGCCTTTCAGTTACTCGATTATGGAGACTTGCTCGATTTCAATCTCCGGAAAGACGGGCAAATTATCCGTACCAATGACCTCGAGGGTGTCGCACCAGAAGCCGATCTGACGGTGCGTGCGGCCAAATTACTGCAATCAGCCACGCGATGCTCTCTGGGCGTCGATATCACGGTAAACAAACACTTGCCCATGGGCGGCGGGCTGGGAGGCGGCTCTTCCGATGCGGCCACTACGCTGATGGTGTTAAACCGCCTGTGGAATACCGGCAAATCGCGCCAGGAACTGATGGAACTGGGATTGCAACTCGGCGCCGATGTGCCGTTTTTTTTGTTTGGCCAGAATGCACTGGCACGCGGCATCGGCGAGCAACTTACCCCCCTCACTACCCCTGATTGCTGGTATGTGGTGATCGAACCCGGCGTAATCTGCCCGACGGCGGCAATATTTTCGTCAAAAGCATTGACAAGGAATAGCCCTTCCATTAAAGTGTCGGACTTCCAGCAGTACCCAGAAGGTAGCTGGAAAAATGATTTGCAGCCTGTCGCAGTCGAATTATTTCCCGAAATATTAACCGCGCTGGACTGGTTAAATGCTTACGGAAATGCTAGAATGACCGGCTCCGGCTCTTGTGTGTTTTGTGCCTGTCAGTCTGAACATGAAGCGCAAGAAATTGTGCGGCAACTTCCCGGTAAACCGTGGAAAGGCTGGATTGCAAAATCACTGAATGCGCATCCGCTCGCGGACTGGCTGCAATAATAGTAATTAAGTAACAACCAAGTTTTTTTATCGTGCTGTCTCAGCTACGATAAATAATGTAGGGGATTCGCCAAGTTGGTTAAGGCACTGGATTTTGATTCCAGCATGCGGAGGTTCGAGTCCTCCATCCCCTGCCAGCATCCAAGCCGCCGCATTAGTAACAATGCAGCGGCTTTTTAAATTGCAGCAAAGCTTTATTTTTCCGTCGCTCTTTTGATTTCTATTCGCTTTTAAAAATAATCCGCCTATGATTATTTGAGCAGCAATCAGAATAACAATCTCGCCCAGAGGCAGCCATGGCACTTGATAATTTAATGATTTTCACCGGTAACGCCAATCCAGCACTGGCTGCCGGCGTGGCTAAGCAGCTTGGCCTGTCACTGGGAAAAGCGGTCGTTTCCAAGTTTTCTGACGGTGAAATCACGGTCGAAATCAATGAAAATGTGCGCGGTAAAGATGTCTTCATTATTCAGTCGACCTGTGTCCCTACCAACGACAGTCTGATGGAAATCATGCTCATGGTCGATGCGCTCAAGCGCGCCTCAGCCGGTCGGATTACCGCCGCAATTCCCTATTTTGGTTACGCGCGTCAGGATCGCCGCCCACGCTCTGCGCGGGTAGCGATTTCCGCCAAGGTGGTAGCCAACATGCTTGAAGATGTCGGCGTTGAACGCATCATCATCATGGATTTGCATGCGGATCAGATTCAGGGCTTTTTTGATATTCCGGTCGATAATATTTATGCCTCACCAATTTTATTGCGTGATCTGGTGGCAAAAAATTACGATGATCTGTTAGTGGTTTCACCTGACGTTGGTGGCGTGGTACGTGCCCGTGCGTTGGCCAAGCATTTAAATTGTGATCTGGCTATTATCGATAAACGCCGCCCTAAAGCCAATGTGTCTGAAGTCATGAACATTATCGGTGAAGTCGATGGCCGCAATTGCGTCATCATGGATGACATGGTCGATACCGCCGGCACGCTGACCAAAGCGGCTGAAGTGTTAAAAGAGCGCGGCGCCAAAAAAGTATTGGCGTATTGTACTCACCCAGTCTTGTCGGGCCCTGCGATTGAACGGATTTCCGATTCGCCACTCGATGAACTGGTGGTGACAGATACGATTCCACTGTCAGCGGCCGCACTGGCCTGCGGAAAAATCCGCCAGCTGTCGTGTGATGTGATTTTGGCCGAAACCATACGCCGCATTACCAAGGGCGACTCGGTCATGTCGCTGTTTGCTGATTAAACTGTTTTTCCCGGCAGTCAGTCTCATGCTGACTGTCTTTTTACATCCCCTGGTCGCGGGGGAGTTAACGCAAAAGTCCGCTTTTGCACATTTTGGAGTATTTCATGAAAGTTATTGCATTTAAACGCGATTTAAAGGGCACCGGAGCGAGCCGCCGCCTGCGTAAAGCTGGTCAAACACCTGGTATCGTCTATGGCGGAACTACAGCGCCAGTGTCGATCACTCTGGATCACAACGCTTTGTACCATGCGTTGAAAAAAGAAGTGTTCCATGCGTCGATTCTGGATCTGGAAATTGATGGCGTGGTTGAAAAAGTCTTGTTACGTGACTTCCAAGTCCACGCCTACAAACAATTGGTGTTGCACGCTGATTTCCAGCGCGTTGATGCTGACCACAAAATTCACGTGAAAGTGCCTTTGCATTTCGTGAATGCAGATATTTCCCCGGCCGTTAAGTTGCACGCTGCCGTTATCAGCCATGTGATGGTTGAACTGGAAATCTCTTGCCTGCCAGCGCAATTGCCAGAATTCATCGTTGCTGATCTGGCCAACCTGGATGCCGGTCAATCTTTACACGTTAAAGATATCGTCCTGCCAGCTGGTGTGTCTGCTATTGTTCACGGTGACAATCAAACTGTAGCCATCGCAGTTATCCCTGCCGGCGCAACTGCTGCCGAAGCGGCACCAGAAAAGAAATAATCGGACTGTTTTTAGTTCTGATGAAAAAACCACCTGCGGGTGGTTTTTTTGCGACTTGACGTGTTCCATTCTCATGTGGAGGCATCGGCACTTCCTTCGTGCGCTTCGCCGTCCTCAGCCAAAAATGGGGAAGCTGGCTGCTTTTCACCATCAATAGTGCCTTTATTGCCAGGATTCTCGCTAGCTTCCTCACTCTGAGCATCATCAACGATTATCGACACATCACTATTACTCCCCGCATCATTCCAGTAACCATCATCGCTTACCCCTTCCTCGCTATCTTGCTCTGACGATACCTCATCCATTATTTCATTCGAAAACACGTTCTGAAAAACCGTGAAATTATCCGCTCTCTGACCAGCATTGGCCTGAGCCGGCGGTGTATAAATCGCAAACACCACATGCTTAAAAAAATCGGCATATTCAGGCGCGCTGAGTAATTCTTTGTAAATACTGGCAACCACCTGCGGATTGCCACCAAAGGAACCGCAACCAAAAGCACCTAGCACCACATGGGCGACCCCCGCCTCTTTAAAGGTGTCCAGCTGTGCGCGAATTCTGCGGGTGGTTTCTGTTCGGGTTTGGTGCGAATTGGGATTTCCATGCTTGCGCAGGTTAAGGGCTGCGGCACGCATTTCGTAAAAAGGAAAAATATTCCAATTACTTAATCGGGCAAATCCCTTGGCCTCGGTATCTTTAAAACATACCCGTGTTGTATCACTCAGATAAACCTGCCCATTCTGCGCCTGTATCAATTCACTCATGGCTGGCGTATAACGCCGGTGTCCAAATAGATTTTTATTCCCGAGTGTGCCATAGTCCGCCTCGACAGCACAGTTGGTGCGGGTAAACATATTTTCTTCCATGGCGGGCGAACCAGTTTCCAAGCCTGAGCCACCAGGAAAAATCGGATTAGCCATATTGAGCACACCGTATGCTTCGCCGTATTCGTGGGTTACACTCTGCGTGACTTCAGCCCAGTCTCCGTTGATGACTTCAATCTGTTGGTCAGGTTGCCTTTTGGCATGTTCTGCAGATCCTTTCCACATTCTTAAATTAGCATTAGCTCTGACTTTTAGATTTTGGTTTTCATCGACATCAGCCAAAAAGGAGAGTGTGTCGTGAAACGCCGCAATGCGTTGCTGTTTATCTGCATTCTGCAACCGTTGATATGATTGAGTGAGCGTTCCCTGAAATTCGGACAACACAAAACACGGTTCTTTAAAGAAATCCACAATGTCGTCTTTTTTAATTAGCAGCAGTCCGCCTTTATCCGATTTGTGCCCGTTGATATACAGGTCGGCATAAATTCCTGCCACAGAATCGCCTTGTTCATCGATTCTTGCATCTGCCAATAATTTATAGCTTATAGTGCTACTCAGTTCTTGCGTTCCCAGCTCCAAAGGTGGCATGTATTCCCCAGCAATATTCAAATAGTTGGCAGCAGTTTCCTTGTGACTGCAAATCATGTCTAGCGCCCCATGCAGCAAGTCACGTGCCTGAAACCCGGCGATTAATTCTGAAAGCAAGGTCAACACAGGATTTATAACCACCCACATTTTTTCTTCGACCGTCATGAAACACCATTTTTGTCTGATGCTGTCAAGCCCGTAGGAAACCTGGGAGACTTTGCGGCTGCTTGCAAACCCCGATTTCAATACCTGATAATGATCGATCGGATTGATTTCTTGCAGAATTTTGCTGGTAAGATTGGGCATGATTTTATCCACCTGGTGTAGTTAAAGAATGGCAACTACTGAAAATTGCAGCTGTCGTTCTCACAGCATATTGTTTTTTCAGCATGCGAACCATTAGTAACATCCGTAGTTCTAAACGAGGTGTTAATCAAACAAACGCAAGCTTGCGACTGAACAATCTATAATGGTGGTTTTATTGCTTTGCATACCAATTTCATGTCGATACGTCTTATCGTTGGCCTGGGCAATCCCGGGCCGGAATATCAACTCACGCGCCATAATGCCGGTTTCTGGCTGGTGGACAATCTGGCGGGCAGTTTGCCCGGCTGCCGGCTGCAGCGCGACAATAAAATCAATGCCCTGGTGGCCAAAACCACGCTCGCAGGTCAGGAATGCTGGCTGCTGGAGCCGCAAACCTATATGAACCGCTCAGGGCAGTCGGTGGGTGCTCTGGCGCGCTTTTATAAAATTGCGCCAGAAGAAATTCTGGTGGTGCATGATGAACTTGATCTTGATCCGGGCGTCGCCAAACTGAAAAAAGGCGGCTCGTCTGGCGGACATAATGGCTTGAAAGATATTACGGCGGCCCTGGGCACGCAGGACTACTGGCGTCTGCGTCTGGGCATTGGCCATCCGCGCAGCCTGAATTTGCAGCAGCCGGTGGTGGATTTTGTCTTGCACCGACCACGCAAGGAAGAACAGGTGCTCATCGACACCAGTATTGAAAACAGTCTGCACATTATCCCGCTGCTGGTGAGCGGCAAATTCGACGCGGCCTTAATGCAGTTGCACACCAAATGAGAACGACCAACTCCGCCATTATTTTACGCGCCGGTCCGCTGGCGCTGGAACATATCCGCCAGCATGGTTTGCAGGCCAGCGATATTGCCGTGATTCCTGCGGCCGCCGGTGGGCCCAAGGGCTTGATTCTGCAGGCGCTGGATCAATGGCTGTTTGGCGAGTGGCTTGTGAGTGCGCCACGGCAGCGCAGTCTGATCGGAGCTTCCATCGGCTCCTGGCGCATGGCTGCGGCCAGTATGGCTGATCCGGTATTGGGCTTTACGCGTCTGGGCGAACTGTATTGTCATCAGCAATATCCGGCCAAACCGGGCAGCACACTTGTCACCGATGTGATCAGCACCCTGCTCAATGAATTCCTGAAAGGCCACGAGCAGGATATCGTGCAGCAACCGCTCAATCGGCTGCATATCCTGACCTCCAAAGGGCGCGGCTTACTGCGTGCGCCGGGCAAAGGCCTTGCCACCAAAGCCGGTTTTGTGGCTGCCAGCCTGGCCAATGTCGGTGCTCGTACCCAACTCGCGCGCCACATGGAACGGGTGATCATCGGTGATCAGCGCGATCCTCTGACTTGGCTGAAAACCAAATTTGATGCTTTTCCGACTGAATTTGTGGCGTTAGAAAAAGATAATTTAAAACTGGCGCTGCTGGCTTCCGGCACGCTGCCATTGATTATGGATCCGGTGCGCCATATCCCCGGCGCTCCTGCCGGGACGTACTGGGATGGCGGGTTGATTGATTACCATCTGGCGCTGCCCTATTCCCGACTGACGACCAACAAACACAATCATCTGGCGCTGTATCCGCATTTTACAGACCAGATCATTCCCGGCTGGCTCGATAAAGCCTTTTCCTGGCGGCGTGCCAACAAGGGAAAAAATGCGCACTGGCTCGATAATGTGATTCTGGTGGCGCCATCACGGCAGTTTATTCAATCTCTGCCGCGCCAAAAACTGCCAGACCGCAAGGATTTCTTCTATCACGGCAGCAATAATGCCCAACGCATCCACGATTGGCAGCAAGCCATGCGCGCCAGTGAGCAGTTACGCGATGCTTTTGCCGCTTTTATCCATAAACCTGATGTAAATTTGATTCAACCCTTTTAAAACCCGTTAAAATTGGCGCTGCCTTTGTTTACGCTTTTTGTCTATTACATAACAACAACACCATGCTCACATTTCAACAAATTATTCTGACACTGCAGGATTACTGGAACGCTCAGGGTTGTGCTCTCTTGCAACCACTGGATCTGGAAGTCGGTGCCGGCACCTCGCACCCGGCGACGTTTTTGCGCGCCATCGGCCCGGAACCCTGGCGTGCAGCTTATGTGCAGCCGTCACGCCGTCCCAAAGATGGTCGTTATGGTGAAAATCCCAACCGTTTGCAGCACTATTATCAATATCAGGTGGCGCTCAAACCGGCACCGGAAAACATTCTCGATCTGTATCTGGGTTCGCTTTCGGCGGTTGGTCTGGATTTAACCCAGAATGATGTCCGCTTTGTCGAAGATGACTGGGAAAATCCTACCCTGGGTGCCTGGGGTCTGGGCTGGGAAGTCTGGCTCAATGGCATGGAAGTGACGCAGTTTACTTATTTCCAGCAGGTCGGCGGGTTGGACTGCAAACCGGTGCTGGGTGAAATCACTTACGGCATTGAGCGTCTGGCGATGTATTTGCAGGGAGTAGAAAATGTCTATGACCTGATCTGGACTCAGTGGCAAGAAAACGGTATCACCAAAACGCTGACCTATGGCGATGTGTATCATCAAAATGAGGTCGAACAATCAACCTTCAATTTTGAATATTCGAATACCGAATTTCTGTTTTCGCTGTTTACCAATTATGAAACTGAAGCCAAACGACTCATCGAGATTCCGCTGGCACTGCCGGCGTATGAACTGGTGCTCAAAGCCGGCCACACGTTTAATTTACTTGATGCCCGCGGTGCGATTTCGGTGACGGAACGCGCGGCCTACATTGCCCGCATCCGCAATCTGTCCCGCGCTGTCGCTGCGGCCTATTATCAGTCGCGTGAAGCGCTCGGGTTTCCGATGCTCACTCAACCGACCAGCCTGCCAGCCTGACCCCTTACCTGCCTATATCATGACGCACACTTTATTAGTCGAATTATTTACCGAAGAATTACCGCCCAAAGCGCTGTCAACCTTGGGCGCGGCCTTTGCTGCCGGTATTGTCGAGGGTCTCAACAGCCGCCACTTTTTAAGCGCTGACTCGGTCGCCACCAGCTACGCCACACCACGACGTCTGGCCGTATCGATTACCTCCGTGTGCGCCACGTCACCAGAGTTGTCCTGCCGTGAAAAAGTATTGCCAGTCAGTGTAGGGCTCGATGCCAGTGGCAATGCCACCGCACCGTTGTTGAAAAAACTCGCTGCCATGGGCTTTGCTGATGCGCCAATCAGCGCACTCGAACGTGCTGCCGATGGCAAAGCTGAGAGTCTGTTTTACAGTTACACCGCTCCCGGCCAGCCGTTAAGTCAAGGTTTGCAGGCCGCGCTCAGCGAAAGCATTGCCAAATTACCGATACCGAAATTAATGACTTACCAGCGCCCGGATGGCACGGTAGTGCAGTTTGCTCGTCCGGTACATCGCCTGCTTGCCTTGCATGGCACTGAGGTGATTCCGGTCGAATTAATGGGACTCCATTCCGGTCGCACTACTCAGGGACATCGCTTCCTGTCCTCCGGCAACATCGAAGTGACCAGCGCTGACGACTATGAATCCAGTCTGCTGACGCAGGGCAAAGTGATCGCCAGTTTCAACGGCCGCAAGGAAAAAATCCGCGCCGATTTACTGGCGCAAGCGGGTTCTGATCAGGTATTGATGCCGGAAGCGTTGCTCGATGAAGTCACCGCACTGGTAGAATGGCCTGTGGTCTACAACTGCCATTTTGAAGAAAAATTTTTGACCGTGCCGCAGGAGTGTCTGATCCTGACGATGCAAACCAATCAAAAATATTTCGCCCTCACCGATGCGGCGGGCAAACTGCGCCCACGGTTTTTGATCGTCTCTAACATCGCCACCGCAACACCGCAGCAAATTATTCGCGGCAATGAAACCGTGGTGCGACCACGATTGTCGGATGCCAAATTTTTCTTTGAACAAGATCAGAAAAAAACTCTGGCCGAACGTGCTACCGGACTGGCCAACGTGATTTACCACAACAAGCTGGGTAATCAGGCGCAGCGTGTTACACGGGTTCAAAAACTGGCAGGTGCGATTGCCGCACAACTCGGTGCCGATGTTGTGCTGGCAGAACGCGCCGCGCAACTGGCCAAAGCGGATTTACTGACCGATATGGTGGGTGAATTTCCTGAGCTGCAAGGCATTATGGGCAGCTATTACGCCCGCATTGATGGTGAAGACGAACAGGTCGCGCTGGCCATGACCGAACATTATCAGCCGCGCTTTGCCGGTGACGCACTGCCGACTTCGCCAACAGGGACCATTCTGGCGCTGGCCGACAAGCTCGAAACGCTGGTCGGCATCTGGGGTATCGGCCTGCAACCGACCGGCGACCGTGATCCGTTTGCGTTGCGCCGACATGCGCTCGGGGTGTTGCGCATGTTGATCGAAAAGCAGTTACCACTGTCACTCTCCGGCCTGCTCGACACCGCCACAAACCTGTTTGCCGACAATCCGGCATTTACCGATCCGCGTGCCGCCCTGAGCAGTTTTATCTATGACCGTCTGCGCGGGATTTTAAAAGAACGCGGCTTCAGCCCGGCTGAAGTCGAAGCAGTGGTGGCTCCGCAACCGGATTTGCTGGCCACTATTTTGCTGCGCCTGACGGCGGTGCAAAGTTTTGCTGCTCTGCCGGAATCGGCTGCGCTAGCGGCTGCCAACAAACGTATCACCAATATTTTAAAGAAATCCGATCAGGCTGTGCAGGTTGTGCAAACCGGGATGTTGCAGGAAGCCGCCGAACTGGCTTTATTTCAGGCGGCCGAAGCAGTTGCCGTTGAAGTACGGAGTGCCTTTGCTGCCGGGGACTTCACCACCGCACTGCACCGGCTGGCCACGATCCGGCCGCAGGTGGATGCCTTCTTTAACGATGTCATGGTCATGGCTGAAGAACCGGCCTTGCGCGCCAACCGCATTGCCCTGCTGGCCATGCTGCACACGATTTTGAACCAGGTCGCCGATATTTCCAAACTTGCTGCTTAATACTTCACGGACCCCGACACTATGCCGCAAATGAAACTCATTATTCTGGATCGCGATGGTGTGATCAATCAGGATTCGGATGCTTTTATCAAATCTCCCGAGGAATGGATACCGATTGCCGGATCCCTTGAAGCAATCGCGCGCTTAAATCAGGCGGGCTATACCGTGGTGGTGGCGACCAATCAATCCGGCATTGCGCGCAAGCTGTTTGACATGGAAATTCTCAACGCCATTCATTATAAGATGCATACCGCCGCGCAGCATGCCGGTGCCAGTATCGATGCCATTTTTTACTGCCCGCATGCGGCCGATTCGAATTGCGACTGTCGCAAACCCAAGCCGGGCATGATCCGGGAAATCGCGCTGCGTTATGATATCGAACTCAAAGGTGTGCCGATTGTGGGTGATTCCCTGCGTGATTTGCAGGCCGGTTTTATTCTCGGTTGCGCACCACATCTGGTGCTGACCGGCAAAGGAGAAACTACACTCGCTGCCGGCGGTTTGCCACCCGGCACGCAGGTGCATCACAATCTGACCACCATGGTAGAGTACCTGTTAAGCCATGAGGACGACTAACTAATTCGCACTTAAATCTGACATACCTTTGGAGATCTGATGCTTCGGTTGACTTTATTTTTACGCTCTCTTACCTTTATGATTCTGGTCACGTTGCTGACCGTCGTCTGGGCTTTTGTCTGCATGCTGGTCGCTCCCCTGCCATACAATCAGCGCTACTGGGTCACAGCGCGCTGGAATGTCACCACCATCTGGCTGGCCAAAGTAATTTGCGGTATCCGTTATCAGGTCATCGGCGCAGAAAATCTGCCGGATGAACCGGTGATTCTGTTATCCAAACACCAGTCAGCCTGGGAAACCATTTTTTATCTGATGTATATGCCGCGCCCGCTGGTGTTTGTGTTTAAAAAAGAATTGCATTACATTCCTTTTTTTGG
The DNA here is from genome assembly GCA_903862415.1 of uncultured Oxalobacteraceae bacterium. Lineage (GTDB taxonomy): Bacteria > Pseudomonadota > Gammaproteobacteria > Burkholderiales > Burkholderiaceae_D > Solimicrobium. The sequence continues at coordinate 81,042 of CAIOYD010000024.1, read as the reverse complement.
CTGGGGTCTGGCGTTGCTGCGCATGATTCCTATCGATCGCAGCAAAGGCAAAGATGCATTTGCTCAGGTCGTTGAACAGGGTCGCCGCCGTCTGGCGAATGGTCAGTGGATTATCATGTTCCCGGAAGGTACCCGTATCGCAGTGGGAAAAAAAGGGGTTTACAAGGGCGGCGGCGCACGCCTGGCCATAGAAACCAATACCACAGTGGTGCCGCTAGCCATGAATTCCGGTAATTGCTGGCCCAAAAACTCCTTCATCAAACAGCCTGGCATCATTACCGTTTCGGTTGGCAAGCCAATTTCTCCCGTCGGGAAAACGGCTCCGGAATTAATTCAGGAAGTCGAAGCCTGGGTGGAAGCGGAAATGCGTGTAATTTCGCCGGAAAGTTATTCGTAAGTTGGACTTGCCTTGTCGATGAATTTTTTACAGTTTGATTTATTTGAAAAGCTATTCGCACCTCCGGTCGCCAGCAAAACGCCGGTGGCGCCAAAAGTGCGCGGTGTGCAGCTGGAATCGCAATTTCTGCACTATCAACTGCTGCGCTCGAAACGTCGCAGCATCGGCTTTTTAATTACCGACAACGGTTTGCGCATTACTGCGCCGCGCTGGGTTGGTATCAAAGAAATTGAAGCCGCCATCGTCAGTAAGCAGCGCTGGATTTTAAGCAAATTACGTGAGCAACAAGAGCGCCCGGCAGTGCCTGTTGCTGACACCACCCTTTGGCAGGCCGGCGCTACCGTGCCACTACTGGGTCAGCCGGTACAGATTCAGTTTGGCGACCCCGGCCACTTCGATGCCGAAACGGCGACTCTGTTCCTGAATTTACCGTCAGACGCCAGTCCGGCGCTGTGTAAAAAACATGTGCATGCCAGTTTGATGAAACAGGCGCGCCGCAACTTCAGTGAACGGCTGCCGCATTTTGCCCAATTGCTGGGTGTGAGCTATCATTCTTTTACCCTCACCAGTGCCAATACCCGCTGGGGCTCCTGCAACAGCGCCGGGAAAATTCGGCTCAACTGGCGACTGATCCATTTTAATCAGCACCTCATTGATTATGTGATCGCGCACGAACTGGCGCATTTACACGAAATGAATCACAGTGTGCGCTTCTGGGCCAAAGTGGAACAAGTGTTCCCGGATTATCTGGCCGCGCGCCACGAATTGAAACTACTGGGCTTGAAGTCGCTGCCGGAGTTTTAACCTACAACAAATTCGCCAGCGCCACGTAGTGTTCTAACCCGATGGCTTCCGGACGCAACTGCGGATCTATACCGACCTGAATTAACTGCGCTTCGGTAAACATGCCGGCCACACAGTTGCGCACCACCTTGCGACGTTGCGAAAATGCTTTGGTCACGGTTACCTGCAACTTGTGCTCATCGCACATCAGTGGCTGGGCCTTGGGTATCATGCGCACGATGGCGGATTCGACTTTGGGTGGCGGATCAAACGCGGTTGGCGGAACAATAAACATCAGATCCATGTGGTAGCGCCACTGCAGCATCACCGACAGACGACCAAAAGCCTTGGTGCCCGGGCTCGCTACCATGCGTTCCACCACTTCTTTTTGCAGCATGAAAAATTGATCCTGTACCAGCGGAGCAATCTCGGCCAGATGAAATAATAACGGGCTGGAAATGTTGTAAGGTAAATTGCCCACCACGCGCAATTTTTGTCCCGCAGGTACCGGAATCTGGCTGAAATCAAATTTGAGTGCATCACCGGCATGCACTGTCAGTTTTTTCGGGTCAAACTCTTTATTCAGCCGGGTCACCAGATCACGATCGAGTTCGACAACGTGCAGATGGTCCACGCCTTTGATCAGCAACCGGGTCATAGCCGCCAGACCGGGGCCGATTTCCACCATGGCATCCTGGGGTTGTGGATCGATGGTGCGGATAATGTCATTGAGCACGAGTGCGTCAGTTAAAAAATTTTGACCAAACCGTTTGCGGGCGATGTGTTTCATGGAGTTATTCTCGTTTTAGTCATTCGGATGGCAGCCAGCATGGCTTGCTGCATGCTGCCGGTATCGGCCAGACCGAGACCGCGGGCAGCAATGTCGAGTGCCGTGCCGTGATCGACCGAAGTCCGGATGATGGGCAAGCCCAGGGTAATATTGACGGCGCGGCCAAAACTGGCGTATTTAAGTACCGGCAAGCCCTGATCGTGATACATCGCCAGTACGCAATCGGCCTGGGTCAGATATTTTTCCTGGAACAGGGTATCGGCCGGATAAGGTCCGCGCACATCCATGTGTTGCGCACGGGCGGCAGCGATCACCGGTTCAATAATGTCGATTTCTTCGCGTCCCAGATAACCGTTTTCACCGGCATGCGGATTGAGTCCGGCGACCAGGATCACTGGCTGAGCAATACCAAACTGACGCTGTAGCGCACTGTGCAGAATCGCGATGATCTGACTGAGTTCAGCAACATTGATCGCATCGGCCACGGCACGCAGGGGCAAATGGGTGGTTGCCAGCGCCACACGCAAAGGATGCTGATCTTCCGACAGATTGGCCAGCATCATGACCACTTTGGCAGTATTGGTTTTTTCAGCCAGGTATTCGGTATGGCCAGAAAAAACCACTCCGGCGGCGTTAATGGTGGATTTTTGCAGTGGCGCCGTGACGATGGCATCAAAATGGCCATCGAGGGCGCCCTGTATGGCCAGATCGAGCGTATTAAGCACGGCCAGTCCATTGCGTGCATCGAGTTGTCCGGCAATCACTGGGCAGGCCAGTGGGCTGTGCAACACCTGCAGAACATCAGTTTGTGCCGCCGTCGTCAGCTGTATCGCCGGATCTATCCGGTTAGCAAGCTCACGCAAAAAATCCAGATCGCCGATAAGCACACTGCGGCATTGCCGCCGATAGTCCCAGGCAGTCCGCAGAGCGATTTCCGGACCGATGCCGGCAGGCTCGCCAACCGTGATTGCCAGCACAGGTAGGGAATTGCTCATCGGGTCACGGCTTATTTATCGTCCCTGCGGATTTCCACATAGGCACGGTCACGCAATTGGCGCTGCCAGTCAGAATTGGCTTCATCCATTTTACGTTCACGAATCACCTGACGCGCCATTTGCCGCTGACGTTCCAGTGAGGCTTCATCATTTTTACGTCCCAACAGCTGGATTAAATGCATACCGGCCGCAGTTTCTACCGGATCGCTGATCTGGCCGTCTTTCATGGCGTTGATAACGGGATCAAATTCCTGCACATCACCAGGATAAATCCAGCCGAGGTCACCACCTTTGGCGGCAGAAGAATCATTCGAAAAAGCCTGTGCCAGATCTTCAAATTTGGCACCATTGTTTTCCAGTCGCTGTTTGAATTCTTCAAGCTTATGGATCGCCTGTTCTTTAGTCAGAGTAGGCGTGATACGCAGCAGAATATGGCGCACATGGAATTGCGCAATCCCGGCAGCACTTTGATCTACTGTCCGACGTCCGGTCAGCTTTAAAATATGAAACCCATTCGGGCTTTTAATCAGGTTGGCAACCTGACCTTCTTTGAGGTTAAGGATGGCATCGATAAATAACTGCGGATAGCGGTCAAGCTGACGCCAGCCCAGTGAGCCGCCTTTTAAACCTTCTGAAGAATCCGAAAATGTAGCCGCCAGTTTGCTGAAATCACCGCCTGATTTTACCTGCTGCAATACACCTTCTGCACGGGCACGCAGTTTGGCAAGCATTTCCGGAGTGGCATTTTCAGGAATGCGCACCATGATGTGCGAGAGTTCGACTTCCTGGTTTTTCGGCGCATCGGTTTTTTGTGCCAACAGATAATTATCCACTTCCGATTCAGACACCTGAACTTTACTGTCGACTTCACGCTCACGGGCACGCTGCATCAGAATATCATCGCGCACGCCTTCGCGGAATTGCGCGTAGGAAGCACCGTCTTTTTCAATCTGGTTGCGGAATACCTGCAAACTCATTTTGTTTTGTTCGGCCATGCGCATCAGTGCACGGTCAAGCATGACATCATCGACACGCAAGCCATTATCATGTGCGAGCTGCAGCTGGGCTTTTTCGACGATCATACGTTCGATCACCTGCGTCTGCAATTCGCTATGCGAAGGCAACGCCACGCCCTGCGCTTTTAAACGCTGCTCAATGGTTTTGATCCGGTCAGCCAATTCCTGTTTGGTGATAACTTCATCATTGACGACGACCGCAATACCATTGACGGGCACACTGGCTGGCTGACCACCTGAAGGCGCATCGGCGGCAAAAACGCTGCCCGCCCCAAGAGCAACAGTGATGGAGGCAAGGATAACGAGACGTTTCATAGGGCAAACTAATTCAGTGAATTCAAACACTTATTAACTCCGGTAAGCGGACGACAAAAAAATTCAGGACTACAGCAAAAAGTGACTCATCATAGCAAAACTAAGGCCAGCGACGCTATTTATCGCACCATTTTTAAAAATTATTCTGCTGATAACTCGGCTGAGTTGTCGGCTGATTAATTGGTTGATAACCAGAAATACTGCGTTTAAGCACTTCCAGCGGGTTGGTGCCAATACGTGACAAGCCATTGAGTTCAAGCTGGAAAAACAGTGTGGTGGTGGCACTCGAGGTGATGGTTGCCACCGTCGAAGGCACAACGTAACGCTGCGCCACGGCGCGGAAGATCCAGCAATCCTGCTTGTACTCAAGGCCAACTAGTCCATCTAATATGCGCCGGTCCTTAATCGAATAGTTGGTGCGTGCCACGCCATACCAACGCGACGCGATCGGCCACTGGGCTGAAACATCGACCTGCTTCATACCTTCCGGGTCAACCTGACTGGTATGCTGAAAACGGTATTCGGCATTGACGACCTGCATCGGGGCTGGTTGCCATTTAAAGCCGTAACTCATCTGTCCGGTACTTTGCTGACTCTGGCTGTATTGCCAGGCCGCATCGATGGAAAAGTCACCTGCCAGCTTGCCATTCGCTGCGAAAATAAAATCGGACCGGCTCGGCAGCGTCGAATGGGTGGTATACACAGTCTGGGTGCCATTGACCACACTGGTCACATACAGCGGATAATCCACCACCACCGGCTGGGCAAAACTGAAGCGCTCGGCAATGGCGAAACGGATTCTTTCCTGACCATCGGCTTCGATGGCACGGGAAATCAAGCCGGCCGTCAACTGATTGGCGTCGGCTACCCGGTCTGAACCGGAAAACCGGTTTTCGGTAAAAATCTGGGCAAAATTCAAATCCGACAGGCCGGTATCAAATTCAGGAATCTTGGTCTGATCACGATAGGGTGTTTTTACATAAAACAACCGTGGCTCCAGCGTCTGGGTCAAGGAACGGCCAAACATGCTGGTGTCACGTTCAAAGTACAGACCACTGTCGACAGAAAAAGTCGGCACTGACAAAACCGGATCAGCCGGATTACCTGCGGTCAGATTTTCTCCCAGTTTGTACTCACTTAAGTGATAAGAAAATTTGGGGGTAACAAAATAGTAGGTCCCCAAGATCGGATAAGAAATCTGCGGCTGCGCCACGATGCGCTCACCATTGACTGAAGTCGGATGGGAAAAATTGGCGTATTCGGTGTCAACGGTCCAGTCAAATCCGCCAAAATCATCAATTCTGCCAGCATGAGCAAACAATTTTGGCATGGTTTGATAGGGAACCCCGATATCCTTGTTGGCATCTTGCAAAACTTGATAACGGGCCGCCATCACTCCGGCAGACCAAAATGCCTGGCCATAGGAAAGCACCAGAATTTGCGGCAGCAAATGTTGCGAGCTGGCCGTAATCGAATGCGAATAATCAACTGCGTATTGATCATCGGAGGCGCGGTTGTAATTCAAATCCATAGACAATCCTGGCAACAGGACTTCTTTATGAATCACGCCCAGCGAGTAACGATCGGTTCCGGTCTGCTGATCTTTCGGATTGACTTCAAAATGGGTAATGCCGCTATAGGTCGGGTCAATATAGCGATATTCCAAACCCAGCTGCTCACCCCGTTTGGCGAAATAGGCCGGGAAAAGGGTGGCGTCGCGATTGGGGGCAATATCAAAATAGTACGGCACAACAACCTGTGAACCGGTGGCAGTTGAACTGTAAAATTCCGGTGGCAACACGCCAGAGCGACGACTATCTGAAATCGGAAATGAAATCCACGGCGAGCCAAGTATGGGTACATCCTTAAAAAACACCACGCCGTTGCGCGCCACACCCTCATCACTGCCGGTATCAAGATCAAGGCGCGAAGAACGCATATACCAGTCCGGCTTGGTGCCTTCGCAGGTAGTATAAATACCGCTTTGCACCACCGACTGATCTTTGTCGATAAAATCCATGCGGGTGGCATAGCCCTGGGCATTGTTTTTTTCCAGCTTGTAGACCGGATTGGTTAAAAAACCTTCGCCGGTATCCATCTGCATCTGAAAGTTGTCGCCACTGTAGCAATCTTTATTGCGCAACATTTGTACGTTGCCGCTGGCGACGACGATATCTTCAACCGCATGATATTCCGCCTGATCGGCATTAAGAGTGGAGGTGCCGCGCACCAACTCAACCTGGCCATCAAGATGCAAGACCCGCTCCGGTCTTCCGGTCATTTGCTCTGCCCGCACCGTAATGACTTTGGCATCCGTCAGTGCGGCACTCATCGTGTCCATGGCATTGAGGGCGGAAGGGATTCTGGCTGCGGCCACGATTTCGGCCAGACCTGCCTGCAGCGTCAATGCATTGAACACACCCATCCCCGGTAACGCCGCCACTGATTCGGTCTGACCGTTATCTGCAGAAAAAGACGGAGCGCTGAAGGTTGCCAGAACTGCCAAACTCATTTTACTGAGCAAGGAAGGCGACAAATGAGATAATAGGGAACCACGACGCATTATTTGAAGCATGTCTGAGCTGGGCTGTGTTTGAAAAAATAAGTTCCCTATTATAGGGGAACTGGCCGAATTTCCCTTACAACTTCAATAGAATTAGATAAATAGCACCATGACTTCCACTGAAAATAAGCAAATTACTACCACTTCCGCGCCAGCCGACGATGAGCGCATGCCTTTAATACTTGACTGGATTGCCACACTGACGGACTTTTCACTCCTGGCCGACACCTTGCGACCCGCTTCGGCTGACGCCAGTTTCCGGCGTTATTTCCGTATCAACGACAGTAATGGCGGCACATTTATCCTTATGGATGCCCCGCCGCCACAGGAAGATGTACGGCCGTTTATTCAGGTTGCCGAACTCTTTGGCGCCACCGGCGTCACAGTGCCGCTGATTTACGCCAGCCAGACAGAGCAGGGATTTTTACTGTTAAGCGATCTTGGGACCACGATGTATTCCCATCTGCTCAATCAGGACAGCGCCCAACAACTGTATATGGATGCCATCAACAGTCTGGTGCAAATTCAGCTGCACAGCCAACCCGAGACCCTGCCCGAATATGACCGCGCCACGCAGATGAAAGAACTGCAGCTGTTTCCCGAATGGTTTATCAAACAGCATCTGGGCGCCACACTCACCCCGGCGCAACAAACCAGTCTGGATAAAGTATTTGAACAGATACTGGCTAACACCATGGCACAGCCGCAAGTCTATGTACACCGCGATTACCATTCACGCAATTTGATGGTCATGGCCGCAGGCAATCCCGGCATTATCGATTTTCAGGGTGCCCTGTATGGCCCGATCACCTACGATCTGGTCTCGCTGTTACGCGACGCCTACATCGAATGGGATGAAGAGCAGGTGCTTGACTGGGCTATCCGCTACTGGGAACGTGCGCGTCATGCCGGCTTGCCGATCAATACCGATATCGACAGCTTTTACCGCGACTTCGAATTCATGGGTTTGCAGCGCCATTTGAAAATTCTCGGTATTTTCTGCCGTCTGGCTTACCGCGACGGCAAACCGGCTTACCTGGCCGATCTGCCTTTAGTGATTTCCTATGTACGCAAAACCGCACAGCGTTACAACACGTTGATCCCGCTGCTGCGCCTGCTGGACGAACTCGATGACAACAAACCTCAAATAGGCTATACCTTTTAACCATGAAAGCCATGATCCTGGCCGCCGGTCGCGGCGAACGCATGATGCCTCTGACCGAACACTGCCCCAAACCGCTGCTCAAAGTCCGTGGCCGACCGCTAATCGTCTGGCACATACTCAATCTGGTCAAGGCCGGCATTACCGACATCGTCATCAATCATGCCTGGCTGGGTGACATGATAGAAAACACCTTGGGCGATGGCAGCCAATTCGGCGCCCGGCTACAGTATTCACCAGAGGCAAGCGCACTGGAAACGGCCGGAGGAATTGCTCAGGCACTACCGCTGCTGGGTGACGCGCCTTTTGTGGCTCTGGCAGCCGATATCTACTGTCCGCATTTCAACTTCAGCCAGTGCCTCAATACGCTCGAAGACAATGACATGTGGGGTAATCCACACCCGCATGACAAACGTGATATTGCCTGGCTGTATATGACCGCCAATCCACCGCATCATCCGCAGGGAGATTTCGCCATCAACCTGATGGGACTGTCGAACCAGGGCGAACCACGTTGTACCTTTACTGGCATCGGCGTTTATCGTCCGGAAATGTTTGCCTCCATTACTCCCGGCGAAAGCGCCAAACTGGTCACCCTGTTTCATCACTATGCCGGGCGCAATCAGCTCGGTGGTGAAATGATTGCCTGCGCATGGACCGACGTCGGTACTCCGCAACGTCTGGCCGAACTCAACGCCCCACTGTCCACACTGAAAAAATAACTCTATGAAACCTTATTCCAGCCGTCGCGCCGCTTTATTGAGTCAGATGCAGTCGCTCGGTGGCGGCATCGCCATTCTGGCCACTTCACAGGAAATGACCCGTAACAGCGACTGTTATTTTCCGTTCCGGCATGACAGTTATTTTTATTATCTGAGCGGCTTTATGGAACCGGAAGCGGTATTGGTGCTGATCGCCGGAAAAACCAACCAAAGTATCCTGTTTTGCCGCGAAAAAAATCCCGAACGTGAAATCTGGGATGGTTTCCGTTTTGGCCCGGATGCCGCACGCAGCGAATTTGGTTTCGATGCCGCCTATCCGATCGAATCACTGGAAACCCTGCTGGCAGGCTGGCTGACTGATGCCGCCGCCATTTTCCACACTCAGGGACACAGCTGTCAGCTTGACAGTCACCTGCAGCACAGTCTGCAAGCGGTGCGCGACAAAGCCAGAAGCGGAGCACGCACGCCGCCGCTGACCTATGATCTGCACTGTCTGCTCAATGAAATGCGCTTATTTAAAGACGCCGGCGAAATCGCACTCATGCAACGTGCGGCCAGCATTTCGGCCGTCGCCCATCAGCGCGCCATGTATATCGCCCGTGCCGGCATGCATGAATACGAACTCGAAGCCGAATTGTTGCATGAATTCCGTCGCCAGGGCGCTCAGGCACCGGCCTACAATGCCATCGTGGCTGCTGGTGCCAATGCCTGTGTTTTACATTATGGCGCCAATAATGCGCGCATCGATGATGGCGATCTGATCCTCATCGATGCCGGCTGTGAATTCGACAGCTATGCCGCCGACATTACCCGCACCTTTCCGGCCAATGGCAAATTCAGCGCGCCGCAACAAGCCATGTATGAACTGGTACTCGCTGCCCAGAGCGCAGCGCTGCAACATGCCATCGTCGGCACTCGTTATATCGATGGCCACAATGCGGCCGTGCGGGTGTTAACCCAGGGCATGCTGGATCACGGTTTGTTGGATAAAAATCAGGTTGGCTCACTCGACGACGCCATCAGCAGCAATGCGTTCCGCCAGTTTTACATGCATGGCACCGGCCACTGGATAGGCATGGATGTGCATGATGTCGGCAATTATCGCGAAGCACAGGCGCCCTCAGACGATGCCGAAAAACCTTATCGACTGTTACAGGCTGGCATGGCACTGACGATAGAACCCGGAATTTATATTCGTCCGACCAAAGGTGTGCCGGAAAAATTCTGGGATATCGGCATTCGCATTGAAGATGATATTATCGTCACCGAACAGGGTCCGCTGAATTTAAGTCAGGACACCCCCAAAACCATTGCTGAAATTGAAGCAGCCTGCAAATAAACCCATGCCTGATTTTGACATTGCTATCTGTGGCGCAGGACCGGTAGGTCTGACTCTGGCACTGCTGCTGGTGGCCCGCGGCGTGGCTGCGGAACGACTGGTGTTAATCGATGCCAAAACGGCTGAACAAGCTGCACGTGACCAGCGCACGATTGCGCTGTCTTACGGCAGCCGGCAAATTTTACAGGCGGCAGCAGCCTGGCCGGTGCGGGCCACTGCCATCCGCCAGATTCATGTGTCGCGGCGCGGCTATCTGGGTCGCAGCCTGATCGATGCTATGGATCAACAGGTTGAGGCGCTCGGCTATGTTGCCCGCTACGCTGATATCCTGAGCCCACTGAACGCAGCACTGGAACAGCATGCCGCCGGGCTCACCTGCCTGCGTCCCGCCAAAGTCACCGCCCTCAATCAGAATGCATCCGGCGCGCACATCACCCTTGAGGATGGCCGTCAGATTACTGCCGCGATCGCGGTACAGGCCGAAGGCGGCGTGTTTGCCGACCAGACACCGCAACTGCGCCATCATGATTATGAGCAGAGCGCTGTCATTACCCACATCACCACCAGCATTGCTCCTGCAGGGCGCGCCTATGAACGGTTTACCGACCAGGGCCCCCTGGCACTGCTACCACAGGATAACGGCTATGCGCTGGTCTGGTGTGCGCGCCCGGAACGGGCAGCCGAACTGCTGGCACTCGATGAAAGCCATTTCTTGGCCGCCCTGCAAACCGCCTTTGGTGACCGTGTCGGCCAAATGCTCAGTTGCACGCAACGCCTGAGTTTTGCGCTCGGATTAAATGCCCAGACCAGTCCACCCGAAGGATGCTGCATCGGTATCGGCAATGCCGCCCAAACCCTGCATCCGGTGGCTGGTCAGGGATTGAATCTGGGCTTGCGGGATGCGTTTGTGCTGGCGCGTTTTCTCAGCCGCTCGATTTCTGCGGCCAGTCTGCAGGATTTTTTTCAGGCGCGTCAGACTGATCGTCAAACCACCATTGAATTAACCGATCAGATGGCGCGACGCTTTGCCAGTAACACCGCTCAAACCCTGTTCAGCTCTGGCCTGGGGCTCATCGATTTGTGCGCTCCGGCACAATCCTGGCTGGCCCGACAAATGATGTTTGGAACACGTTGACAGCACACCATTTACAACACATTCTCGACGTACTGCCCACTCAGTTTCGGCTCTTGCTGCAATCGTCCACTTTCTTTATTTCCCAAAAAATGACCTGAGAGTGCAGAAGCCTTAATCTGGGTCAAATACTCGTCCTGCTGATTATTTTCCTGATAAATTTTCGCCTGATGGTACTCAATCGAACACCGTATCTGCAAATAATTATGCAAGCCACTCCCAACGGGCAGCAGCTGATGATTTAAATGCCGGATCAACGCTGCACTGGACATGCCTTGTTTAAGCGCAACCTGATAAAGCTGCCGCGCCTGCTCAACATGCACGGTCGCATCGCCCCAGCTTTCCTGTTTGCGATGCCAGTCCGCCAAAAACAGAGTGGCAGTCTGATTTCCCTGTTTTGATGCGAGCTGAAAAAGCTGCAGTGCTGCAACGGTATCCTTGGGAACATCGTGCTCGCCCTCATACAACAGGATGGCCAGCTTTAATGAGGCGCTGGAAATTTTATAATTGGAAGCCGTCTGGTAATAATTCACCGCTTCTATGAAATGTGCCTCGTCGCGCTCAATATCCCCCAATTCCAGCGCCGCCTTGATTACCCCGCCATCCAGAGCCATCTGATAATAATGCCTCACCGCGGCTTGATCGCCGGAGTAACTGCGCTGCATGCCCAAAGCATACATAAACGCACCCTGCGGGTAGTGTTCCATGGCGGCTTTTTTAAAATACACTTCGGCAATGGAATGATTTTTTTTAATTCCCTGGCCTTTCCAGTGCATCATACCGAGGCGATACATGGCCGGTGCATGTCCGCACTCAATCGCCTTTTCAAAATTCTCCACCGCCCCGGGAACATCAAGGTGTTCTGCGCATAAATACAGTCGCCCTAACCGATAACAGGCATCGGCATGCCAGTTTCCCGCTGCCTGCGACAGAAACGATATAGCCGCGTTGATGTCCTGCTGCTTTAAATACAGCAGACCAAGCTCATAGGCCGCATCGGAACACTCCCCCTTGGCGGCAGCGGTTAAATAATGTACTGCCTGTTCCTTATCAGGACTGACGCCCTGCCCTTTCAGATACATCATGCCCACTTGGAATTGGGCCTGGACATGGTTGTTTGCGGCGGCCTTTTCCATGACTTCAAAAGCCAGCAGGGGATTATGCAAGGCCTCATTATCCTGCATATAAATCAGTCCGAGCCGGTATTGCGCCTTGGCTGCATGCTCGGCATCCACATCCGCAGCCAGTGAGTTATACATGGGTATGGCTTTATCAAAATGATCGTTTTCTTCATGCTGATGCGCCTTATCGAGTAGTTGAATGCCCTCAGCTCTGGACATACTGACATGAGGATGGAAGAAGGACTGTATGAATTGCGGGATATGCATACTGTTTTTCCTTTTTTAAAAACTTACCTGAAAACGATGGTTTACTATCCCTCTGCATTGGCGCGCATACCATTGCGGGTTACAGCACTGAGGATAACCCTGTGAAAAAATGTCAATTCTCCCAGAGCGCAGATTAATAAATTACAATCACTGTTTTAATTCCTGACAAATAGAGTATGCAACGCCTGAAACTGTACTGGCAGCTCACCCGCTTTGATAAACCCATCGGCATACTGCTTTTGCTCTGGCCGACGCTGTCTGCACTCTGGCTGGCCTCCGCCGGTCGTCCGGACACCACCATCGTGGTGATTTTCTGTATCGGCACAGCCTTAATGCGTGCGGCCGGGTGTGCGGTGAATGATTACGCCGACCGTGATTTTGACCGCCACGTCCAGCGCACCGCACATCGTCCATTGACTTCAGGAAAAATTGCCGCATGGGAAGCGTTGATGGTCGCCGGCATACTGGCACTGGCGGCGTTTATGCTGATCTGGCCATTGAATTCGCTGACCAAACTACTCTCTCTGGCCGCGATTGTGATTGCCGCCAGTTATCCGTATTTCAAACGGTTTTTTGCCTTACCACAGGCTTATCTGGGTATTGCCTTTGGTTTTGGCATTCCGATGGCTTATGCTGCCGTTCTGAATCAGATTCCGGCCAGTGCCTGGTGGCTGTTGCTGGCCAATGTTTTTTGGGCGCTGGCATATGACACTGAATATGCCATGGTCGACCGCGAAGATGACGTTAAAATTGGCATCCGCACCTCGGCCATTACTTTTGGCCGCTACGATGTCGCCGCCGTGATGACGTGTTACGTGGCCAGTCTGGCCATCATCAGTTATGTTGGCTCGTCACTGGGACTGGGTTACTGGTTTGCCGCTGGCATAGTCGTCGCCTGTGGCTGTGCGGCATACCATTATTTTCTGATTCGCGGGCGCGAGCGCGAGGCTTGTTTTTATGCCTTTCGGCACAATAACTGGCTCGGATGCGCACTATTTGTGGGAATTGCGGCCGACTTTGCGTTGCATTAAAGTAGTGGCATCCGGTCGACTTATAGTGTAATGAGTACTCACCCCCTAAGGAGCTATCATGACCAACCATTCCTCCACTGACGAACTGATCCAGAATTTACAACAAATGGTTCAGGATGCCGAAGCGTTACTGAAAAATTCCACCCATGACACAGGCGAAGGCTTTAAACATGCCAAGGAACGCATGGAACTCACCATTGCCAATGCCAAAGATGAATTACTGCACCTGAAAAAACAGATCGTCGACACCACCAGAGAAACCGCCAAAAAAACCGATGCCTATGTACACGAAAATCCCTGGCAGGCAGCCGGGCTGGCAGCGGCCATCGGCTTGGTAGTCGGTCTGCTGATTACCCGCAAATGACTTTACTACAGACCAACATTGACCCTCGGGAGCTGCGCCATGTCGTTCAGTGACAATGTTAAGCGCTTCATGGCTACGCTGGCCTCCATCGCGCATACCCGGCTTGAACTGGCTGTGGTGGAGCTCGAAGAAGAGCTGGTGCGGATGTGCAGTTATTTGCTGCATGCCCTGATCGCGTTATTTTTTGCCGCCATGGCGCTGGCGCTGGGAGTTTTTTTCATCATCATACTGTTTTGGGATGAGCACCGGATCGCCGTTGTGCTCACGCTGTGCGCCGGATTCAGTCTGGCGAGCCTGCTGATCTCACTCAAGCTGCAGAAACTGTTTAAAAACAAACCCCGGTTACTGCAGCAAAGCATGGCAGAGATCAAAAAAGACGGGAAACTTTTTCAGGCGCCGTCAGCAACTCAGGAAAATGTATCATGAGCCCGGCAAAACTACTGGCACAACGGCGCGCCTTTCTGGTCGCCGAAAGTAATCTGCAACGCGGCACCCTGCGGGCGCAGGCGCGCTCACTGGGGCTGATCAGCTCAGATCAGGGTAACGGTGCTGCTGCTCTGCTTGCCAGTGTACTGGCAATGATCCCCGGCCGTGCGGTGACACTGTTGCGAACCGGGCTGACGCTGTGGCAACTCTGGCGCAGTTTGAATGAACAAAAGTAGGGCGTATCAGCCCAATGGGCTAATACGCCAAGTGGTGAAACACGTTGTATTGGTGGATTGACGGCTATGGTGTATTACGCCCTTTGGGCTAATACACCCTACTATCAACCGATCGCAATGGGTCGTGCCGGGTTGGCGCACCATTCGCTCCACGAACCCGGATACAGCGCCGCACCGGACAAACCGGCAATTTCCAGCGCCAGCAAATTATGGCAGGCGGTCACGCCAGAGCCACACTGCATAACCGCCTGCTGCGGATTGCCGATCAGCGGGAAAAATTCATCCCTGAGCGTGGCGGCACTTTTAAAGCAGCCGCTGGCCTGCAGATTGTCCTTGAAAAACCGATTTTTGGCCTGCGGAATATGTCCACCCACCGCATCGAGGGTTTCATTTTCGCCGCGAAAGCGGTCTGGTGAGCGCGCATCCAACACGGTCTTTTGCTGCGACGTCAAATTAGCCTGCACTTCGGCGACCGTCACCAGTGTTGTCAACGGCGACTGTTCGTTAATATTTCCAGCCACCGGCTCATCGATGACTTGCGTGACCGGAAAGCCTGCGGCCAGCCACGCTGGCAAACCACCATCCAGCACGGCGACACTGGCATGTCCAACCCAGCGCAACAACCACCACAAGCGGGCTGCAAACATGCCGCCATGAGCATCATAGGCGATTACCTGCGTATCGGCATTGATCCCCCAGGCGCGACATTTTTCAATCAAGGCAGCACGTTCCGGCAAGGGGTGGCGGCCACGAAAATCGCCATTGACAGCGCGCTTGGCACCGGACAAATCTTCATCCAGATGGGCAAAAGCAGCGCCGGCCAGATGACCTGCGGCATACGCTTGGCGACCTGCGTCGGGATTGACCAACTCATGTCGGCAGTCGAGAATAACCCAGCTGGGCTCACGCACCTGCAGTAATTGGGCTGCCGATATCAGAGTAGAATAGTTCATCATAAACTCCTTATTAATTGCAATGGTTTACGTTGCCGTTGCCAGCTTGGTCTGCGTATTCAAATACGTGGCCAGAACACCGCTGACCACAATCACGCCGATACCGATCCAGCTCAGTGGACTTAACTGATCATGCCAGACCAAAACACCAGACAAACTGGAAAAGATAATTCCGCTGTACGACAGATTGGCCACCAGCAGCGGATTACCCAGACGGTAAGCCCGCGTCATTGCCAGCTGTGCCGTGCAGGCAAACAAGCCAACGAGCAACAACAGCCAGCCACCCGGTGCATGAATCGCATGCCAGTCGCCATCAATACTGCCCGCACCCGCGCCAAACAGTGCGCTGGTGAGAGAGAAATAAAACACCACCCGGGTTTCAGGTTCGCCCAGCAAACCCATGGCACGGACCTGCAAATAAGCCAACGCCGCCAGAAAGCCGGAAAACAGCGCCACCAGCGCAGTCGGGATTTGTTGCGCCTCAAGACTGGGCTGCAGTAGCAACACCACGCCGATAAAACTGAGCATAATCGCCCCCGGCAAACCCATAGCCAGCCGGGCACGGCCGCGCCACCAGCTCGTGGCATACAGAATCGCGGCTATCCAGATCGGCGACATATAGTTGAGCGTATTGGCCATGGCCAGCGGTAATTTTCCGATGGTGTAAAACCACAGCCACAGGGCGATCACCCCTATCATGCCGCGACCGAAATGCCGCAGCGGCATGGTCGTTTTGAGGCTGACACGGTTGCTGCGTGCGAGCACAAATAAAAACACCACCCCAAAAAAACCGCGGTACATCACGATTTCTGAGGTGGTGTAGTAAGCCGAGGCGAGCTTGACGCACACGCCCATGAGAGCGAACAACAAACTGGCCAGTAACATCCACAGTGATTGCATAGCGGCTATTCGGGCGACATTTGGGATCGGTACCATTCATGAAAATGCTGCATGCCATCTTCCATCGGTGACTGGTACGGCCCGACCTGATTTTCACCCCGATCAAACAGAATCCGCCGACCGGCATCCATGCGCGCTCCGATTTCATCATCTTCGATGCAGGTTTCCATATACGCAGCACGTTCAGCCTGAATGAATTCAGGTTCAAATAAGACGATTTCTTCCGGATAGTAAAATTCCACCACGTTGCGGGTTTGATTGAGTCCCTGTGGCCAGAGCGTGGACACCACCAGCACATGCGGATACCACTCGACCATGATGTTCGGGTACAGCGTGAGCCAGATCGCACCATAAGGAGGAACTTCGCCGCCGCGGTACTTGAGTACTTGTTCCTGCCAGGCCTGATAGGTTTTTGAACCGGATCGGGTCAGACCGTGATTGACGCCAACGGTCTGGACACTGTAATCGGCACCAAATTCCCAGCGCAAATCATCACAGGACACAAAACTGCCCAGTCCGGGGTGAAACGGTTCGACGTGGTAATCTTCCAGATAAACTTCGATAAAAGTTTTCCAGTTATAGGCGCAGTCATGCACTTCGACGTGGTCGAGCATATAACCGCTGAAATCGAGATCTTTGGTGACCGACAACTGTGCCAGTTTTTCCATCACGTTATAGCCGTTTTGCTCAAACAGCAGTCCATTCCAGCTCTGCAACTGCGTGTTACCCAGATTAAGGCAGGGAGTGGTGTCAAAATGCGGCGCGCCGAGTAGCGCGCCCTGTAAATCGTAAGTCCAGCGGTGCAGCGGGCAAACGATGTTGTGGGCATTGCCACGCGACATGCCCTTGGATACACCATTTTCACCTCCGCCCATCATGAGCGCCTGACGATGGCGGCAAACGTTGGACAGCAGCTCAATGCCGCGTTCACTGCGCACGAGCATGCGGCCTTCATTTTCCGACGCCAGTGTGGCATAGTCGCCCAGATTGGGCACCATCAGCTCGTGCCCGACATAACGTGGGCCCTGCTGGAATAATTGTTTGATTTCGCGCTGCAGCAGCGTTTCATCAAAATAGACCGAAACCGGTAGTTGCGCGTCTGACCGCGCCAGTTTAGTGAAAGTTGCCAGATCGGACATCCCCACCCTCCAAATATTGACTCCCAAGAGAGAAAGAATCCGCAACAACCGCGGCTCAGATATGAAACGGCAATTTTGGACTTAGCCTATTATTATATCCTAATTTCATATTCAATCCGACCGCCGAAACTGCGCTTTAGGATGACGATACTAAACAAGTTCCCCATAGACAAAGTATCATGTGCTATCCCATTAAGAAAGCTTGCCATGCCACGTTTCGCTGCCAATCTGACCATGTTGTACCCTGAACTGCCGTTTCTTGAGCGCTTCGGTGCCGCAGCGCGCGATGGTTTTAAGGGGGTCGAATATATGTTCCCCTACGATTTTCCTGCCACTCAACTGCGTTCACTGCTTGACGAACACGGCTTGAGCCAGGTGTTATTCAATGCGGCCGCAGGCGACTGGGCCGGTGGCGAACGTGGCCTGGCTTCGCATCCTGACCGGCGCGATGATTTTCAGCGCAGCATAGACCAGGCGCTGGACTACGCCCGGGTGCTGGGCAATCACAAAATTCATGTCATGGCCGGTTTGCTGCGCAGCGAATACAGTGCAGAACAGCAACGCGCTACCTATCTGGACAATCTGGCCTGGGCTGCGGCACAGGCACAACGCGACAACATCACCTTAGTGATTGAGCCGATCAACACCCGCGACATGCCGGGATATTTTTTAAATTACCAGCATCAGGCACAAACCATTTGCGCCGAACTGGCGCTGACCAATGTACAGGTGCTGTTTGACATTTACCACTGCCAGATCATGGAAGGCGACCTGTGCACCAAGCTGCGGCGCGATCTGCAGCGCGGCACGGTCGGGCATATCCAGATTGCCGGAGTGCCGGAACGACATGAGCCAGATCAGCACAACGAAGTCTATTTCCCGCATCTGTTTGAACTCATAGACCAGCTGGGCTATGACGGCTGGATCGGCTGCGAATATCGGCCGCGAAACAGCACCTCGGCCGGTCTGACATGGTTACAATCCTGGCTGTTGCCTGCCGAGTAGTGATGATATTTAGTTAATGCAATAGCATTTTCAGGAATGGACCGCGCCGCTTCGCGCCTTGAGAACGGTCCGAGAGCACACAACTCCGTTGGTTTTCAGAAAACATTGCGAATTAACAGAAGGAAACCCGGTGGAATTACGTTACCACTGGCTAACTTGTTCTAAAATAGCGGGTTGAGTCCCCGTTTTTATTATCAGCTCCATCCATGACCAAAAAAAACACCCCTGCTCCAAACAGCACGCCCGAATCCTTTGAAGCCGGCATGGCCGAACTGGCCCAACTGGTTGCCAGGATGGAGTCCGGCGAACTGGCGCTCGAAGCCTCGGTCGCCGCCTATGCGCGCGGCTCCGAGCTTGTGCAATATTGCGCCAGGCAGCTGGAAAAAGTCGAACAGCAGGTCAGCCTGCTGGATAAGGACATTCTCAAACCATTTGAGCCAGACAGCAACGATGCAGGAGCTTAAGTCATGACCACGACCAGCACGCTGTCTGACTGGATGAAGCAAAGTCAGGCGCAAATCGAAACTGCGCTGATGCACTTCCTGCCTTCGGACCTAATCACCCCAACGCATTTACATCAAGCCATGCGCTATGCCGTGCTCGATGGCGGCAAACGCGTGCGGCCTTTGCTGGTGTATGCCGCCGGTGAGCTGTTCTCGGCCGGACACAGCGAATTAACCCGCGCCGCCTGTGCGCTGGAAATGATCCATGCGTATTCGCTGGTACACGATGATATGCCCTGCATGGATGATGATGCCCTGCGACGCGGCAAACCCACTGTGCACGTCAAATACGGTCAGGCCACAGCGCTGCTGGTCGGCGATGCACTGCAGGCGCAGGCGTTTCTGATTCTGGCTCAAGGCCACTGTCCGGCCGAACGGCAACTGGAAATGTTACAGATATTGGCGCACTCTTCCGGCTCCCTCGGCATGTGCGGCGGGCAGGCAATTGATCTCGACAGCGTTGGCCTTAATCTGACACGGGATCAGTTAGAACAGATGCACCAGCTGAAAACCGGCGCCCTGTTGCGCGCTTCGGTGTTGCTGGGTGCTTTGTGTGGCCAGCAACTCAATGCGACTGAACACGCTGCCCTGAATCGCTATGCCGACGCCATCGGACTGGCCTTTCAGGTGGTCGATGATATTCTCGACGCGACCGCCGATTCGGCTGCGCTGGGCAAAACCGCCGGCAAGGATGCGGCCAACAACAAACCTACCTATGTCTCGATATTAGGGCTGGAGGCCTCACAGCAACTGGCACAACAGTTGCGGCACGAAGCCCATGCAGCGCTGGAATCCTTCCATGGCCAGTCATCCACCACAGCACGCACCCAACGGTTGTCACAGTTAGCCGACTTCATCGTTGAACGCTCGGCGTAAGAAAGTAGTTATGACTTTATTGAACAACATCAATTTACCTGCCGACCTGCGACAGCTGACGCGTGCGCAATTAAAGCCGCTGGCCGATGAATTGCGCGCCTTTGTACTGGATTCGGTATCCAAAACCGGCGGCCATTTATCGTCCAATCTGGGCACGGTCGAATTAACTATTGCGCTGCATTATGTTTTCAACACACCAGACGACCGTATCGTCTGGGATGTGGGGCACCAAACTTATCCGCACAAAATTCTCACCGGCCGGCGCGAGCGCATGCATACCCTGCGTCAGCTCAATGGCATTTCCGGCTTTCCCAAGCGCGATGAAAGCGAATTCGACACCTTTGGCACCGCCCATTCATCCACCTCGATTTCGGCCGCACTCGGCATGGCCGTAGCAGCCAAGATCAAGGGCGAAAGCCGTCATTCTGTCGCAGTTATTGGCGACGGTTCGATGACGGCCGGTATGGCCTTTGAAGCGCTCAACAATGCCGGCGTGATGGAAGACGTGAATCTGCTGGTGATTCTGAACGATAACGACATGTCGATTTCACCGCCCGTCGGTGCACTCAACCGCTATCTGGCTCGACTGATGTCGGGCAAATTTTATGCGGCTGCGCGCAATGTCGGCAAAACCGTCCTGCCGCCACCAATGCTTGAAATTGCCAAACGTCTGGAAGAACATGCCAAGGGCATGATCATGCCGGCCACCCTGTTTGAAGAATTCGGTTTTAACTACATTGGCCCTATCGACGGCCACGACCTCGAAGCGCTGATCCCGACACTGCAAAATCTTAAACAACTCAAGGGGCCACAGTTTTTGCATGTAGTCACCAAAAAAGGTCAGGGTTACAAATTGGCCGAAGCCGATCCGGTGCTGTATCACGGACCAGGCAAATTCAATCCGGCCGAAGGCATACAACCGGCAGCGGCTCCAAAACTGACCTACACCAAAGTGTTTGGCGACTGGCTGTGCGACATGGCAGCCGCGGATCAAAAACTGGTCGGGATTACTCCGGCCATGCGTGAGGGTTCCGGCATGGTCGAGTTCGAGCAACGTTACCCAACGCGCTATTTTGATGTCGGCATTGCTGAACAGCACGCGGTTACTTTTGCCGCCGGTCTGGCGTGCGAAAAACTTAAACCGGTGGTGGCAATTTATTCGACTTTTTTACAGCGCGCCTACGATCAGCTGATTCACGACGTGGCCCTGCAAAATCTGGATGTCACTTTTGCGCTCGACCGCGCCGGCCTGGTCGGTGCCGATGGCGCCACGCATGCAGGCAATTACGATCTGGCATATTTGCGCTGCATCCCGAATATGCTCATCATGACGCCGTCGGATGAAAATGAATGTCGCCAGATGCTCACCACCGGTTACCGCTATCCCGGCCCGGCCGCGATCCGCTATCCACGCGGTGCCGGTATCGGTGCGACTGTGGGCAAAGAACTCGACACCATTCCACTGGGCACCGGCGTGCTGCGCCGTCAGGGTCGGCGCATCGCCATCATGGCCTTTGGCAGCATGCTCGCCCCGGCGCTGCAGGCCGCGGAGACACTCAATGCCAGCGTCGCCAATATGCGCTTTGTGAAGCCACTCGACCTTACCCTGATCCGCCAGCTCGCAGACAGCCATGATTATCTGGTGAGTATCGAAGAAGGCTGCAAAATGGGTGGTGCCGGTTCCGCCATTGCCGAAGCCTTAGCCGATGCCGGCATCAACAAACCGCTGCTCATACTCGGCCTGCCGGACGAATTTATCGATCACGGCGAAGCCCATCAACTGCTGGCGCGCTGCGGACTCGATGCGCCTGGCATCGTGGGCACGATTAAGCAGCATTTTCAGATTACTCCGACCACGGATTAAACCTGCGTTATATTTCAACAGTGAGATTATCATGACCAAACCGATTGCACCTCTGAACATCACCCCTGTCACAGAACGTTTAAGCGACGCCGAACGCCACCAGCGCATGGCCAACCTGAGCTTTGGCCGCACCTTTACCGAACACATGGTAGTGATTCCCTACAAAGACGGCGCCTGGCAGCAGGGTGAAGTAAAGCCCTATGGCCCCTTAAGTCTGGACCCTTCAGCCTCGTCGCTGCATTATGGCCAGTCTATTTTTGAAGGTTTCAAAGCCTTTGCGCAACCAGATGGTTCCGTCAAAACCTTCCGGCCTGAAGCCAATGCCGAACGTTTTAACCGCAGCGCACGTCGTCTGGCCATGCCTGACCTGCCACCGGAATTGTTTATGGCTGCCGCCGATGCGCTCATCGATCTGGATAAAGACTGGGTACCAAAAAATGTTGGTGAAAGTCTGTATCTGCGTCCGCTGATGATCGCGACCGATCCCTTTTTAGGTGTGCGTCCGGCGCTGGAATATTTGTTTGTGCTGTTTGCCTCCCCTGCTGGCGCGTATTTCCCCAGCGGCGTCAAGCCGGTCAGTGTCTGGGTGAGTGAAGATTTTGTCCGTGCAGCCCCGGGCGGCACCGGTGAAGCCAAGTGCGCCGGCAACTATGCCGCCAGTCTGGTAGCGCAGGCACAGGCGCAGCAAAAAGGCTGCGATCAGGTGGTCTGGCTCGATGCCGTGGAACGCAAATTCATTGAAGAAATGGGTGGCATGAATCTGTTCTTTGTGTATCAGGAACAGGGTAAAATCATTCTGGTCACACCAGAACTGACCGGCACACTGCTGCCCGGCATTACCCGTTTAAGCCTGCTGCAATTAGCCAAAGATCTGGGCTATGAAGCCGAAGAACGCAAGCTGTCAGTACAACAATGGCGCGACGACATTGCCTCCGGCCGCATGACCGAAGTATTTGCCTGTGGCACAGCCGCCGTCATCACTCCGGTGGGTCAGGTCAAAGCCAATGGTTTTGAAATGCAAATCAATCGCGGCGAAAACGGCCCGGTCACCATGGCACTGCGCACCGCCTTACTGGGCATACAGCATGGCACCACGGCCGATACTCATCACTGGATGCATACGGTCGCCTGACGTCCGCATCGATGATGACTTACTGAACAACTTAAACCTGGATTCCTTTCGCCATGCACTGAGTACCTGACGTCGATTTATAAAATTGCTAAATTCCGCTATTTAACTTACTATTTTTGGAGTAGCTGTCTGGTGTAGGGCGATTAAACTGTTCATTTCAAAATAAACATACAAAGGAAAATCACTATGTCATTGATTCTAAACGCACAATCCACCGCTGCAATGAACATTACTTATTCGGATGCCATCAGCGTTGCGATGAACCACCCTCCACAGGAAGCGGGTGCGTATGGCGTCAAATATTTTGACGGCTCTACCGGTTCAGAAGTCTGGGATGGAAAAAATTGGCTGGGAACGACCAACGTCGCCTTTTATAGCGGCCGCCCGTTGCTGCTGACTAAAGAAGAAAAAAAACACCATGTCGATACGATTCTTGCAGCGGCTCCCGCTAAACAGGCCGATCAAAATAAGCTCGCGGCCGCCAGTGCTTTAGCGATGGCGCGCCATTATGCCTGCAAAGTGGAAAAGAATCGCACTGGCAGCAAGGTCGTCATCCATATCCAGAATATGTTGGGTTTTTACCTGTTGGCGCAAAACCTCGGCATGCAATTTGACGCAGAGGATGGCTCGGCAATGGCAACCATTACCGACAAAAAATTACTGACATGGGCACGTCAGGAAATCGCCAAAAAGGATAGTGTCCGGATTGAAAAAACTATGGCCGATGCCCTCAAACGCGGAGCAAAATTGCAGGCTTGGATTAAAGAGGTACTGGCTTAACAACCAGAGACTGGTGTTTCCATTTCCACTACTTGAATCCCGTCATTCCCGCAGCTTCAGGCGGGAATCCGGAGTCATCCTTTCTCAACGAACAGTTTTGCAACACCCGCGCAGATTTTAAAGCTATTCACCGCACGCATCAGCACGCGCCGCCAGCAATTTTTTGTAACTGTCAATCAGGCGCGCGTGCCTGTCGAGCCCTTCGAGTTGACCGCTGGTGGGCGTTAAACCAAAGAAGCGTATGCTGCCTTCCACCGAGCCCAACACCGCATCCATGCGGGCGTCACCAAACATGCGGCGGAAATTGACCAGATAATCATCGAGTTCCAGCTCGTCATCGAGCATGACTTCCAACACCACATTCAAGGCTTGATAAAACAGTCTGCGCTCAACTGTGTTGTCATTGTATTGCAGGAAGGCGCCGACGAGTTCATGCGCTTCGTCAAACTGCTCCAGAGCGAGCTCAATGAGTAGCTTTAACTCCAGCACGGTGAGCTGTCCCCACACCGTATTTTCATCAAATTCAATTCCGATCAGGGTGCCGATGTCGCTGTAATCGTCGAGCTCATTGTTTTCTAAACGCTCCAGCAATTCTTCGAGACTGGCGTCGCCGAGTTGATGCAAATTCAAAATATCGCTGCGGAACAACAGCGCTTTGTTGGTGTTATCCCAGATTAAATCTTCTACCGGATACACTTCCGAATAACCCGGCACCAAAATCCGGCAGGCGGTCGCACCTAACTGGTCATACACTGCCATATAGGCTTGCTTGCCCATCTGTTCAAGTATGCCGAACAGGGTCGCGGCTTCTTCGGCATTCGAGTTTTCACCCTGACCTGAGAAATCCCATTCCACAAAAGAGTACTCGGGTCTGGCACTGAAAAAGCGCCAGGACACCACGCCGCTGGAATCGATAAAATGTTCGACAAAATTATTTGGCTCAGTGACCGCATTGCTGACAAAGGTGGGCTGAGGTAAGTCGTTGAGGCCTTCAAAACTACGGCCCTGCAGCAATTCCGTCAGACTGCGTTCCAGGGCGACCTCCAGACTGGGATGGGCACCGAAGGAAGCAAACACACCACCGGTGCGCGGGTTCATCAGGGTGACGCACATCACCGGATACTGGCCACCGAGAGAGGCATCCTTAACCAGCACCGGAAAGCCCTGCTCTTCCAGACTCGCTATCCCGGCCAGAATGCCGGGGAATTTTGCCAGTACCTCTGACGGCACATCCGGCAGGGCCAGTTCGCCTTCGAGAATTTCGCGCTTCACCGCGCGCTCGAAAATTTCTGACAAACATTGCACCTGCGCTTCAGCCAAGGTATTACCGGCACTCATGCCATTGCTGGCGTAGAGGTTTTCGATCAGGTTGGAAGGAAAGTACACCACCTCTCCGTCCGACTGGCGCACATAGGGCAGGGAACAAATACCGCGCAGGCTATTACCGGAGTTGGTGTCGATCAGATGCGAGCCACGCAATTCACCGTCGGGATTGTAAATGTCAAGGCAGTAGTCATCCAGAATTTCTTTTGGCAGGGTATCTTTTTTGCCCGGCTTGAACCAGCGTTCGTTGGGATAATGCACAAATGTCGCGTTGGCGATGTCTTCACCCCAGTACGAGCCGGCATAAAAGTGGTTGCAACTGAGGCGCTCAATATATTCACCCAGGGCCGAAGCCAGAGCGCTTTCCTTGGTTGCACCTTTACCGTTGGTAAAACACATCGGTGAGTGGGCATCGCGGATATGCAGCGACCAGACATTGGGAATCAGATTACGCCATGAGGCAATTTCAATCTTGATGCCCAATCCGGCCAGCAAGCCAGACATGGTGGCAATGGTTTGCTCCAATGGCAAATCTTTGCCCGCAATATAGGTGGCTGCATCGGTGGCGGAACTTAAACTCAGCAAAGCCTGAGCATCGGCATCCAGATTGTCGACTTCTTCAATCACAAATTCGGGTCCGGCCTGCACCACTTTTTTTACCGTACAGCGTTCAATCGAGCGCAAGATACCTTCGCGGTCTTTGGCAGAAATATCGGTCGGCAATTCAATCTGAATTTTGAAAATCTGCTGATAACGGTTTTCCGGATCAACAATGTTATTCTGCGAAAGACGAATATTGTCGGTCGGAATATTGCGCGTCGTGCAGTACAACTTGACAAAATAAGCCGCGCACAAGGCCGATGAAGCCAGAAAATAATCGAAAGGTCCGGGTGCCGAGCCATCGCCTTTATAACGAACAGGCTGGTCGGCGATCAGCGTGAAATCATCGAACTTGGCTTCAAGCCGAAGCTTATCGAGAAAGTTGACCTTAATTTCCATGAACAATTTCCAAAGTAGGGTACAAAAAGAGCTGCATTATTGATTGGTTGATTTTTTCACATGCTTCCACAGCACATCGCTGCCGCCCGCATGCCGGTTTAACACCCGCGACAAAACAAACATCAGATCGGAGAGGCGATTTAAGTACTGACGCGGCTGCGGATGAATGGTGTCGCTTTTACCCAGGCTGACCAGCATGCGCTCAGCACGACGGCAAACGGTACGGCAGACATGGGCGAGTGCCGCACCACGTGAACCGCCGGGCAGGATGAATTCCTGTAGTGCCGGTAAATCCTGATTGTATTTTTCCAGCAACGCGTCCAGCTGGGCAACCTGTGCATCGGTAATCAACTGATACCCGGGAATACAGAGCTCTCCGCCCAGATCGAACAGGTCATGCTGGATACGCAGCAATTCCTCTGCCAGCCCTGCAGGCAAGTCTTCACACAGCAATGTGCCCAGATGTGAATTGAGTTCATCGACATCGCCCATGGCGTGTACCCGCAGACTGTCCTTGTCGGTGCGGCTGCCGTCACCCAGTCCGGTGGTGCCGCCGTCGCCGGTTCTGGTCGCAATTTTTGATAATCTGTTGCCCATAATGTACACTTTAAGGTTATAACAACTTCTTGCATTAAAATAACAGGAAAACGCATGAAACATTCCAAGTCCGACATCATAACACTGGAATTCCCGGTCGAAAGTCAGCCATGAGCATACGTCTGCCCCCGGTACATGCACTGTCCGCTTTTGAAGCCGCGGCACGACTGGGTTCGTTTGCGCTGGCGGCCGACGAGTTATGCATTACCCCCTCAGCACTGTCACACCGTATCCGACTGCTGGAGGAACATCTGTGCGAACGACTGTTTACCCGTGAAGGCCGGGCCGTCAATCTGACCGAATTTGGCCGCCGTTATCTCGATGTGGTCAGAAACGTGTTGCGCAGTCTGGCGGATTTCCCCCTGCCCAATAAAGTCAACTCGCAACAGATACGCATCAAAATCACCCTGCCACCGACGTTTGCGCGTTACATTTTTTTGCCGCGGTTGGAACAATTTAAACGCAGCCATCCCGACATCGAAATCGAGATCTTTTTATTTGTGCCGCTGTATGATTTAAGTTTGTCAGAAAGCGATGTCGAAGTGCGTTTTGGCGCGGGCAACTATCCCAATCTGATTACCCACAAACTGTTCGTCGAACCGGCTTTTGCTGTGGCCAGCCCATCTTACCTGAAGACCATCGCACCACTGCAGACGCCTGCCGACTTAAAGTCGGCCTATCTGCTGCGTTCCGCACTCGAACCGTGGCAGCCGTGGTTTGAAGCCGCCGGGCTGAACTGGTCGGAACCGAATCTCGGTTTGCGCATTGATGATCTCGGCTTATTGCTCGAAGCCGTCAAGCACGGTCACGGTGTCGGTTTGTCGCGCACCCATTTTGCTCAGGAAATGATAGCCCGCGGCGAAATTGTGCGTCTCTTTGATGTTGAAGTGGCCAGTCCGCCGCATGCGTATTATCTGGTGCACGAACCGAACATCCGGTCGGAAGTCGCTACATTTATTGATTGGATGAAAATCAGTTTTAATCTCAACAATGACTAAATTCTCCCTCTATTGCGCTGTTGTCACGAGCCTGCTGTTTTCCAGCCGGGCCAGTGCTGATATTTACAGTTGCAAAGACAGTGCCGGTCATCTGCACAGCTCGGATCAGCCAATGCCGGAATGTGTGGATAAACCCACTCAGGTATATCGCGACAATGGCATCATCAAAAATCAGCTAACCGGTGCCCTCACACCGGAGCAGCGTCGTCAGGCCGAGCAACAGGAACAGCAACGCGCTGCTGCCGCCACTGAACTTGAATCAGTGCATAAGGAGCAGCGCTATCTGCTGGCACATTATCCGACCGAACAAGATGTGGAATTGATGCGGCAAAAAGCACTCAGTCAGGTGCTGGCAAAAATCGCTGCAGAAAAGCAGGCGCTGGAAACAGCCCAGCTAGCGCTGGACAAAAATCATCAGGATCAACGACTGCTCGCTCCTGGCAGCAACGCACTGGTAATGGCAAAACTGAGCTCGGATGATTTAACCCAGACGATTAAACAGGCGCAGCATTTAATCGACACGTTTCAGGCCGAACAAGCCAACATCAACCGTGAATACGATCGAATTCACAAACGCTACACCGAAATTGTGTTGTCTGGAAAATACGTCACTTCCAGATAAGCTGCTAACGCGGATACAGCGCCCCCAAAATACGCTCACCTGCCGCACCGGTCACCTGGGCAATATTGCCGCTCTGACGTTCATTGTGACGATAAGCCAGCCAGGCAAAAGCCAGCGCTTCGACGTGATTGGGCGAGACGCCAAGAACTTCGGTGCTGTCGACGCAGACGTTGAGATGATAGGGCAGAAAAGCGGCCTTGATCGCTTCCATGAGGGTGGCATTGTAGGCTCCTCCGCCGCACACATACACTTGCTGCACATCGGCCGCATGGACAACGATCGCTTCGACCACGGTTTGCGCCGTAAACACACACAGCGTGGCCTGCACATCGACCGTCGATATGCCGGGGAAATACATCAGTCGCTGCTCCAGCCAGGCAAGATGAAACAAATCGCGCCCGGTGCTTTTGGGTGGCGGCTGCCGGAAAAAATCTTCATCTTTGAGCATGGCCAGCAGTTGAGGATGAGCTGTTCCGATTCGCGCCCAGTCGCCATTGGAATCAAACGCCTGCGCTTTGTGCTGCATGATCCAGGCATCCATCAACACATTGCCCGGCCCGGTATCAAAACCATCGGTTGAACCGTCGGCATGCAAAATGCTGATGTTGCTGATGCCGCCGATATTGACCACCACCCGGGTTGCCCCCGGCTGACCAAATACACTGCGATGAAAGGCCGGCACCAGCGGAGCGCCCTGACCACCGGCGGCAATATCGCGACTGCGAAAGTCGGCAATCACATCGATATCGAGTAATTCTGCCAGCAGTGCCGGATTATTGATTTGGGTGGTGTAGCCGAATTCGGGACGATGACGCACGGTCTGCCCGTGCACACCAATAGCAGTAATCTGTTCAGGCGCTAAACCGGTGTTTTTAAGTAAGTGCAGCACACAATTGGCATAAACCAGCACCAACTGATTGGCGGCTTGAGCAACCCGGTGGATTTCATCAAAGCCGCTAATCTGCAAAGCAAATAACGAGGTCCGCAAATCGGGAGAGAACGGCACGTAGCTCGCGGCCAGCTGTTTTAACCGGGATTCACCGTCACCAATTGCTACTAAGACACCATCAACACCGTCCAGGCTGGTTCCGGACATCAAACCGATGTAGTAGCGCATGCGACACCCTATGGCAAATTAAGACGGATAGTCTATCCCGAAATTAACTTGCCGGGGAAATTAAGGAACCGTAAATTAGCGCGTGGCTGTTTTGATATCGTCCGGACGCAATAAGGCAAAGCGGTGACGCACATCGGCCAGGGCAGTATTAAAGCGCGGCATATCTCCGGCAGTCAGCGTCTGCGGCTGCTCAACTTTGATTTTCATCGGGTCCTGAGCTTTATTGCTGACGCGGAATTCGTAATGCAGATGCGGTCCGGTAGCCCAGCCGGTCTGACCGACATATCCGATCACATCGCCCTGCTTGACCTTAACACCTTTGCGCACGCCGGGTGCGAACTTGCTCATATGACCATAGGCGGTGGAATAACTACCCCAGTGTTTTAACACCACCAGATTGCCATAACCACCCGAAGAACCGGCCGCATCGACCACGCCATCGGCCGAAGCCCGGATCGGCGTGCCGCTTGGCGCAGCAAAATCAACGCCGGTATGCTGCTTCCACTGACCGGAAATCGGATGGATACGCATGGAAAAGCCAGAAGAAATCCGGGTGAAGGCAATCGGCGACTTCAAAAACGCCTTTTTCATCGACTTACCGTCAAAACCATAATAACTGCCGCTACCTGCACCTTCATCAAACCAGATTGATTGATACGAACGACCGGCATTGGTGAATTCACCCGCCAGCACTTTACCGGTGCTCACCAGCTCACCGTTTTGCCAGAAAGTTTCATAGACGATTTCAAACCGGTCGCCACGACGCAAATCGGAACGGAAATCAATATTGGTGGAAAACATATCGACCAGCTGACTGGCAACAGCATCCGGAATCTGTGCCGCATCAGTGGCAGCAAAGAGCGAAGAGGTAATCTGACCGGCATGCATTTCGATGCGCCGTTCCAGCGGAACCGGGTTGGCTACAGCACTGAAACTGTCGTTGTCGCGGGTGATGGTGACGTTTTTGACCTGATTCTCATGGCTGTCGGCCATACTGGTTTGCAGCCATTGCAGCTCGCCATCTTCATTGGTTTGCGCACGCACGGTTTTGCCGGCCTTTTGTTGAATCACCTGACGCGCGGTCGCATTGGCCTGAATAAACTTGTTGGCTGCCGCGTCGTCAACACCAAGACGCTGCAACAGACTGGCCAGCGTATCGCCACGCAGCACTTTTTCTTCATGGATGAATTGCTGATCGCCGTCTTCGAGCGCCTGCATTTGCGCCGCGAGCGTTGGAATTTCCAACTGTTCGGTAATTTGCCTGACTGGCAGATCGGCCGCGTCAGGGGCTAATGGGGCAACCGCAGCCGCGCCAAAGGCGCAAACCGCCAGAAACAGGGCGGAAAACAGCATAATGCGCGGGTTGGTCCGGGAAAATATCCGGGCAACTTGGGCAAAATGTCGGGTTTTATTTAGAGTTGGCATGCAATAAGCTAAAATGTGGGTTTTACTAATCCGGACCAGCGCGTATGACCCGCTCTGAATAAGGTTGCTACAAAGCAAGATTCGATCACGGATCGCGTATTATACCAAATAATTTAAATTTTCCTTGAAATTTTTCCGAATTTAGTCTTTATAAACATTGCCAAATTAAATAGAATTACTTCTCATGAATTCACCACAAACTCCCGTCGTTTTATCCGAAGCCGTCCAGCACGCCTTAGCCATTACCAAGCGCGGCGTGGATGAATTGATCATCGAAAGCGAATTCACCCAAAAATTGGTCCGCAGCGAAAAAACCGGCATTCCCCTGCGCATCAAACTCGGCCTCGATCCAACGGCACCGGATTTGCATCTCGGCCATACCGTGGTGCTGAACAAAATGCGTCAGCTGCAGGATCTCGGCCATACGGTGATTTTTTTGATCGGCGACTTTACTTCCATGATTGGCGATCCGTCCGGTCGCAACATTACCCGTCCACCGCTGACACGCGAGCAAATTGAAGAAAATGCCAAGAGCTATTTTGCTCAGGCCAGTCTGGTGCTGGATGCCGAAAAAACCGAAATCCGCTACAACTCGGAATGGTCTGATCCGCTCGGTGCGCGCGGCATGATACAACTGGCCTCCAAATACACCGTAGCGCGGATGATGGAACGGGATGATTTCACCAAACGCTTTAAAGCCGGCACACCAATTTCGGTGCATGAATTTCTCTACCCACTCATGCAGGGTTATGATTCGGTGGCACTCAAGTCCGACCTGGAACTCGGTGGCACCGATCAGAAATTCAATCTGCTCGTCGGCCGTGAACTGCAAAAAGATTACGGTCAGGAGCCACAGTGCATCCTGACCATGCCCTTACTCGAAGGTCTGGACGGGGTGGAAAAAATGTCCAAATCCAAAGGCAACTACGTCGGCATTACCGAGCCGGGCAACACCATGTTTGGCAAAATCATGAGTATTTCGGATCACATGATGTGGCGCTATTACGAACTGCTGTCATCCTGTAGTCTTGCCGATCTGGCTGCACACCGTCAGGCCGTGGCCGAGGGACAAAATCCACGCGATCTGAAAGTCGCACTGGCACAGGAAATCGTCACCCGCTTCCACAACCGTCAGGCGGCAGAGGAAGCCTTGTCCGATTTCGTCAACCGTTCAAAAGGTGGCATACCAGACGACATTCAGGAATGCCGTCTGTCGGGTGCACCACTGGGCATCGGTCAGTTACTCAAACAGAGTAATCTGTGCGCCACCAGTTCCGAAGGTTTGCGCATGATCGATCAGGGTGGCGTGCGCATTGATGGCGTAGTCATCAGTGACAAAGGCTTGCAAATCAGCGCGGGTGAGTTTGTGCTGCAAGTAGGCAAACGCAAATTTGCCAAAATCCTGCTCAGCTAAATGATCGCCTTAATCCAGCGTGTAACCCATGCCAGTGTGGTCGTGGCCGGCTCCGTCATTGGTCAGATTGATCAGGGACTCATGGTGCTGCTGTGTGCCGAACGCGGCGATACGCCGGCACAGGCGCAGACTCTGTGCGACAAACTGCTCAACTACCGGGTATTTGCCGACGCCAATGGCAAAATGAATTTAAGCGTGCGCGCTGTCGGCGGTGGAGTTTTGCTGGTGCCGCAATTCACGCTGGCCGCCGACACCCATTCCGGCACACGGCCATCGTTTACACCGGCCGCCGCTCCGGCACTGGCGCAGGAATTATTCAACCATTTTGTGCAACTCACCCGGACTCAACATGAGCGCGTGGCTACCGGCGAATTCGGAGCCGACATGCAAGTCACTCTGTGCAACGATGGTCCGGTGACCTTCTGGCTGGAAACCAAACCGGCGGCCAACTGATGCTGGATTTATTTCAGTCAGAAATCATCAACCTGTTGCCCTGCGATGGCGAGGCTAATTATCATGGTCTCGTGCTCAGTCTGGCACAAGCCAATGACTATTATCAGGCGCTGCTGAACAACATCGACTGGCAACCTGATCAGGCGGTGATTTACGGCAAACACATCACCACCCGCCGCAAGGTAGCCTGGCATGGCGATCATCGTTACGCCTACACCTATTCCAACACCACCAAACATGCGCTGCCATGGACGGCCGAATTACAGCAACTCAAACAGCTGGCCGAACAACGCAGCGGCCTGCGTTACAACTCCTGTCTGCTCAATCTGTATCACGATGGTTCCGAAGGCATGGCCTGGCACAGCGATGATGAGCTGGCGCTAGGCAAAAATACCAGCATCGCCTCCTTCAGTCTGGGGGCGGCACGCAAATTCAGTTTCAAACATAAACGCACTGGCGCAACCCATTCGCTGATTCTGGAACACGGCAGTTTGTTAGTCATGCAAGGCAGTACCCAAAGCCACTGGCTGCATCGCCTGCCGCCAACCACGACAGTCAGCACGCCGCGCATTAATCTCACCTTTCGTACCATCGTCCATCAGGCCACGTCATGACAGAACTGCTGCTTATCCGCCACGGCGAAACCGACTGGAATGTCCAACGCCGTTTGCAGGGTCATCAGGATATCGGTCTCAACTCAACCGGTATGAAGCAGGCGCAAGCGTTGGCCAATGCACTGCGCACAGAACCACTGGATGCAGTGATTTGCAGCGATCTGTTGCGTGCCCGACAAACCGCGCAGGCTATCGGCAGCCTGCAACAGCTCGAACCCCGAATTGATGTCCATTGGCGCGAGCGTCACTTTGGCGGTTTTGAAGGTCAACTGATCAGTGAGCTCGAAGAACGCTTCCCGACCGAATACGCCGCCTGGCGGGCACGCCAGATCGACAGCCAGTTTCCTGTCGGTGTCAACGGCAGTGGCGAATCGATACGTCAGTTTCATGAACGCATCGCCACCGCCCTGCTGGCCTTAAGCCAGCGCTTTGCCGGCAAAAAAATTGCTGTCGTGGCCCATGGTGGCGTGCTGGAATGTGTGTATCGCATCGCACAAAACCTGCCCCTCGACGCCGCACGCGAAGTCAGCATGCTCAACGCCAGCATTAACCGTTTCTCCATCGAAGCAGACCCGCTGCGACTAACACTGCAGCAATGGGGTGATGTGCGGCATTTGAGTACGGCGCTGGATGAGATTGCGTAGGAGCCTGCGACCCAACACTGTGCAATGAATGAATGGCAGCGTTGAATTAACATACTAAATTCGCCAGAATAAGTACTGATTTCAGTACTTTACAGGGACATAGCCATGAATATCCTTACCGTTGTGGAACTCAAACGCCGTGTATCCCAACTTGCAGACGATTGATTGTGCATTGCAAAATTTCCTTATCTGGCCACTCTGTCAATCACACAATACGATACCTTTTAATTAAAGCTCTGTTTTCTTCGCAACGCAGATAAAACTTGTACATTCCTCTGCAATAATCCAAATTGTAGTCATACCACCGCTGACATCAGGCGTGCGTGGCTGTGCCTGCTGGCTGTTTTCGACTACTTATCTGACTTTTGATTATTTTGACAATATCCATATCCCCCAGAATGTGGCTTCTGGCTCTGTTACTGTGTTCCGCCGCCCTGGCAGAGCCAGCGGAAAAGGTGCGCCTGCAACTGAAATGGTTTAGCTCCTTTCAGTTTGCCGGCTACTATATGGCGTTGGAAAAAGGCTATTACGCCGAGTCAGGACTGGATGTTGCTATTCTTGAACGCAATCCCAAAAAAGACCACATTTTGCAATTGCTTGATGGTCAGGCCGACTTCGCCATTGCCGATTCGGCCATACTGCTGTGGCGCGCCCAGGGCAAGCCGGTAAAAATCCTTGCTCCCATTTTTCAGCACAGCCCATTGATATTCATCAGCAAAAAAAATTCCGGCATCCTCAGTCCGTTTGAAATGAAAGGCAAGAGCATTTCGTTTCAACGCGGCACCGATGACGCCGCCCTGATGGCCGTGCTCAATATTGCCAAATTAAAAGACCGTGATTACCACTACGTTCCGCTCGATTTCAGCATGCAGAAATTCATTCATGGTGACGTCGATGTGCAAAGCGCCTATCTGAGCAATGAACCTTATGCACTGAAAGAAACCGGCACCGAAGTCAACATCATCAATCCACTCAATTACGGTATCGATTTTTATGGCGACAACCTGATTACCACGGATCAGGAAATCAGTCACCATCCAGAACGGGTCAAGGCATTTCTGGCCGCCTCGCTGCGCGGATGGAAATATGCGCTGGCGCACAAGAAAGAAACTGTCGCCCTGCTGCACGATAAATACGGTGCAAAAAAAACCCTCAGCCAATTGAGCGACGAAGCAGACCAGATTGAAAAAATGATCATCCCGGAAATGGTTGACATTGGCTATACCAGCATGGAACGTTATCGTCGGATTGCCGAAACTTATCAGGCACTGGGAAAAATCGCGCCACAACAAATTAATGAGGCACTGGCCAATCTGATATACACCCCCGATGATGAAGATGTTGCCTACCTGCGCTATCTGGCTATTTCCATCGGGTTGCTGATTCTGGCGCTACTTGCGGCGATCCGCATGGGGTTTTCCAGCCGCAGCCTGAAGCTCGCTGCTGAAAATAACTCGCGTATTTTACACGCCATTTATGAAACCACCGTTGATGGCATTATCTCCATCGATGATCACGGCAACATCATCTCGTTCAATCCGGCCGCGACAGAATTATTCGGGTACAGTGCAGCCGAAGTAGTCGGGCAACATATTAAGATGCTCATGCCTGAACCATATTGCAGTCAGTACGCGACTAACTTCACACAACACCTGCGCAGCGGCGAACAACGTCACGCCGGATTCAGTCATGAAATTCTTGGATTGCGAAAAAATGCAACCACTTTCCCCATGGATTTGGCACTGTCGGAAGTGGTGTTAAATAACCGCCGCATGATTAATGGCATTGTGCGTGACCTGACCCAGATCAAACAGAGTGAAACCGCCGCCAAAGAAGCTTTAAACCGGATTGAAAAAATTGCCAGCCGGGTACCCGGCCTGGTTTACCAGTTTCGCATGCGCCCGGATGGCAGTTCCTGCTTCCCGTTTGCCAGTGAAGCCATCTGCGAAATTTATCAGGTCAGCCCGGAAGACGTGCGACTTGACGCCAGCAGGGTGTTTGCCGTGCTGCATCCGGAAGATCTTGACAGCGTAGCGGCATCGATCCAGAAATCCGCCCACGACCTGACCCTGTGGCAGCATGAATACCGGGTCAGATATGCCGATGGCACCGTGCGCTGGCTATTCGGCAATGCGGCTCCGGAGCGCGAAGCGGATGGCTCCACGCTTTGGCATGGCTTCATTAGTGACATTACAGAACGTATTCAGATTGAACAGTTGAAAAGCGAATTTATTTCCACCGTCAGCCACGAATTACGTACTCCGCTGACCTCGATTTCCGGTTCACTTGGTTTGGTCATGGGGGGCGTGCTGGGGGTCATCCCGGAACAGGCAGCGAAAATCATTACGGTAGCTCTGCGCAACAGTCAGCGCTTAACCTTTATGATTAATGATCTGCTGGATATGGAAAAACTCGAAGCCGGAAAAATGTATTTTGATCTGCAGGGCCAGCAACTCCTGCCACTGCTGGAACAGGCAGTGGAAAGCAATAGTTCATATGGCCTGCAGCGGGATGTTCAATTAGTTATCGACAAAAATCAACCCGATTTTCCAGTCCATGTTGACAGCCAGCGGCTGCTGCAGGTGTTGTCGAATCTGCTCTCGAACGCAATTAAATACTCACCCGATCATGGCAGCGTGACAATCGGCATGCAATTACAGGGGACAATGGTTCGCGTGAGCGTCAGTGATTCTGGGCCGGGTATACCTCTGGAATTTCGCCAGCGGATTTTTCAGAAATTCTCTCAGGCTGATTCTTCTGATACCCGACAGAAAGGTGGCACCGGACTGGGACTGGCCATCACCAAAGAACTCATCGAACGCATGCAGGGTCAAATCGGTTTTACTTCGATTGAAGGCCAGGGATCGTGCTTTTATTTTGACTTACCCATTTACTCAACACAGGTACCTACCACCTGATTTTTTCCATTGCGCTTGGCCACATATAAATTCTGATCGGCCTGCCCGATCAGTTCCACCAGGGTTTTCCCCTGCTGGGGTATGATCACGGCAAAGCCGACACTAAAAGTAATCACTGACAGAAATTTGCTGCCCGAATGAGTCAGTTTCATGGCTGCGATATCACGGCGCAAACGATCAAGTACATCATAAGCCCCTTCGGCATCCTGACCGGGCAGCAAAATAATGAATTCTTCACCGCCATAACGAGCCACAAAATCACTGCCGTCACGCAACCCCGCAGCCAGGGTTTTAGCCACCATTTTCAGGCACTGGTCGCCAGCCTGGTGACCATACAGATCATTGTAAATTTTAAAGAAATCCACATCCACCATCGCCACAGTGAGCGGTTCCTGCTTGCGCAGCGCGCGCTGCCACTCATGGGCACTGACTTCTTCAAATTTACGTCGATTAGCCAATCCCGTGAGACTATCCGTGGTGCTTAAGCGCGCCAGTTCCTGATTCGATTGTTCCAACGCCGATTGGGTATTTTGCAGTTCGGTAATGGCCTGCAACTGGCGCAAACGCACCCGGAAAATCAACCACGCCGACAAGGCAATCACCAGAATCAGTATGATCACCACCCGCCAGGCCTTGTCCGATTCCGACTGCCACTGTGACAGTCCATCCCGGACAGAAACGCCGACCACCAGGCTTAAAGGACGGTTATAAATGCGCTGATAATAATAGCTGCGCTGCACCTGATCGAGCGCCGAGGTGGCCACGTAAACGCCGCTTTCCGCGTTCGATTTATCCAGTGCATCCAAATTAGGGGAGGTGATTTTCTGGCCGAAGCGTTCAAGATCCTGCGTCCCATTAGCAAAGCGTACAATAACGTTCTGATCGTTATCGCGCAACAACACCACATCGTCACCGCTGAGAATGATGCGCCCGCCTGCGAGGCGATCAGAAATTCCGCTCAGTTCAATTGATGCATAGACAATCCCGCCGAATTCACCATTGGACAGGGCGTAACGCCGTGCACAGATCAGCACCCATTTTTTGGTGATTCTGCCCATAAGCGGTTCGGAAATCACCATGCCGGCATCGGCATTGTGCTTGAGCTCCTGGAAATAGTGCCGATCGGCCACATTAACGGAAGTAAATTTATCTTCGGCTGACGTCAGAATGGTGTCGCCCGCGGCATTGGTGGCTCTGAGCAACACCAACAGCGGCACACGTGCCTGCAAATCGTGCAGTGTTTGCACCATTTCCGCTTCCGGCTGATGTTTATAACGATTCCACTCACGGATATGATCAGTTGCCGCCTGCAGGGTTAAATCTATGTTCTGAAACGAACCAGAAATACCGGAGGCCAGGGTAGAACCGAGATCCTGCGCATTCAGACGGGAACGTTCCAATTGTTGCACCCGCCCCTCTTCCACCTGCCTGAACTGAAAGGCAAGTACCAAGGCAATCAGCGCCAGTGGCACAACAAGATGCAGCCAGATGGCTGATTTGGCGTGGGCGAGTGAATTTAAAAACGGTTGAATACGGATACCTTTCTGCAAGCAGCCTGTTGGCAACGCCCTGACTACTCTCCGGGGAAATTTTA
The DNA here is from genome assembly GCA_903862415.1 of uncultured Oxalobacteraceae bacterium. Taxonomy (GTDB): domain Bacteria; phylum Pseudomonadota; class Gammaproteobacteria; order Burkholderiales; family Burkholderiaceae_D; genus Solimicrobium. The sequence continues at coordinate 42,513 of CAIOYD010000024.1, read as the reverse complement.
TTGCGCGTACTGAAAATAGCTATCAGCTTATACGATCAGACATACGAATTACATTTGCCTACACCAATATTACTACACGGCAATGAAACTTGTTGGTTTTTATCAGCCTGGCGCGCTTTTGACCCCATTTTTGAACGAAACATAACTTATTAGCCATTTTAAACCACAAAAAAGACTATCAAATTAACACTTTCCATTGTAAAAATTGAACCCTAAAAGACATTGTTTGCCACCAAAAATCCTGATGACTTCGACTAAAATATTTACCTTCTATTTGCTGATATTTTAAGCAGATTCGATTAAAATGGCGTTCTCCCAAATTTAAAAAGTTTCCTCAGTGCAAATCGGACCCCACATTTTGCAGAATAACGTTTTTGTCGCTCCGATGGCTGGGGTGACGGATCGTCCTTTCCGGCAACTGTGCAAACAACTCGGGGCTGGGTATGCCGTTTCCGAAATGTCGGCCTCCAATCCTCGCCTGTGGAAAACCGAGAAATCCAGCCGACGGACCAATCACGATGGTGAAATGGAACCGAAAGCGGTACAGATAGCCGGAGCTGACCCGCACATGCTGGCCGAATGCGCCCGCCACAATGTGGCCAACGGCGCACAGATTATCGATATTAATATGGGTTGCCCGGTCAAGAAAGTATGCGACAGCTGGTGCGGCTCGGCTCTGTTGCAAAACGAACATCTGGTCGGCCGCATTCTCGATGCCGTTGTTGCAGCCGTGGACGTTCCGGTGACACTTAAATTCCGCACCGGCTGGGACAGAGCGAATAAAAATGCAGTCAACATCGCCAAAATGGCAGAATCTGCCGGCATTCAAATGCTCACCCTGCACGGCCGCACGCGTGCCGATGGCTATAAGGGCGACGCTGAATACCAGACCATTGCCGCCGTCAAAGCCAGTGTCGGCATTCCCGTGGTTGCCAACGGCGACATCAGCACCCCGGAAAAAGCCGCCTATGTTTTACAGGTCACCGGCGCCGATGCGGTCATGATCGGACGGGCAGCACAGGGACGACCGTGGATCTTCCGCGAAATCGTTCATTTTCTGGCCACCGGAGAACATTTACCGGCACCCCTGGTGAGCGAAGTCCGCGCTCTGATGGAAGAACATCTGTTGGCCCATTACGCTTTTTACGGTGAATTCATGGGTGTACGCACGGCACGTAAGCATATCGGCTGGTATGTGCAAGACCTGGTGGATGGGGAAGTTTTCCGCCAGCGCATGAATAAACTGGAATCCTGTGACACCCAATTACAGGCGGTACTCGATTTTTTTGATTCGCAGCGTCAAGAACGATTACAATACCTTCCCTCGCCGGCGCCCGCCTATGCATGGGAAGCCAATTTTACCCAGCAGCGAGCGGCGTAAGCAGTACAGTCAGCACCATTTTCACCCATTAATTAAAAAAAATCGCCCCTCAAGGCGCACCATCATTAACCCGAATAACTACAACTACAACAACATGAGCAAAGATAACATTCAAGACGCGGTATCAAAAAATCTGGAAAAATATTTCCGTGACTTAGGGGAACAGCAAGCGTCCAATATTTACGACATGGTAGTTCTGGCGGTAGAAAAGCCGATGCTGGAAATGGTTATGTCGCGTGCCGAGAGCAATCAGTCGCAGGCGGCCGATATGCTGGGCATTAACCGCAATACCCTGCGCAAAAAATTACAGCAACACGGTCTGATTTAATCCGCGTCGCATCCAGCTCACCTCTTTTGACTCCCTCATCATGATAAAACAAGCGTTAATTTCCGTTTCCGACAAGACTGGCATCGTTGAATTTTCCCGCGCCCTCGTGGCCATGGGCGTACAAATTTTATCGACCGGCGGCACCGCCAAATTACTGGCCGAACAGGGCTTGCCGGTGATCGAAGTCGGCAGCTACACCGGTTTTCCGGAAATGCTCGACGGCCGGGTTAAAACCCTGCACCCCAAAGTCCACGGCGGCATTTTAGCGCGCCGCGATTTTCCTGCCCACATGGCAGCATTGGAACAACATCAGATTCCCACCATCGATATGGTGGTCGTCAATCTGTACCCGTTCCAGGCGACCGTCGCCAAAGCCGAATGCTCACTCGAAGATGCGATTGAAAATATCGATATCGGCGGACCGACCATGTTGCGTTCATCCGCCAAAAATCATAAAGATGTGGTCGTCATCTGCGATCCGGTCGATTACAGCCGCGTACTCGAAGAAATGCAGGCGCATCAGGGTGCGGTCAGTTACGACACCAAATTCGATCTGGCCAAAAAAGTGTTCGCCCATACCGCTCAGTACGATGGCGCCATTACCAATTACCTCACCAGTCTGAGCGCCGACAAAGACCACAGCACCCGCAGCCAGTTTCCCCAAACCCTGAATCTGCATTTCGATAAAGTGCAGGAAATGCGTTACGGTGAAAACCCGCATCAGGCAGCCGCCTTTTACCGCGACTTGCATGTCGAAGCCGGCGCCCTGGCCAACTATGTGCAACTCCAGGGTAAAGAACTGTCGTACAACAATATTGCGGATGCCGATGCCGCCTGGGAATGCGTTAAATCGTTTGATGTCGCTAATGGCCCGGCCGCCTGCGTGATCGTCAAGCATGCCAATCCCTGTGGCGTAGCGATTGCGGAATCTCCGCTGGCCGCTTACAGTAAAGCCTGGCAAACCGATCCGACTTCAGCCTTTGGCGGCATCATCGCCTTTAACCGCGAACTCGATGGCGCCGCTGCTGAAATGGTGTCCCGACAATTTGTCGAAGTCCTGATCGCGCCATCCTTTACGGCTGAAGCACGCGCCATTTTTGCTGCCAAACAGAATGTCCGCGTATTACAGATTGCTTTGGGCAGCACTGGTCTGGCGGTCAATAAGCACGATTACAAACGTGTTGGTGGCGGCTTGCTGGTACAGTCACCGGATGCCAAAAACGTTGGCCCAAGTGAACTCACCGTAGTCAGCAAGCGCCAGCCAACGGCCGCCGAACTGCAGGATCTGCTGTTTGCCTGGCGTGTGGCCAAATACGTCAAATCCAATGCCATCGTCTTTTGCGGCAATGGCATGACACTCGGCGTTGGTGCCGGTCAGATGAGTCGGGTCGATTCGGCCCGCATCGCCGCCATCAAAGCACAAAATGCCGGTCTGGCATTGCAAAACTCTGTCGTTGCGTCTGACGCCTTCTTCCCGTTCCGTGACGGACTCGATGTAGTGGTTGATGCAGGTGCCAGTTGTGTCATCCAGCCGGGGGGATCGATGCGCGATCAGGAAGTCATCGATGCGGCCAATGAACGCAATGTCGTCATGGTACTCACCGGTGTGCGTCATTTCCGTCATTAAGTTGCTCATCCCAGCTCCGGATCGCCTGCCATGAAAATTCTTGGCATCGATCCGGGCTTGCGCACCACTGGTTTTGGCCTGATAGAAAAACAGGGGCAAAAGATATTCTATCTGGCTTCCGGCACCGTCAAAACCGTCGATGGCACCCTGCCTGATCGTCTGAAAACCATTTTTTCCAGCGTGGCAGAAATTGTCGAACGCTATCGGCCCGATTGCTCGGCGGTAGAAATCGTGTTTGTGAATGTCAACCCGCAATCCACACTCTTGCTCGGACAGGCACGCGGCGCAGCCATCTGTGCGCTGGTGAATGCCAATCTGCCGGTGGCTGAATACACCGCCCTGCAAGTCAAACAGGGCGTGGTCGGTCACGGCAAAGCCAAAAAAGAACAAGTACAGGAAATGGTGCAGCGGCTGCTGCAATTACCCAGCCTGCCGGGTCCCGATGCCGCCGATGCGCTTGGCGTGGCTATCTGTCATGCTCACAGCGTCGACAGCCTGTCTGCCTTAAGCAAACTTGCGCCGGGGCTGGCTAAACGGGGGATGCGGGTTAAGGCGGGGCGGTTGATTGGGTAATACGGTCTGAAAATTGAGTAGCAGTAGGGTGTATTAGCCGCAGGCGTAATACACCATGTGGTTGAATCACGCTCAATGGTGTTTACGTACTCCATATGGTTGAATCACGCTCAATGGTGTATTACGCTACGCGTGACACCCTACCTGACTAACACACCCTACCTGACATGAATGCGCCGCTCGCGCCACGCTACAAACTCCCCCACGATCCCGCGCCGGAAACTCAACACGCAAATCACAAAGATTAACCCGGTAACGATAGACGTCGATTCGCCCAACGTTTGAAACCAGTCTATTCCGCTCACCGAAGCCAGCCAGTCGCCCCAGCTGCCGAGCTTGTTTTCCATACTGATGATGAGCACCGCACCCAATACCGGTCCGGCATAGGTTCCCATGCCGCCCACCAGCGTCATCAACACCACCAACCCTGACATGCTCCAGTGCACATCGGTCAACGTAGCAAAACCGAGTACTTCGGCCTTGAGCGCACCGGCCAATCCAGCCAGCGCGGCTGACAACACAAACGCCAGCAGTTTATAACGCTGCACTTCATAGCCCAGAGAAATCGCCCGGGTTTCGTTTTCTTTAATCGCCTTCAGTACCTGCCCAAATGGCGACTGTACTGTCCGGGCGATCAACATCAGTCCCAGAATCACGAACGCCAGCACCACGTAATACAGCGTCAAATCGTTGCTGGTATCGATCAGGCCAAACAAACGCGCCCGCGGTATGGTTTGCATGCCATCCTCGCCGCCGGTAACGGGCAACTGCAGGCACAGAAAATACACCATCTGCGCCAGCGCCAGTGTAATCATGGTGAAATAAATGCCCTGCCGACGAATCGCCAGATAACCGACCACATAACCGACGGCAGCACCACCCAGCACTCCCAACAGCAAACCCAGCTCCAGCGGCAAACCCAGATCGCGCAGCGCATAACCGCTAACATAGGCCGCCACACCAAAAAAGGCCGCATGTCCAAAGGACAGCAAACCAGTAAACCCCAACAGCAGATTAAAGGCCGCGGCAAACAGAACGAAACACAATACTTTCATCAGAAATACCGGATACAGCACCTGGGGTGCTGACAAGGCCAGCAACAGCCAGAGCCACAGCGGTTTTTTGAGCAGCGCCATCATCCGTTATCCTTTCCAAACAGACCCGACGGGCGCAGCAGCAACACCAGTGCCATCAATACAAACACCACCGTGGCCGAACCCTGAGGATAAAAAACTTTGGTCAGTCCCTCAATCAAACCCAAACCCATACCGGTGATGATCGACCCCAAAATCGAGCCCATGCCGCCGATCACCACCACGGCAAACACCACAATAATCAAGTTAGACCCCATGAGTGGCGCGACCTGCACCAGCGGCGCGGCCAGCACACCGGCAAAGCCGGCTAAGGCCACCCCAAACCCGTAAGTCAGCGTCACCATTAATGGCACGTTAATGCCGAAGGCTTCGACCAGCTGGGGATTTTCTGTTCCGGCTCGCAGCAATGCTCCCAGTCGCGTTTTTTCTATCACGGCCCAGGTGAGCAGACACACCGTGAGTGAAATCAAAATCACCCAGACACGGTACACCGGCAAAAACATAAAGCCCAGATTGAAGACTCCATGCAGGGCTTCGGGCACTTCATAGCGTTGGCCGGAAGCACCGAAAAAAGAACGCATCACCCCTTCCAACATCAGCGTCAAACCAAACGTCAGCAGCAGACCATACAGATGATCAAGCTGATAGAGCCGGCGCAACATGGTGCGTTCAAACAGCATGCCGACGCAACCGATCACCAGTGGCGCGACCAGCAGCATGACCCAGTAATTGAGACCCAGATAGTCCAAACCGAGAAACGCCAGAAACGCCCCCAGCATATACACTGCGCCATGGGCAAAATTGATGACGTTGAGCAAACCAAAAATAATCGCCAGGCCGAGTGACAGCATGGCGTAAAACGAGCCATTCACCAGTCCCAGCATTAATTGGCTCAGCAAGGCGCTGACACTTAATCCAAATAGTTCCATGGTGCCCTTTAAACGGTTTGCGTCCGGCTGACTTTTCAGTCAGCCGAAAAGATTACTGCCAGCTGGTGCATTTACTTTCCGCCTTGGTGTTATAGGCTTTATCACCGGCAATGGTTTGCACAATTTTGTAATAATCCCACGGGTATTTGGATTCAGCCGGTTTTTTCACCTGCATCAAATACATATCGTGCAGCATCAGACCATCGCCACGGATAACACCATTGGTCGTGAACATGTCGCTAATTTTGGTGGCCTTCATCTGCGCCATGACTTTCGCACCATCATCGGTTCCACTGGCTTTGACGGCATTCAGATACAGTATAGTGGCCGAATAATCGGCGGCCTGCAGCATTGAAGGCTGGCGTTTGGTTTTGTCATAAAAACGTTTTGCCCAGGCCCGAGTGGCTGGGTTCATATCCCAATACCAGGCCGTGGTCAGATACATGTTTTGCGTCAGATTCAATCCGAGGGAATGAATGTCATTGATAAACATCAGCAAGCCGGCCAGCTTCATGGTTTGGGTCACGCCGAATTCATTGGCAGCCTTAATCGCATTCACCGTATCCGCGCCAGCATTGGCGAGTCCGAGTATCTGCGCCTTCGAAGCCTGTGCCTGCAACAGGAATGAAGAAAAGTCAGAGGCCCCCAAAGGATGTTTGACTTCACCAAGTACCGTGCCGCCATTGGCCTTGACGATATCGGAGGTATCCTTCTCCAGCGAAGCACCGAAAGCATAATCGGCCGTCAGGAAATACCAGCTCTTGCCACCCTGTTTGACGATGGCGTCGCCGGTGCCACGCGACAGTGCAATCGTGTCATAGGCATAGTGGATCGTCATCGGGCTGCATTCTTCATTGGTCAGACGTGAACTGCCCGCGCCGATGGCAATAAACGGTTTGCCTTTTTCTTTGGCGACTTTAGCCATCGCCAGCGAAGCTGATGAATTGGTGCCGCCGATGAGCAGGCCCATGCCGTCACGATCAAACCATTCGCGTGCCTTTGTGGCGGCAATGTCCGCCTTGTTTTGATGATCGGCCATCACCAATTCAATTTTTTTACCATTGAGCGTACCGCCAAAATCGGCAATTGCCATTTTGATCGCTTCGGCCCCTCCGGCACCATCAACGTCGGCATACGCGCCCGACATATCGGTTAAAAAACCAATCTTGATGCTGGGCGCAGCAATTTGCGCCTGTGCAGTGCCTGCCAGCAGCATCAGACCCGCGAGCAACATGCCCATGTATTTTACCTGTTGTCCTGATTTCATAGCATCTCCGTTTTTATAAGCCCAGCAATTCGTTTAATAACTGACTGTTGTTGGATAAATCTGCTGCTTCGATTACCTTTGCTACCTGACCATGTTCGATAACATAAAACCGATCTGCCAGTGGGGCTGCAAAATGAAAATTCTGCTCCACCATCACGATCGTGTAACCCCTGGCCTTCAACATCAAAATCATTTGTGCCAGCGCCTGCACAATCACCGGCGCCAACCCTTCGGAAATTTCATCGAGTAACAGCAAGCGAGCGCCGGTGCGCAAAATCCGCGCCACCGCCAGCATTTGCTGCTCACCACCCGACAGACGGGTCCCCTGGCTGTGGCGGCGTTCTTGTAAATTCGGGAACATGTCATAAATTTCGTCCAGCGACATGGGCTGCCCGCCCGCGGCGATCACCGGTGGCAACAACAGATTTTCTTCAGTCGTGAGCGAAGAAAAAATGCCACGCTCTTCCGGACAATAACCCACACCCAAATGAGCAATTTTATACGTAGGCATATCCATGATTTCCTGTCCGTGGATACGGATAGAACCACTGCGTCGACCGGTGAGTCCCATGATCGCCCGCAGCGTTGTGGTGCGCCCGGAACCATTACGACCGAGCAGCGTCACCACTTCACCAGGCTGCACACACAAATTTATGTTGTGCAAAATATGCGATTCGCCATACCAGGCCTGCAGGCCGGCAATTTCCAGAACCGCGCTCACAGCACCGGCTCCTGTCTGGTTCCCATATAGGCTTCCATCACTTGCGAATTGGCAGCGATTTCTTCATAGCTACCCTCTGCCAACATAGCGCCGCGCTGCAATACCGAAATCCGGTCGCAAATGCCTGAAACCACGCCCATATTGTGCTCCACCATTAATATCGTGCGCCCACTGGAAACCTTTTTAATGAGTTCCGTCACCAGATGCACATCTTCATGCCCCATACCCTGAGTCGGTTCATCGAGCAGCATCAGTTCCGGCTCCATCGCCAGCGTGGTGGCAATTTCCAGTGCGCGTTTTCTGCCATAAGGTAAATCGACCGCCGGCAAATCGGCGAACTGCGCCAGATCTACCTGGGAGAGCAATTCCATGGCACGGTCATTGAGTCGATTTAGTGTTTGCTGGCTTTTCCAGAAATGGAACGACGTGCCGAGTTTGCGCTGCAAGCCAATACGCACATTTTGCAATACCGTCAGGTGCGGAAACACGGCAGAAATCTGAAATGAACGGATAATCCCCTCGCGGGCAATTTGCGCCGATCTGGTCGCGGTAATGTCGCGGCCATTAAAAAAAATCTTCCCGGAGGAAGGTGTCAGAAATTTGGTCAGCAGATTGAAACAGGTGGTTTTACCGGCGCCGTTGGGTCCGATCAGGGCATGAATATGGCCGCGCTGCACTTGCAGATTGATGTTATTGACGGCAGTAAAACCCTTGAATTCTTTGATCAAGTGACTGGTTTCGAGGATGAAATCAGGCATGGCTGTCCTTGGGTTGAAAGTTTTTTTTAAAATTCGGTTCAGCTGCGATCTGCATGTCTGCGATGATTATGTATCAAAGCGGACGAATTAGCTACTGGGAGCCTGCGCGTCACGACATTTATGTCCATGTTTTTTTGGCATTTTCATCATTACCTGCCTGCACAGAATGAAAACGGCTAGAATATCGGCTATTCTATTTGCAGAAAGTGTCATCATGATTGGTCGCATCGCCGGTATTTTGCTGGAAAAAAATCCGCCACAGATTTTAGTCGACTGCAATGGCGTCGGCTATGAAATCGACGTCCCCATGAGCACCTTTTACAATCTCCCGTCTCTGGGTGAAAAAGTCGCGCTGCACACCCATCTGGCCATCCGTGAAGATGCCCACGTACTGTTTGGCTTTGCCCACCAGGAAGAACGCGCCACCTTTAAACAGCTCATCAAAATCAGCGGCGTCGGTGCCAGAACCGCGCTGTCGATTTTATCCGGCATGTCGGTGGCCGATCTGGCGCAGGCGATTGCGCTGCAGGAAGCCGGACGCCTGATCAAAGTTCCGGGCATAGGCAAAAAAACCGCTGAACGACTACTACTCGAACTCAAAGGCAAACTCGGCCCCGTGGGCGCACATGGCGGCAGTGAAGTCGCCATTCCGGATGCCTCCAGCGATATCCTCAATGCCCTGATCGCGCTGGGGTATTCCGACAAAGAAGCCCTGATGGCACTGAAATTATTACCCAAAGATTGCGGCGTCTCTGACGGCATCAAGCTGGCATTAAAATCACTGTCCAAATAAGTTCCCAAGGCCCACATGAGCATTCAAACCGACCAGTTCGATCCGACCAACCCGCGGCTCATTACCGCCGCACCGGTCTCCAGACAGGAAGAAGTGATCGAACGCGCCCTGCGGCCGAAGCAGCTTGATGAATACGTCGGCCAGGAAAAAATTCGCGCCCAGCTGGAAATTTTCATTACCGCAGCACGCATGCGCAGCGAAGCACTCGATCACACCCTGTTGTTTGGCCCACCGGGTCTGGGTAAAACCACCCTGGCACACATTATTGCCCGCGAAATGGGCGTCAATTTACGCCAGACTTCCGGTCCGGTACTCGAACGCCCCGGCGACCTGGCAGCCATCCTGACCAATCTGGAAGCCAATGACGTGCTGTTTATCGATGAAATTCACCGACTCTCACCGGTGGTGGAAGAAATTCTCTATCCTGCACTCGAAGACTATCAGATCGACATCATGATTGGTGAAGGCCCGGCCGCGCGTTCAGTTAAACTCGATCTGCAACCGTTCACTCTGGTCGGCGCCACCACCCGTGCCGGCATGCTGACCAATCCGCTGCGCGACCGTTTCGGCATCGTCGCGCGACTGGAATTTTATACCGCTGACGAACTTACCAAAATCGTCACCCGTTCCGCCTCGCTGTTAAATGCGCCGATCGATCAGGATGGCGCGCGTGAAATCGCCCGCCGGGCACGCGGCACACCGCGGATCGCCAACCGATTGCTGCGCCGGGTCCGCGACTTTGCCGAAGTCAAACACGACGGCCAGATCAACAAGGCTGTCTCTGATGCTGCACTGAAAATGCTCGATGTCGACACCCTGGGTTTTGATTTAATGGATCGCAAACTGCTCGAAGCCGTGCTGTACAAATTCGGTGGTGGTCCGGTCGGCATCGACAATCTGGCTGCCGCCATCGGCGAAGAACGCGACACCATCGAAGATGTGCTCGAACCCTACCTGATTCAGCAGGGATTTTTACAGCGCACCCCGCGTGGCCGTATCGCCACACCGAGTGCTTACCAACATTTTGGTCTGACGCCACCCACTTCCGGCGTCATCAATGACTTCTGGTCAGTGCAACAATAAATACGGTTTACGCCACACTTGGCCACTCTTGTGACTACTAGCTTGCTTAATGGTATCATCTCGCCCACAATAAGCGCACTTATCCCTCTCAGAGCAACGCTATGCTAACGCCACCGCAAGCTGACATGTATGCGCAGCAGTTCCTGGCAAGCCGGACCCATGCCCTGCCTTGCCAGCCACTGCCAACGAGCGTCAGCGCGACCGACGCATATCAGATTGCGCGACGAATCCAGGAACTGCGTCTGGCCGGTGGCGAAATTCAGATCGGTCGTAAAATCGGCTTTGCCAATCATGCGCTGTGGAATAAATACGGAAAAAATGCCCCCATCCATGAATTGCTGTGGACACCGCTGTTTGCCAGCACGGTACGTTTCATGGAAACCACGACCGGCCTGCAAAGTCTGAGCGGTGCCATGCAGCCACGGCTGGCGCCGGAGTTGATTTTCAAATTTGCCAGCACCCCGCCCGCGGACGCTACGCTGGAGCAGATTGCCGACAGCCTCGAATGGATGGCGCACGGCTTTGAAATTGTGGTCTCACCCTTTCCCGACTGGGATTTTAATGCTGCCGATGCGATTGCTGCTTTTGGACTGCACGGCGCCCTGCTGATCGGCGAACCACACCAACTGGCTTCCACCACGCGCCACAATTTGGGTTCGATTCTGGCCAATACAGCGGTGTCACTGTCATGCAACAGCACGCTTAAATCCGCCGGTTTTGGCAGTGATTTTGTGGAAAGTCCGTTGCACGCCCTGCTGGCGCTGCAAAAAGTGTTGCACTCACAACCGGATACCAAAACGCTGCAGGCGGGAGAAATTGTGAGCACCGGAACCTGGACCGATCTGGTGCCGATTGCGCCCGGGGAAACCTGGACCAGCGCCTTTTCCGGCGCCACGCTGGCAGGTTTATCGGTCGGCTTTGCCTAGCAATCTGCGCTTCTCCAGACTTACTGCATATGCCAGCCGTGACTCACCGTAATCGATTGCCCAGTCAGCGCATTGCTGGAAAAACTGGCTAAAAAGATGGCGGTCTGTGCGACATCCTGTACCGTGGTGAACTCACCATCGACGGTCTCTTTAAGCATCACGTTTTTAATCACCTCGGCTTCAGAAATACCCAGCGTTTTTGCCTGCTCAGGAATCTGTTTATCTACCAGCGGCGTGCGTACAAAACCCGGGCAGATGACATTGGAACGGATATTGTCTTTGGCGCCTTCTTTGGCCACCACTTTGGCCAGACCGATCAAACCATGTTTGGCAGCTACATAGGGGGCTTTGAGCGGCGAAGCTTCGTGCGAATGCACCGAGCCCATATAAATAATCGAACCACCGCGACCGCTCTGGATCATCGCGCGCATGCAGGCACGCGTAGTTAAAAAAGCGCCATCCAAATGGATTGCAAGCATTTTTTTCCAGTTATCCAAACTCAACTCCACCAGCGGACTGATGATTTGAATGCCGGCATTACTGATCAAAATATCCACTCCCCCCCATGCAGCCACCACCTCGGCCACACCCTGATCGACCTGAGCTTCATCGACCACATTCATGGCCACACCCATCGCCAAACCACCCGACTGCACAATCTCGGCAGCTGTCGCCTGTGCTGCAGCGAGCACCAGGTCGGCAATCACCACTTTGGCACCCTGACGGGCATATTCAATGGCAATTTCGCGACCGATGCCACTGGCAGCACCGGTAATAATGGCAACTTTATCCTTGAGCAACATGGCAATTCCTTAGATGGAGAAGATTTTGCCCAGTCTACACCATCACGGTTTAAACGGCAGCTCACCCATATACTTTTTCCAGATTTTTTCTGCCTGGCCGGATTTGATCACAGCATCCAGCGCCGCATTCAGATCGGCCATCATGCTGTTGGCGGCACTGTTTTTGGCGGTAATCAGATGGCACGATGGAGCTACAACTCCAGACATAGGTAAGTGCCTCACCAGCGGATTATCCAAAAATTCCTGGCCTTTTTTAAAGCCGGCCACCGCCTCGTACTCTTCGACAAAATAATCACAGCGACGGGCAAGAATTTTACGGAATAACGATTCGTAACCAGAACCCTGATCGAGGTTCTCGTTTTTTAGTTCATAATGGGCATAACTCGAACCATAAATTCCGCAGCCGCGATAATTTTTCAGATCACTTAATTGCGTAACGACCAGATGATTAGTCGCCAGAAAAAAAATCTGCGGTGTGAGTGTGTTGTAATGTATCGAGTAATTATAAATTTTGGCGCGTTCACTGTCGTAATACGCACCCAGGGCAAAATCAATGTGCTGATTTTCCACCTCATACAGACAGCGCTGCCATGGCAGGTTGACGTTAAATTCAATTGTTTTACCCATGCGCGCAAAAGCAGCGCGGACGATATCCACGGAAACACCATTAATGTGATTTTGTGTTTTGAGCACCGTCTGTCCGCGATCTTCCGGCGAAGGCGGGTCAGAATCGACGCACACACTCACAGGCGCACTCACTTCTGCCCTGACTGGCTGACAAAACCACAGCGATAACAAACACGCCAAAAATATCAGACTACGCATGTTAATCCTCAGGCATTCACGCCAAAATTACCGTAAACAAGTGTAGATGGGAATTCAGAGATTTCAACCCGGCACCTGATCACGCTTCCGGGTTAAACCAACAATCACTGTACACCTTATTAGCATTTATTTCCACACGGAAATACTTTGAAATGTCGGTAAAATCTGACAATGTAGGGTATATTGTCGCCGATCCGTATTTAAAACCAATGCTGACCGCTGGCACCAACCTACCTCCCATGAGATACAGACCGTTTTTTACCTTATTGATTTGTACGCTGCTGACCCTGTTATCAGTGGCGCAAGCGCAGGAAGCGGCTATGCCCTTTTCGGGCGACCTGGGTGCCGGCATACATCGCGACGAACTCAATGGCCACCGGACTGAGGCCTTTCCCTATGCAGAATTTGAATATGGACCGTTTTTTTCCCGGGTCGATACCTTTGGCATCAGTACGGCTCCCGTGGCCTGGGGCAATCTGGATCTGGTCACCCGCGTGCTGCAGGAAGGCTCTCCGGCACAAGCACATCTTCAGGCTCGCCACTCCTCTATTCCCGTTGGTCTGGGAACCCTGCAAATTACGCCGCTCGGTGCCGTTATGCTCAATATGTTTCATGACCTGAATAAATCCGGCGGCAATCTGATTGACGGGCTCGTCGCTGAGGAATTCAGTTTGAGTAACATCACCTTTTACCCACAGCTCGGTGTTGAATGGCGCTCACGCGCCTATGTGAACTATTTTTACGGCATCTCCGCTATCGAAGCACTGAACAGCACCATTCCAGTCTATCAAGCCCAAGCCAGCAGCAATTATTTTACCGATCTCTTAACCAGCGTTCAGGTCGGCGGCAACTGGTACCTGAATTTGAATCTGCGTCAAACCTGGCTGGATCTTCCCATGGCCAACAGCCCACTGATTAGACGCCACAGCGTCAACTCCGGCCTGCTGGCATTGTGTTACCGCTGGTAGGTTGAGCCGCCAGCCCGACACCCTTAAAACAGTTGCGGCAAAAATGGTATGATTTGTTTCTTTTAAGAACCAGAGACACGCCATGAAACGTCATTTTTCTGCCAGCCACCTGCTGGCTTTGTTCATTTTTAGCTGCACGCTGACTACTCATGCAGCCGAGCCAGTGACCACTTCCGCCCCGGCAAAAACAGAAGAAAAACTGCCGGAAGCCAAAGTCTGGATCAGCAAACACCAACTAACCATCGGTGGCAACAAACTGAACTACACCGCCACAGCCGGTACCCTGCTGATGAAAAACGACAAAGATGAGCCGGTCGCCCTGTTTGGCTTTACCGCTTACGTCAAAGATGGCGCCGACAGCCGCAGCCGCCCACTGATGTTTGCCTACAATGGCGGCCCCGGTTCTTCCTCGGCCTGGCTGCACCTCGGTATACTGGGCCCCAAACGTACTGAACTCAACGACACCAGCATCAACAGCCGTGGTCCGTTCCGCAGCATCGACAATGAATACAGCATACTGGATCACGCCGATCTGGTGATGATCGATCCGATCGGTACCGGCTTTTCGCGCACCATCGGCAAGGGTGAAAACAAAGATTTCTGGGGTGTCGATCAGGACATTAAATCAGTGTCCAACTTTATCGTCCGCTACGTTACCCAAAACGGTCGCTGGGCTTCGCCAAAATTTATTCTGGGTGAAAGTTATGGCGGCATGCGTACCGGCGGCGTCACTTATGAACTGCTCACCAAACACGATATGAGTTTAAACGGCATCATTCTGGTGTCACCCTATCTGGATTTTGCCAGCGGCAATGCCGGTGTCAAAATCGATACACCGTATGTCAATTTCCTCACCACCTATGCCTCAACCGCCTGGTATCACCACGCTCTGAGCAATCAGCCTGCAGAACTGCAACCTTTCCTGCGTGAAGTCGAAGCCTTTGCCCGCGATGTGTACGCACCGGTATTATTCAAAGGCCGCCATGCCAGCACCACCGAACGTCAGACCGTACTGGCTGGCCTGGCAAAGTACACCGGCCTGAGCGCCGACTACTGGGACAAAGCCAATCTGCGTATGGACGAAGCCCATTTTCTGCAGGAATTACAGCGCAGCAAAGGCATCGTCACTGGCCGCACTGATACGCGCTATCAGGGTTTGAATATCAATCCGCTCTCTGAAGGGATGCTCTACGATCCTTACGATATCGCGATTGCTCCGGCCATCGTCGCCACTTTCAACGATTATTACCGTCATGAACTCAATGTCGACAGCGAGCAAAGCTACAAATTCGGCAACGACAGTATTTACAAGGAATGGGATGACCGCCACGTGCAGCCGGACAGCAATGGCAACCGCGTACCCGCACCAAACACGGCCGTGGATCTGGCCTGGGCGATGAACATGAATCCGAACATGAAAGTGTTAGTCGATTCCGGCTACTTCGATCTGGCCTGCCCGTATGGCACAGTCGACTTTGTGATTGACCATCTCGACATCCCTGACAGCCTGCGCGCCAACATCAGCATTGAACATTATGAAGCAGGGCACATGATGTACGTCCACCCGGCTTCGATGCAAAAATTTAAACGGGTATTAGCCAGCTTTATTGACCAAAACAGTCACTGATAAAGAATAGGGGCCGATGAATGCGCATGAGGAACATGGATAAACTGACTCAATAAGTCACACAGATCGCGACAGGCGAAGACGATCTGGTGATTTATTTCACAGTACAACTCTTGTGGTTCAAAATTAGCCTGATCGAAATTATGATCCGTGATGGCGTTCCGCAGCGAAAAGAGATTTTTACTGAAATAATCAACATTGAAGATGCTGGCCAGATTACATTCCAGTTCGGCCAGCTTGTTGAGCAAAAGAAGATTGTTGCTCAGTTCGAAAGTCGCGTGACAGTGAAATAAAATCGCCTGTTTTTCAATCTCATCGATTAAATCAAACAGACAGATAACTTGATAGTGAAATAGTTTGCGTCGCCTGCATACCTGACTGACCATGCACATCACGATCAAGGCAAGCAAGATGCACAACAGCGCATATACGTTGGCCATCATCATACGGTATCCGACTCCTGACTTACTCCGAATCAACTGAGTATAGAAGTAGCCGACGCGCCTGAAAATTGGTGTTTTCCGAGGGGCTGCGCTTCCGTGATGCCTAAGAAACTGCCAGCAATGCGGCCTCAACGGAAGCAGCATATAAATCATTCGCCTGTGCCGGTGTCAGATAATAGCCTTTGAGTTCCAGATGAATCACCCCATGCATGGCCGCCCACAGCAGCCGTGCTGCCGCTGTCGGATTGGAATGCGGCAACAAACCCTGCTGCATGCAACTGGAAAAATGCGCAATCAACTGCTCAAACGATTGCCAAGCCGTCTGCCGCGATTCTTGCGGCGGCACAAATCCCACCAGGCCATCGCCAAACATGATCAGATAATAGCTCGGTTGGTGGTGGGCAAAATCACGATACAGCCGGGCGAAGGTCCTTAAACGCTCCACCCCCTGCACTTCTGCCTGCGGTTGACCGGAGAACACCTGTTTGAGGCGGGCAAACCCTTCCAGATACAATTCATTCGACAAGCCATCTTTGCCGCCGAATTGTGAATAGAGCAACGTGGTCGAGCAATTCACCGCCTGCGCCACACGGCGTACCGTAAACCCGGCCAGACCTTCGGTTTGTAATAAATGTTGGGCCGCATCCAGCATAGCCAGGCGCATACCGGAGCGCAAAGCCTGTTGTTGCTGCCTGAAATCGGCCGTGACCGGCGAAGAAGGATTAGAGTGTGTCATTTAGAGGAATTTGTTTAAATTACCGGATTAAAAACAGCGTTTTTTCTGATAACATAGATTTTACCGCAAAACACTCTCCACAAGGATTTCCAATGACACGTCCTGCCCTGCCCGCTGTATTGCAAAATTTAGCCCTGCCCGTGATCGCTTCACCGTTATTTATTGCCAGCGGCCCGAAAC
This sequence comes from uncultured Oxalobacteraceae bacterium, assembly GCA_903862415.1. GTDB lineage: Bacteria > Pseudomonadota > Gammaproteobacteria > Burkholderiales > Burkholderiaceae_D > Solimicrobium. The sequence goes on along the minus strand of CAIOYD010000024.1, from coordinate 25,451 downwards.
TGGTGGCAGCACAGTGCAAAGCCGGCATCGTCGGCTCGTTTCCGGCCCTCAATGCCCGGCCGGCCGAGATGCTCGACGTCTGGCTGACCGATCTGCACACCGAGCTGGCCGATTACAAGGCAGCGCATCCGGACGCTATCATCGGACCGATCGCCGTCAACCAGATTGTGCACCAGTCCAATGACCGTCTGGCTCAGGACATCGCCGTTTGCGTCAAACATCAAGTGCCGATTATTATTTCTTCGCTGCGCGCGCCACCCAAAGAAATGCTCGATGCCATACACAGCTATGGCGGCATCGTTCTGGCCGACGTGATTTCTATCCGTCATGCCCGCAAGGCACTCGAAGCCGGGGTGGATGGGTTGATTCTGGTCACCACCGGTGCCGGTGGCCATGCCGGTCTGCTGTCACCATTTGCCCTGGTGGGGGAAGTGCGTCAGTTTTATCAGGGTCCGGTGATTCTGGCGGGTGCCATTGCCAGCGGTGCCGCCATTCTGGCCGCCCAGGCGCTAGGTGCCGATCTGGCCTATATTGGTTCGCGCTGGCTGGCAACGCAGGAAGCCAATGTCAGCGAAGATTATAAACAGGCAATTATTGAATCCACCGCCGCCGACATCGTCTATACCAATTTGTTTACCGGTATCCACGGCAATTACCTGAAAAAATCCATCATCGCCGCTGGCCTCGATCCGGACAACCTGCCCGAAGCCGACAAGAGCAAAATGAATTTTGGTGGATCTTCTGCCGCCAAAGCCTGGCGTGATATCTGGGGCGCTGGTCAGGGCGTGGGCCTCATGACCGATGCCCCTTCGGTAGCCGAAGTAGTACAGCGCCTGAAAGCCGAATATGCCACTGCCAGAGAAAATCTGCGACTTAGTTGAAACTTAGCTGAAACTATTCGACCTCTGTTTAGTCCAAAACCTCATTGAAATCAATGAGGTTTTTTTTAAATTTTATTCAAGTTTTTCCGCCTTGTTGCCGTAACCAGAAGAACCCCTACTCCGGTTTTCACATCATGCGCTGCACATCATTCAACTCTGTTTTGCTCCGACAGTTCCTGCTACTGCTGTCATTGTTCTGCCTGCCAGGCACCCTGGTCTATGCGGCCGAAGAAAGCAAGCCCATTACGGGAGCGGAAGCCAAACCGAAAGAATTTGAAGATTCAGAAAACTTATTAAAACAAAAGCGTGACGGAGTTGAAAGCCCGGCCAAACAAAAAGCCAAACCGGCAACCAGTGCCGCCGCAAGTGCCAAAGCAGCCGCCGCACAACGTGAAAAAGATGACCTCGAAGCCGATGCCCTGGCCGATAAAATCGCCAAAAAAATGGCCGAGCTGCACAAAGAAAATGAATTAAAAAAAGCCCAGATTCCCCTGCGTCGCCCTGAACCAAAACCGGTTTACCGCGCCCCTGTCCCCGCCGGTATGCCACATGGCAGCAATCTCGCTGGCGACACTCCATCGGCTGCGCATGATGTGCACTGGAGTTATGAAGGTGAAGGCGGACCACAGCGCTGGGGTAAAATCGATCCGGCCAATGCCAAATGCGATATTGGCGAGCGGCAATCGCCCATCGATATCCGTGGTGGCATCCGGGTGGATCTGGAACCGGTGCAGTTTGATTACAAACCGGTACGCTTTAATGTGATCGATAACGGCCACACCATTCAAGTCAATCTGGGTGCCGGCAATTTCATCACCATACTGGGCCGCCGCTATGAACTGGCGCAATTCCATTTCCACAAACCCTCGGAAGAACGCATCAATGGTCGCAACTACGACATGGTGGCGCATATGGTGCACAAAGATGTCGATGGCAAGATCGTCGTGGTGGCCGTCCTGATTGAACAGGGCAAGCCCAACAGCCTGATTCAAACTGTCTGGAACAATATGCCGCTGGAAAAAAATGACACCGTTCAACCTTCCGGCACACTGGACATGAATCAGATACTGCCTACCAACCGCCAATATTTTACTTATATGGGTTCACTCACCACCCCGCCCTGCACCGAAGGCGTGTTGTGGGTAGTAATCAAAGAACCGATCGAAGTCTCTCAGGATCAAATCAGCATTTTCAGTCGCATGTATCCGATGAATGCCCGGCCAACGCAAAATACGTCCGGCCGCCTGATCAAGGAATCGAATTAAGCGAACTCGTCACATTGTGCGGTAAAATTCCCCGATCATCACCATCGGGATAGCTCATGCCGCGCAGTGTAAGTATTATCGGAGCCGGAAAAGTCGGGCGCGTTTTAGGTCGACAATTCCACCTGCACGGTGCTTTGCGCATCCAACAGGTACTCAATCGCACCCTCACTGGCAGTCAGGCTGCCTGTACTTTTATCGGCGCAGGCCAGCCACTGGCCAATTGGGCGGAACTGCACGCCGCCGATATTTTCCTGCTCTCGGTTCCGGATGACCAGATTGCAGCCTGTGCGCAACAGTTGCATGCCCTTGGAATACTGGCACCAGACACCTTATTGGTACATTGCAGTGGTGCGCTGCCAGCGGCGGCCATCGCTTTACCACAAGCCAAAGCCAGTTTGCATCCGGTACGCAGCTTTGCCGATCCGGCCCGGGTCAGCGACAGTTTCGTCGGCACCATCTGCAGCCTTGAAGGCGATGAGCTCGCGGTGCAAACATTAACTGCTGCACTGGAACAGTGTCAGGCACAGGTGATACGCCTGCCCAGTGCGGGTAAAACTCTGTATCACGCCGCCGCCGTGTTTGCCAGCAACTATCTGGTCACTGTCCTGCACGCCGCACTCACCACATACCGCGCTGCCGGTTTATCCGAAGAAATGGCCCGCCATCTGGCCGCCCCGCTGGCGCGCGAAACTCTGGACAATGTCTTTCGCCTCGGCGCACCTGCCGCCCTTACCGGCCCGATCGCACGCGGAGATCACGCCACCGTTGTGCGTCACCAGCTGGCACTGGATCAGTTGGATTCCGGGCAGGCAGAACTTTACCAGGCACTGGCACTGGCCACCGAAAAAATGAAGGCCGCAACATAAAGCGGCAATTTCAGGCTGCAAAAACTGTATTTTTCGCCTACCCTGAAAGATATCGTTCTGTTAAGCGCACCAATGAAAACCCGTGTCACTTATAAACTGCCGCACAAGCTCAATGGCTACTTCGTTAGCTTACTGAAGCGCCTGCAGCTGGTGTTATTACTGGCTGTGTTTGCCAATATTGCCTTAATCTATAAAGACAATGGCAACAGCGTCACGACTGCCGGCACTCTTATATTGAGCATACTGATACTCCTGTCGTATTGGGCGCTACACAAATCACGCATCGTGCTGGGCATATTGGTCCTTAACTGGGGCCTGTGGTTGTTTGCTGCCGTGTATGCCTTTCTGATTATTGGCATCCGCACGCCTGTTGTCATTTTTTTGCCAATTGTTATTATGGCCACCGCGTGGCTCCAGGGTCGCCGGATTGCCTGGCTCATGGCGCTCGCTACTGCGCTCGTGTATATCGTAGTAACTCTGGCAGAAACTCAGGGGTGGATGGTCTGGACCATACATCGTTCGCCGATGAACTATCTGGTGGTGTATGTTGCCGTCAGTTTTTATGCCGCCGGACTGGCGATTACACTCGATGAAAGCTTTCAGAGCATTTATGCCGTAGAAAAAATGCTGGCACAACAATTGCACGACCGGGTGGAAGAATTAACTCAGGCTCAGGCCCGACTGCATGAACTCAATGACACGCTGGAAAATCGGGTTCATCAACGCACTTCCGAATTGGAACAAACAAATGCAAACCTCATCACCACCATTGAGGAGCTCGACAAAACACGTGCCTCGCTGGTGCAGTCTGAAAAACTGTCCGCCCTGGGCTTCATGGTCGCCGGAATTTCGCATGAATTAAATACCCCCATCGGCAATGCCAATCTGGCCTTTACTTCCCTGGTATATCAGTTGCAGCAACTCGAACAGCAATACCGCAGCGGCCAGTTGGCACGCAGCTCGATCGAAACTTTTTTTGCCGATTATCACAACACCACCGATCTGGTCAGCCGTTCCATCGAGCGCACCATTACCCTGATCGCCAAATTCAGAGAAGTCGCGCGCGATCAGACTTCAGAACAGCGTCAACACTTCAACCTGCATGCACTGGTGGTCGACAGCGTGAATCTGATACAGCTGCCAAACAAGCAGGCGCCCTGGATTATCCTCATTGACATCAATGACGCGTTACAACTCGACAGCTATCCCGGCCCCCTGGGACAAATTCTGAACAATCTGCTGGCCAACAGCATCAGTCACGGCTTTGAAGGACGACAAAATGGCCAGATCACCATCAGCACGGCCGAAATCCCCGGCCAACAGGAAATCGTGCTCAGCGTCAGTGACGATGGCATCGGCATTAAACCGGAACATCTGGGGAATATTTTTGATCCGTTTTTCACGACCAAACTCGGTCAGGGTGGCTCCGGTATCGGCCTGCACATTTCACACCGTATCGTCACCAGCGTACTCGGTGGCAGCATCAGCGTCGTATCCACAGTCAACGGCGGCAGCGTATTCAGTTTGCGTCTGCCTTTGATAGCACCAGAGCAACTTAAATCAGCCACGCTCACGGGATAATTGGGGGGCTACTCGCTGGTGGCGTAGTAAGAAACTTCAGCTCGGTTGCGTCCTTCTGATTTGGCTAAAAACATCGCTTCATCGACGCGGGCAAACAGCTCATCGGCGGTTTCATTTTCACCCCACTCGGCCACACCCAGACTGATGGTCACCGGAGTTTCATCTTCGAGGGAAAATGAATAATTCTGCACATTCAGACGCAACTGTTCAGCGATTTTATACGCTTGTTCCAACTCGCATTTTTTCAACAGCAAGGCAAACTGTTCTCCGCCCCAGCGACACAACAGATCGCTTCCGCGTACTGACTGCTTACTCATTTTAGCGATTTCCATAATGATGCGGTCGCCCGTCACATGGCCGTGCGAGACATTGATTTTTTTCAAAAAGTCGATATCAAACAGGATAAAGCAAAAGGGCGACTTGAAACGACGCATTTCCTGCACCGCCTGTTGAAACGACGTGGTAAACGATTGCCGGTTCATCAGCCCCGTCATGCCATCGCTGTTGGCCAGTTGACGCAAATGCTGCTGATGACGACGAATCGACATCCAGGCCAGCAGCAATCCACCCGCGCTCAATACCACACCGGCGGCAATTTGCCACAGCAACAAAGACTGCATACCGGCGGCAGCATCGGCATCCGACTGCTGTACCAGCACAGTCCAGCCCAGTTCGGGTATAAATGCACTGGCAAGCAAACTGTTGCCCTGTGCCGTGGTGATTATTTTTTGATTGCTGTGATGATCCTCTGCCAGCAGCTCCTGCGCCATCGGACGCAAATCGTCCTGCGTATGCAGGTTACCCTGCACCGGATGTTTGCTGTCCGACCATACGATTTTGCCACTGTTGTCGACCAGGCAAATCCGCAGATTCTGTTCGGCCATGGTGCGATCCATACTTGCGCTGAGCAAATCAAAGGGCAGATTTACACCCGCTACCCCAAGAAAATTGCCAGCCTGATCCATGACGCGGTAAGTGACAAAAATCACCGGCCGCTGATTCACGCCCCATTCCGGCATGACCAGGGTTGCGAGTTGCTGATTGCGAGTCTTTTGATACCAGGCATCCATCTCTGGGTCGAGGCGGCGCACAGCGCCCTGGCTGTCATAAACCCGATGGTCGTTTTCTGCGGCAAAAAAATGCGTGATCGCCTGATCTTTCTGCTGACCGCTGCGCAAATGTGCCAGCATGGCTTCACTGCTGGCATCCTCATTTTGTGCCCAGTCACGCAAAAACACATCGTCGCGTGTGATCGAAGCCGTCGATCTGGCCAGATTGCGTTCAATTTCCGCCTGCACCGCTGCCACCGTCATGGGCAAAGTACGCTGCAAGCTGCTTTTCCACAGCAGCTGCTCAGTCAGGTACTGTGTCACCAGACTGCTGGCCATCCATCCTGCCACAAGCAACAATCCGAGCCAAACCAATAGCTGGTATTTTTTATATAACTGACTCATAGATAACGCTTAGTTGATAAATAAAGAATTCTGCGCAGTTGATTTTAGTGCATGCACACCAAATAGGTAATTTTTCTGCTCAAAATGTTGTGCACACCTCATTCAAAACCCGGTTTTATTAACATTTTATTCAGTAAAATAGGCGATTTATACTCTATGCCCTCCCTGACAGTGGACTCACAGGCCGTGCTATCATCCTAGCGTTCTATTTTCACATCCCATAAAATAACCGGAGACCCCATGAAACTAACCGCCTGCATCACCATTGCCAGCCTGCTTATGTATATTTGGACCTTTATCAACGTCGGCAAAGCCCGTGGTCACTATAAAATCAACGCACCAAGTTGCGAAGGTCCGGTAGAATTTTTATCGGTGTTGCGTGTACAGGCCAATACAGTTGAACAAATGGTGATTTTTTTACCGTTGCTGTGGATTTGCAGCACCTACATGGGTGACCAGGTCGGTGCTGGCATCGGTGCAGTCTGGGTCATCGGCCGGGTGATTTATGCTCTGGGTTATTACAAGTCTCCGGGCAAACGCACTGCCGGCTTCGTTATCTCCAGCATGGCAGCACTGACCTTGCTGATCGCCTCGATTGCTGGTGTGATTTTACATTAAACGGAACCACGATTTTATATGCAGAACAAACTGACCTTGCCCGTTACGGCATCCTACCTGCTCGCCGGCATCGCTGCTGTGGTGGTGTTAAAAGCAGGCTTGCTGCTGGCGCTGTTTTCCGGCTTACTGGTGTATTCGATAGTTCATATTCTGACACCGGTAATCGAAAAAAAGGTCAGGTTTTTTAAAGCACGCATATTGATTCTGGCCCTGCTGGCCGTGATTGTCATCACCGGCCTGACCATGTTGGTCATCAGTGCAGTCACGTTTGCCAAAAGTGATGCCGGCAGCCTGCACATGCTCATGGACAGTCTGGCCGGCATTATTGAAGTCTCGCGCTCTCAGGTACCGGCGTGGCTGAGCGACTACCTGCCTTCCGGCGGGGAAGCCTTGCGGGTGATTATGTCTGACTGGCTGCGCAATCACGGTCAGGAAGCCAAGTTACTTGGTCAGGAAGCCGGACACTCGATTATTCATTTGTTGATGGGTATGGTGATCGGTGGCTTAATCGCCATGAGTGAAATTCATGGCGAGCTTCCTGAATTTGCCCGGGCGTTAAAATACCGGGTGCAAAATCTGCAATGCGCCTTCCAGCGTATCGTGTTTGCCCAGTTGCGCATTTCTGCCATCAATACGGTACTTTCATCGATTTACATTTTACTGATTTTGCCATCTGCCGGTGTTAATTTGCCGTACGCAAAAACGCTGGTGCTGATCACTTTTGTCTGTGGCTTGTTACCAGTCGTCGGCAACATTATTTCCAATACCGTGTTGGTGATCGTGAGCTTATCGCACTCACTCAATATCGCCGTATTTTCGCTTGGCTATATGGTGCTGATCCACAAGCTGGAATATTTTTTAAATGCCGCCATTATGGGCACACAGATCAATGCCCGCGCATGGGAATTATTGATCGCCATTCTGGTCATGGAAGCCGTGTTTGGCATTCCTGGCTTAGTCGCTGCGCCGGTGTTTTATGCCTGTCTGAAAATCGAATTAGGCATGGGCTGTCAAGCCTCGGCCTGTCATTAACCTTTATTAAAAACCCTCATCATGACTTTACGCATCCTGGCTTCCGGTGGTACGTTCGACAAACATTACGATGAAATCCAGGGCAAGCTGACCTTCGCTGACAGTCATTTGCCGCAAGTCATTACCCGTACCCGCATGACTGTCCCGGTGCAACTCGAAGTGGTCTGTATGCTCGATTCACTCGACATGGGTGATACGGATCGGTCCAACCTGCTGGCAGCCTGTGAGAGGGCAACAGAATCGGCACTGGTGATTATTCACGGCACCGACACCATGCGCGAAACCGCCCACGTCATCGGCAAAGCCGCGCTGGCAAAAACCGTGATTCTGACTGGCGCCATGATTCCCTATGAAATCGCCAATTCGGATGCGCTGTTCAATCTTGGCTTTGCCTGCGGGATTGCCCAAACTCTGCCGCACGGCGTCTACATTGCCATGAACGGGCAGATTTTCAACTGGGACAATGTGCAAAAAGATCGCGCCGCCGGTGTGTTTATTCCTCAGCCATGATCAGTGCCAGCTTCATCTTTCGCAAAAAACAGTTTGATGATGCATTTCATCAACTCGATGCCGTGATCGCCACCTATGCACCCCAAACCAGCGGCTATCTGGGTGAAGAATCCTGGAGCAATCAGGATAACGGACAACTTTGCAATGTGTATTACTGGGAAAGCATGGAGGGATTGCAGCAACTCATGCAACACCCGGCCCATCTCGACGCCAAAGCCGCCCAGGCCAACTGGCTCGATGGCTATCAGATCATCATTTCAGAAGTCCTGCGCAGTTATGGCGATGGCGGTCTGTTACATCCGAGCCAGGCAGTGCAGCACCACCCTCACGACACTTCAAAACTGTGAAACAATTCATCTTCCTGGGCAAAATGCAGCCGCAAAATGGCATCCAGACTGAACAGCAGGCGCTGAATCAGTAAAAATTTTTCCGCTTCCCCGGCCTTGGCTGGCAAGTCATGAATTAAGGTGCTCAGTTTGCGACACATCTCAAAAATTTCGCGGTGCGAACGGCTCATGGCAGCCATTGAATCTTCTCCGCCGATAGCTTTTTCCAGATCGGGATAAATCTGACTTTCATCCGCACGTTCATGTTGCAGCAATTTTTCGGTGAGCTGTTGTTCGAGCTGAATTAATTCTGTCCTTGCCTGCTCATACGACAGCACCGTCAGCCGCACGGCCAGGGTGCCGAGCTGATCGAGCAGCGGTTGCAAATCACGGTGCTCCTCTGCCCGCAGTGCGGCAAACTGCTTCGACAGCAGCGTGTTGCCCGAGGCCGCAACAGTAAAACGCAAGGCCCGCAAGGCATTCAGAATGACGGCCACATCAATTAATTCCTGCATGACTGCGCCCTGCAGCGGTGGCAACCATCCCGCTGCAGCGGCCACCATAGCCAGCAGCGACAGTCCCATGCCAGCAACCGCACTTTGCCGGGCAATCATCCGCACACGGCGCGCAATCCGGATCACTTCAGCAATCCGGTCCAATCGATCTACCAGCAACACGACTCCGGCACTTTCAGAAGCGGCTGCGGCTCCGGCTACGCCCATAGCAATACCGACATCGGCCATTGCCAGTGCCGGCGCATCGTTAATGCCATCACCAACCATGATGGTCACCATGCTCTTTGAGGACGTCTGGACGGCAGCGAGTTTGAGTGCCGGGGTTAATTCGGCATACACATCATCCACTCCGATGCCGGCACCAATGGCCTGCGCTACATCGCGATGATCCCCGCTGAGCATGGCGATGCGTTCGATACCGGCACGACGTAACATCCGCAAAGCCCGCGGTGTTTCCAGCCTGATCTGATCGGCAAATTCGAGTATCCCGGCCAACTCACCGTCCACGGCCACATAAACCGCCGCAGCACCTTCCTGCGCGATCCTGCGCAGATGTGCCTGCGCCCAGCTGCCGGAGCCAGCATGCTGACTGATAAAATCTGCATTACCAATCTGCACCAAACGACCGTCGACCCGACCTGACATCCCGGCCCCAGCCTGCTCATGCACCTGTAGTGGCAAGGTCAGTGACAGGCCGCGTTCCTGTGCCGCACTCACCACCGACATGGCCATCACGTGACAGGACAGCTGATCCAGTGACGCGGCCAACCGCAGTATTTCGGGCTGGGCAAATCCACTGGCACATTCCATCGACACCAGCCGTGCGCGTCCGCTGGTGAGGGTGCCGGTTTTATCAAAAAAAATCGCCTGCGCCTGCGCCAGTTTTTCCAGTACCGCGCCACCCTTGACCAGCACACCGCGTCTGGCACAATTGGACAAACCGGCAACCATGGCAATCGGTACCGCCAGCAACAGCGGACAGGGTGTGGCCACCACCAGCACCGCCAGCGCACGCAGGGGATCCGCACTCACCAGCCACGCCACACCGGCGAGTCCCAGCGACAGCGGCACAAACCATAATGCATAGGTGTCTGCCAGACGCGCCGACGGCCCCTTGGCATCCCGGGCATCCTGCACCATACGCACAATGCCGGCATAGGTGCTCTCACGCGCGATGGCCAGCGCCACAAGTTCAATCGGTGCACCTACATTGATGGCCCCGCTGCGCAAGACTGAACCGGCCGTAAAATTGACCGGCAGGGATTCGCCTGTGAGTGACGCTTCATCCAGTGTCGCCTGTGAGCTGATCAGTGTGGCGTCCACTGGGATCGCTTCTCCCTGCCTGACCAGCAGGCGCTCACCGACTTGCACGGATTCGAGCCCCACCTGTACCCAGTTTGCCTCGCGAAATACCTGGGCCACGGTCGGCACGCGGTTGAGCAGCCCAGCCATTTCGCGGCTGGCTTTACCTTCCGCATAACTTTCCAGCGCCTGCCCGCTGGCAAACATCAGAGCAATCACACAAGCGGTAAGTTCTTGCGCCAGCAACAGCGCCACGGCTATGGAAATCAGGGCGAGCAAATCGACCCCGGCACGTTTTTTAAGCAGCGCAGTGTAAGTGGAATAACAGAGCGCAAGCAGCGCAGGCACAGCCCCCGCCATCCACAGATAGTGCGGATCCAGATGCTGCCATTGAAAAATCAGTCCGGCTGGCAAAGCCACCAGAGGAATGATCCATGCCAACCGGTTTGCGTTCATAACTGACCCGTGGTGTGTAAATCACGACCAACGTTACATTGAGGCTTCCAGTTTAAGCGCTTTTTCCAGCGTCTGGATTTTTACTTTGAGCAGCCGCGCATGCAAATCCATGCGCCGCTCTGGTTCGGCATTGAGTAATTTGATCAGCACGGCATCGGGCACACAGGTATAGCTGCGTCGGTCGGTGCGCATGTCCACGGTACGCCAGCCCTGAGCAGAAAACCAATCCCACTGCTGCTGGGTCAGCGGCACTTTGAGGCGGATGCGCAAATGTTCAAACACAATGCTGCTGCCTACCTTGGGCTTTTGCCCGGGAGGCAGTTGCACACGTTCGGTGCGGATATTGAGTACGTTGCGAATTTTATTTTTTATATTCATGACAATTCACAGTCGTGTTTCATCATGCTCCAGGAAGAGCTGATAAGTGTAATGAGTTAGCTCATTAACCACAACATCCTAGCAGACAGCCATGACTGACGCAATAGCAATTGCACCACAAAAACATGTAAAAAAAACGGACGCCCGGGCGCCCGCGTTTAAAAGTGGACAATTCCGGCAATTACGCCGCTTGCTCCTGTTTTTGCTGCCACAGCGCCAGCAAGCGCGCCTGTTTTTCTTGCGCCAAGGCAAGATGACGCTCCTTGACATGGCCATAGCCGCGAATATCCCCGGGAATACTGGCAATTGCCACCGCCCCGGAGAGATTTTCCGCCGTCAGCAATGGCAACAGGCTGCTGATGGTGGCGCGATAGTCACTGATTAAGCGCCGCTCCATCTTGCGTTCAGCGGTATAACCAAAGATGTCGAACATTCCGCCGCGCAACCCTTTCAGACGTGCCAGCAAGGCAAATACCGACATCATCCACGGACCAAATTTCTGCTTGACCAGGTGTCCCTTGCTATCGCGTTTGGCCAGCAGCGGCGGCGCCAGATGAAAATGAATCTGGTAGTCACCTTCAAACAGAGCCGCCACCTTGGCAGCAAACTCACCGGAGCTATGCAGCCGCGCGACTTCGTATTCATCTTTATACGACATCAGCTTAAACAGATACGTGGCTACTGCCGTCGTCAGCTTGTTGCTGCCGCTTGCAGCCCGATTTTCTGCCGCCTGAACCGCTGCCACAAAATCGGTATACGCCAGCGCCCAGGCGTCATCCTGATAAGCGACGAGCAACTGACGTCGTTTTTCGATCACGTCCTTTAAGGTCGGTGTGCGTTTGAATTCAATCACCGTTGCTGGCGTGGCGATTTTTTTCACCGCAGGCAAATCAAAGCTCGCCTTGCGACCCCATTCAAACGCCGACTTGTTAAAGCCCACCGAGACGCCATTGAGTTCTATCGCGCGCATCAGGGACGCTTCCGTCAACGGAATCCAACCCTGTTGCCAGGCATAACCGAGCATAAACATATTGGTGGCAATATTGTCGCCCATGAGTGCAGTGGCAATATCCCCGGCGGCAATCAGCGCCACCCGGTCAGCGCCACAAGCATGACGAATCGCTTCTTCGGCACTGTCGCCCGGAAACTGCCAGTCCGGGTCTTTGACAAACGCGGCCGTTGGCGTACTGGTGGTATTGATGGCTGCATAGGTGCGGCCCGCCCCCATACGCGACAAGGCATCCCGACCGGCTGTGACGATCACATCGCAACCAATCACCAGATCCGCCGCGCCGGTACCAACCCGGGTGGAATGAATATCGTCATCATGGTCAGCAATGCGCACATGCGAGAGCACCGGTCCGCCTTTTTGCGCCAGTCCACTCATATCCAGCACAGAACAGGCTTTGCCTTCAATATGCGCGGCCACCGCCAGAATCTGTCCGACCGTCACCACGCCGGTACCACCGACACCGGTGACCACAATGCCAAACGGCTCACTGGTTGACGGCAACTGCGGCGTAGGTAAAGTCATCAACGCGTTCGGGACCACAGCTTTTTGCGGCTTTTTCAGACTGCCACCTTCGACCGTGACAAAGCTGGGGCAAAAACCATTCACGCAGGAATAATCCTTGTTGCAGGACGATTGATTAATCTGACGCTTGCGTCCGAGTTCCGTTTCCAGCGGCTCCACTGACAAACAGTTCGACTGCACACTGCAGTCGCCACAACCTTCACATACGGCTTCATTGATCACAGCGCGCACGGCCGGATCAGGGAATTCCTTACGTTTGCGGCGGCGACGTTTTTCACTCGCGCAGGTCTGGTCATAAATCATGGCCGAGACGCCTTTGACTTCACGCAATTCACGCTGCACGGCATCGAGTTCACTGCGGTGACGCACGGTGACACCTTCTGCCCAGGCATAATTGGCCGGATATTTTTCCGGCTCGTCGGTAACCACAATAATCGGATGCACGCCTTCAGCGGCAATCTGACGCGAAATCATACCCGGATCAATCGGACCATCCACCACCTGACCGCCGGTCATGGCCACGGCATCGTTATACAGAATTTTGTAGGTAATATTCACCTTGCCAGCCACCGCAGCGCGGATCGCCAGCAAACCGGAATGGAAATACGTGCCATCACCCAGATTGGTAAACACATGCTGCTCAGTAGTGAATGGCGACTGCCCGACCCAGCTCACGCCCTCGGCACCCATGTGGCTGAAATTGGTGGTTTCTCTATCCATCCACAACACCATGTAATGACAGCCGATCCCGGCCAGTGCGCGGCTGCCATCAGGCAAGCGGGTTGAGGTATTGTGTGGACAGCCGGAACAGAAATGCGGCGTGCGGTCTTTGGTCGGGTCCGGTTTGGCAGCGATGGCCAGCAGCGTTTCTTTGGCTTCCAAAAACGCAATCCGCTGCGCCACTTTTTCGGCCACCGGATGACCGGAAAAATAGCGTGAAATCCGCGCGGCAATCGCGCGGGCAATCAATGCCGGACTGAGTTCATAGGTCGCCGGCAACAGCCATTCGCCATGACCTGCACCCTGCAAATTACTCCATTCGCCGGTATCGTCAAACTTGCCGACCACGCGCGGACGCACTTTATCTTCCCAGCTGTACAGTTCTTCTTTGAGCTGATATTCCAGAATCTGGCGTTTTTCTTCCACCACCAGAATTTCTTCCAGACCCTGGGCAAAATCGCGGACCCCTTCGGACTCCAGCGGCCAGATCATGCCGATCTTGTAGAGTCGCAAACCGATGTCACGCGCGACCTGTTCATCAATGCCCAAATCAGCGAGTGCCTGACGGGTATCGAGATAGGATTTACCGGCGGTGATAATACCGATCCGGGCATGTGGGCTGTCCCAGATAATTTTATTCAGTTTATTGGCGCGCACATACGCCAGCGCGGCATACCATTTGTAATTATTCATGCGCGCTTCCTGCGCCAAGACCGCGTCGCCCTGACGGATATTGAGGCCGTCGGGTGGCAAAATCAAATCGGTCGGAATCATCGGCTGCACCCGTTCAGGATCAATTTCCACCACCGCACCTGACTCAACGATATCGGTGACGCATTTCATTGCCGTCCACAAACCGGTATAGCGGCTCATGGCAAAACCGTGCATGCCATAATCCAGATATTCCTGCACTGAAGAAGGATAGAGCACCGGAATACCGCAGGCATTGAGGATATGTTCACTCTGATGCGCGGTCGTCGATGACTTGGCCGCATGATCGTCACCCGCGAGCACCAGTACACCACCGTGTTTCGCAGTTCCGGCCATATTGGCGTGCTTGAACACATCGCCGCAACGATCTACGCCCGGCCCCTTGCCGTACCAGATAGAAAACACGCCGTCGTATTTTGCCCCCGGAAACAGATTCACCTGCTGGGTACCCCAAACCGTGGTCGCGGCCAGATCTTCGTTCATCCCGGGATGAAACTTGACGTGCTCTGCTTCCAGATATTTTTTGGCTTTTTCGGCCGTGGTATCTACCCCGCCCAGCGGGGAGCCGCGATAGCCGGTAATATAACCGGCGGTATTCAAACCGGCTTTGGCATCGGCCTGATGCTGCAGCATGGCCAGACGGATAAACGCCTGGGTACCGGTCATAAAGGCCCGGCCACGTTTAAGGGTATATTTATCTTCGAGCGAAATCGTCTCTGGATTGCTAACAGGTTCAGCAGATTTACTGAGGTCAGTCATGGGTGTCTCCGTGCCTTGTTTGGGTCGGGTTGCTAACTAAAACCGGCGGATGGGTATCCGGATTTATATCTGATTATGTTGGATTACCACCTTATGAGTAGTAGCTTTGCACAGTAGCACAGCCACAGGGCATACTCCATGCACACACTTTAATTTTCTTACCGGTACACTTTCCAGATGTGTATTGGTACTTTACGTTATGCCGTTGACCCGACTATCAGGAGTGTAGGACGCCCTGTCGCATTTACCCAACTTTTTCCATAAAAAAACCGCCCGGTTTATTTTCCGGACGGTTTGGGCAGTAAAACAGCAGCAATTCTTAAATCAAAATCGTCTTATCAATCTGCTTAATGTCGGTATGGCCACAAAAAGCCATGGTCAGATCGAGTTCATTGCGAATGATATCAAGGCATTTGGTCACACCCTCTTCGCCCATGGCGCCCAGGCCATACAGAAACGGCCGACCGATATACACGCCTTTGGCACCCAAAGCCAGCGCCCGCAGCACATCCTGACCAGAACGGATGCCACCATCCATGTGCACCTCGATTTGCGTGCCAACGGCATCCACGATGGCGGGCAGCGCCCGGATACTGGACAGCGCACCATCAAGCTGGCGTCCACCGTGATTCGATACGATAAGGGCGTCGGCACCGCTGGCCACAGCCAGACGGGCATCTTCGGGATCCATGATCCCCTTGAGAATCAACTTGCCGCCCCAGCGCTGTTTGATCCATTCGACATCTTTCCACGACAGCGCCAAATCAAACTGCTGCTGAGTCCAGGAAGACAGCGAACTCATATCCGCCACCCCGGAAACATGACCGATAATATTTCCAAAGCCATGTCGGCGGGTGCCCAGCATGCCCAAACCCCAGCGTGGCTTGGTCATCAGATTAAGAATCGTGGCAAGCGTGGGTTTTGGCGGCGCCGACAGACCATTACGAATATCTTTATGCCGCTGACCCAATATCTGCAAATCCAGCGTCAGCACCAACGCCGAACAGTTGGCGGCTTTGGCACGATCGATCAGACGCTCAATAAAGGCGCGGTCTTTCATCACATACACCTGAAACCAGAACGGCTTGTTGGTGTGCTGCGCCACATCTTCAATCGAACAGATACTCATGGTGGAGAGCGTAAATGGCACGCCAAATTTTTCCGCTGCCCGCGCTGCCAGAATTTCGCCGTCGGCATGCTGCATTCCTGTCAGACCGGTCGGAGCAAGCGCCACCGGCATACTCACAGCCTGACCTGTCATGGTGGTGTTCAAACTGCGATTTTCCAAATTGACAGCGACCCGCTGACGAAATTTAATGTCCGCGAAATCGCTGCTATTGGCACGATAGGTCGACTCGGTCCACGAGCCGGAATCGGCATAATCGTAAAACATGCGTGGAACCCGTTTTTGCGCCAGCACCCGCAAATCTTCTATCGTGGTGATCACAGTCATCATGCACTCTCAGTTAAATTAATGCACCATCAGGGTAAATGGATACACATAGGCTTGCAGTGTCACCACCAGTCCGACCAGGCAGGCCAGAGCAATCGAGTGGAAAAACACATAGCGTAAAATTTCTCCTTCATGCCCGAACCATTTGGTGGCCGAAGCAGCCACCACAATCGATTGTGCGTCCACCATCTTACCCATCACACCACCAGAAGAATTGGCTGAGGCCATCAGAATTGGGTTAATTCCCAACTGTTCAGCCGAGGTTTTTTGCAGGCCACCAAAGAGCACATTCGACGCGGTATCCGAACCTGTCAGAGCCACGCCCAGCCAACCCAGCAAGGTACCAAAGAACGGATACAGCACACCCGTCTGGGCAAACGCCAGGCCAAGAGTGGAATCCAGACCAGAGTAACGGGTGATATAACCGAGCGCCAGCATGATGGCAATTGTCAGCAGCGAATACTTCAGCAACTTGATGGTATCCCAATAGACACTGACCAATTCGCGCAGCTTGTACCCCATGAGCAAACCAGAACCAATACAGGCGAGCAAAATGCCGGAACCGGTGGCTGACATCCAGTTCAGATTATAGATAGCCGCTTCGGCTGCAGTGGCATGTGAGACCGGAGGCATTTTGTGCACCAGTTTGTGCAATGCCGGCCATTCAATTTTGAATACCGAAATACCATCCAGATATTTCTTCCATTCCGGCACACCCCACAAAAATACCAGCACCGATAAAATCAGCCACGGCAGCCAGGCACGCATAACATCAGCGCTTGTGGACGTGTTTTTCACCAGCGGCTCTGCCGGGGTGGTCGCGCCGCTGAATTTACCGGCCGCATCGGTCCAGACATGTTTCGGCGCCCAGACTTTGAGGAACAACGTCAGGCAGGCCATAGAGCAAATCGCGGCACCGACATCCACCAGCCATGGACCATGGTAATTGGAAATCAAATACTGCGGTACGGCAAAGGTGGCCCCGGCCACCAAAATTGCCGGCCAGATTTCGCGCATACCTTTAAAGCCGCAAAACGCCCAGATCAGCCAGAAGGGCACCATCAGGGAAAACAGCGGCAACTGCCGTCCGACCATGCCGGAGAGTTGCATCATATCCAGACCGGTCACGGCGGCGAGCGCAATAATCGGCGTGCCCAGAGCACCGTAAGCCACCGGCGCAGTGTTGGCAATTAACGACAGTCCGGATGCTGCCAGCGGCGCAAAGCCCAGACCGATCAGCAAGGCGCCGGTTACGGCTACCGGTGTACCAAAACCACCGGCGCCTTCAAAGAAGGCACCAAATGAAAACGCCACCAGCAAGAGTTGCAGGCGGCGGTCTTTGGTAATGCTGGTAATGCTTTCCTGAAGAATTTTGAAATGCCCTTTACGCTCGGTCAGCTGATACAGGAAAATCACATTCAGCACTATCCAGCCTATCGGCAGTAAGCCGTTGGCAGCGCCATACAACGCTGCAGAGACCGCCGTGGAAGCCGGCATGGAAAAGGCGAAAATCGCCACAATCAAGGCCGCTGCCAGACCCAGTCCGGCCGCAATATGGGCTTTGATATGCAAAAAGGCCAGTGAAACCAGCATCACTACCACCGGTATGGCTGCCGCCAGGGTTGAAAGCCACGCACTGTTAAAAGGGTCGTACACCTGATTCCACATAAGTCATCTCCTGATTATCGTTTTTATCGACACCGCATGATTAACGGCTGCCGTTGCGCTGTTTTAACAACATTAAGTTGTATGACAACATTACGTCACACAATATGCCCTTGTAGTTTAGTAAGAATCTTGTATGATGTCAATTGATCTGTATCAATCCAGTGCTGGTAAAAAAATTTAAATAAAATGAACCAGTTAGCTCAAAAAAATAAATATTATGCCCGACATAACTCCGTTTAAAACCGAACCCATCACTGCCAGCGGAACCTTGGCCGATCGGGTCACCGAAATCCTGTTACAGAAAATTAAAACCGGTGAAGTAGCCCTGCATGCGCGCCTGCCGTCGGAATCGGTGTTAGCTGAAGGGTTTGGCGTCAGTCGCACGGTGATCCGTGAAGCCATTTCACGTTTGAAAGCTGAAGGTCTGGTGGAAACTCGTCAGGGCAAGGGAACGATTGTGACCGAACCCAACACTCCGGCATCGTTTCATCTGAGCATGGATGTTAAGGATTCGCTGGAAGCTGTACTGCGCATTGTCGAATTGCGTCGCGGGATTGAAGCTGAAATGACGGCACTGGCAGCACAGCGTCGCAGTCCGGCACAAAACCAGCAGATTCAGCAGGCACTGCAAGCCATCGACGCTGCAGTTCTGGCCGGTGGTGATGGCGTGGAAGAAGATTTTGCCTTTCATACTGCTATATCTCAGGCCTGCGGCAATCCGCTGTATACCTCTATGCTGGATTTTTTGAGTCAATTCTTACTCGACACCATCCGGGTTGGGCGGATTAACGAAGCCCAGCGCAGCGACTTTATCGGGCAACTACAATCCGAACACCATGCCATGGCCGTCGCCATAGAAAAGCAAGATGTGGAAGCCGCCCGCCGTGCCGCCTGGCACCATCTGGAAAATGTCACCGCCCGGATCCGTGCTGCCGACGCCAGTTTCTGGCGCAGTGAAGGTGGTGAACTGGCGCGTAAGCTCTCCAAAGCGGAAGCTGCTGCACTCATACCAACACGCTCTGATCAGGTTTCGGCACAACTCATTAATAAAGTTTAAGATGCTCGCTACACTATTTGCCGCTTTTGAAAGTTGACCCATGCAGCATATTTTTTATGAAATTCTGGCCACCATACTGGCGACCATCACGGCCCTGCTGCCAATTGCCAATCCGCTGACCACGATCGCCATCTTGCCTGCGATTGCGGCTCATCTGACGCCGCAGGAACGCGCCATCCAGGTGCGGCGCGCTTGCTATTACATGGCCGCGATTCTGGTGGTGTTTTTGTTGGCAGGTGCGATTCTGATGGATTTTTTCAGCATCTCGATTCCCGGACTGCGCATTGCCGGCGGTTTAATCGTTTGCCGTTTCGGCTTTAACATGCTGTTCCCTCCGGTCGAACACCCGCATGTGCAGGCAGTCACGGCCAAACGCGATATTTCCTTCAGCCCCTTAGCCATGCCTACCCTGTCGGGTCCGGGTTCGATAGCGGTGGTGATTTCCATGTCCACTGGCGTGCACACGCAAACCGCGCTGCCGATCTGGCTGGGTTATGTGTCGGTAGTGTTGGGCATACTGCTGGTGGCCTGGGTTTCCTGGCTGGTGTTGCGGGCCTCGGAAAGACTGACATCGCTGCTGGGTGCCGATGGGATTGAGGCAACTTCACGTATCATGGGATTTTTACTGATTTGCATCGGCGTGCAGTTTGTCATTAACGGCATCACCAATTTGTTGCATGACCCGCTGTTCTGGCCGGAATTGCTGACGCTGTAATCCCCGGCTGCGCTGCCGTAGGGTGTATTAGCGTAGGGTGTATTAGCGCAGCGTAATACACCAAGTAGTGGATTTACGATTAATGGTGCATTACGCCTGCTGCTAATGCACCCTACGCAAACTACTTCGTTGCCATAAACTGAAAGCTGCCAGCAGACTCATGAGCCCCAGCCAGAGAAGATTGCCGCACAAAATATAGGGTGTCACGCCCTGATAACCCTGCACCTGCACCAGCAACTCGCCACGCGTGAAGGGCGTTAATTGCTGTACCACTTCACCCTGCGCATTCACCAGCGTGGTCACGCCGGTGTTGGTCGAACGCAGCATCGGCCGGCCAGTTTCGATGGTGCGCATTTGGGTAATCTGCACATGCTGTGGCATAGCCCAGCTGTCGCCAAACCAGGACAGGTTGGTCATATTTAACAGAATCGTCGGCACCGGTTGCTCTTGCCGGTAAGCAGTGGCAATGCGGGCAGCGATTTCTTCTCCAAACACATCTTCATAACAAATATTGGGCAACACCTGCTGGTCTTTGACAGCAAACGGAGCCGCCAGCAAGGGGCCGCGCTCCAGGTCGCCCATGGGAATGTGCATGTAGTGATAAAACCAGGCAAAGCCGGGCGGAATGAATTCACCAAACGGCACCAGATGATGTTTGTCGTACCGATAGCTGCCGGGAGTGCCGGGCGTAATGCCTATCATGCTGTTGGCAAACAGATCGGGACCATCGCTGCTGAACATACCCAAAGCAAGTGCGCTGTGCGTGCTGTTGGCAAATTGCTGCAAACCGGGAAGAAAATCGGCTGGCAGATAGTGTTGTGGCAGCGGCAAAGCCGATTCAGGTGTGACGATCAAATCCGCCGGTTGTTGCAAAATCGCATGGTAATAATAGTCGAGCGAATCGCGCAAATGTTCTTGTTCGAATTTGATTTGTTGATCGATATTGCCCTGCAATAAACGCACCTTGAGTGGCAAGCCCTGTGGTTTAGTCCATTGCACCAGCGTGAGCGCACTACCCAGCAACAGCATACCCAGCGCCAGTGCGGCATAACGGCGCTGCCCAAGAGTGATCAGTGTGGCGGCACCGGCAAACATTGCTGAGAGCCAGGTCAGACCATACACCCCCAAAATCGGCGCGAAACCCGCCAGCGGACTGACATTGTGTGCATAGCCCGACACCAGCCACGGAAAACCGGTAAAAATCCAGCCACGCAGCCATTCCGCCAGACTCCAGAATAACGGCAGCCACACCAGACAAAAGGCCGCGACAGAAAATTTCGTCTTCAGACGCAGTGCCAACCCCATCATCGCGGCGGGCAGACAGGCCAGCGCGGCCGCAAACAGCGCCACGCACAGCACCGACAGCCACACCGGCATATCGCCATAACGGAACATGGTGACCGTGAGCCAGATGACGCCAAAAAACAGCCAGGCAAAACAATACAGCCAGGTGTACTGCATGCCCTGTTTAATGCTGCCAGAGTGCAGCAGCAAACTGAACAGCGCTGAGAGGGTGAGCAGTTGCAACGGCCAGATCGACAGCGGCGCAAACGCCAGTACATTGGCCGCACCGGCCAGAAAAGCAGCAACAAGGAATACCCGATGCGGGTAACGGGCAAGAAATGACGACACGATTATCCTGCTTCGTTATCTTCAGGCAGCAATTGTTCCGGCAGATGTTCCACCAGCAGCACATGCACCTGACGCGGATCGGCGCGCAACACTTCAAAGCGCCATTGATCAATATCGAATTTGTCGCCCTTATGCGGCACCCGCCCCTGATGATTAGCCACCAGTCCGCCGATGGTGTCGACATCGTCATCCGAGAACTGACTGCCGAGAACTTCATTGAACTGACTGATTTCGGTCAGTCCCTTGATCCGCCAGCGCGAACCCAGCGACCCGGTGCCGATGGAGAGGATATTATCTTCATCGTCATCAAAATCATATTCATCTTCGATATCGCCGACGATTTGTTCGAGTACATCTTCAATCGTGATCAAACCGTCGACACCACCGTATTCATCCACCACCATGGCGATGTGATTGCGGTTGGCACGGAAGTCGCGCAGCAGCACATTGAGGCGTTTGGATTCGGGAATAAAAATCGCCGGCCGCAACATGGCACGGACATTGAATTCAGCATCAAAATAATAGCGCAGCAAATCTTTGGCCAGCAACACGCCGACGACTTTGTCGCGATCGCCTTCGATGGCCGGAAAGCGCGAATGTGCAGTGCTGATCACCGACGGCATCCATTCGGCAATCGGTTTGGAAATATCGATCACATCCATTTGTGAGCGCGGCACCATGATGTCGCGCGCGCACAGGTCGGAAACCTGGAACACGCCTTCAATCATCGACAGTGCATCGGCATCGATGAGATTGCGTTCGTGCGCATCCTGCAAGACTTCGAGCAGTTCGACGCGGCTTTCAGGTTCTGGGGATATGAGTGCAGTCAGGCGTTCGATTAAAGAACGGTGGGGCTTGCTGTCCGGGGGAGCTGTTTTCACCACGGAACGGGTGGCAACTTTGAATTCAGACGTCGTGCTGGGATGTTCTGGCATAGGAGGCGAAACGCCGATACGGTAATGCTATAGGATACCTTAAATAACGCCAAATTCCAAAATCTGTGCAATTTAACTGTTACTTCAGGGGAATTTATTCAAGCACAGCGGGTTGTAGCAGGCGTTGATTATAGTGATCCAGCCAATGGATAATTTCCAGCCTGCCATCCATATGCTCGACCAACGCGGTGCAACTTTCGACCCAGTCGCCATCATTACAGTAAGTGATGCCGTTAATGTCACGGATTTCGGCATGATGGATATGACCACAAACCACGCCATCGACCTGATGATGAGCGGCATCGGCGGCCACCACTTCTTCAAACCGG
Source organism: uncultured Oxalobacteraceae bacterium (assembly GCA_903862415.1). Taxonomy (GTDB): domain Bacteria; phylum Pseudomonadota; class Gammaproteobacteria; order Burkholderiales; family Burkholderiaceae_D; genus Solimicrobium. The sequence goes on along the minus strand of CAIOYD010000024.1, from coordinate 2,754 downwards.
GAAATAAAATTCACTGCATTTTTGACTTTGAGCTTTACAAACTGCGACAGCGACCAGTGCGGCATGCCCATCCAGCGACGCACCCGGTTCAGCGGTTGATTCAGGCGCAGCAGCATTTCATACGCACTGTCACCCAAAAACGCCAGCCAGCGCGAATACAGCATAACGTTATCGTACTGGTCACCATGAATTACCAGCAAACGCCGCCCATCGGCGGTCACATGCACCGGATTGTGGCGGACCTGGATATCGCCAAACGATAAGTCGATGTACTGGCGTAAAAATTCATCATGGTTACCCGGCACATAAATCAGCTGGCTGCCCTTGCGCGCCTTGCGCAACAATTTTTGCACCACATCATTATGTGCCCCCGGCCAATACCAGGATTTTTGCAGCCGCCAGCCATCCACCACATCACCGACCAGATAATAGCTTTGCGCATTGCAGTGTTTTAAAAAATCCAGCAACACCTCGGCCTGACATCCGCGTGTGCCCAGATGGATATCGGAAATAAAAATACTGCGCCACTGAAATTGATAGGTGTCATTGTCGTGCACTTTGCAAGCTCTCCGGTTAGCGGCAACTGATTCCAGCGCGAGCATAAAGGGCGAGTGTGTCAGCTTGATGAAATGGCGCGAGATTGAACTGAAATACCACAAAGTAAGCATTTTACGGTTGCAGTAAAACCCACCTTTTCGCACTAAAAATTGACCGCGCCATTGGCGCGCAATGGAACTTTGATGTCAACGACGTTTCCAACTCTGCGGGCACCTGGGAAAATATCAATACCATTTTCCCCACGCGTAGTCAGTCAACCTGATTTCGCTATTTACCTTAGTCATTCCCGCGGTTTATAAACCCCGTCATTCCCGAGGTTTTAGTCGGGAATCAAGTGTCGTTAAGCAATTCATTTTCAGCCTGGCCAGGTAGCGATTTTGATTTAAATTATTTTTAGCTAAAGGAGTTTATTTATGCAGCCACTATCCAACATGAACCCTGTTCATCAATTATTTTTTCCAATAAATTCAGCAGATGCCAGTTCGCCCGCTTTAGAAAAACTCAGCAGCATTATTCAGCAATATACCAACACCGCTCCGGCCGACCTGAAGAAGACCACGCTGCGTTTATCAGCCAGTGCCAGCAGGTATGTCTGGCGCTGATAGAATCCGTCACCAACCACACCCCGCTGAATTATCAGGCGCAGAGCCAGTCCGTACAGGGCCTGGCGGATTTACTCATCGGTGAATGTGAACCGCTGGTCAGGGAAGTGCTGGCCAGTCCGGAATTAGTGCATGCCTGCACTTTGTTTGTGGCGGTGAAGTTTGGCACTGTGCTTGAGCTCAGGCCGGAAGAGCTGTGCGCGCTGGGTGATAGCTATGCTGCGGGTAAAGGTGAGATTAAAAATGAAAAACTGGCAGTTGCGCTTTATCAACAGGCGGCTCATCAGGGATTGACTGAGGGCATCCTTAATCTGGGCTTGTGTTATTTAGTCGGTACAGGGGTAGAAAAAAATGCAGCTCAGGCAGCAACCTGCTTTCAGCAGGTAGCCGATCAGGGATCAACGGATGCCATTTTCAATCTGGGCATGTTCAATATGCATGGCATCGGTGTGCCACAAGATGTGCTCAAGGGAGTGGCAATTTATCAACTGGCGGCTAATCAGGGCCATGTCCACGCCATCTATAATTTAGGCTTGTGCTATTTGCAGGGGCAAGGCGTGTCACAAAGCGAAGCCAGAGCGGTAGCGCAGTTTCAAAAGGGGCGGACAAGGGATCAAATGAAGCCCGCTTTAATTTAGGCATGTGCTATTTAACTGGTATGGGTGTAGAAAGAAATGCGACAAAGGGACTGACACATATCACGCACGCGGCAGACCATGGCTGCGCTCAAGCCAGTTTTTGGTTGGGACGGAACCATTTACTTGGTATAGCAGGAGTGCAAAATGCAGAACTGGCAGTAGCCCGTTTTAAGCAGGCTGCGGATCAGGGAATAACTGAAGCCTATTATAATTTAGGTATGTGTTATGCCTCTGGAACCGGCGCGGAACGAGATGAAATGCGGGCTGTGGCATACTTTGAACAGGCTGTTAGCCAGGGATGCACCAAATCCATCAGTGCTTTAAAAAGGATCAATGACAGAATCAAGGAAGTCGCCAGGTTGCAACAGGCGGCCGAACAGGGTGACCCTGAGGCCTGCTTTAAATTAGGCATAAAATATTTAGATGGTGCGGGGGTGCAAAAAGATGCAGAGAAGGGCGAAATGCTGCTGCAACTGGCGGGCAAAAAGGGATTCACTGAGGCCATCTTTAATCTGGGTGAGCGTTATTATTCGGGTGCCGGTGTCAACAAGGATGAGGCACACGCGGCAAACCTTTTTCAGGAGGCGGCGAATCAGGGACACGCGGATGCCCTTTCTAATCTGGGTTCGTGTTATCTGGAAGGCACCGGCGTGGAAAAAGACGTACCTCAGGGAATGGCATGGCTTGAGAAGGCTGCCGCTCAGGGAAGTGCCCATGCGATGTTTAATTTGGGCATGTGTTATTTAGAGGGAGATGGGGTAGAAAAAAATGAAGCACAGGGAATAAAATACCTTGAGCAGGCAGCTGATCTGGGAAATAGTTCGGCCCTCAATAACCTGGCTTCTTGCTATGCAAACGGCCCCATCTGTCAGACTACTTGTCGTGTAACTTTTTAATTTGAACCGATCTCATTGAAGTCTGTTTGTTTGTGTTTTTCGCATTATCTATCCAGCTTT
>CAIOYD010000023.1 GCA_903862415.1 uncultured Oxalobacteraceae bacterium | reverse complement strand
TTTAGTTTTGGCGGCAGCTTTCTTTACCGGTTTTTTGGCTGCACCGGCTGCTGCCTTGGGTTTGCGTTCTTCAAATTCAAAGCTGATCTTGCCATCTTTGGCTTTGACTAAAAATGCCTTGAATGGACGACGGGTACGCTGCGAAATAAATCCCGGCAATAAATCGGTTTTGCCGTCATTGAGTAATTTGACCATTTGCTCAGGCAGAATTTCCTGCTGCAAAATAATACGACCGCTGCGGAAATCACAGGCTTTGGGTTTGGCAACAGTTTTTTCGCAGACGTATCCCAGGCCGAGTTCATACACGGGCGAGGCGCATTTGGGGCAGGGGCCTAACACAGTATGTCCGGTGAAATCCACTGGTTCGCTGTCTTCATTATCCTGATTCTGGCCGAAATCGAATTCCAGTTTCAGATTCGTACCTTCATCATCGGGAACAATTTTCAGAATCGCGGCGAACGGTCGTCCCATTTTGGAGCGGAAGCCTTGCAGCGGGCCGATTTCACGTTTTGCCAGCAGTTCTTCGACTTCAGGGATTTCAAATTGCCGGCTGCCCGGGGTTTTGGACATATTGAATTCGCATTTGGTGCAGGCAAAACGGCGATAGTTTTCTTTCACTACGCCGCCGCAATGCGGGCAGGGCGTCGTGAGGGTATGGTAGTCGCCGGGAATGGTGTCGTTGTTGTATTCCTTGGCGCGTTTGACGATGATTTGCGTCATCTGGGCAATTTCACGCATGAATTCTTCGCGACTGATTTTGCCCTTTTCCATTTGCGCCAGTTTATGTTCCCAGCCGCCGGTCAGTTCCGGTGAGGTGAGTTCATCCACACCCAGACCGCGCAGCAGCGTCATTAGCTGAAACGCTTTGGCCGTGGGTTGCAACTCGCGACCTTCGCGCAGCAAATACCTCTCGGTCAATAAACCTTCAATAATAGTGGCGCGGGTAGCCGGTGTGCCCAGACCTTTGCCGGACATGGCTTCACGCAATTCATCATCATCGACCAACTTGCCCGCACCTTCCATGGCCGAGAGCAGGGTGGCTTCTGAATAGCGTGCAGGTGGTTTGGTGATCAGTTCATTGCCGTGTATCGATTCGGTTTTGACTTTTTCATTTTTGGCGACCGCAACCAGTGTGCCATTATCTTCGCCATCGGCGGCCATTTCCTTACCATAGATCGCCAGCCAGCCCGGCTTGGTCATGACCTTGCCTTCGGTTTTGAAATGGTGTCCGGATACTTCGGTAATGCGGGTGGTGACCTGGAATTCAGCTGCCGGGAAAAACACTGCCATAAAGCGGCGGGTCACCAGATCGTAGAGTTTTTGTTCTGGCTCAGATAAATTTTTTGGTGCTTGCGTGGTCGGAATAATCGCAAAGTGATCCGTGATCTTGGTGTTATCAAAGATCTTTTTATTCGGCTTGACCCAGCCCTGTTTCAGAATCGTGGCAGCAAACTGTTGATAGTTGTTATTTTCTGCAATCACTTCCAGCGTTTGTTTCACCGACGGGATGTAATCTTCCGGTAAATGGCGTGAATCAGTCCGCGGATAAGTTAATACCTTGTGTTTTTCATACAGGGCCTGTGCTAAACCCAGAGTATTTTTGGCGGAAAAACCAAAACGCGAGTTGGCTTCACGTTGCAGACTGGTCAAATCAAACAGCGCAGGTGCTAACTGGGTAGCCGGTTTCGATTCTTCGGTGACCGTGCCGATTTTGTTGCGACAGGCAGTGACGATGGAATCGGCAGCTGTCTGACTCCAGAGTCGTTCGGCACGCTGTTCCGGGTCGAGCTCATTCTTTTTATGCTGGTTGTCATACCAGCGGCCTTCATAGATACCGGCGGCGCAGACAAATTCAGCCCGGACTTCCCAGTAGGCACGTGGCACAAACGCTTTAATTTTTTCTTCCCGCTCGACCACGATCGACAGCGTGGGCGTCTGTACCCGGCCGACGGTTGTCAGATAGAAACCACCTTCTTTGGAGTTAAATGCCGTCATGGCGCGAGTGCCATTAATACCAATGAGCCAGTCAGCTTCGGAGCGGCAACGGGCGGCATCGGCGAGTGGCAGCATATCGGCATCGGTACGCAGTTTGGAAAAACCATCGCGGATGGCATTTTGTGTCATCGACTGCAGCCACAGACGCTGTACTGACTGCTTGGCTTTGGCGTGCTGTGCTATCAGACGGAAAATTAATTCACCCTCACGGCCGGCATCGCAGGCATTGATCAGGGCGGTGACGTCTTTACGTTTGATCAGTTTGGTCAGTACTTTTAAGCGTGCTTCAGTTTTGGCGATCGGATTTAACGCAAAATACGGTGGAATCATCGGCAAATTGGCAAAACTCCATTTGCCGCGTTTGACATCGAATTCTTCCGGAACCGTAATTTCGAGCAAATGACCTACTGCGGAAGACAAGACGTAGTCGTCAGATTCAAAGTACTCATCGTGTTTGGTGAAGCCACCTAAAGCCTTGGCAATGTCTGATGCGACAGAAGGCTTTTCGGCAATGATGAGGGTTTTGGTCATGTCTTGGTTCTCAGGTAAATGCTGGGCAAGTAATCACTATAGGTGCATCAATGACAAAGCTATAGTGCAAATTTTTGCCAATGATAATGCAAATTTGTCTAACAGATGAAGATACTGGACAATTTTGGGTTCAACAAGCGCAATTTTGTTGTAAAATACGCAATTAAACGCACTCAAAACAGGATAATTGTGTTACCCGGCTGTTTTGTCAGTGCAATAGATTGGGTTGGATGATTTCATCGGCGAGCCGCAATTCTTCAAACATGAGTAAATCAGGCTCTTTTCCCTGGCTCCACATCATCATCAAGACAATAATTTTGATTTTATCGAGGGCAACTGGGCTTTCATCGGTTGCTAAGGCGCGTTCAATGATGATTTCGCGTTGTTGTGAATCAATTAAGCCAGCGGATTCGAGGAAGTGAATAAAACCTATCGCAGCTACCCCCAGGCAGGCGAATTCTTGAGGCGCAAATATCCGGAAACCACTGGAGCATGGTTGCAGGGGTATGCAATGGGTGGTTTGCGCCAGAATATCTAACCAGTCGATGGCCTCGATGATTTCTTCATCATCAAAACCCACCGCCGACAGTTTTTTTGCCAGCGCCTGAGAGTCAGGGCAGGCATCTGGGCGGTAATAGGTTTCGTACAGATAAACTAAAATATCAAACATATCGCCACTTTAACTAGTGAAGCTTCAAGATTCAAGTTTTTGAAGCAAATTTATTGGGCAATATTAAGCCGGCGATATAAGCCACCGGCGACTATTTCAACACAACCCTCCATTTCGAGCAGGAGTAATTGCTCATGGAGTTCACTGCTGCTTAATTGGCAACGTTGCTCAAGCGCATCAGGATGAATGGGATCGTAACCTATTTCCTGTAATAGTGGGTGTCTTGCTGTTTCAGGAGCAATAGTAGCATTGACAGGATAGTTGATATTATCCAAACGTAATTCCTGCAGAATATCCTGAACATTTTCTACTAGCTTGGCACCCTGTTTGATCAGAGAATGACACCCTTTGGACAGCGGGGAGTGGATAGAGCCGGGAATGGCAAACACTTCGCGCCCTTGTTCTGCGGCACTCTGAGCCGTAATCAAAGAACCTGATTGTGCTGCGGCTTCGATCACCAGCACGCCACAGGATAATCCGGAAATGAGGCGATTGCGGCGTGGAAAATTGGACGAGATCGCCGGCGTTCCCAGTGGATATTCACTCACAATGCAGCCATTTTCGGCAATCTGATGCGCCAGATCACGGTGCCGAGCCGGATAAATGATATCAGCGCCGGTGCCAATGACGGCAATGGTGGAGCCAGATCCTGTCAGCCCACCCTGATGGGCTGCTGCATCAACACCCGAGGCCAGGCCCGAAGTAATCGTCAATCCAGACTGACTCAGGCTGCTGGCGAACTGACTGGCATTGAGTATGCCTTGTCGGGTGGCATTGCGGCTGCCGACAATGGCGATCGATTTGGCTTTGAGCAACGCTACCTGGCCTTTGACATAGAGCAGGGCCGGAGGATCGGGGATTTCCAGCAGACTGGCCGGATAACGACTGTCAGCGAGCGTTACGATGTGATTGTGCGCTGTCGAGCACCACAACAAGGTGCGTTCGATAAGATTGAGTGTCGTGGGGTCTGGTGGCGCGCAAAGGGCTTTGGCCTGACGTTCAGAGAGAACGGTGCGCAGTTGATGAAAGCCAACAGCAAAAATTTGTTCAGGCAAACCGAAGGCGAGCAGCAATTTGCGTGCTGCACCGCATCCGATTCCTGGTGTTGAAGTTAAGCGTATCCAATGACTTATTTCCTGCACATCCGCGCCTTAATCCGGTTTTTTAACAATATCTCCTACCTGTGCTGAGTCAGAAACTTGCATAATCAGGCCATAAGAAATATTTTTGAAGACCCGATAGACAAACAAAGTTCCATATTGTTCGTCCGGAAGTTTAATTTTTTCTCCTTTACCTTCTTTATCCACAATAATCTTGCCAAGACGGTCAAGTTGCAGGACGGTGCCGATGTCGATACCGCTGTTGGAGCCAACATTAATGGTAACAATCTGGTTTTGTCCCGCTTGCTGAACGCCGCCATAAATAGAAACGATGCGGGCACTGACCGGAGAAGTCGGGGCGTGCGGCGTATAGTTATTCAATTCTTTCGGTGGTACCGGCAGGAGGCGATCGCCGACGCTCAATTCTTCTTTCACCGTGGTGACGGTAAACGAGTGTGCTTCATTGGGCAGTTTGGCCTGGCGGAAAAGCTTGACGACACCCATATAGGCCGCTTCATAGCCGATGATGTTATTCGTTACCGGATCTCTGAGTGGTTTTGCCGGACGATATACCTGGAAGTCGGCAACATTGTTGAGCTCACCAACCACGTAGGCTTTTTCAGATTTGCCGATATTCAGATGACCTTCCGGCGCAGCCACAATGTGCGGTGTATTGGCCAGATCATTTTCTTCGAGGATCAACGGTTGCGATAAAAATGGCTCAATAATATTGGCTGGGATGGAAGTAATTGCCCCACCATAAATACTGCCGCTGCGAATTTTGGGGGAAAGTTTCACCGTTGCCAAATTGCCGTTGTTGCTGCTGGCATTGTTGCTGCCAACAGATTCGCCCAGACGCAGACGGCCAGCAGTGCGGTCCAGATACACGGTTTGGCCCGGATAGATCCAATGCGGATTTTTAATTTCTTCCCGATTCATACCCCAAACCTGTGGCCAGCACCACGGGTGCTCCAGAAAGGTTTGCGCAATACCCCATAAGGTATCACCGGTCACCACCAGATGCTGATCAGGCGCATTGGCCAAAAAAGCACACTGGGTTTGCGGGGCATTTATTTCATCAGCAGCAAAAACGGATGAGCTTAAAGCAAGGAGGAGCGCGATTGTGCTAAACTTTTTCATGTATTTATCCATTGCAGGCAATTAATATTGAAGAATATAGGTAAACTATTCCGATTAATTGTGGTTGCTGAGTAGTGGTTAAGTCCGACAGTTGCCAAATTGAATCAAATTCTGCACATAAATCCTTGAACTAGCAAGAAAAACCGCGCTTAAGTTGCGCGAAAGTCCCATGACAATATTAACAATACTACGTTACCCCGACAAACGCTTGAATAAAATTGCTCAACCAGTGAAGCAATTTGATGCCCGTTTGCGCCAGTTAGTCACTGATATGGCTGAAACGATGTACCAGGCTCCCGGTGTCGGTCTGGCAGCGTCACAGGTTGATGAGCACATACAGCTGGTGGTGATTGACACTTCTGATGCCCAAAATCAGTTGCAGGTGTTCATTAATCCTGAAATTATCTGGTCGAGTGAAGAAAAAACCTTCTATGACGAAGGATGTTTGTCGGTCCCTGGTATTTATGATGGGGTCGAGCGGCCAGCGGAAGTCAGCGTGCGCGCACTGGATCTGGATGGACAGCCGTTTGAGCTCAAAGCAGATGGCTTGCTGGCGGTTTGTGTGCAGCATGAAATGGATCATTTAAAAGGCATTGTGTTCGTTGAGTATTTGTCGCCCTTAAAGCGCAATCGCATCAAAACACGCATGATTAAAGAAGAGCGCGAGCTCGAACGTACCCAACCGGCGGCCAAACGCCGTCGTGTATGAAGGTCGTTTTTGCCGGCACACCTGAATTTGCCGCCACCGCGCTGGCAGCCATCGTTGCCGCTGGGCATGAGGTTGTGCTGGTATTAACTCAACCGGATCGTCCTGCCGGGAGAGGCATGCAATTGCACACGTCGGCCGTGAAGCAATTTGCCCTGCAGCAGCAACTTCCCCTGTCGCAGCCAACATCGCTGCGACTCGATGGAAAATATCCACTGGAAGCCCAGGCAGCGCATGCGTTATTAAAGGCTACCCCGCACGATGTGATGGTGGTGGCGGCGTATGGACTGATTTTGCCAGAATCCATTTTGGCGATCCCTCCACATGGTTGTTTAAATATCCACGCTTCACTATTGCCGCGTTGGCGCGGGGCTGCACCGATACACAGGGCCATTGAGGCTGGAGACGAGCGCACCGGTATTACCATCATGCAAATGGATAAAGGCCTTGATACCGGCGCTATGGTTGCGATGCAAAGCCTGATCATTGCTGCTCAGGACAGTGTCTCCAGCTTGCACGACCGGCTGGCCGAGCTTGGCGGCGCTATGATTGTTGCAACTTTGAAGCAATTGTCGGACTCGGGATTGTCTTCGACCCCACAGCCTGAACAGGGTATTACCTATGCAGCAAAAATCAGTAAGGAAGAAGCCAGACTGGATTTTTCCCAACCGGCTACGGTGTTGGAGAGAAAAATCCGCGCCCTTAACCCTTTTCCTGGGGCTTATGGCGTAGTCAATGGCGTGGCGTTGAAAATCTGGCGCGCTCAATTGATCCAGCGGCCTGAGAAGGCATGTGATGGTCAGTTGATGTTGAATGGGTCGAATTTAGTGGTCTGCTGTGGTCAGGGAGCGTTAGAGTTGCTTGAATTGCAAAAACCGGGTGGCAAGCGCTTGTCGACAGCGGAATTTTTAAAAGGCTTCCATTTGCAACCGGAGGATTCTTTTGACTGACACGGCGCCAGGTAAATTTTGAGGGAAAAATGGATATACGTTTTATATATAACGGATATGCAAAAAACAAACTTGGAAAGACGGCAAATGGAGGCTATAGTTACACCTGTCTCCTCCAAAACCCTCCTAAGGAATTGGAATTAGCCCACTACCTTCAAGGTCGTGGGTTTTTTTTTGCGCGGCGGGCATTATATGAATTTGTGATATCCGTTATGTTAAAAATAAAGTGGGCAAGTGAGTTAGTGGTCGCTATAGTGTTACCTGTCTCCTCCAAAACCTCTAAGGATTTGGATTTAACCCACTACCGTCAGGTCGTGGGTTTTTTTTTGCCGAAAGCAAAAGTTAATTGTAATAAGCTGGTTGTGCTTATTCTTATCTGGCTTACAATCGCATTACTTTATTGATTGACTATTATCGTGTTTTCACGCTTGCGTACAGGGAGTTTGGATGTTTTTACTACGATTTGTTAAAAACAGTGTTAGTTTTTTATGGCGTATGCTCGATAGCGGGCGCCGTGTTTTTTTTAATCTGCTGTTTTTACTGTTGCTCATTGTTTTGCTGAGCGGGATTTTTTCTGGCGGCGTCAAAAAGCTCGAAGATAAAACCGCGTTGATTCTCGATTTACGTGGCAATCTGGTTGAGCAACAAAGCGGCGGAGCCAGTCAGCTGTTAATGATGCAGGCTCAGGGGGAGCGTAAGGAAAACACTCAGTTGCGTGATGTAATGAGTGTGCTCAAAGCGGCCGAGCAGGATCCCAAAATCAGCGCCATGGTGTTGATTCTGGATGATATGGAAAATGCGGGTTTGCCGATGTTGCGCGAAATTGCACTTGGTTTGGATCATTTTAAAGCCAGTGGGAAGAAAATTATTGCCTGGGGTTCCAGTTATAACCAGCGTCAGTATTATCTGGCCTCGCACGCCAGTGAAGTTTATTTACATCCGATGGGCGTGGTGGAGTTAGATGGTTTTGGTGGTTACCGCAATTATTATCGTGATGCACTCGACAAATTAGGCATCACTGTCAATTTAATGCGTGTAGGCACTTACAAAAGTTTTGCAGAACCCTTTATTGCCAATGGGCCTTCGGTAGCTGCCTCAGAAGCAGAGGCATTTTTATATAACGATTTGTGGGCAACCTATACCCGCGATGTTGAGCATGCCCGCAAGCTCGAATCGGGCAGTATTATGCGCAACATTAATGATCTGCCTGAACTGGTGAAGGAAGTGAAGGGCGATCTGGCGCAATTGGCCGTGAAAGCAAAATGGGTGGATGGGTTAAAAAATCGTGATGAAATCCGTAAAATCATGCTGGCGTCGGGGATTAAAAGCGAAGCGAACAAAAGTTTTCGGCAAATTAATTACGACGATTATTTGTCACGACAAAAACCGTTGCTAATTCCTTCTGCCGATTCGGTCGGTGTGATCGTGGCCGAAGGGGATATCAGTGATGGCCTTGCACCAGCCGGCTCGATTGGTGGCTTGTCGACCGCTAATTTGATCCGTAAGGCGCGTGAAGATGAACAAATTAAAGCGCTGGTGCTCAGAGTGGACTCACCTGGCGGCAGTGCTTTTGGCTCGGAATTAATCCGCCGCGAACTGGAACTGACCCGTCTGGCAGGTAAGCCCGTGGTGGTTTCCATGGGTAATGTGGCTGCATCGGGCGGATACTGGATTTCGATGAGCGCCGATGAAGTGTTTGCCGATGAAGCTACCGTCACCGGATCCATTGGGGTATTTGCCTTGTTGCCGACGGCCGATAAAGCGATGGAAAAGATTGGCATACACAGTGCTGGTACCACGACCACCTGGTTGCGGGGTGGCTATGATCCGATGCGGCCGATTGATCCACGGTTTGCCGATTTGATTCAGCAAGGCATCAATCATACTTATGCCGAGTTCACCACTAAGGCGGCCAAGGCGCGCCATTCGACACCAGAAAAAATTGATGCAGTTGCTCAGGGGCGAGTCTGGACGGGGCGGCAGGCTAAAGAGCGTGGTTTGATCGATACGCTGGGTACCTATGCTGAGGCAATGAAATCGGCTGCGTCCAGAGCAAAATTGGCCGACGGTTATAATGTGGAATATATCGAGATGGAGCCGACCGGAGTTGATCGTTTCCTGAAAATGTTTGATATTTCTCTGGAAAAAGTGTTGGTCAGGCAGTTAAGCCAGCAGTTGTTGCCTGGTGGCATGGCCTTGCAGCCGGCACTGGGAATTGGTAATGATATGCGCTGGCTGTTGGAAATGACTGATCGCAACAAGACGTTTTCGGTGGTGACACATTGTTTATGTAGCGCGCCCTGATTTTTTCTGAGGCAAAAAACAAAAAAGACAGGCAATGCCTGTCTTTTTTGTTTTACTGCTCAACCGTGGTTGAGTTCTTATTTGCTTGCGGCTGGTGCGGCAGCGTCAGCGGCAGCGGCTTTTTTATGTTTTTTATGTTTTTTCGGTGCAGGTGCTGGAGGAGGAGTCGAGCCAACAGAAGCTGCAGCCGCTGGTGCTGGTGCTGGAGTCGGTGTTGATGCAACTGGAGCTGCAGCAAAAGCAGAAACGGCAAATAAACTGGTAACTAAAGCGGAGATAATGGTTTTCATGTTCAATCCTATTAAGTTTAGACTTCGTTATGTAGAGCAACCCACGCTATATTAACGGCAATTGAGTGAAGTGGTTGACACTTTTGTTTATTGATTTCAATTATTTTCTTCAGAACAGCTGATTAATCCGTCATCGGATGCAGATCTGACCAGTGCTGCAGGCAAACAGGACAAAAACAACTGCTGTTTTGGTCTGTGGCCAGTTCCGGATAGATGGGCAGTGTTGCCTGAGTTGGCAGTTGTGTACACCAGCAGGGCTGGCCGGTCTGGTCAGCCATTGCGCAGGTGAAGGACGAGCGGCAGCGTGGACAGATACTCACTCGTGTGTATCCTTATCAACGGGGAACTGATGCATGGCACGGCGTATCAGTTTCATCTGGCCACTGAAGTTACTGCAGGCATCACAGATCAGCATATGCAGATGCAAGCGGGTTTTTTCTACCAGGTTTAAATCGCGGTCCATTCCTTCTGATACTAAGCGATGGACTTCTTTACAGGTTGGTTTAAGGCTCATGATTGCTTTCTTGTGGTTTCCGTAGTTGTTGAAAACCAATTGATCTCCAGGCATTCCCTTAAGCGTAATCTGGCGCGGTACAGGATGACCCAGAGATTAGACGCGCTCAGGTTTAATTCCTTACAAATTTCTTCGGTGTCCAGTTCCAGCCACTCGCGCATCATAAAAACCCGCGCATTTTGGGCGGGAAGTTTTTCCAGGCAAACTTCGAGCACTCTGAAAAAGTCTTGCTGCTCCAGTATGGCATCCGGGTTGCCCCAGGCGTGTGGCGGATCAATGGTGTGTCCATTGGCCTGAAATAAGTGGTCGATGACATCATTTTCGGATTGATCGTCGCCGGTTTCAATCTGTACGGTTTTTCCAGCCACCCGGAGATTATCGATGATTTTAAACTTAAGTATGCCTATGACATAGGTTCTTAAGCTCGATGCGCCGGAAAACTGCTGGGGTTTTTCAAGCACCGCCAACAGGGCATCCTGAACGGCATCTTCGGCCAGCGCAGTATTGCGCAGTTGCAACAATGAAAACCGCAGCAGTGCCGGACGCATACTTTCAAGTTGCTCAAATAGGGTAGGAGTAGTCATTTGGGTGTTAGCGTACTGGAATCATTAAATTATTACAAGAAAATCACTTAGATTAAAAGCATTTAGCTGTAAAATCCTATCGATAATTTTATTGGATTTGACATGACTAATCTCCCACCGGCCGATGCAGCTCCTGCGGCAAGCGAACTCTCTACCGATACACTGCCATCTCATATAAAAGCGGAAATCCTGGCCGAAGCTCTGCCTTATATCCGCAAGTTTCACGGCAAAACCATCGTCGTTAAATACGGCGGCAATGCTATGACAGAAGAGCGGCTCAAGCATGGCTTTGCCCGCGATGTGATTTTATTGAAGCTCGTGGGGATGAATCCGGTGGTGGTGCATGGCGGAGGTCCGCAAATCGACAGCGCCTTACGTAAAATCGGCAAGCAGGGTACCTTTGTCCAGGGTATGCGCATCACCGATGAAGAAACCATGGAAGTGGTGGAGTGGGTGCTCGGCGGTGAAGTGCAGCAGGATATCGTGATGTTAATCAATCATTATGGTGGTCAGGCAGTCGGACTCACAGGTAAGGACGGTGGTTTGATACGCGCACGCCGCTATGAAATGCCGGATCGTGAAAATCCGGGCCAGTTTCTTGATATCGGTTTTGTCGGGCAAATTGACGCCATTAATCCGGCCGTGGTGAAAGCATTGCAGGACGATGCCTTTATTCCGATTATTTCGCCGATAGGATTTGGTGACGATGGCCAGGCCTACAACATCAATGCCGATGTGGTCGCGGGCAAGATTGCGGAAATTTTAAAAGCCGAAAAACTCATCATGATGACCAATATTCCGGGAGTACTGGACAAGGAGGGTAATCTGGTGACAGATCTGTCGGCGCGTGAAATCGACGAAATGTTTGCTGATGGAACCATTTCCGGTGGCATGCTCCCTAAAATTTCTTCTGCTCTGGATGCAGCCAAATCCGGGGTGAATACGGTACATATTATTGATGGCCGCATAGAACATTCCCTGTTGCTCGAAGTGTTGACGGAACAGGCTTTTGGCACCATGATCAGCAGTCATTAATATAGACGCCCTCCATTGAAACAGCGTTCTGTAAAACCGACCTGGTTTATTGACCTCGATAACACGCTGCATAATGCGAGTCACGCCGTGTTTCCAGCGATGCATGAGAAGATGAATGCCTATATGGCGGCCTTGTTGGGGGATGGTGAGCAGGATGCGGATGCGGCCACTGTGAATGCGGCCCGGGTACTTTACTGGAAAAAATATGGTGCCACATTGCTGGGATTGATCAGACATCATCAGGTTAATGCGCATGAATTTTTACAGCAAACCCACCAGTTTGAACAACTCGACGAATTATTGCGATTCGAGACCGGGTTAAAAAAATGCCTGGCCCGGCTGCCCGGAAGGAAGATTTTACTGACCAACGCACCTCGGCAGTATGCGCAACAGGTGTTGCGACATTTGGGGTTGCAGAGTTTTTTTAATGGTTTTATTTCCATCGAATCCATGCGCGTGCATGGCGAGTTACGTCCGAAGCCGAGTCGCTGGTTATTAAAAAAAATAGTCGCACAAAAGAAATTATCTTTGCAGCACTGTGTTCTAATCGAAGATGCCCGGGAAAATTTACGCAGTGCGAAACAATTGGGTATGAAAACGGTCTGGGTGACACAATATTTACCTCAGTCCACAAAAGATTCGTCAGTCAAACAGCAACGGTTTTCACGCAACGGCTTTATTGATTTGAAAGTGCGTTCCGTCAAACAAATACCGGCGCATTTATCCAGACTATCCTTGAAAAAATAGAGACCATGGCCACTTCCAAACCGGGCGAAAAAAAACTCCACATACTACAGACCTTAGCCAGTATGCTGGAAAACCCCAAGGGTGAAAAAATTACCACGGCAGCACTGGCTGCCAGGATAGGGGTATCTGAAGCCGCGTTGTATCGGCATTTTGCCAGCAAGGCGCAAATGTTTGAGGGCTTGATTGAATTCATTGAACAATCCGTGTTCGGTTTGATTAATCAAATAACGGCGCAGCAGGAAAATGGTTTGTTGCAGGCGCAGGAAATTATGACTATGTTGCTGAGTTTTTCTTCCCGTAATCCGGGAATGACTAAGGTGATGACCGGACACGCACTCATCAACGAAGATGATCGGCTGCAACTGCGCATGAACCAATTTGTTGACCGGATAGAGCTGTCGCTCAAACAGTCATTGCGGTTGGCCGCTGTGGCCGGGGAGATACAGGAAGTGGATATCAGTATGCGTGCTGATTTGATCGTGGCCATGATATTGGGTCGCTGGCAGCGATTTGTAAAAACTTCATTTAAACACGACCCTTTGGAAAATTCAGGCAAACAAATTCATTTTTTGTTGTCTTAACGTTTTTATTTTTCAAAATTACGTCTATGTCCAGTTTTGTCTTACTCGATGATAATCAGGCTAGTACCTCCCAGCCTACGTCTCGGTTGTATACGGATTTGCAACAATTACTCACTTGTTCCAGTGCAGCACAATTCCCCACGATGATCCATCAGATGGAAGTGGCGCTGGCAAAAGGGCTTTATGCGGTAGTTGCTTTTTCTTATGAGACCGGTGTTCAGTTACAGGAAAAATCCGCCGCCGAGCTCAATGCCAGCGTGCCACCATCGTATGTGCTGGTCTTCAAAAACTGTCAGCATTTAAGTCGCGATCAGGTCACAAGCTGGTTGGCACAGAAAACGAATGCGGCAGAAATGGCCGGCATTGCGCAACTTCGCTACAGCGTCACGGAAACACAGTTTGTAGAAGCCCTGTCTAAGATTAAAAAATATATTGCCGAAGGTGATACTTATCAGGTGAATTTTACCTTTCGTCTGAATTTTATGACCTATGGCTCGATCTTTTCTGTGTACCAGCGCCTGCGTGAGCGACAGTCTGTACCTTATGGCGCAATGATGGTATTTCCCGATGGTGATGTGATTCTTTCTTTTTCTCCGGAACTGTTTCTTCGCCACACGCAGGGAAAACTGCTGGCCAGACCGATGAAAGGAACTGCCGCGGCGTGTATCGATGAAAATGGAAAATCACCAGAGTCGAAAAATCGAGAGCGCAGCAAAGAATTATCCCGTGACCCCAAAAATCGCGCTGAAAATGTGATGATTGTTGATTTGTTGCGTAATGATTTAAGCCGTATTGCCCAGCTCGGCTCGGTGGCGGTGCCGCAGTTATTTGAAGTTCAGCAATTTAATTCCGTCTTGCAGATGACATCGACGGTGCTGGCCACTTTGCGCGACGACGTCGATCTGACGACCCTGTTGCAGGCCGTTTTTCCCTGCGGTTCGATTACCGGCACACCTAAATATCGCACGACGCAAATTATCCGCGAACTTGAAAATAAATCGCGCGGGATCTATACCGGTGCCCTCGGTTGGTTTGATCCGCCACGCAACCCAGCGAAGGTGGCTGATTTTTGTTTATCTGTTCCAATACGTACTGTGCAGTTATCGGCTCCGTCAGCCAATGGAAGCCGGACGGGTGTGCTTGGTGTCGGAGCGGGTATTGTTTTTGATAGTTCGGCGATGGATGAATTTCGTGAATGTCAGTTAAAAGCGCGTTTCTTAACTGGCATGACGTCACAATTTTCTTTGCTGGAAACCATACAGGCCACGCGTGAGCAAGGTTGCCGCCATCTGGAACGGCACTTGTCGCGCTTGTCACAAAGTGCGCAGTTTTTTTTAATTCCCTTGAATATGAAAGAAATTCGCTATCAACTGGAAGGAGTCTGTGCCGCCATGCCTGAAAAAACCATTCACCGTGTCCGGTTGATGGTCAATGGCCTGGGTCGGATATCCGTTGAGTCAGCCGCGCTGGCGCCTCTGACCACGCCCGCCAATGTGGTGCTTTCGCCGTTGAGTAAATTTTCACAAGATATCTGGTTAAGGCATAAAACGACACAGCGTGAAGAGTATGACCGTGCCTGGCAGCGTGCCGAGCAACAGGGGGCGTTTGATATGCTGTTCTGTAATGAGCGTGGTGAACTGACCGAAGGCGGACGCAGTAACCTGCTGGTAAAAATGGAAGGTCGCTGGTATACGCCACCACTTTCGGCCGGAGTATTGCCGGGTGTGATGCGCTCGGTGGTGATGGATGATCCGTCGTGGCAGGTAACCGAGCGCAACATGCGTCCGGAACAACTCAGCATCGCCCAGGAAATTGCCGTGTGCAGTTCGCTGCGAGGTGTCCTGCCGGTCAGGCTGGTGGCATTAACCTCGCCTGGCTAACACGCCTGCGGGATCAGGCGGTCGGGTCGCTCAGCGCTTCTTTGGCCGCCTGCTCAGGGGTGAGGCCATCGTAGAACAGGTCAGTAAACCATTCGACTTGTTCTTCGATATGCTCCTGTGCCTGTGCCTGAGTTGCGCCACCCTGGATTAAAAAACCTTCCACTTCAACGCACCACTCAATGAGAGCCATGGTTTCCGGATCAAGTTCTTCTTGTTTTGGTTTCTTTGCCATAATGACTTTCTTAGGGTGAGTGAGTTGTGTTGCATACCGGACAGTCCGGATTGCGTTGTGCTGTCATTTGCTGCCATTCCATCTGTCGGGCATCGAGCATGAGTAATTTCCCGGCCAGAGAACGACCTGTCTGCAGCAGCAGTTTTAAGGCTTCGGCTGCCTGCATGGTGCCGATAATGCCAACGAGGGGCGCAAATACGCCCATGGTGGCGCAGGCAACTTCTTCGGTCTGCAAGTCTGCCGGGAACAGGCAGGCATAGCAGGGCAGGTTGTCGCTGCGGGTATCAAAGACACTGATTTGTCCGTCAAAGCCAATGGCGGCACCCGACACCAGTGGTTTGCGCCAGGCCACGCAGGCCGCATTGATGGCGTGACGAGTGGCAAAGGTATCGGTGCAATCGAGTACCACATCGGCTCCGCTGACCAGATCAGTCAATCGCTCCGGTGTGACACGTTCGCACAGGGTGGTGAGTTGGATATGGGGATTGAGCTGGGTTAGCGTGATTCTGGCCGAGTCGACTTTATTCATGCCGATACGTTCTTCGGTGTGCAGAATTTGACGCTGTAAATTGGTCAGATCAACTTGATCATGGTCGACCAGGGTTATGCTGCCGACACCGGCAGCGGCCAAATACAGAGCCGCCGGGGAACCTAATCCACCGGCACCGATAATGAGTGCTTTGGCGGCCAGTAATCTGCTTTGCCCTTCTATGCCTATCTCATTGAGCAAGATGTGGCGTGAATAGCGTAGCAGTTGTTGATCATCCAAGTCCGTCTCGCACTTATTTTTTGGGAGCAGGAACAGCCGTTTCCGGTGTTGCTGCGGGTTCTGCTGGTTTGGCGGCTTCGTCCACTTTTTCTGCTGCAGTTTTGTCCGTGGCCAGTTGTACCGGCAATCCTTTTAAATGATTTAAGGCTTGCAGTAACTGGAAGTCGGTGGCGCTGCCATATTCGAGTGGTTTGAGCGTCTTTTCAAGTTCCAGCGCATGTTTTTCATCTTCCGCTTCATCGCGTTTGACGGTGCCGGCGGTTTTGTCGGTATCGTTACCTAAATGTTTTTGCAAATCCGCTTCGCGCAGGCGCAGGCTGTTAATGCCATCGTTTTCGGCGGTTTCTTCGACATTCAGATCCGGAGTGATGCCTTTAGCCTGAATCGAGCGTCCGTTCGGGGTGTAATAGCGTGCCGTGGTCAGTTTAACTCCAGTATCAGCGCTGATCTGACGGATGGTTTGGACAGAGCCTTTACCAAACGTTTGAGTGCCCATGATCACGGCACGTTTGTAGTCTTGCAGCGCGCCGGAGACGATCTCTGATGCGGATGCGGAACCGGTATTGACCAGAACCACCATCGGAACGGTTTTAATCCCGGCAGGCAGTTTAGCCAGTGGATCAGGACCATTGCGGGTGGTGTAGTACTCGCGGCTGGCGGTGTAATTGGCTTTGGATTCCGGAATCTGACCATTAGTGGTGACGACGGTGACATCTTTGGGCAGGAAAATCGATGAAATGCCGATCGCACTTGGTACCAGGCCACCCGGGTTGTTACGCAAATCGAGCACCAGACCTTTGACTTGCGGGTCCTGAGCGTACAGTGTGTTGATCTTTTTCACCAGATCGGCCAAGGATGGTTCCTGAAACTGCGAAACGCGCAGCCAGATATAGCCCGGCTCAATGATTTTTCCTTTGACGCTCTGAGTTTTGATCACGTCGCGGGTAATGGTGAGGATAATCGGTTTATTGACGTTTTTACGCGCAATGGTCAGGGTTACTTTGGTATTGGGTTCGCCGCGCATGTGTTTGACAGCTTCTTCAAGTGTCATGCCCTTGACTGGCAGGGCATCGAGTCGGGTAACCAGATCACCCGCTTTGACGCCGGCTTTGTCGGCAGGAGAATCTTCAATCGGGGCAATAATCTTGACGTAACCATCTTCCATGCCGACTTCAATGCCGAGACCGACAAATTTACCCTGGGTGGTTTCCTGCAGTTCTTTAAACGCTTTTTTATCCAGATAAACAGAATGCGGGTCGAGTGAGGAAACCATGCCGGAAATGGCTTCTGAAATTAATTTGCTGTCATCCACCGGTTCGACATAATCAGATTTAATCAGGCCAAAGACATCGGCGAGTTGGCGTAATTGTTCCAGTGGCAGTGGTGCGGCGGTTTTTTGCGCCATGGCAGAAAACTGCATGGAAGCGGCAATGCCGGCAACCAAACCGAGGGTGATTAAACCGAAATTTTTTAATTTAGTGCCCATTTTGCGCCTGATCTTTTAAGGTCGGTGGTGATTTATGTTGATATTACCCTGCACAGTATGCAGTCGGTCAGATTTATTTTAAATTGATCCAGCTCAGCGGATCAAAGGCCTTGCCCTGAAAACGAAGTTCGAAGTATAAACCTGATTGTTCATTGCCGCCGCTATTTCCAGCGCTGGCGATGACTTCACCGGCATTGACGCTTTCGCCGGCCTGTTTTAATACGGACTGGTTATTGCCGTAAATACTCATATACTGTCCGCCGTGGTCAAGAATGATCAGGTTGCCAAAGCCACGTAGCCATTCAGCAAAAATGACTTTACCGCTGGCGATGGCTTTCACGTCGGTTCCTTCAGCGGCGCGGATGAAAACACCTTTCCAGCTGGTGCCTTCTCCGCGCTGGCTGCCAAATTTGGCGCTTAACTCCCCTTTGACCGGCAGGCGCAGGCGACCTTTTAGCTGGGCAAACTGGCCGCTGTTGCTCTCGGGCTCAGGAGTTTTGGTGACCTGTTGTGGTTCTGGAGCGCTGGCGGCAGGTTTTTTGCCATTGGCTTTATTGCCTGCCTGTTCGGCAGCCTTGCGTTTGGCCGCCAGTAATTGTTCGGCCTGACGTTTTTCCTGTTTGAGTACGTCGGCCTTGCGTTGTTCTTCAATCAGATGGTTTAAACGTTCTACCAGGCTGGCGAGGCGTTGTTCATTTTTTTGCAGCTGGCCGGCTTCTTTACGCTGAGCAGTGAGTTTGCTGGCGAGTTGTTTGATCAGTCCGGCACGCTTTGCCTGTTCCTGCACCAGGCTGGATTTTTGCTGCTGCTGTTCTGCGGCGATATCGTCAAGATCCTGTTTGGCTTGTTCTGCGGCGATTTTGTTTTGTTCGACCGCGGCCAGATTGCTGCGCAACTGTAAAATCAGCTGGTTCTGGTTTTGCGACAGATAGCCCAGATATTGCAGGTCGCGGTTGATGCGGTTGGGATTATCCCCGGAAAGCAGTAATTTAACCCGGTCGCTGTTGCCGGACTGGTATTGATTGCGCAATAAATCGGCAAACTGTTTTTTTTGCTGTTCAACCTGTTGTTGCAGTTGGCGCTGCCAGTTGATGAGCTGCTCGAGCTTTTGCCGTGTTTGCTGCTGCTCCAGGCCCAGCGCATATAACTGTCGGTTGGCCTCGGAAATGGCACTTTCGGAATCGGCTAACGCGTCTTCAGCCCGTAGTTTGTCGGATTCGGTTTTAAGAATATCCTGTTTCAGGTCGGAGAGTTTTTTGCGTAATTCCGCGTGTTCCGATTCTGCCGAGCGTTTTTGTTCATCCCGTCCGGTGTTCGCCGCCGTGCTGGGGAAAACCCAGACAAGCAGCAACACCAGGGCAAACAACCTGGTGAGCATTCTGCGCAATGAAACGGGGTGAGGCGTAACGACCGTGAACAATTATTTAGCCCGACCCTGATTGGCAACGGCCGCGAGAGCCGCGGCAATGGCTTCCTGATCGCCCAGGTAATAATGTTTAATCGGTTTCAGATCGGCGTCAAGCTCATACACCAGGGGTTGTCCATTGGGGATGTTAAGACCAACGATATCGGCGTCGCTCATGCCATCGAGCATTTTGATGAGTGCGCGCAAGCTGTTGCCGTGGGCGGAAATCAAGACCCGTTTGCCGGATTTGATGGCCGGGGCAATCGAGTCATTCCAGGCGGGCATGACACGCTCAACGGTGTCTTTGAGACATTCTGTGAGTGGAATCTGGGCCGGGCTTAACTGGGCATAACGCGGATTGGTAAAATCGGTGCGGCTGTCGTCCGGAGCCAGCGGCAGTGGTGGTATATCATAGCTGCGACGCCATACCATGACTTGTTCATCGCCATACTGGGCGGCGGTTTCAGCTTTGTTTAAACCTTGCAATGCGCCGTAATGGCGTTCGTTCAGGCGCCAGTCATGCTGTACCGGCAACCACATCAGGTCCATGGTGTCGAGTGTGTTCCACAGGGTACGGATGGCGCGTTTTAATACGGAAGTGTAGGCAATATCAAAGCTAAAGCCCGATTCCTGCAGCAATTTGCCAGCCGCGCGTGCTTCGGCCACGCCTTTTTCAGTCAGGTCAACATCGGTCCAGCCGGTAAAGCGGTTATCGAGATTCCAGGTGGATTCGCCATGGCGCATCAATACGAGTGTATACATAATGGATTTCTAAAAAATATAAAAAACGGCAAGTAATGGGGTAAACGCTATTTTCTCATCATTTATTCAACTCTGGCAGAGTATTAGCACATAGTTTGTTCATATATTTTATAATGGGCGAGTTAACTTCGACTATTGGATCTTTGTGAAATTCCTTATTGACAACATTTTTTTAATTGCTTTAGTAGCGGTCTCTGGTGGTGCTTTGCTGATTCCGGCACTGCAGCGTCGTGGCGCCAAGGTGTCGCTGTTGCAGGCGACCCAACTGATGAATCAAAATAAAAGTACGGTAGTGGATGTGCGTACGGCAGAAGAATTCGCGGCCGGGCACATTAAAAATGCCAAAAATATTCCTTTATCTGACTTGGCTAATCGCCTCAAAGAACTGGAAAAGCAAAAACCGCATCCGGTGATTGCCGTTTGCGCCAGCGGAACCCGGTCGGCGACGGCGACGGTGATGTTGAACCGTGCCGGCTTTGTCAATGTGGTCAGTCTCGATGGTGGCATGTCAGCCTGGCAAGGTCAGGGTTTGCCAGTTGTGAAATAAACTACGCGCAAGCGTCTGTGACAGTATGATTTTGGAGTCGTAACATGAGTGTGCCAGTAAAGATGTACAGTACCGCCGTTTGCCCATATTGCATTATGGCTGAACGGTTGTTGCAGTCGAAAGGTGTGGAGCAGATTGAAAAAATCCGCGTTGATCTCGACCCTGAGCAGCGCGAACTCATGATGCAACAAACTGGGCGTCGAACCGTACCGCAGATTTACATCGGCGATACGCATGTCGGTGGGTTTGATGACTTATCGCAACTCGATCGTAGCGGACAACTGGACGGATTGCTCCATCCTGCGTAATAATGCATAAGTTAAATAACTTAATGCAAAGCAAGATCTTGATATGTTCAGCGTTGCCCTCAATTGGGGTGCGTGGTTAAGTTTTTGTCTTATCTGTCAGCCGGTTTAACTTTTTTACTGCTGTTGTGTGTTGTTCTGGCAGTTTTCCTACTAATTTATAGAAAGTGTTTCATGTCCGAAGAAAATTTGCAGCCAGTTTTTCAAATCCAACGTGTCTATCTCAAGGATTTATCCTTGGAACAACCTAATTCCCCAGCCATTTTTTTGGAACAAGAAGCTCCGGTGATTGAAGTTGGCGTGGATGTTGCCGCCCAGCCGTTAGCCGAAGGCATTTTTGAGTCGACCGTAACAGTAACGGTAACGGCAAAAATCAAAGATAAAGTGGCTTTTTTAGTTGAAGGCAAACAAGCCGGTATTTTTGAAGCACGCAACGTTCCTGAAGGTCAGCTGGCACCATTGCTTGGTATTGGTTGCCCAAGTATCGTTTATCCGTATTTGCGTTCCAATATTGCCGATGCGATTTCCCGCGCTGGCTTTCCTCCAGTACATTTGTCTGAAATCAATTTTGAACTGTTTTATCAGCAACGTATGCAAGCTGCGGCTGAAGCCCAGGCAGCTGCTGCAGCACCTGCTGAAGTCGCTAACTAGGAATCTGCCGCGCAGGTTTCCAGGTACCACTCTTTTATATCGGCATACTCAGGTATGCCGATATAAATCCTCTCCATATGCAGTACCTGCATCTATCCATTGGAGCCAGTATGAAATCCCCGATGCATTACCTTGTTCTGGCATTGCTTTTGTGTGCTGGCAGTGTTTTGGCAGCAGAATTCAAAAATATCGGTTCCGGTCCGGTGATCATGTATGACGCGCCATCAACCCGTGGACAAAAACTCTATGTGGCACCCAAGGGAATGCCGGTGGAAGTGCTGCTCAATTATGGCTCCTGGTCCAAGGTGCGTGATTTTGCTGGCGATACTTCCTGGGTAGAAATAAAACAATTATCCGAGCGTAAAAACGTATTGGTACGCAATTTAAATGCAAAAATTCGCAATAGCGCAGAAGAATCTGCTGAAGTCGTCTTTTCGGCTGATAAAGGCGTAATGCTTGAAATCATCGAGCCGGTCAATGCCGGCTGGATCAAAGTGCGTCACAGTGATGGTGCCAGCGGATTTGTCAAAGCCAGTGAAATCTGGGGCGTGTGAGGGCGTTGCCCGTTAATCGGATAAGCAAAAAATAATGAATATCACCATACTGGGTGCAGGATCGTGGGGCAGTGCACTGGCAATTTCGCTCGTCGGGCGTCATCGTGTGATGCTTTGGGGGCGCAACTACAAAGCCATGCAGAATGCGGCCAAGACCCATGAACATCAGGGCTTTGTTTTGCCTGCCGAATTATTGCTCAGCTCCGATCTCGAACATGCGCTGGCACACGTTAATCAACCGGGCAGTTTGTTGATTATCGGGACTTCGGTGGCTGGTTTGCGTCCGATGGCTCAGGCGTTGCGTCCGTATAAGGTGCGTAATCTGGTCTGGCTGTGCAAAGGTCTGGAAGAAGGGACTCTGCAGTTGCCACACCAGATCGTGCAGCAGGAACTTGGTTCTGCCTTGCCGTGTGGCGCTTTATCAGGTCCGTCATTTGCTCAGGAAGTGGCCAGGGGCTTGCCGTGTGCGCTGACGATTGCATCTGAATTTCCTGAATTGGCCGAGCTGGTAGTGAAAGCCTTGCATGGTCCGGCTTTGCGGGTGTATTCCAGTACGGATGTGGTTGGCGTGGAAGTTGGCGGTGCGGTGAAAAACATTCTGGCCATTGCCACCGGCGTGGCCGATGGGCTGGGTCTGGGCCTGAATGCGCGGGCGGCATTGATTACCCGCGGTCTGGCCGAAATTACCCGTCTGGGTCAAGCCTTGGGCGGACAGCTGGAAACCTTTATGGGATTAACTGGTATGGGTGATTTGATTTTGACCTGTACGGGCGACTTGTCACGTAACCGTCGGGTCGGTCTGGGCTTGGCTCAGGGTAAAAAGTTGGCGCAAATTGTTGACGAACTCGGCCATGTCGCTGAGGGCGTACGTTGTGCTCAGGCAGTGCAGAGTTTAAGTAAGCAATATGGCGTTGATATGCCCATCACGGATGCGGTTGCCGGGGTTTTGTTTGATGGCGACAGCACGGAAGAAATGACCCGACGGCTGCTGGCACGGGATGCCAAGGCTGAGTTGCATTGAACAAAAAAGGATTTGATGAATTCTGCCCCTGTACCGTTGAGCGCATCTGAGAATAGTTTTGGTTTGTCTGAGCATGAATTGCGTGCGCCGGTCAACACGGAATTCCTCGCTCGCCCACCTTTACCTTTGTACGACGCCACCATGGTGACGCATCTGGCGGTGGTGCACGAAGGTAATCACGACAATGAAGCGTTATTGCGTCTGGCCGCGCTGCTCGAGCGCGATGGCTGGAATATTCTCGCTTCTTCGGCGGCTTACCGTTTGTATGAGCGTGGGCACATCCTGGTGCGCTGCGAAGTACATACAGAATTTTCCAGCTATACCCTGTTTATTCCCACCCATCTGGCCGGTCAGTTTGCTTGTGCCACCGATGTGCTGCCGGCAGAGTGGCGCAGCACGGTGGCGGGCAAATTACTGGTGGCAATACAGATTGAATTGCGTTCTGCTCTTGATGGTGCACTGGAAGCAAAAATGGCAGAATTGGCCAGCCTGAGTCAGCAGATGGTGGTTTCGCGCATTGTGGATGGTAATGCCTGGGTATTTACCGACTTTCAAATCGATGCCGGCCAGTCAGCATTTTTGCTGCTTGATGGCGGATTGACGCCGCGTCAGGCAGGCCGCACGGTGCAGCGTTTGTGGGAAATTGAAACCTATCGAGTCATGGCACTGCTGGGCTTGCCGGTGGCGCAAACTGTGGCACGGCGTTTGCGCACGACCGAAGAAGAACTGGCTAATCTGACTGACCGGATTGCCGGATCGGTATTGGCCGAAGATGAATACGCCGTGCTGGCAGATCTGACGGCACTGGCGGCTGAAGTGGAGCATTCAATGGCCAGCACGGCCTTCCGTTTTGGTGCCGCACGTGCTTACGCGGCGATTGTTTTTCAACGCATTGATGAGTTACGTGAATCCCGCGTGGCTGGATTTCCGACCGTGCGTGAAATTATGGATCGACGTTTTATGCCACCCATGAATACCTGTGCTGCCATGGCGCGTCGCCAGGATGATCTTTCCGGTCGGGTGGCACGGATTTCGCAGTTACTCAGAACACGGATAGATCTGGCGATGAAGCGTCAGAACCAACTGGTGCTCACGCAAATGAATCAACGTGCACGCCAGCAGTTCCGGCTGCAGGAAACGGTGGAAGGGTTGTCTGTGGTGGCTATTACCTATTATGGCTCGCAACTGGTACATCATCTGGCGCTGGGCGCGAGTCAGTTCTGGACGCAGATTTCACCGGAACTCGCTACGGCGGTGGCTGTTCCGGTGATTGCTGTAGCGGCGATTGTGGGAATACGCCGTTTGCGGCGGCGCATTAATGCTGAAGCGCTGGTGGCGGCAGA
Source organism: uncultured Oxalobacteraceae bacterium (assembly GCA_903862415.1). GTDB lineage: Bacteria > Pseudomonadota > Gammaproteobacteria > Burkholderiales > Burkholderiaceae_D > Solimicrobium. The sequence continues at coordinate 15,993 of CAIOYD010000023.1, read as the reverse complement.
GATTCAGAGTACGTAACGCGATAAATCTTCATTTATCGCCAAGGCGCCCAGCCTCTGCGCGACGTAGTCGCCATTAATTTCAATTAACTCGGTGGTGTTGGCGTGGGCGTTGAAGGAAATTTCTTCCAGTAGTTTTTCCATGACAGTATATAGACGCCGGGCGCCGATATTTTCGGTAGTTTCATTGACCGAATAGGCGATTTCAGCAAGTTTTTTAATGCCGCTGTCGGTAAATACAATCTGCACCTGTTCGGTTGCCAGCAGCGCCTGGTATTGTTTGGTCAGGCAGGCATCGGTACTGGTGAGAATTTGTTCAAAATCAGCCACCGACAGTGAATCCAGCTCGACCCTGATCGGGAACCGTCCCTGTAATTCCGGAATCAGATCCGAAGGTTTGGCCAGATGGAAGGCGCCGGAGGCAATGAAGAGGATGTGATCGGTTTTAATCATGCCGTATTTGGTGTTGACGGTGGTGCCTTCGACCAGGGGAAGCAAATCGCGCTGCACCCCGGCACGGGAAACTTCGGCGCCACCAGTTTCGGAACGGCTGGCGATTTTATCGATTTCATCTAAAAAAACGATCCCGTTTTGCTCGACACTCTGAATCGCCCGCTGTTTGATGTCATCTTCATTGAGCAGTTTGGCGGCTTCTTCTTCGGTAATGATTTTCAGTGCTTCCGGAATGCGCAGTCTGCGGGATTTTTTGCGTCCTGAGCCCACACCAGAAAACATGGATTTGATTTGCTCGGTCATTTCTTCCATGCCAGGTGGCGCCATGATTTCCAGGCTAGGGGCATTTTCAGCCACGTCGATATCGATTTCGCGCTCGTTCAGGCTACCCTCGCGCAGGCGTTTGCGCAGGGTTTGTCGGGTGCTGTTGTCGGGTTCGGGCGGTGTCGGGTTGATGCCAAAATCACGTGGCGCAGGTAACAGGATATCGAGGATGCGCTCTTCGGCAGCATCTTCGGCTCGTGGGCGGACGCTTTTGATTTCAGCGGCACGCATCTGTTTGATGCCGATTTCGGTCAGATCGCGGATGATGGTGTCGACGTCGCGGCCGACATAGCCGACTTCGGTAAATTTGGTGGCTTCGATCTTGATAAAAGGTGCATCGGCCAACTTGGCCAGACGGCGGGCAATTTCGGTTTTACCGACGCCGGTAGGGCCGATCATCAGGATATTTTTAGGCGTAATTTCACTGCGCAGCGGTTCGGCCACCTGTTGCCGCCGCCAGCGGTTACGCAAGGCAATCGCTACCGCACGTTTGGCTTTATCCTGACCGACGACATGTTTGTCGAGTTCGGCAACGATTTCCAGCGGGCTCATGTTCATCATGTTATTCATGGGGATTATTCCAGAGTTTCAATCGTGTGAGATAAGTTGGTGTAAATGCAGAGTTCGCCGGCAATGGTCAGCGATTTTTTGACGATCTCGACCGGTGACAGGTCGGTGTTTTCCTGCAGCGCTTTAGCCGCTGACTGGGCAAAGGTGCCGCCGGAGCCAATGGCGCCGATGCCATCTTCCGGTTCCAGTACATCGCCATTGCCGGTAATGACAAGGGTGGTGTCACGGTCAGCGACGAGCAACATGGCTTCGAGGCGGCGCAGCATGCGATCCGTGCGCCAATCTTTGGCCAGCTCAACCGAAGCGCGCATCAAATGTCCCTGATGTTTTTCCAGTTTGGCTTCAAAGCGTTCAATCAGGGTGAAGGCGTCGGCCGTGCCGCCAGCAAAACCGGCGAGTACTTTGCCGTGGTAAAGCTTGCGTACTTTACGCGCCGTACCCTTCATGACAATATTGCCCAACGTTACCTGACCGTCGCCACCGAGAGCGACGTTTTGGCCGCGCCGAACGGACAGAATCGTGGTGCCGTGAAATTGTTCCATACATGCCTTATGAGAAATAATCGAAGTGATTACCAAGTATCAATGGGAGTTTGGGTCAGGGATTTGAAAATGCAAGTAGTATTAGTATAAACCGCAGAATTCAGAGGGAAGCGCGGAGGAGTTAGCGTTTACGTGGGTAGATCACGGCAACATTTTTGAAGCCCATGGCGTTGAGCAAGGCAATTACCAGATGATTGGCGTCATGAAATTCGATCGAGACATTCAATTGTCGGGAAATCGGAATCAGGCCACTGAGCAGTTGTCCGCAGGAGCTAAAATCGATGCGGTCGAGTTGTGAGCAGTCGAGTTGTACGGCATGATGTTCGGTCGCGAATTTGCCGATGTTTTCAATGAGCATATCGGTATTGCCGAAAATGACCTTGGGCATGGCAAAGCGTTCAGCTTCGACAAATTCAATCGAAATGCCCACCGAAGGTGAGGTCGATTTGTTTTTCGGTGCTTCGAATGACGGTGGCGAAACTTCATAGGTAATGCAGTAATCCAGGCTGGCTTCTTCAAATCCCGGTTCGTCATTGGTGATTTGCAATAATTCCATCAGCAATAGCCAAGGGGCATCGCTGGCATCGCGGCGACCGACTGCAATCAGGGCGCGCACAAAGGTGATTAAATCATTGGCGCCAACGACAGTGAGTTCCTGTTTGGATTTCTTTAACAGTTGAAAACCGCGCAGCAACAGTTCACAGCCGGCGACATCGACTTCGGCAATGCGCACAAATTCGAGACGCAGCTGATTATGTTGTTTGATCAGGGCACTGAGTTTTTCGATTTGTTTTTCGATTTGCTCATTAATCTTGCCAGAAAATGACAGCCCGGGCACAAATCCTTTTTCTTGCTTGGGAGCTGTCTGCGCCTGGGGGGTGACCCAGATAGGCGCGGAAATTTCCAGCTTGCTGACATAGTCGAGACTGAGCAAATCGAATTTAGCCTGATTGTTGGTGATCTGATATAAATCAAACAGCATCAGCCAGGCGGTGGAATTGAGGGCGTTGTAGCTTTCGTTTTGTATCAGGTTTTCCAGAATCAATTCGGTAGCTTCAAACTGTTCGCTGGCAAACAGAATGGCAGCTTCTTCGAGCGCCGGAATGTTTTCAATTGCCGCGTGCGCATTGATGGCTTCGTCGCTTGAACTGAGCAGGTATTCGGTTGCCGCGCCCATCAAGGGCATGGTGGTCTCGAAATGATCAGGTTGGTTGCTGCGATTTTTTAAATCTGCCGGATTGTCGTCGTCAAATAAATTGGCATTTGCATTGGCCTGTGGCGGGTTGGTGTCCGGTGCCGGGTCAGATTTTTTCTTTAAAATGTCGCGCGACATTTCATATTCAATCGCATCGATTTTACGTTCGGTAGCACGGGCGATATGACGCTGTGCCATGATCGAATTGACGAATTCAGCACTGGTGTTGGCGGTCAGCCCAGACGGAGTCAGCAGACTGTCTTTGGCTGATTTTTGCTCAGTCGAAGGCGTTTTGCTGGCTGCATTTTTTTTGCCGAAAATCGAAAAAATCACCGCATGGTCCCAAGTTATTCAGTTTTAATGTTATCTGCAGAAAATCGGCCCAGAGCCGACGACATCAAAAAGATGCACGATATTAACTATTAAGTATAAACGATCTGATATCAACTAAAGCAAAACAAAGCAGCTTCTGCTGTATTTATTATCACTTAATGTAACAATGTAAGTGAACAAACCAAGAACTTTGGGTTCATTAGTAAAACATTGTTTGGTTTTTTTGCAAAAATGGTTAAAAACTCACTGAGTTGCGATTACTTGCATTTGGGCAATCAATGCAAAAACAGGTAGCCTTCCAGTTTGGAGATGGCTACCTGTTTTGGCATTTTGAAGGATCAATTAGTGATTAATCACCGTAGAGCTTTTGCTTCAATTCGCGCCGTTGCTGTGCTTCGAGCGACAGGTTGGCAGTAGGACGCGCCAACAGTCGGGCGACACCGATAGGTTCGCCGGTTTCTTCACACCAGCCGTATTCGCCGGAATCAATCAAACCGATGGATTGCTGTACTTTTTTCAGTAATTTGCGTTCGCGGTCACGGGTACGCAACTCCAAAGCGTGCTCTTCTTCAATCGTGGCGCGGTCAGCCGGGTCAGGAACCAGAACAGTTTCACGCAAATGCTCGGTGGTTTCATCGGCATTTTTAAGCAAATCTTTTTCCAGCTGCTGCAAACGCGCCTTAAAAAAAGCCAATTGCGCTTCATTCATGTAATCCTTTTCACCCATTTTAAGAAGATCTTCTTCGGTGAGCAGAGTTACTGGTTTGTTGCTTGCTGTACTTGTTTTGGTAGTTTTAGTTGCCACTTCGCATACTCTCGATACGACAGATTTGATTAAATATGGAACGTCGTTTGATTGACTGTTCCGCCTAGCTGACATGAATTGCCAAAATCAGCGATGCGCTAGTTTATACCAGACATTGCTCTAAACCGCTAATAATAATCTCTTTTGGCAAATTATTACCAATAAAGACAATTTTACTTTCCCTGACTTCATCGATTCCCCATGGATGGCCAATATCGCTGCCCATGATTTGGTGTACGCCCTGAAATACGACTTTACGGTCAGCACCCTGCATGTACAAAATGCCTTTATAGCGCAGCATTTGGGGCCCAAACTGGTTAATTATTCCATTTAAATAATCATCTAGCAATGTTGTATTGAACGGACGTTGGCTTTTGAAAACAAAAGCAGCGATCGTGTCCAGATGCCGGTGTGAAGGATGGTCGCAGGCGGAGTGATCGTCGTGTTCATGGTGGTGGTGGTCATGCTCGTGATGGTCGTGGCTTTCGGCGGCTAAAAACTGGCTGTCGAGCTCGAGTTTGTCGTTCAGATTGAAGCCGCGCAAATCGAGCACGTCGGCAATGGCCACAGCACCAAATGCACTGGTTTTGATGGTGGCCCGCGGGTTGATGCGATGCAGTCTGGCGGTGAGCAGGGCAATTTGTTCTGGCGTGACCAGATCGGTTTTGCTCAAAAACAGTTGGTCGGCAAAACCAGCCTGACGTTGGGCTTCTTCGTGGGCGTCGAGTTGCTGCATGCCGTGGCGCGCATCCACGACGGTGATGATGGCGTCGAGCAGGTAGTGTTGGGCGACGTGTTGATCTACAAAAAAAGTTTGCGCCACCGGGCCGGGATTGGCCAGGCCTGTGGTTTCTATAACGACATGATCAAAACTGATTTCCCCGGCGGCGCGTTTATTGGCCAGTGAAGTGAGTGCCACAATCAAATCGCCGCGTACGGTGCAGCAGATGCAGCCGTTATTCATTTCGATGATGTGTTCGTTGCTGTCGCGATGCAGAATTTCATTGTCGATGTTTTCGGCACCGAATTCATTTTCAATCACGGCAATTTTAAAGCCGTGCTGCTCGTGCAGAATGCGGTTGAGCAGGGTGGTTTTGCCGGCACCTAAAAAACCGGTCAGAATCGTGGCAGGAATGAGAGCTGTCATGGAAATGGAGTGAATAGAGGTTGAAAAGGTTATCTGGTTTTAGCGCGCGGGTGGGCGGCGTCATACACCTGGGATAAATGTTGAAAATCGAGTGCCGTATAGACTTGGGTTGAAGCCAGTGAAGCATGGCCGAGTAATTCCTGGACGGCGCGCAAATCGCCCGACGACTGCAAGACATGGGATGCAAATGAATGCCGCAGTACGTGCGGGTGGACCTGGCTTTTAATGCCCAGTTTGTCGGCATGTGCTTTGAGACGCAATTGTACCGAGCGCACCGACATGCGGGTGCCACGGGCGGTCAGAAACAGCGCGCGCGTTTCGGTTCTAATCAGGGTTGCCCGCAGGCTCAGCCAGGTTCTGAGTGCAGCCACGGCGGCAGAGCCTACCGGTACTTCACGGGTTTTATTGCCTTTGCCGGTGACGTGCACCATCTGTTCGGCCAAATCGATCCAGCCGACCGAGGTGTAACCGTTCTGGTGGATATAGGCCAGATCGAGACTGACCAATTCCGAAATTCGCAAGCCGCTGGAATAGAGTAGCTCAAACATGGCGTGATCGGCCGCCTGGGCTACACTGTCGCCGAGCGCAGTTCCGACCAGATGCACGGCCTCATCTACTGAGAGTGCTTTGGGCAGGCTTTTGCTGCGTTTCGGAGCCTTGATGCCATTGACCGGATTGAGGTCGCTGCCAGATTCGCTGGAATACCAGTGATAAAAACTGCGCCAGCATGACAGGTGACGTGCAATCGAACGCGCCTGTAACTGGCGGCTGTGCAGCTGACTGGCGAGTTTGCGGATTTGCTGTGTCGTTACCTGTTCTGGTGAATGAGTGGTAAGCAGACTCGAGAGCACCAGTAAATCGGCCTGATAACTTTTTACAGTGTTGGGCGAATACTGGCGGATGTGCGTTAAATAGGCCAGAAACCGCTGGCAGTCAGGATGCAGGACTGGCGTGGTTTGCATGGCCGATACAGTTTATTTGATCAGGCAGGAAAGTGCTGCACTGGTGGTTTCGGCTAATTGCGCCAGGAAATCGGTGGCCATGGAACTGGTGAAGCGTTCTTTTTCTTCCGAACCCAGCACCAGCAGACCGATGACGTTACCTTCGGTACGCAAGGGCAGCATGGCCAGTGAAGCGATGGGCGCATCGATCCAGCCGGCGGCTTCAAAATCTTTGTTTTCACCACAGAAGGGCGAATTCAGTGAGCGTGCAAACAACTGCACGGCATCGCTGGTGGGCGCGGCAAACCAGGTGTGACTGTAGTCGTCGGCGACATTCCACAAACGCAGGGTGGCGTGTGGCAGGTTGAAAATTTCCTGCAGATTGGTCGTCAGCAGATGTGGCAGATCGACGTCGTTACGCGCCAACAGCAGTGAATTGGTCCAGCGCTGATATTTGCCGATGGCGTTGTCATTTTCTTGCGCCAGTCGCAGCAGGTCGGAGAGTCGCAGTTCCAGCAGCCGGTATTTGTCACGCACCACTTCCATCTGGCGTTCTTGCAGGGAAACCGCCCGGCCCAGGAGTGGGCTGGTCAGTTTGATGGTGCCCAGGAGTTCAGCGTGTTCTTCAAAAAAATGCGGATTGTCAGCCAGATAGTGCGCTACTTCAGTGTGATTCATTGATTACCTTCAGATATGAATTTCGCCGTCAAAAACAGAGACAGCCGGGCCGGTCAGAAAAATAGGTTCATCCGGTCCATCCCAGCGGATTAACAGTTCACCACCAAGCGCTGTGACGGTGACCGGCGAAGTCAGTTTGCCGCGCAAAATGCCGGCCGCCACGGCAGCACAGGCACCGGTGCCGCAGGCGAGTGTTTCACCCGCACCGCGTTCAAACACCCGCAGTTTGATGTGCTGCGGATCGATGATTTGCATAAAGCCGGCATTGACCCGCTGTGGAAAGCGCGGGTGATGTTCAATCAGCGGGCCATCGGTTAATACTTCGGCTTGATCGACATCGTCGACCAGTTGTACCGCATGCGGGTTACCCATGGAAACTACTGAAACCTGAATTTTTTTCTTGCCTATGGTCAGTGGCCAGAGTGTGGCATCGGCTTCTTTTTTGGCTTTCAGATCGGCACTGTCAAAGGGAATTTGTTCTGGTGCGAATTGCGGTTTCTCCATTTCCACCGTGATCAGGCCGTTGGCTTCAAGATTGAGTTCGATGATGCCTTTCATGATTTCGACTTTGATACGGGTTTTTTTGATCAGTTTTTTTTCATGCACAAATTTGACAAACGCACGTGCACCATTGCCACAATGTTCGACTTCGCCACCGTCAGAATTGTAAATCCGGTAGCGGAAATCGACGCCTTCGATGTCAGAACGTTCCACCACCAGCATTTGATCCGCACCGATGCCGTAGCGGCGGTTGGCCAGTTTTTGCCATTGTTCGGGGGAGAACTGGATGGGCTGATGGATGCCATCGAAGACCAAAAAGTCGTTTCCTGCGCCATGCATTTTTGTGAATTTTATTTTCATGCTGCGTTTCTGTTTAGGTGGATGGGGTCAGGCACAGTCTTTGATACAGTCTTTTTGATTATAGGTGGCTATAGGGACAGCCGCAAAAAATTCTAACGTATTCGCTGGCTTTCATGTAATAAAAATAGCAGTTTTTGCCACTTATATGTTGTCCGCCAGAGCGATAGTCACAGTTAGGCCATAAACCTGTTCGGCCTGCGAACATTGCAGGACTTCTGAGTAAGGATTGTTTATTATTGATAGACGTCGGGCATACCTTCGGGCCGGGTCTTGAAGCGTCGGTGCGACCAGAAATATTCTGCCGGTGCAAATCGGATTTGCTGTTCCAGAAAGTGATTCATGCGTTGGGTGGCTGCTTTGATGTCGGTGCCGGGAAATTTTTCCCAGACCGGATGTACGGTGACACGCCAACCCTGATAGTTGGGCAGCATGGTGGCAATCACAGGAACTACCTTCGCACCTGTGGCGGCAGCAATCCGTGCAGGGGCAGTGAGTGTGGCGGCGGGGATGCCGAAAAAAGTCACGAATTCGGCATCTTTAATCCCGAAATCCATGTCTGGCAGCATCAAAAAACCATAGCCTTCGCGCATGGCGCGGATAATGGGTTTGACACCTTCGGCGCGTGACAGCAGTCGTACCAGACCAAAACGATTGCGGCCATTTTTCAAGGCTTCATCAAAGACCTGGTTTTTTTGCGGAGCATAGATAGAGCAGATCGGCGTTTCCAGCACCAGTCCGATGCCGGCAACATCGAGGCTGACAAAATGCGGACATAATAAAATCACCGGTCCGGCTTTGATCAGTTCCGCTGGTACGGCCGGGTCAACCTGAATCAGGCGGCGTACGCGTGCTTCCGAACTCCACCATAAAATACTGCGCTCAAACACACTGCGGGCATAGGCCTGAAAATGCTGTTTGGCGATGCGGGTGCGTTGCTCCGCACTCATTTCCGGGAAGCACAGCCGCAGATTGGTTTGTGTTATGTGACGCCGTGACGGCAGTATCCAGTACAGCAATGCGCCGATGGCATTACCAAATCGACCGAGGACGGGCAGGGGCAAAAAATGTAGCAGCCACATGAAACCTAAAAGTATGCGCATGGTGTTATGGGGTTGGAATGGTGTCGGGGCGAACGGGAGCGGTCACGTTGGCCGGGGTTTTGTAGCGGTTATAGCTCCAGAAATATTGCTCAGGACAGTGAGCGATGAGTTTTTCCATGGCGGCATTGATGGCCGTTGCCTGTTCTTCAGGTGTGCCCGTGGCCAGTTGCGCTGAGTCAGCGAGTGCATCGAAAGGCACAAAGCGAATTTCAAAACCGCGTCCCCAGGGCAGACGTTTTGCATAGGTCAGCATGATGGGTGCTCCGGTCATGCTGTGCAGCTTGGAAGGCAGCGTCATGGTATAGGCTGGCCGGTCAAAAAAATCAGCCCAGACGCCTTCACCGGTTTGCGGTACCTGATCCGGCAGCAAGCCGATGGCGGCGCCTTTTTTGAGTGCTTTGAGCATGCTGCGCACACCGCTTAAATTGGCTGGGGCGAGCAATAAATTGGTGCGTGCGCGGGCATCTTCCATTAACGGCTGCAAGGCTTGTTTGCGCGGCGGGCGATACAGGGCGGTGAGTGGGGTTTGGGCAGCAATGGCCTGAGCAATAATTTCAAAACAACCCAGATGCGGGGTTAAAAAAATCACACCTTGTTTGTTGTCGATCAATTCCTGAGCAATTTCCCAGTTGATAATGTGGGCTGTTTTTAGCACTCGCTGTGGTGTGCCACACCAGATAAAAGGTAGTTCGAGTATGCTTTTGCCGGCTTCGGAAACGGCAGCTTTGGTAGCAGAGGTAAATCCGGCCTGCTGCATATTTTGCTGTAGCAGCCGACGGTAGGACGGACTGAGCAGGTAAACCAGCCAGCCGAAACCTGCCCCGATGGCATGCAACAGCGGCAGCGGCAACAGCGACAGTAATCGGAATAATGCAACCAGCATAAAGCCTTTAAATTTGGATAAGGAACAGCAAAAAAATCCCAAGAGGCGTAAAATAGCACAAAATTCAGTGGCAAAACCGGCAGAGTTGCTCAGATTGTATGGCAATTGTCTTGTTTTGATCTAAGCTAAATGCAGGCCTCTGGCCTTCTGAATTACCGCCGAGTTAACAGACAACTTGCGAGGCGGTATATAAATTTCCGCTAAAGCGTCGCAGGCAGCTTCTGCGACATGGTCAACCATAAGCAAAGAAAGCCTGACATGGCAAATGAATATCTTTTTACTTCCGAATCCGTCTCGGAAGGTCATCCTGACAAAGTAGCGGATCAAATCTCGGACGCCATTCTTGATGCCATTCTGGCGCAGGATCCGCACGCCCGCGTGGCAGCAGAAACTCTGTGTAATACCGGGTTAGTGGTTCTTGCGGGTGAAATTACCACTCACGCCAATGTTGATTACATCAATGTGGCACGGGAAACCATCAAACGTATCGGTTATGACAATACCGAATACGGTATTGATTACAAGGGTTGTGCTGTCATGGTGTGTTATGACAAACAGTCGCCCGATATCGCTCAGGGTGTCGATGAAGGCCGTGGGCTCGATCTCGATCAGGGCGCCGGTGACCAGGGCCTGATGTTTGGTTATGCCTGCGATGAAACCCCGGAATTAATGCCGGCGGCCATTTATTATGCCCACCGGATTGTGGAACGGCAGTCACAGTTGCGCAAAGATGGTCGTCTTCCATGGCTGCGTCCGGATGCCAAATCACAGGTCACCCTGCGTTATGTTGATGGTCGCCCGGTGGCGATTGATACCATCGTCCTGTCTACTCAACATGCGCCGGAAATGCTGCACAAGGCGATTGAAGAAGCCGCCATTGAAGATATCATCAATCCGGTGGTTCCCAAAGAATGGCTTAAAAACACCCGTTACCTGATTAATCCGACCGGTCGTTTTGTGATCGGTGGTCCTCAGGGTGATTGTGGTTTGACTGGTCGCAAAATCATTGTCGATACTTACGGTGGCGCCTGCCCGCATGGTGGCGGTGCTTTTTCCGGCAAAGATCCGACCAAGGTGGATCGTTCCGCCGCGTATGCCGCGCGCTATGTGGCCAAGAATATTGTCGCCGCCGGTCTGGCACGTCAGTGTCAGATTCAGATCAGTTATGCCATCGGTGTTGCCAAACCGATTAACATTACCGTCTACACAGAAGGCACGGGAGTGATTCCTGATGCTAAAATCGAGCAACTGGTGCACGAAATTTTTGATCTGCGTCCTAAAGGCATTGTGCAAATGCTGGATTTATTGCGTCCGATTTATCAAAAAACCGCTGCTTATGGCCACTTTGGCCGTGAAGAACCGGAATTTTCCTGGGAACGTACCGATAAGGCCGCGATTCTGCGGGATGCTGCCGGCTTGAAATAACATAAGGAAGTCAGTGAACTATTTGGTTGTTTTTGCCGGCCTGGTGTTGTGTACCGCTGCGACCGCTGCGGTTTCTGTGCCGGCAAAAATCGTTAAAAAACCAGCTAATACGTGGTGTGCACCACTGGTGAGCCGGTTACCAAAAATCACCCTGGCGCAATGTCAGAGCAGTGCCTTGAAACCGAGCGGTACGGTATCCAAAAAGGGATTTCCACTGTTGATCCGTGATGTTCCGGCCGGGGTTGCCCTGACCAGAACGCCGGTGAAAGTATTGTTGATCGGTGGTATACACGGGGATGAAAAAACGGCCTCGGCGGTGGTGTTCAAATGGCTCGATACACTCAATGATTCCACCAGCAATGATTTGCACTGGAAAATCGCTCCGGTGATTAATCCGGATGGTTTGCTCGCACGCAAGCCGACCCGGGTCAATGCCAGCGGCGTCGATTTGAATCGCAATTTCCCCACGCCTAATTGGGATAAGGAAGCGCCACAATACTGGCGGGTACGTACGCGCAGCGATCCGCGCCGTTTTCCTGGCAAGGCAGCGCTGTCGGAGCCGGAAAGCCGCTGGGTGTTCAATCAGATTGAACAGTTTGGGCCTGATGTGATTATTTCGGTCCACGCGCCATTTGGGGTGCTCGATTTTGATGGCGCAGGCACGCCGCCAAGTAAATTTGGTCGGCTGTTGTTTAATCGTGTGGGTGTTTATCCGGGCTCGCTGGGAAACTATGGCGGGCTGCACAAAGATATTCCGGTGGTCACGATAGAATTACCCAATTCTCAGCAAATGCCATCCGACGCCGAAGTTGCACGCATCTGGAAAGACATGCTGGTGTGGGTAGAAAACAATGTTGCTGCCCAGGGTAAACTGGCGGCCAAATAATGCCTCATTTCTAAGGTTGATCCGTGTCGTTTTTCCAGTTAATTTTCAACTTCGTTGCCAGGCACCGTCGCCATTATCTGCTTGCAGCCGCCATGCTCATGTCGGTAGGCATGCTCACGGTGTGGATACCGCGACGTGTGGGCCATCTGGTCGATGAACTGGTGGCCGGTCACTTGACCCAAACCTTGATTGTGCAACAGTTGGGCATTTTATTGCTCATGGGCGTGGCGATTTATTTTTTGCGCGTCGGTTGGCGCATGCAATTGTTTGTCGCTTCCTATCAACTGGGCGTGCATCTGCGGACTGAACTGTATCGCCGCCTGTGTTTGCAGGGGCCGGATTTTTTTCAGCAACAACGCACCGGTGATTTGATGGCGCTAGGCACCAATGATGCTGATGCGATTGAACTCGCTGCCGGTGAAGCCATGCTGGCCGGATTTGATGGCACGACTACACTGCTCATGGTGCTGGCAATGATGTTTTTGGGCGTCGACTGGCGTCTGACGGTGATTGCGCTGTTACCCTTTCCCTTTATGGCGTATGCCTTTAAGCGCATTACCCAGCAGGTGCACGACGCCTCGCATGAAGCGCTGAACTGCTTCAGCCACCTCAACGATCAGGTGCAGGAAAGTCTGGCCGGTGTCCGTACCGTGCGCGCACTCGGTCTGGAATCCCGCAATGCCAGCCAGTTTGCCGAACTGGCCCAAAAGGCGGCCGATGCCAGTCTGCGGGCGCAACGCTGGGAAGCCGCGTATGAACCCGCTGTCGGACTGGCGCTGACGACGGCCGGATTTTTAACCCTGTGTCTGGGTGGTTATTTTGTCTGGCACGCACAAATGAGTATCGGCGCACTCACCAGTTTTACCATGTATCTGGGGCAGCTGATCTGGCCAATGTTTGCCGCCGGTTGGGTATTGTCGCTGATCGAACGCGGCAAGGCGGCCTGGCGTCGGCTGGGGCCGATCTTGAGTCTGCCCTTGTCGATTGAAGATAACGGCACCATTGCAGCTGTCCCGCAGGGACAGCTGCATATTTCCGGCGTCCATTTCGCCTATCCGGAACAAGCCCAGGCAGCACTCAAGGGCGTGAGCATCACTTTGCAGCAAGGTAAAACCGTCGGACTGGTGGGTCCGACCGGGGCCGGTAAATCCACCCTGATCCGGCTGCTGTTGCGCCAGTACATGCCGCAACAGGGCACGCTGTCCTGGGGTGAGCACCCGCTAGAGAACTACCGCATCGACAATCTGCGCCGTCACATCAGCTGGGTCGCGCAGGAACCGTTTTTGTTTTCAGCCAGCGTGGCGGCCAATATTGCGCTCGGCAAGCCGGACGCCACTCAGGCAGAAATTGAACAGGCCGCGCAACTGGCGTCGGTCCATGACGATATTTTACGTTTTCCGCAGGGGTATGAAACCCCGGTGGGCGAACGCGGCGTGACGCTGTCGGGCGGTCAGCGTCAGCGGGTCGCGATTGCGCGTGCGCTGCTCACTAACAGTCCGTTGCTGTTGCTCGATGATGCCCTCTCGGCAGTCGATACCGGCACCCAGACCAGCATCCTGCAACATTTGCGTGCCGCCCGGCTCGGGCGCTCGGTGCTTATCGTCAGCCATCGTCTGAGCGCGGTGGCCGACGCCGATCATATCGTGGTACTCAAACACGGCGCAGTCACCGAACAGGGTACCCACGCGCAATTAATGGCGCTCGATGGCTGGTATGCCAGTCAGTGGCGTTACCAGCAGCTGGAGGCATCATTAGATGAAATCTGATCTGCGCGCCGACCGTTTGCAACAATGGCAGGCGGTACAGTTACTCAACAGTGCGGCCAGAGTCGATCATGCGGCCATCTTGCTGGGGATTTTGTTTCTCGCCATCGCGGCCGGTCTCGAAGCCGTGGGACCTTTGCTGGGCAAAGCCTTTATCGATAATTATTTATTGCCCCGACATGCCGACTGGATGTTGATCGGCTTGCTGCTGGGAGCCAATTTCATTACCGGCTGTATGGCTACCTGGTTGCGCTATTTGCAGTTGTTGCGTCTGGCTGGCGTGGCCATGCGTTCGGTGCAGCGCCTGCGTGAACAAGTGTATGCTCACGTGCTGCGTTTGCCGATGGCGTTTTTTGATAAAGCCATTACCGGTCAACTGGTCAGTCGTGTCACCAACGATACCGAGGCGGTGAAAAATCTGTATGTGCAGGTGCTCTTTGTGATGCTCGACAGTTCTATTGTGGTGCTGGGCGCACTGGCAGCCATGGCGTGGCTGGACTGGCGTCTGATGCTGATCGTGGCGCTGCTGATTCCGGCCATGGTGGTGATCGTCTGGTTTTATCAAAAGTGGAGCGCACCCGCCGTGGCACGTGCACGCCAGTTGCGCAGTGATCTCAACGCCCAGTTAGCCGAGAGCATTGCCGGTATGAGTGTCTTGCAGGCCAGTTTGGCCGATGCGCGTTTTGCGGCCCGGTTTATGAGTACCAATCAGGCGCATTATCAGGCGCGGATCGCCGAATTGCGCGCCAATGCATGGTTGCTGCGACCGGCGCTGGATCTGATGAATTCGATTCTGCTGGTGGTGGTGATTTACAGCTTCAGTCAGCGCAGCATGAGTGGCATCGAAGTCGGGATTTTGTATGCTTTTGTGAGTTATATCGCCAGAGTGGTCGATCCGTTGATTCAAATCACGCTGCAGTTTGGTCAGATCCAGCAGGCGGTGGTGTCGGCCGCGCGCGTCAATACCCTGCTACAGGAGAGCACCGAAATTTATCCGGTGTCGACCCAAACGTTAACGAGTGGCAGCGTGCTGTTTGAAGACATCAGTTTTGGTTATGATCCGGCCCATCCGGTGTTGCAGCACATTGATTTAAACATTGCGGCCGGTCAGTTTTATGGCGTGGTGGGTCATACCGGCAGTGGTAAGTCCACGCTGCTGAGTCTGTTGCTGCGCTTTTACAGCGCGCAAGCCGGGCGCATTGAACTCGACGGTTTGCCACTGGCAGGGGTATCCGAAGAAGAATTCCGGCTCAAGGTCGGACTGGTGCCGCAGGAACCATTTTTACTGGCAACCTCGGTGCGTGAGAACATCGCCATGGGGCGCGATTTAAGCCAGCAGCAAATCGAAACTGCCGCCAGCAGTGCACATGCGCATGGCTTTATCCTGCAGCTCGCTCAAGGTTATGATACGCAACTTGGCGAGGGTGGTGCCAAGCTCTCTACCGGACAAAAACAATTGCTCGCCATTGCCCGCGCACTCGCTGGTGAACCGGTGTTGCTGTTGCTCGATGAAGCCACTTCGCATATCGATAGTGAAACCGAACAGGTGGTGCAAACCGCACTGGCAGAGTTGCGCGGTAAAGTTACCATCATTGCCATTGCCCACCGGCTCTCGACGATCCGGGATGCGGATCAGATTATTGTGCTCAACCATGGTCGTTTAATGGAGCAGGGTCGGCACGCAGAGTTAATGGAATTGCCGCAGGGGATATATCAAAAGCTTTATTTATTGCAGGCACTGGAAGACTAACTCAGCTGTGCAGTGGGAAGGTAACGTAAAAACACGAACCCTGGCTAACGGCCGAGGTATAGGCTATCTTCCCGCCCATGTGTTCCACCAGTTCACGCGTAATCGAGAGCCCCAGTCCAGTGCCTCCTTTTTTGCGGGTATCGGACGAATCTGCCTGAGAGAATTTTTGAAAAATCCGTTTTTTAAATTCAGTCGGAATCCCGGGGCCTTTGTCGGTGATGGAAATGGTGATTTCATGCGGGTGCTGTTGTGACAGTGCCAGATCAACGTGAACTTCAGCGCTGTCAGGAGAAAATTTGATGGCGTTAGACAACAGATTGGAAAGTATCTGTAAAAAGCG
>CAIOYD010000022.1 GCA_903862415.1 uncultured Oxalobacteraceae bacterium | reverse complement strand
TCAATCATTTAATACGAATTACTGATTTCCTCTTTTAGCTATCAAGATGTTCATTTAACTGCAACCATTCACCTTCGAGCAATTCCAGATTTTTCTGAATGCGGGTTTGCGAATTGAGCAGCGTTTTCAGATCATGCTTACGCTTTTCGTCATAGATATCGCTGTGGGCCAGTTTGGCGGTGATGGCTGCTAATTCCTGATTGAATTGTTCAATTTCACCATCGAGCCGACTGATTTTGGTTTCCAGAGCTTTTTTCTGCGTCGGATTGAGGCTGGCGGGTTTGGCTGCCGGCGTTTCAATGACGATTTTTTTATCGGTTACCTGAGCCGCTAACTGATTTTTAACTGCTTCCGCGGTGGCTATTTTGTGCTTTAACAGCCAGTCTTTGTAATCATCCAGATCGCCATCAAACGGTTTGACTTCGCCATTGGCGACGATAATGAATTCGTCGGTGGTGGCGCGCAATAAATGGCGGTCATGCGAAACCAGAACCACGGTGCCTTCAAACTGGGCCAGAGCATCGGTTAAGGCTTCGCGGGTTTCCAGATCCAGATGGTTGGTCGGTTCATCGAGCAGCAGCAGGTTAGGGCGCTGCCAGACGATTAACGCTAATGCCAGCCGGGCTTTTTCGCCACCGGAAAAGGGTTTGATCGACGACGTCACCATCTGGCCGGGGAAGTTGAAGCTACCCAGAAAATTACGTAACTCTTGCTCACGTACGTTGGGGGCGATTTTGATCAAATGCCATAACGGTGATTCATCGTGACGCAACATCTCGACCTGATGCTGGGCAAAGTAACCGATGGTCAGGCCTTTACCCAAATGGGCAACGCCATTGACTGGCTGCAATTCACCGGCGATGGTTTTGATCAGGGTCGATTTACCCGCGCCATTCACACCCAGCAAACCGATACGCTGACCGATCTGCAAAGAAAAATTAATGTTGTCGACAATGATTTTGGTTTTACTGGCATCGTATTCATCCAGATGGTAACCAGCGCTGACATCTTCGAGTACCAGCAAAGGATTCGGGGCGTTCAGCGGTTCCTTGAATTCAAATGAAAATTCGGCTGCTGCGCGCAGCGGTGCGAGTTCATCCATACGCGCCAGTGCTTTCACCCGGCTCTGTGCCTGTTTGGCTTTACTGGCTTTGGCTTTGAAACGGTCAATAAACGATTGCAAATGCGCGCGCTGACGATTTTGTTTTTCTATCATGCCCTGGGCCAGTTCCAGCTGCGCCAGACGCTGACGTTCAAAGCTGGAATAGTTGCCGCCGTAACGTTTGAGTTTGCGCTCATCAATGTGCACAATCACATTCACCACGCCATCGAGAAAGTCGCGATCATGGGAAATAATGACCAGCGTACCGGCATAGCGTTTGAGCCATTCTTCGAGCCAGATAATCGCATCCAGATCCAGATGGTTGGTCGGTTCATCGAGCAGCAGTAAATCGGACGGACACATCAGCGCCTGTGCCAGATTGAGACGCATACGCCAGCCGCCGGAAAAGCTGGCTACTGACTGTGTCATCTGCGCCATGGTGAAACCCAGACCGAGCAGCAATTGTTCGGCGCGTGACTGCACCGTGTACGCATCGGCATCGGCTAAGGCAATATACACTTCGGCAATCAGGTTGCCGTTTTCATCAGTGGCTTCCTGACTTTCCAGTTCTGCCAGACGGGCTTCGAGTTTGCGCAAGCGGGTATCGCCGTCAATGGCGTAATCGATGGCGGAACGTTCGAGTGCCGGTGTTTCCTGTGCTACGTAGGCTACCTGCCATTGTGCCGGAAAATCCAGACTGCCCTGGTCAGAATGAATTTCATTGCGCAGCATGGCAAACAGACTGGATTTGCCCGCGCCGTTGGAGCCGATGAGGCCGATTTTTTCACGCGGGTTGAGCGTTAAATCGACACCTTCAAATAAAGGTTTGGTGCCGCGCATGAGGTAAAGCTGTTGAAAACGTATCATTATCTATCTATCGTTCAGAAGTGGCAGTTGGCCGCTTCAGGTAATTAAAAAACTGTTGTGAGCGTGCTTACGGCAACTGATCTGCAGTCAGCAAAAACACCATGTCATCACCGGCCGAGGTTGATACCCAGGTAAAATCCAGCTCCGGGAAAGCGGCTTCGGCAAACGCCCGCTCATGGCCGATTTCGACCATCAGAATCCCGTCAGGTGTGAGGCGCTCTCTGGCGCCGGCAATAATGGTGCGTACCAAATCCATGCCATCGGTGCCACCGCCGAGCGCAATCTGCGGTTCATGCAGATATTCCTGCGGCAATTTACTCATTGATTCGCTGTTGACATAGGGTGGGTTGGAAATGATGAGCTGATATTTTTTTTGCGGCACCTGGCTGTACAAATCGGATTGATGCAGTGTGATGCGTTCCTGCAGGCCATAGGTGTCAACATTGCGACGCGCTACTTCCAGTGCGTCGGCAGAAATGTCGGCCGTATCCACATGGGCGGCCGGGAAGGCATCAGCGAGCATAATCGGCAGGCAGCCCGAGCCGGTACACAATTCCAGAATCTCGGTAATGCTGTCCGGATCCGTCACCCACGGTGACAGATAGGAGGGGATCAGTTCGGCAATAAACGAGCGCGGTACGATCACGCGCTCATCCACGTAAAACTGATAGGTTCCCAGCCAGGCCTCATTGGTGATATAGGCCGCAGGGACGCGCTCGGTGGCGCGTCGTTCGATCACTTTGAGCAGTGCACCGATTTCAGCTGGCAGCAGTTTGGCATCGAGGTAGATTTCCAGATTATCCAGCGGTAAATGCAGCGTATGCAGCATCAGATAAGCGGCTTCATCAAGAACATTACTGCTGCCTTGACCAAAAACTAATTTGGCGGCAGTAAAACGGCTGACCGCATAGCGCAAGACGTCGCGCAAGGTGGTGAAGGGGTGGTTGATGGTATTAAACACAATAAATTTCCTAATGGTCTGTCAACTTGGAAAAGGTATTACCTAACGACACTTGATTCCCGCCTGAAACCGCGGGAATGACGAAATACAACGCGGGAATGACGAAATATAAATAGTTAGTAGGGTGTATGAGCCAAAAGCGTAATACACCAATTGGCTAATACACCTTACTCGCTGCAAGAGATAAATCACAACAGAATATTTTCCAATGTTTTCCGGTAAATGTTTTTTAACGGCTCAATCTCGGTAACGGCAATATGTTCGTTAATTTTATGGATGCTGGCATTGATCGGGCCAAATTCAATCACCTGCGGACAAATCTGGGCGATAAAACGGCCGTCGGACGTGCCACCGGTGGTCGATAATTCGGTATGCAATCCGGTTTCACTTAAAATTGCTTTAGAGAGCGCCTCACTCAGAATACCTTTTGGGGTTAAAAATGGCTGACCATTGATGGTCCAGTCCAGATCGTAGTGCAAACCATGCCGGTCCAAGATGGCATGCACCCGCTGTTGCAGACCTTGCGCCGGACTGGCGGTGGAAAAGCGGAAATTAAAGTCGATATCCAGATGACCGGCAATCACGTTGGAGGCACCGGTGCCGGCATGGATATTGGAAATCTGAAAGGAAGTTGGCAGATAATATTCGTTGGCTTGATCCCAGACTTCCTGAGTCAGTTCGGTAATCGCCGGAGCTGCAAGGTGAATAGGATTTTTTGCCAGTTGCGGATAGGCGATATGCCCCTGCACACCGTGTATCACCAGCTTGCCTGACATTGAGCCACGGCGGCCGTTTTTAATGGTGTCACCGAAATGCAGATTCGAGGTTGGCTCGCCGACGATACAATAATCGAGTTGTTCGGCGCGCTGTTTTAATAGTTCGCACACCACCACCGTACCATCGGTGGCCGGACCTTCTTCATCGCTGGTGATCAAAAAACCGATCGAGCCGGGATGATCCGGATGTTGCTGCACAAATTCTTCGGCCGCCACCAGCATGGCGGCAATTGAGCTTTTCATATCGGCCGCGCCGCGACCAAATAACATTCCATGGCGTATGGTCGGCACAAACGGATCGGAGTGCCATTTTTCGATCGGACCGGTCGGTACCACATCGGTATGTCCGGCAAACACAATCAGCGGCGCCTGGGTACCTTTTCGGGCCCATAAATTGCTGACATTGCCAGACTGAATCGCTTCGCACGTAAAGCCCAGCGGTGCCAGTATGTCGGTCATCAGTTTCTGGCAGCCCAGATCCGACGGTGTTACCGATGCCATGGCGATCAATTGTTGGGTCAGTGTTAAAGTCTTGCTCATAAATTCTGTTCGAAAGGAGATGGAAATAAGGCGCCTGGGTTAAGCGCGGGAATGGCTAATTGGCAGCGAAAGCAGCCTGATATTTTTCGGCGGAATAACCCACCAGAATTTCTCCGCTGCCCAGCACCAGTACAGGACGTTTAATCACCGAAGGAGACTTGAGCATGCATTGCAGCGCGCTCGCCGTATCAAGCACGGCCAACTGTTCGGTCGGAGGCAGTTTGCGCCAGGTAGTGCCACGTTTATTGACCAGCAGCTGCCAGTCGACGGTTTGCAGCCATTCTGCAATGATGGCTGACGTGAGGCCAGCCTTTTTAAAATCATGAAACGCTACCTCAATCTGTGCTGCGGCTAACCAGCTGCGTGCCTGTTTAACCGTATCACAATTGGGGATGCCATATAAAGTCACAGCCATGGTTACATGTTCAGGGTAAATTCAGTAAACGAGGCTTCTTCGACCTTGAGCGGTTCCGCATCCGTGTTGCCTGGTGTGCCCTGTTCATTGTTAAGTAACCACAACAGATTGTTGGCCGAGTCCGCATTGGCCAGTCCTTCTT
Source organism: uncultured Oxalobacteraceae bacterium (assembly GCA_903862415.1). Taxonomy (GTDB): domain Bacteria; phylum Pseudomonadota; class Gammaproteobacteria; order Burkholderiales; family Burkholderiaceae_D; genus Solimicrobium. The sequence continues at coordinate 32,453 of CAIOYD010000022.1, read as the reverse complement.
CCTGCGTAATGAGACCATCATTAATCAATTGCATCAGCGCGCGCTCAAACGTTTGTGAACCGGGTGAGAGGCTCTTGTCGATCGCTTCCTTGATTTCGGACATATCACCGGCGGCAATCAGGTCGGCCACATAACGGGTATTGAGCAACACTTCGACGGCAGGATAACGGCCACCATCAATGGCTTTGATCAGACGCTGAGACACCACGGCGCGTATCGATGATGCCAGATCAAGCAGCAGGGCAGTCCGATGTTCTGATGGGAAGAAGCTGATAATCCGGTTGAGTGCCTGGTAACTGTTGTTGGCATGCAGAGTAGCGAGTACCAGATGGCCTGATTGGGCATACGACATGGCCGAGGCCATGGTGGATTCATCGCGGATTTCACCAATCAGAATGCAGTCAGGTGCCTGACGCAGGGAATTGCGCAGCGCGATTTCCAGGCTGTCTGAATCGGTACCGATTTCACGCTGATTGACGATCGATTTTTTACTGCGGAACAGATATTCAATCGGATCTTCAATCGTCAGAATATGACCAGTACGCTGGGCATTGCGGTGATCGAGCATGGAAGCAATGGTGGTCGATTTACCGGAGCCGGTGGAGCCGACGAGTAAAATCAAGCCGCGCTTTTCCATAATCAGGTCACCGAGTACGCTCGGCAGTCGCAAGGCGGTCAGTGCAGGAATATGGCCAGGAACAAAACGAAATACGGCGGAAATGGTGCCGCGCTGGCGAAAGGCGGAAAGACGGAAACGGCCAATTCCGGAGGCGCCAATACCAAGGTTGAGCTCATTTTCACGCTGCAGCTTTTCCATGTCTTCTGCAGAAACCACTTCGGACAGCAGTGCCAGGATGTTGGCCTGATCCATTTTCTGGTTATTAATTGGAAGTAAATTGCCATTAATTTTCAAATGTATGGGGGAATTAATGGCAAAAAACATGTCAGAAGCCTGTTTTTCTTTCATTAACTCAAAAAGACGTTCCATTGCCATAACAATTCCTTCCCGGTACTGCTGTTTTAATAACAATCTGTTCTGAAGCCGCAAGATTGTGCTGTTTAAGGAAAATCTAAACCAGATAATAAACTATTCACCGCGCAATAATTCATTAATACTGGTTTTTGAGCGGGTTTGAGCATCAACCCGTTTGACAATCACCGCACAATATAAGCTGTACTTACCGTCTGCACTCGGCAGGTTGCCAGAAACCACTACGGATCCGGAGGGAACCCGGCCGTAAGTGACTTCGCCGGTGGCGCGGTCATAGATCTTGGTTGACTGGCCGATGTACACGCCCATGGAAATCACGGAGTTTTCTTCAACGATCACACCTTCGACGATTTCGGAACGTGCGCCGATGAAGCAGTTATCTTCAATAATGGTGGGATTGGCCTGCATAGGTTCAAGCACGCCACCAATACCAACACCGCCAGACAGATGGACATTTTTACCGATTTGCGCGCAGGAACCAACTGTGGCCCAGGTGTCGACCATGGCACCTTCATCGACATAAGCGCCAATGTTGACATATGAAGGCATCAGCACCACGTTTTTAGCGATAAAACTGCCGCGACGCGCAACCGCCGGTGGGACAACGCGGAAACCGCCGCGCACAAAGTCCTCAGCCGTATAGTTGGCAAACTTGGTCGGTACTTTATCAAAAAACTGCATGTGCTCGCCGGAAGGCATGGTGATATTGTCTTCCAGGCGGAAGGACAGCAACACCGCTTTTTTAACCCACTGATTGACTTGCCAGTTACCTGTGCTGATTTTTTCTGCAACACGCAAGCTGCCATTGTCGAGTTGGCGCATGACCTCGGCAACTGCCTGACGCAGGTCGGCAGGGGCGGATTTTGGGGAGAAACTGGCGCGCTGTTCCCAGGCTTGATCAATAGTTTGTTGTAATTGAGACATTTTCTTTAGCTTTTTCGGGAAAGGGAAGGAATTGTTGCTGAAAATCGGAGGATGCGCTGTGCCGCTTCCATGCATTCGTCGACCGAGGCAACCAATGCCATACGGATACGATTCTGACCAGGATTGACTCCATGCGCCTCACGCGCCAAAAAGCTTCCCGGCAATACCGTCACATTATATTCGGCATACAGCTGTTTGGCGTATTCGGTATCAGAAATGCTGTGCAGTTTATTCACGCCAGCCCAAAGATAAAAACCGGCATCGGGCAATTCTACCTGCAGAACCGGTTGCAGCAGCGGTGTAATGAGGTCAAATTTGGCTTTGTATTGAGCGCGATTGTCAATCACGTGTTGTTCATCCTGCCAGGCAATGACGGAGGCGGCCTGAATCACCGGACTCATGGCGCTGCCGTGGTAGGTGCGGTACAGCAAAAATTGTTTGATTATCGCGGCATCGCCAGCAACAAAACCGGAGCGCATACCTGGCACATTGGACCGTTTGGACAGGCTGGAAAAACTCACCAGCCGTGCATAATTGTGCCGACCCAGTCGATGGGCGGCTTCCAGTGCACCCAGAGGGGCTGTGGTGCCAAAATAAATTTCAGAATAGCATTCGTCGGCCGCAATCACAAAACCGTAGCGATCAGAGAGTTCAAAGATTTTTTTCCAGTCGGACAGCGTGAGCACCGCTCCGGTCGGGTTGCCCGGTGAGCAGACATACAGTAACTGCACCCGCTGCCAGACCTCTTCAGGTACGGCATCGTAATCCGGAGCAAAATTTTTGGCTGGGTCGGCATTGATAAAATACGGTTGGGCACCGGCCAGATAGGCCGCACCTTCATAAATTTGATAAAACGGGTTGGGACACATCACCAGCGGATGATTTTGTTTGCTTGTGTCCAGCACGGTTTGTGCAAAGGCAAACAGGGCTTCTCTGGAGCCATTCACGGGCAATATCTGGTTCGCAGGATGAGGTGCCGGGATGGCATAGCGTGTGGCGATCCAGTGAGCGATAGCCTGACGCAGAGCTTCCGATCCCTGTGTGCTGGGATAACTGGCCAGGCCAGCCAGATTGTTCGTAATAGCGGTTTTAATTAATTCCGGGGTCGGATGTTTCGGTTCGCCTATTCCCAGGCTGATTGGTGCATAAGCGCTGTTCGGCGTGATGCCCTGAAAAAGCTGTTTCAGTTTTTCAAACGGATAAGGTTGCAGCTGGTTAAGTAACTGATTCACGATGAATTGGGGGAGTAAATTTAAGGAGCCATGCCTGAAAACCGACTGAACTTCCGGGCGAAACAATCGGGAATTATACAGGGACTGGGATTTAGTGTAGTAACGAATTTATTTCGGCAGGACGCAGATGAAATCCTGTGCCCCATTTTGCAGAATGTGCGTGATTTCGTCAACACTCAATGGTTGGCCATAATAAAAGCCCTGAATAACCTGGGCGCCGATCGACGCCAGAAAGGCACTTTGTTCCTCGGTTTCGACACCTTCAACCACAATCTCGGCCTGCAGGTTTTCACCCATTGATAAAATGGTTTTAACGATGCCGACATCCTGCGCATTATGAGGCAATCCACTGACGAGGGTTTTGTCGATTTTGAATTTGGAAACCGGGAAATTTTTTAAATGCCCCAAAGAAGACCGTCCGGTTCCAAAATCATCAATGGAGATGGTAATGCCCAATTTATGCAATTGGTGCAGAATGACTGAAACATTACTGTTGTAGTTGAGGGACCTTTCAGTCAGTTCCAATTCAAGCAGGCTGCTGTCCACAGCGGTTTCACGCAGGATATCAGTCACAAACGTGACCAGAGTCTGATTGAGCTGGAACGGGGAAATATTAATCGCAATTCTTGGCGTTTGAATTTTATTTAGTGACCACTGGGCGATTTGCAGGCAGACAGTCCGCAAGACCCATTTCCCCAAATCTGAAATCAAGCCCAGTTCTTCGGCTTGGGGAATAAATTCAGCAGGGTTCAGTTGCCCTCGGAGTGGATGATTCCAGCGGATTAAGGCTTCCAGTCCGACAATCTGGCAGGAAAGCGGCTTGATCTGTGGCTGATAATAGATGGTAAATTCATCCTGTCGCAACCCTCGGTTGATTTCACTGACCAGAGCAAATTTTTGCTGACTTTCACTGGCCTGGTTTTCGGAAACAAAAGCAAAATCATTGCGGCCATTTTCTTTGACCCGATACATGGCGGTATCGGCCGCCTTAATCAGGTCGGTGGTGTTGTCGGCATCGTCTGGGAAGATGCTCACACCGACACTGATGGTTGGGCAAAGCTCATGCCCTTCAATCGAAAAGGGTTGGCGGATATCTTCGAGCAGGCGGCTAATGACTTCGGCGACGGCGGCGTGATCGACTACATTGTCAAGGAGCAGGATAAATTCATCGCCACCCCAACGGGACAATAAATCGGTGCTGCGGCAAAAGGCGGCGATGCGGCTGCCAATGGCCTGCAGATACAGGTCGCCGACAGCATGTCCTAGTGTGTCATTGATAAACTTGAAACAATCCAGATCAATAAACGCCACGGCAATTTTATGATTCGCAGTGCGTTTGGTCGTGTCGATGGCCTTGTTGACATAATCGACAAAGCGGTTGCGATTGGCCAGGCCGGTCAGTGCATCGTGATTGGCCAGAAAGTACAGCCGTTCTTCGGCATATTTAATTTTGTACATATCTGAAAATACCGCGATCACATTTTGCAACTTGCCGGCAGCGTTGAAAATGCCGGTGAGGCTACCCCATTGCGGGTAAATTTCACCATTTTTACGCCGGTTCCAGATTTCACCGGACCAGTAACGCTTTTCCAACAGCGTGGCCAGCATGTTTTGGTAAAAATTCTGGGTATGTACACCGGATTTGAGCATACGAGGTTTATGGCCGATAACCTCGTCAGCACAGTAACCGGTGATGTTGACAAAGGCGCGATTGACAGAAACGATTTTGAGTCTCGAATCGGTGACCAGCACCATGTCGGCATTCTCGTCGTCAAGCAAGGTTTTGCTGAACAAAGGGCTGGCAGTGATTTTGATTTCATCTACTGCATTAAAAATCACCACGAACCCGGTTTGATCGCTGCCATCGTTTAATGGTGTGCAAATATATTTGATATGTACGGCGCTTCCATCCCGATGTCGGCAGTAGCAGGTAGCGCTGTGACTGCCCTGTTGTTGGCGGATGGCCTGTAATAACAGATTAGTTGACGATAATTCACCGAGGCGAGATGTTGATTTTTCGTGCAGCAACTCGCTGCCATCGCGTCCTGTCAGTGATGAACTGCACCAACCAAGAAGCTGATGCACCATATCATTGGAATACAAAATTTTTCCATCATGATCAAAATTGATGACGCAATCGCTGGATGGATTAAGGGTCATGGCATTGCGCCGGCGCAACTCTTCTATGGACAGTTGATAGGCGTACTGTTGTGTGACATCCCGTCCGTTGGCAATAATTTCGGCTTCACCGCTAGTTGGATTGGTGCTGCGTTTGAATGAATATTCCAGCCAGAGTTCTTTGCTGTGCGCGTGGAGTGGACGAAACAGCAGCGTGTCTGTTTCGCGTTGTTCGTTCAGGTACTCGATGGTTTCGCGAAACTGGGCACGGTCATCCTTGAAGACAAAATCAAGTACCGGTTTGCCGACCATTTGTTCGGATCGATATCCCAGAATGTGTTCACAGGCAGGAGATACAAAGTTGTAAACCATGTCGGCATTGAAGCGCACGATCAGATCATTGGAATTGTCAGTCACAAAACGAAAATTTTCTTCACTTTGTTTAAGTGCGAGCAAGTTGAATGAATCCGAAAGCGACAGTGCCAGTGACTGTGCCGTCGAAATTTCCTCATCAGACCAGCACGGTGAGTGATGGCAAATGGAGTTAATCCACTGGTCAAAATTTTCATTGGGTGAAAACAGCACATGTTTTGCAGGAGGCCAGGCGGCTTTATTTATGTAGTCTACATAGTTCAGGGACAGAAAGGTTTTACTGCGAAACCAGGCAATGTAGCTGTCGAGCTGCAAATTCAGCGGCATGATTAACACACTGCAGACGGTTTGACCAACCGTTGCGGCTGGCGAGCAGGATTGCAGTTGGGACTGAAAAATTTTTCGTGGCGCCGGTGTGTTCAGCCAGTGATCGATTTGTTGCTGAATTCCTTCAGGAACATTCTGGCCTGATTGTACCAGCTGGCCATTTAAATTCAGCGTGACGCCGTCAGCACTAATAAGGGCAATTAATTCCTGATTGAATTTTGAGCTGTCCGACTTCAAGCTATGGCTGAGTTTGATTTCGCTACTCAGTTTTTCCAGAAATATCTTGGTGCGGTCATGTAATTCGGCTTTTTTTTCATTTTCCATATTGGATAGCCGCAGAGACACCGCTTTACCGATAAATTCATTAATTCCACGCAGGCGTAAAGGCAGATATTTGGGTTGCAGGTGGTGACAAACGATCAGGCCCCACAAACGGTTTTGTTGCATGAGTGAGATAGTCAATGCGCCTTTAACACCGAGATTTTTCAAATGATGCAGGTAAACAGAAGGCATGGCACGCATGGCTGAATAGGTTAAATTCAGTGGCATACCGGTTCTGCCGTTTAAATTTGGGCTGATGGCAATTTTTTTTGCCTCGATATCGGCAATCTGGAGAACTGAATTTTTACTGAACAAATCTCTGGCCTTGACAGAAATGTCCAACGCCGGAAACCGGCAGCCAAGAAACGATTTAACTTCGTCGTTCTTGCATTCGGCAATGACTTCACTGTCCCAGTTGCCATGAAACTGATACATCATGACCCGGTCATACCCAGTAAGTAAGCGCACCTGAGAAACAATGAGTTGGGTGTACAGAGAAAAGTCCGCTTCAGCTTCCATCTGCCACAAAGCATTGCGAATGGGCACAAACAAATTTTGAAATGCATCACCGGTTTCATTGGGAATGTGTTCAAATTCGATTAGCCATAAATCATCGCAGCAGCTGATCTGGGCATCCAGTTTTACCAGTTGGTCGTGCAGAGTCAGGTCCAGTGTGATAATGGCTGTCTGGCGCCATTTTTTTAATCCGGAAATGTGGCGGATGGCGTCAGCCTGTTCCTGGCCGACCAGAAGGGAAAATGGCTGACCGATGAGTTGTTCTGGTTGAACATCGAACCACAGCCCGATATTGCAACTGACTTGTTCAATCAGGAACGTACTGTCATTCAATGCAATCAGGCAGCCAACGGATTGAATCAATCCGATTGGACAAACGTTTTCATTCTTGTCTATAGCTGGAAGAATGGCCTGTTCATCAAAATTAGTACGCATAAATGGGTAACTTCCAGAATGTCATACAAAACAAATGGTTTGAAATTGCCCAGTGACTTTTTTGTTGCAGAACTGATTTTGGAAATACTGTTTTTCACTAACATAACACCTGTTTAAACTATTTTTATTATTTAAAAAGCAAATTTATTTAAAATTTATTTGATTATTTGACGTAAAGCAATGTGGATGTTGGTAAATTGAGTGCGCTGCCACTCCGGAATGGTAGTGTTGGAAAAAGTTTACCGGGATGGTGTAATGAAGTGCTGAAAAACAATGCCCGGGGTAGCCGGGCATTGTTTTTAGTTTACCTGAATTTATTGACTGGCCGTAGTAAATGTCCAGGTTTGTGCAACGTTGTTGGATAAGCCATAAACCGTCAGATAAGTGCTACCAGTAAAGTTAACGGTGTAAGTGGTGTTCGGTAAAAACGGTGCCGTGCCTATCCAGTAAGCTTCATAACCCGGAATAGTCGGTGCCGGTGGCGGCGGGCTGGTCAGGTTAAGTGCTGCGGCCGAGTATGAGGCAGTATTCAGGTTGGGATCATTGCTCATGGTAAAAACTTTACCTGGCAATGGTGTGCCTGAGCCTTGCATGGTGACAGTAATGTTGGTCACGTTTAACTTGTTGATCGCGGCGGTATGGATGCTGATTGGTGAGCTGGTATTGGCGGCAAACTGAGCGGCGGTGGTATAGGCAGGAAACACTGAAGGCGATTCCATGGTCATCGACAGGGGCACATTAGACATCTGATTGAGCGGATAAACAGAAAAATAACTGGAGGGCACTGATTGGCCGCTATCGAGTTTTCCGTGGCTGATCCACCAGTGGGTGTTTGCAGATGCCGTACCGCTGGTGTCGCGTGCCAAACCAACTGAACGGGTCGATTGCGTCATCAGGCCACTGCGGTGATAAACCGTGTTGGCCATGGTTTGCAACACGTTGGCACCGGTTCCAACAGAATACAGTTCGCCAACCGAGGCGGCCTTGATGTTGGTTTGTGTGATCGTGTTGGTGAACACATAGTAATTGGAGTAAATAGCCCGCAGGCTCGGCGTGGTGCCGGTAAAGCCGGTTAATGCTGGAGTTGCCTCGGTTTCCAGGTCCTGTTCGAAGCTGCTGTCATTGGCTGTGGAATAAGCCATGTGGTTTTGTGCTGCCTGATCGAGCAATACATTTTGCTGCCAGTAACCGAGTCCGAGATTAAAGCGGAAGGTATTGATGGCATAGAAGGCATTGTACTCATCGGTGCCCTGAACATAGGTTGGTGGCGACAAATAAGACTGCGGACTGCCAGGCAGCACCAGATTGGAAGGAATGGTAGTTCCGCCACCACAGGAAGCCAGAGTGAATGCCGACGCCAATAAACCAATAAATGCTAAATTTTTCATGAAAACCTTAATGTGGTGCCAGTGAACCGTAACAGTGCAGCTAATTATTAGTGCGCTAATATAAACCAAGTCGTCTTTTTATGCCTAGTAAAAACTGCAGTTCGGGGTAATTTAATCTGATTTTTCTGCAGGCCTGTCGCGCACAAATTTACAGTAAGAAATTGATGAGATGCTATTATATGCGGTGGTTTGAGGGCGTAACGAGTTGTAGCTGCGCCCATTGTCAGGATGTTTATGATTAACTTCATTTAATTTCATTTATTGTGCGCTTAACTTCCATTAAATTATCTGGGTTCAAGTCTTTTGTTGAACTCTCGCATTTTCATGTGCCTGGTCAGCTTGTTGGTGTGGTCGGCCCCAATGGGTGCGGCAAATCCAATATTATCGATGCTGTACGTTGGGTTTTGGGTGAATCCAAGGCGTCCGAATTGCGTGGCGAATCCATGCAGGACGTGATTTTTAATGGTTCTACCCATCGTAAGCCAGCCGGCAGGGCGTCGGTTGAGCTGGTGTTTGATAACAGCCTGGGAAAGGCGGCCGGTCAGTGGGGGCAATATGCCGAAATTTCGGTCAAGCGCACGTTAACCCGTGATGGCACCTCGACTTATTACATCAATAATCAGTCGGTACGGCGGCGTGATATTCAGGATATTTTCCTTGGCACCGGTCTGGGGCCACGTGCCTATGCCATTATTGGTCAGGGCATGATTTCGCGCATTATTGAAGCCCGTCCTGAAGAATTGCGGATTTTTCTCGAAGAAGCGGCCGGAGTGTCGCGCTATAAAGAGCGCCGGCGCGAAACCGAAAATCGTATCCACAGCACCAATGAAAATCTGGTGCGGGTGGAAGATATTCTGCGCGAACTTAATCTCAATCTGGAAAAACTGGAAGCCCAGGCGCTGGTGGCGAATAAATTCCGTTCGCTGCAATCCGATCAGGAAGAAAAACAAAAACTGTTGTGGTTGTTAAAGCAAAAAGAAGCGGCCTTGGAACAGGAAAAGAATTTCCGCGATATTGAACAGGCACAAACCGATTTAGAGCAAAACACCGCCAAACTGCGCCATGTCGAACTCGAACTGGAACAAATGCGTCAGGCGCATTATGCCGTGGGCGATAAATTGCATCAGGCACAGGGGCAACTGTATCAAACCAATTCGGAAATCGGCTCTCTGGAAGCGCAAATCCGCTTTGTGGTGGATTCGCGTACCCGGCTGCAAATGCAATTGAATACCCTTAAGGTGCAGCGCGAGCAATGGCAGCGTCAGGAATCGGAACAGCAAAATGAATTAATCGAAGCCGATATCGCCACCGAAGAACTTGCTGCCTGCAGCGAAGAAGCCCGGCTGGTGTTGGAACAGCATGCGCAGCAATTGCCTGAGCTCGAAGCGCACTGGCGCGCCGGTCAGCAGAAAACCGCCGATGGCCGGGCAAAAATCATGCAGATGCAACAGCAGATTGAACTGGAATCGGCGCATCAGCGCAATGCCAGTCAGGTGCTCACTGGTTTGGTAGTGCGGCGTGAACGTCTGCAGCAGGAAAAAACTACTCTGCAACTGCCCGATCAGACCCATCTTAATAATCTGTCTGAACAGCTGGCAGAAAAACGCAGCACTCTGGAGCTGGGGCAGCAGCAGCTCGATGCCTTACAGTTGCAGCATCCGGAACTCGACGCCGCCCGCCGTACCGCACAACAGCAGGTGCAAACCGAATCAGCCAGCAATGCCCAGCTCGATGCGCGTCTGTCTGCGCTGACGCAGTTGCAAATCAGTGTACAGTCGGAAGGCAAAGTCCAACCCTGGTTAGCCAGACATGAACTCACCGGCTTGCCGCGCCTGTGGCAAAAGCTGCATATCCGCGATGGCTGGGAAACCGCCATCGAAGCAGTATTGCGTGAGCGTACTCAGGCGCTGGAAGTGTCTAATCTGGACTGGGCCAAGGCATTTTTTGCCGATGCGCCACCAGCCAAGCTGGCTTTTTATTCACCCCAGACAACGGCACAGGCAGCGGTTGAGCAGGCTGGCCTGACCAGTCTGATGTCGTTACTGTCATTAAACGATAACAACCTGCGTGCGGTGTTGCAGGACTGGTTGCAGCATGTGTATATCGCTGAAGATGCAGCAACGGCGCTGATGGAGCGCAGCAAGTTGCCTGCCGGTGGTTGTTTTGTGACGCGTCAGGGACATTTGATCAGCGCCTCGAGTGTACGTTTTTATGCTGCCGATGCCGAGCAGGATGGCATGCTGGCGCGGGCGCAGGAAATTGAACATTTGCAAAAGCAAACCCGTGCTCAGCAATTGCTCGCAGAGCAGGCACGCAGCGATGCGGTGCGTGCGGAAGCGGCCTACAGTCAGGCTACTCAGCGCTTGCAGGAATTGCGCGCCCAGGTGCAAACTCTGACCCAACAGGTGCATGGTTTGCAGATTGAAGTGCTGCAATTGTCGGAAATTCAGGCGCGTTTTAATCAGCGCAGTGTCCAGATTGGTGCTGACATGGCTGAAATTGCCGCGCAAGAGCAGGAACAACTGCAAGTGCAAATGGAATCAGAACAAAAATTCGAAGAGCTCGATATTGCCTTAGCGGAATTGCAGGAGCGTTTCGAAGACTGGCAGACCGACTATCTGCAACAGGAACAGCAACTCACGATGGCGCGGTCGCAGTTGCGTGATCTGGAACTGGCGGCGCAACAGGCCGTCTTTGCCGAACGTACCCATCAGCAAAAAGTCGAAGAGCTCAAGCGCACCATTATCACTGCTACCACCCAGGCGGCTTCGGTGTATGAATCGATGCAGCAGGGTATGCTCGAGCTGGAAAACATGGAAGACCTGAGTGTTCAGGCTGGTTTGCAGGAACTGCTGGAAAAACGCAGTGAACAGGAACGTTTACTCTCCGATGCACGCCATGAACTCGATCAGCTGACCCAGCAATTGCGCACGCTTGAAGATGGCAAAACGCAGGCCGAACGCGATTTGCAGCCGCAGCGCGAGCGGATTATGGAACTGCAGCTCAAAGAACAGGCGGCACGCTTAAATCAGGAACAATATGCCCAGGCGCTGGCCGATGTCGGTATGCTGCCGGAACAGTTGGCCGAACTGGCGCTGAAATTAACTCCTGATCTGAAACCATCCTATTTACAGGGTGAAGTGACCCGGCTGGGGAATGCGGTCAACGGTCTCGGTGCGGTCAATCTGGCGGCGCTGGATGAATTGGCTCAGGCGCAGGAGCGCAAGCAGTTCCTCGATGCCCAATTTGCCGATCTGACGGAAGCGATTCAAACCCTGCAGGATGCGATTCATAAAATCGATATGGAAACCCGCGATTTGTTGCAGGATACTTTCGACAAGGTGAATTTGCATTTTGCGGAACTGTTCCCGATTTTATTCGGTGGCGGGCAGGCTAAATTAGTCATGACCGGGGATGAAATTCTTGATTCCGGTGTGCAGGTGATGGCGCAGCCGCCAGGCAAGAAAAACGCCACCATTCATTTGCTGTCCGGCGGAGAAAAAGCCCTGACCGCCACCGCGTTGGTATTTTCCATGTTTCAGCTCAATCCGGCACCGTTCTGCCTGCTCGATGAGGTGGATGCGCCACTGGATGATTCGAATACCGAGCGGTTTTGCAATATGGTGAAAAAAATGTCAGCCAATACCCAGTTTTTGTTCATTTCCCATAATAAAATAGCGATGGAAATGGCACAGCAGTTAATTGGCGTAACCATGCAGGAGCAGGGTGTTTCGCGTATAGTCGCTGTTGATATGGAATCCGCCGTCAATTTTGCTACCGAGGTATCAGCAGTATGACCGATTTAAATCTGAGTTTATGGGCCGCAGGAGGTGCGGTGATTTTAGCTGTGATTGGCTATAATTTTTGGCAGGAATATCGCGCGAAGAAAAATGTCGAACGTGCTTTTGGTAAGCATCACGATGATGCTCTGATGAAAACTTCAACCGGCCCGGATCAGCGCCAGGAACCTGTCTGGCAAAATGATGGCGCCGAAACCACCCAGCCGCCAGTTGCCGAATCGTCTCAGGTGAGCGACGCTTCAACCGCTCAGACCTCACCGGTTGATGATTTCATTGATTGTGTGATTCCGCTCGAATTTGATAATCCGGTCCGGGGCGACAAAATTCTGGCCGAAGTACAGTCTTTCCGCCGGGTCGGTAACAAACCGGTACAGTTTGTCGGAATCAACAGTGAAGGTCGGCGTGAACTGCTTTCGCATGCTGCCAGCTATCATCAGATGATTGCCGGAGTCCAGTTGGTCAGCCGCAGCGGTGCATTGAATGAACTCGAATATTCCGAACTGGTGATGCGCATCAAGCAGATTGCTGAAAATCTCAATGCCTATCCCGATATCCATGACATGAAACATGTCATGGATGCCGGTCGTGATTTATATCTGTTTGTTACTGAGCACGATGCGCAGTTAAGCGTTAATGTGCAATCCAAGGGCGCTCCGTGGGCGATTCACACCTTACTGGCGGCGCTGGAAAAACAGGGCTTTGATGCCCGACCTGATGGCCGTCTGGTGATGTCCGATGGTGATGGTGGCACGTTGTACAGCCTGTCAACCAACGGTGGCCTGGCTGATCAGGTGACGTCGCGTCTTACTTTGTTACTCGATGTGCCCTGTGTATTGCCATCCCGTGGTGGCTTTACTGCCATGATCGCCTGTGCCAAATCGCTGGCATTACGTCTGGGTGGTAATCTGGTCGATGATGGCAACACCCTGATTGATGATGCCACTCTGGATCAAATTCAGGAACAGGTCGAATTATTCTACAGCGCCATGCAGGCCGCCGATATTCCGGCTGGCTCTGTCCGGGCTGTACGCATTTTCAGCTGATTATTTTCTGATGTTATCTCATGCAGACTGATTTGTTCGGCGTTGCCGTGCCTTCTGAACCACCAAGCCAGCAACAGCTGGCGGCACAGTATCGCGTACTGTTAAATCAGTACAATCAAGAATACTATGAGCTTGATGCTCCGAGCGTGCCGGATGCGGAATACGACCGGATTTTTCGGGCGCTTCAAGCCATAGAGGCCACTCATCCGGAATGGCAGACGCCAGATTCGCCGACTTTGCGAGTGGGAGGGGCAGCCCTGGCAGTATTTTCTCAGGTTCAGCATGCCGTACCGATGTTGTCGCTAAATAACGGTTTTGAAGATACGGATGTATTAGCCTTTGTGAAACGCACTGAAGAAGGGCTGCAATCCGAACTGGGACAAATTCCACCGATTGAGTATGCCGCTGATCTGAAGTTTGATGGTCTGGCCATCAGTTTGCTGTATCGCGATGGTTTGCTGGTTCAGGCGGCCACGCGCGGTGATGGCAGTGTTGGCGAAGATGTGACGGAAAATATCCGCACCATACGCACGATTCCCCTGCGTCTGCGTGGCAACGGGATTCCTGCCCTGCTGGAAGTGCGTGGTGAGGTACTTTTGTTTAAAGAGGACTTCATTCGCCTCAACAACCGTCAGCGTGCGCAGGAATTAAAAGAATTTGCCAACCCCCGCAATGCCGCTGCCGGCAGTTTGCGTCAGCTCGATCCAAAAATCACCGCCCAACGCAATTTACGTTTTTTTGCTTACGGAGTCGGGCAGGGCGATCTGATCCCAACTGTGCAAAGCCATACTGCCTTGCTGGGCTGGTATAGCGAGCTTGGTATTCCGGTCTGTAAAGAACAAACTGTCGCTCACAATGCCGCCGAGTTGCTCGATTTTTACCGTGCCATTGAGAAAACCCGTGAGCAACTGCCCTATGAAATCGATGGCGTGGTGTATAAGGTGAATGCGTTTGACCAACAGCGTCAACTTGGTTTTGTGGCCCGTGCGCCGCGCTTTGCCATGGCGCATAAATTTCCGGCCCAGGAGCAGCTCACCACGGTGCAGGATATTGAAGTTCAGGTTGGCCGGACAGGTGCCATCACCCCGGTTGCCCGTCTGGCACCGGTGCAGGTAGGTGGTGTGACCGTGACCAATGCCACGCTGCACAATGAGGATGAAATTCGCCGTAAAGATATCTGGATCGGGGATGTGGTGATTGTGCGCCGCGCCGGCGATGTGATCCCGGAAGTGGTGGCCAGTGTGCCGACACAACGTCCAGTTAATGCGAGGCGGTTTTCCATGCCCACGGTATGTCCACATTGTGGATCGGCGATCATTAAACTCGAAGATGAAGCTATCGCCCGCTGCAGCGGCGGATGGATTACCTGTCCGGCGCAGCGCAAGGGCGGGTTATGGCATTTTGCTTCCCGCAAGGCCATGTGTATCGACGGCTTGGGCGAGCAGTTGCTCGATCAGATGGTAGATAAGCAGCTTATTGTCACTGCTGCCGATTTATATAAACTCGGACTGGTCAATCTGGCCGCACTTGACCGGATGGCAGATAAGTCCGCGACTAACATCGTGGCCGCGATTGCCGCCTCCAAAAAAACCACACTGGCGCGCTTTATTTATGCGCTCGGTATCCGCCATGTGGGTGAAACCACCGCCAAAGATCTGGCGCGCTTTTTTGGTGATATACATCCCCTGATGGAAGCCACTGAAGAGCAGCTGTTGCAGGTGGATGAAGTCGGTCCGGTGGTCGCCAAATCGCTGCTGGCATTTTTTGCTGATCCGCTCAATCGGGAAGTGGTTGAACAATTACTGGCCGCCGGAGTGCACTGGCCTCAGTCAGAGCAGACCGCCGAGGCGCTCAGATTCGCCGGTAAAACCTTTGTTCTCACAGGAACGTTGCCGACACTGAGTCGTGAACAGGCTGCTGCACTGATTGAGCAGGCTGGTGGCAAAGTACAAAGTTCAGTCTCGAAAAAAACCACCATGGTAGTTGCGGGGGCGGATGCCGGCAGCAAGCTACTTAAAGCTCAGGAACTGGGCGTGAATGTAATTGCAGAACAGGATTTATTAACTATGCTCGGTATGTGATGCTGGCGTGTTAGTTCAATTGAATAGGAATCAAACCATGACAAAAATCACCAAAGCCGTTTTTCCGGTCGCCGGACTCGGTAGCCGTTTTCTGCCTGCAACTAAAGCACAACCCAAGGAAATGCTTACCCTGGTTGATAAACCACTGATTCAATATGCCGTTGAAGAAGCCGTGGAGGCTGGCATTACTGAACTGGTCTTTATTACCGGCCGCAATAAACGCGCCATTGAAGATCATTTCGATACCGCCTACGAACTCGAAGCTGAACTGGAAGCTTCCAATAAAACTGCCTTGCTCGATCTGGTGCAAAAAGTTATTCCTAAATCAGTGACTTGCATTTATATCCGTCAGTCAGCCGCACTCGGCCTGGGACATGCGGTGTTATGCGCCAAGCCTGTCATCGGAGACAGCCCGTTTGCAGTTTTGCTGGCCGATGATTTTATGCTGGCACAACCCGGGCAGCCGAATACCACTGAGCAGATGGTCAGGCTGTATGAACAGGAACACGCCAGTCTGGTCGCAGTGCAGGATGTGCCGCGTGAGCAAACCAAACAATATGGGATCGTCAGCGGAGTCGCTTACAAAGATAGGCTCGAACGCATGACGGGTATCGTGGAAAAACCGGCGCCAGAACTGGCCCCTTCAACGTTGGCCGTGGTTGGTCGTTATGTGTTGGATGGCAAAATTTTTTCTTATCTGGAAAAAATCGGCAAAGGTTCGGGTGGCGAAATTCAGCTCACCGATGCAATCGCTGCCATGCTTAAGGAACACCCTTATCTGGCCTATCGGTTTGCAGCCACACGCTACGATTGCGGCAGCAAACTCGGTTATCTGAAAGCCTCCATGATGCTAGGTACTCTGCACCATGAAGTCGGGGAAGAATTTAAGGCTTATCTGCACAGCACGAAGTTTTAATAACGATGTTCATCCACCAAATGTTTGTTGAAACTGTATTTGGTGCCGCCGCTGAGTTTGTCGGCCAGTCGTTTGGGTTGAGATGCCGAGATAAAAATGTCGGCAATGCCGTCTTTAATCCGGAATTTGGTGGCCGGACTCAGAATGGCGTTCGGTTTGAGCATTAAATGACGAAATATCCGCGCTTTTTCACTGCACAGCAAAAAATGACACTCTTTGCGGAAATTGCTCAAGGGGATGTTGATCCACCAGCCTTCATCATTGACGTAGCGTACCACCTGCGAAAACTGGGTATTGCCAGCATTGAGGTCATTCGAGCGCAATGACTCATTGGCAATTTGAATAGCTTCTTCTTTGTTCATGTTGGTTGTGTATCTGAGAATAAGTCAGCAGTTTAGCCCAGTTCCGTATTTTTACCACAGTCAGGCGCAGATTAAATCCCTTCAGCAGGAGATGTTTTCATCTCCATTTCAGTGCAATTAATTTCTTTTCGGAAATTTTGTTTAAATAAGCACCTCAATTCCCCCTCTTTTCTGGCAATGAAGTTTCCATGAATTGTTGATAATCCATGAACAGACGCTGGTTTTCTATCTGCGTCAATATTCTTCATGGGAGCAACTTATGGATACTGCGCACTCGAAACAGGCGCTGCAATCAACCTACACAGAGGATGAGCAGCTTGCCGACGGCAGTGACCGCGTCATGGATTTGAAGTCTATCCGAGCGGCGATTGCGCGAGTTGAAGCAGAAGCGCGAGCCACGGTGGCGGCGGAAAACCGTGCCTTTGCCGAAGCCCGTGCCCGTTCTATTGCCGAAGACCGGGCTGAGCTCGATAATCTCGCTGTCATGGAAGCCGAGCAAACCATGCAGCTCGAAGAACAGGCTAAAATCGCCAGTAAAACCCGTTTGCAGGCAGAGCAGCAAGCGCGTTTGGCGCAACAAATTCGTATTACCGCCACCAACAAAGAATTGCAGGCGATTGAAGCCCGGGTCCAGATGGATGCCAAGGCAGTTCAGGCATCGAGGCAGCGAGTCGAAGCCGAGCAGCTTGCCAGACAGCGCGCCGAAGAACAGATTGCACTGGAAAAGTCACTCAGTCATCAGGCCAAAGCAGCCGGTGAACAATACATTACTCAGGCTGCTCAGGTAAGAGAGCAGTTCGCCATCCTTACGCAAACACAGGAAGCAACCAAACAGGATGCCGCTGCCCGCACTCATTCCGAAGCCAAACTGCTGGAAATCGCCCGCACAGAACACCAATTAGAGCAAAGTGCCAAACTGCGCGCCGAAGCATTGCTGGAATCGCAGGAAAAAGTGATTGCGATTCGAACTGAGCGCGAGTTGACACAGGCTGCCGCATTGCAGTTAAGCCGGGAAAACAGCACCGCCGAAGTCTGGGCGCTGGAACAAGCCAAAGCTTATGCCTCGGTGCTGAAAGAACAGCAGGAAATTTATAAGGCCAGGGTGGAAACCGAACAGTCGGCCACCACGGCGTTGCAGTCACGCCTGAATGCGGAATACGAATTGCAGCAAGTTGCCGAGCAGCGTTTGTATACCGAAAGTATGGCCGCAACTACCGCTCAGGCTCGACGCGAAGCCGAACAAAAGCTGCAGGCGATTGCCCAGCAACGGGTAGCCACCGAAAAAGCTCTGCAGGAACAAACCTGGAAGCACATTGAAGAAGAACAGCAGGCCGAACAAACTGCACAACAGCGGCTGCAACAGGAAGCGCAGGCCATTGAACAGGCACAATTGCGTGCTCAGGCTGAAAAACAGGCTCTGCATTTAGCCGAACAGCGGCACCAGAGTGAGCAGCAAGCCAAAACCAGTGCCGAAGAGCGACTCAAACAGGAACAGCTCGCGGCCGAAGCCGCGTTGACGCAACAGCTCGCAGAACAGCGGCGCGCAGCAGCCCAGGCAGAACAAACCCGGTTGCAACGCGAAAATACCAAATTGCAGGCCCAACAGGCTGAGCAGGCACAACAACTCGTGGTAGTTGAACGCGAACACGCCGAGGCCATTAAACATGCTCAACAACTGTTGCAGCAACAGACCGCTAATAAACAACAGTTATTACAGCAGGAGCAGCAGCAGGCGAAGATATTACAGGCGGAAAATGAAGTGCTGCACATGCAGGAGCAATCCGTTATTCTGGCGCAAAGCTTACATGCGGCCGAATACCGGGCAGGCAAAATTGTGTTGGAACAAAATCGTCAGTATAGTGAATTGAAGCGTCAGTCGGCCAGCACTATGCTGGAAAAAGGGCGCAAGGCACTTGAAGTGGTGCAGGCCAAACGCCGTCGTGTGCAGCAAGAACAACAAACGTTGGAATTGCTGGCTGATAAAGCACGTGCCGAACAAAAGCGTGCCCTGTCGGCCGCCGAAGTAGCTGCGGCAACAGAAGAACGTATTGCCCAGGAGCAGGCACTGGCGGCACTGAACCTGCAACAGTCACAAACCGAACAGGAGCAACAGCAAACCTTGCAGCAGCAGGCAGCAGAGCAGCAAAAAATTGTGTTGGCCACACAAGCCAAACTCAGGGCGGAACAGCATCATCTGTCTCAGATGCAGGTACAGCGTGAAGCTCAGCGCAAGGCGGCGCAGGCAGCGCTCGATCAGGCCAAAGAAAGCGTTAATCTGTCACAAATTAAATTGCAGCATGCAGAAGCAGAACAACAGGCAGCCCGGGCCATGCATGAAAAATGCCAGGCTGAACAGCAATTGCATCAGCAAACCCAGTTGCGTGTGGCAGCAGAACTGGAGCAGACTGGTGTACTTAAACAATTAACTGAACAGGAAGCTGCCAGCCAGCTGGCCACAGAAGAAGCCACGCGCCTGACCAAAGCGCGACTGCTTGCCGCCACCAAACAAACCGCCATGCGTGAACAGGTTTTGGCGGTAGCCCAGGCTAAGCATCTGTTGGCCACGCAACTGCTGGCGCAGGAAGAGCGCAATCACGCACTCGAACTCGATGCCCTGAAAGCGCAACAGGAAAATGTCCGGGCGCAGCAGGATTATCAACAGTTGTTGGAAACCCGTATCAGTAAAGAGCAGCAGGCGCGTGATGTACATCAACAGCATCAGCAGGAAGAACAACTGGCCGTGACAGCAGCAGATGTCATCGTCCAGCAAAAAACGGCTTTGCTGCAGCAAACCCTGCAACTCAAACAAAGTCGTCTGGCGGTTCAGGAATTGCTCGCCACTAAACAGCAGCAAACCGATCAGCAGGCGGCAGAAATTCAACTGCGCACCGAAAGCGAACAAAAATTATTGCAGCAACTCCATCATGCACGTGAGTTAATTGCATTGCGGATCGCAAAAAATAAGCAACATGAATTAACACATCAAGAGCGGGTCAAGGCTGAACAAGTGGCCATTCAGGCACTGGAGCTGCGGCTGCAGTCTGAACAGCAATTAACCACCCTGCACCAGCAATGCAGCGCCACCGAAGAACAGGCACGTGCTTTGCTGGACCAACGCTATGCTGAGCAGCAGATGCGCTTAACCCAGATTGAAAAGCTGGCACGGATTAACCACAAGTTGCAGGGCAGGGCAGAGCAACTGGAGCAGCAGCAGTTAGCAGAACAGCATAAGCTGCGCAGTCTGCAACAGCAGCAACTGCGCGATCAGCGCTCTGCCGCGGCCGCCCTGCAACAACAGCTTCAGGCCGAAGCACAGAGCGCCAAAGAGCAGGCTGAACAAACCCGTCAACAACAAAAACTGGCCCAACTGGCACAGCAACAGCAACAGCTGCAAATCAAAGCGCGTGAATCGGTCGAGGCAGAATGCGCCCATCAGCGCGCTATGACGGAACAGTCTGCAAAACAGGCACAGGCAGTTTTGCTGATCGAGGAAGAAACCCGTGAGCGTCTGCAGGCACAGCAGCAGGTTCTGGAATTGGAACTGCAGAAAATCGCACTGGAAACACAACTCAGGGAAGAAACCACCCGCAAAGTACAAACACTGCAGCAACAGCTTGAATTTATTCGGGCACGTACTCTGGTAGAACAACAGCAGGCACTGTGTAATGCCCAGCGCAATGAACTTGAACAGCAGCAGCTTGCACTCCTGCAAATCCAGGCCGAGCAACAACAGCAACTGCTGGCAGCGGAAGATGAAAAACTGACCCGGTTAGCCAGCGTGCTGGAAGCCGAACAACAAAGCATTCTCGTGGCGCAGCAGGCAGCACAAAAAGCGGCTTTGGATGCACAAAAACAGCAACTGGCGATTACGCTGTTAATGCAAAAACGTGAACAGCAAAGTGTTAAATCTGAACAGCAACTTACACAGGAAAAAGAAAAAATGGAACAGGAAATGCAAACGGCTGCAGAATTATCCATGCAACTGTTTGATCGTCTGTCGAGCCAGAAAATCACCAGTAGGGATTGGTTGCGCCGTGCCCGGGAGGTGATGCAGGAAGCTCCGGTGGTCGCGCCATCACGGCCATTATCCAAACGACTCGGTAGTATGCTTGCCGGCATTGCCGTGCTGATGTGCGTGACCAGCACTAACTTCACCGCACCGGAATTGCTGAATCCGACCGTGACTCAGGTGGCCAGTATGAAAATGACGACTACACTCGGAACGATTGCTGTCAAATAGTATGGTGGGAATTTTACGTTCATGCAAAAAAACTCGCCTTAGCGAGTTTTTTTGTTTTAATTCAATAATTTACAGTAGTAAATTAAAGTAATTTATTGAATTTATCCACGTCCCCGGCTGCCACTGCTGCTGCGTCGGGCAGCAGTATTCGGCGCAGCTCCGGCATGCGGGCGCGGATGATTAGGTCCGGCTGCAGCAGGACGGCGAGCACTGCTGGAGGCCGGTTTGGCTGGGGCACGTTGTCCGCTGCGTTGGCCTGGCTGACTGCGTAACTGTATCGGTTGTGGTTTGGCATTCAGATCCGGTTCAAAACCGGGAACCACTTCACTGACAATTTTGCGTTTGATGAATTTTTCAATATCGGCCAACAGTTTGAGTTCATCCACGCAAACCAGAGAAACTGCTTCACCACCGGCGCCAGCGCGACCGGTACGACCGATACGATGGACATAATCTTCCGGTACGTTAGGCAAATCATAGTTCACCACATGGGGCAACTGATCAATATCGATGCCGCGGGCGGCGATATCGGTGGCAACCAGAACCTGCAAACTGCCTTCCTTGAATTCAGCCAGTGCTTTGGTACGTGCTGATTGACTTTTATTGCCGTGAATCGCCATGCTGGTAATGTCGGCTTTTTCCAGTTGTTCCACCAGTTTGTTGGCGCCGTGTTTGGTGCGGGTAAATACCAGTACCTGCGACCATTTGAGGGTATGAATCAAATGCGCCAGCAGAGTGTGTTTGCCATCGCGGTTAACCGGATGGATTTTTTGTGAAATCACTTCCACGGTGGAATTGCGCCGCGCCACTTCAATCATGTTGGGCGAATTGAGTAATTTATCCGCCAGCTCTTTGATCTCATTGGAAAATGTGGCAGAAAACAGCAAATTTTGGCGTTTTTTTGGCAGCAATTCGAGAATTTTACGAATGTCGCGGATAAAACCCATATCCAGCATACGATCAGCTTCATCGAGCACCAGTACTTTTACCTGACTCAAATCGATGGTTCCCTGGCCGATATGGTCAAGCAGACGGCCGGGGGTGGCAACGAGGATATCGACGCCGGTTTTGAGTAATTTGATTTGCGGATTAATGCCAACACCACCAAAAATCACTCCGGAATTGAGTGGCAGATATTTACCATAGACACGCACACTCTCTTCAACCTGGGCAGCGAGTTCACGGGTCGGAGTTAAAATCAGCGCGCGGATAGGACGGCGTTGGGCAGTCGCGTTCGACGGCATGGTGTGCAGGCGCTGCAGCAGCGGTAGCGTGAAACCGGCGGTTTTGCCGGTCCCGGTTTGGGCACCTGCGAGTAAATCTTCACCTGTTAATACAGCTGGAATGGCTTGTAATTGAATCGGTGTTGGCGTGGTATAGCCTTGTTCGGTAACAGCGCGAAGGATTTCCGGGGCTAAACCGAGTTCTGAAAATGTGGTCATTATTAATCTTTATTGCTTCAATGAAACATAATCATTGAGGCGAGTGGTTCACTACGGTGCTAAAAACACTGTAGTGATATGAATCAGCCTGATTGTTCGTAGTCAGTCAGGCCGATAAGAAACTACTTATTACTTACAGAAAACTAAAAAATCAGGCAAACGGTTTGAGAATGCTGATCATTTGGGCAAATACTTTAGGGGTTGCAGAAATCACATCACCCTTGTACAGGTAATCGGATTCACCAGAAAATGTACCGGTAATCCCGCCTGATTCAGTCACAATCAGGGCACCCGCAGCGATATCCCAGGGCTTTAAACCCTTTTCAAAAAAACCGTCCAGACGCCCCATGGCCACATAGGCCAGATCAAGAGCTGCCGAACCCGGGCGACGCAGGCCCTGACATTTGCCTGACATAGCTTTAAACATGGGTATGTAATTGTCGATCTCGGCGGCATTGCGGAACGGGAAACCGGTACCAATGAGGGCGTCGGCGAGTTTGTCACGCTTGGTCACACGAATACGTTTGTCATTCAGGAAGGCGCCAGCACCTTTGGTGGCGGCAAATAATTCATTGCGGGTTGGGTCAAAAATGACGGCCTGAGTAATCACGCCATTATGCTGAAGGGCAATCGAGACGCAATATTGCGGAAAACCGTGCAAAAAATTGGTAGTGCCATCTAACGGATCAATAATCCAGACAAATTCGCTGTTTTCCGAAAAGTTGGCAGAAGTGCCGGATTCTTCAGCCAGAATCGCGTGTTTCGGGTAAGCCGTGGTAAGCACTTCAATAATGGCTGCTTCAGCGGCTTTATCGACGTCGGAGACGAAGTCGTTATGCTGTTTTTCGGTCGCTTCAATACGGTCGAGGTCAAAAGACGCGCGGTTAATAATGGTCGCGCCACGGCGCGCGGCTTTAATAGCCGTATTTAGCATAGGATGCATAGGATTTCCGTTAAAATGTCGATTCACGTGCGAGTGAATTACTTCATAGTAGTTAACTGGCACGTAAAATTAAAGAGCAAACTGTTACCAAGTCGCTGTTGTAGCTGACTCGAATATTTCATAAGCCGACATTCTACCTCAAATGCAGAGTCAGCTCAATTTTCAGCCTTATTTTCAGTATTCATTACTCAAACCACCTCATGCCAACTTCTTTTGTGTCTGCCAATTCTCCGTTTGCACGCTTACGCTTTGTACTGGTAGAAACCAGTCATCCCGGCAATGTTGGCTCAGTCGCCCGCGCCATGAAAACCATGGGTTTTTCTGATCTGGTGCTGGTCAATCCTCGTTTTCCTGATGTTTTAACCCATCCCGAAGCCATTGCGCTGGCCAGTGGTGCGGTCGATGTGCTGGAAAATGCTGTGATTGTTAGTACTATCAAGGAAGCTCTTGAAGGATGTGATTTGGCCGCGGCCGTGAGTGCGCGGCTGCGTGAATTTTCACCTCCGGTACTTGATCCGCGTGAACTGGCCCAAAAACTGAGTTTGGCAGAATCTGTTAAGCTGGCACTGGTATTAGGGAATGAGCGCTTTGGTTTGCCAAATGAAATTGTGGAAAAATGTAATTATTTGATTCAAATTCCGACCAACCCTGAGTATTCCTCACTCAATCTGGCTCAGGCAGTTCAGGTGCTGGCGTATGAGTGTCGCTATGCATTGGTGGGCAGCCTGAAGTCGGAGAGTTCAATCGGTTTTAAAGGCGACATTGCCGCTCCCACCGACATTGATGCCATGTTTGTTCATCTGGAGCAGGGTTTGATTGCCTTGCAATTCATTGATCCGGCCAGCCCTAAAAAACTCATGCCCAGATTAAAACGATTATTTTCCCGGACGCAACTTGAAATGGAAGAAGTGAATATTTTGCGCGGAATGGCAAAAAAAATGTTGGACAAAAAATAGCGTAAAGTAAATAATATTGATTAATAGTAAAAAATCACTGGTCGCACAGTTGTTTGCTGAAAGTGGTGTTTTATTAACGTTTAAATGATATTAAAACAATAATTAATTGACTTTAAAAAAACAACAGCGCTAGAATTGTTGCCGGACTAAAAAAACAAATGCAGGCATGAAACAGCGTTGTTCTTGTTTAAGAAATGAACGTGATTATGTCATTATGATCAGTAGCATTGCTGAATTGCTAAACAATTCCATAATGCAATCTTTTTAAATTTCAATTTAATTACTATTATTAAAGAAACGTGCCGACATGAATCACGGCAGTTTCAAGGAACCATTAATAAGTTAAAAAATAAATCGGCGTTTTGCAGGAGTGAATTATTAAATACAGTCAACGCCCGTTTGCGTTAAATCTTGTGGCATTAGCGTGTTTTGCGCTGTGCTCTCCAGCTGCCTTCGCCATCGGCTTGGGGGATGCCTCCGTGCGTTCCAGTTTAGGCCATCCCCTGCGGGTGTTGGTGCCGGTGAGTGGCGCAGAGGAAGATGTGTTGGCGGCCAGCTGTGTCAAAGCCAGAATTGAAACCATTAGTGGCGAATTTATTGCGACTCCGCGCGTCGACGTCATTACTCCTACCTCAACTAATAGCGCCACCTATCTCAGCTTGAATACCCGTCAGCTCATGCAGGAACCTGCACTCAAGCTGACGATAGCGATGACTTGCGGAACTGCAATTGAGCGCAGTTATGCGTTGTTGCTCGATTTTTCTGCTCCGGAACCGGAAATTGCCCCGGCGCCTGCTTCTGTTTCGGCACCCGTTACACCGCTGCCAGCCGACGTACTGCAGGTACTTGAGCGACCAGTTAAAAGAAGCCGTCCGGCACCTGTTACCCTGAAGGCCGAAGATATTCGCCAGGTATTGCAACAATCTTCCGAGCGACAAAGTAAATATCCTGCCAAACCGGTCTCGACCGGCAATGTCAGTAAAGATCGACTCAAAATTTCCAATCTCGATGCTATTTCCGAGTTTGACCTGAAAATGTCACAAGTATTGACTGAACAATCGTCCAGCGTCGCCGATGCCCAACGCAATCAGGAAAATCGTCAGGCACAGGCGCGGTTTGCTGCCTTGTTGCGTGGTGAAGATCCGCTGTTGGACAGTCAGAGTAAGCAGAAAACCGATCAGCAAAAAATCAAACAGCTCGAAACGGAAGTGGAGCAGTTAAAACAGCAAAGCAAATTAAAAGCCGCACAGGAGCAAAACACCTCACCGTACCTGATTGGATTAATCCTGTTGGCGTTCGGCCTGTTTGCCGGTTTGTCGGGCATGATCTGGCTGGTTATGCGCCGTAGAGCGGAAGCACCACCAGAAGCCTGGTGGGATCCGTTGGCCGAACAAAAGAAAAATGTGGTGGACATGGTCGATATGCTGCAAACCAGTGCAGAGCAGGGCGAACTTGACCCCGTGACTAAGATTGATCTTCAGGCGGGTGGGACTAACAATGAAAAAAAATTCCCTGACACAGACATTGATTTTCCCAATCCGAGTCTGGACCCCAGCCCAAGACATAAACGCATGGGCTTGCCGTCACTCGAAGACAGCAACAGCAGTACCTTTAATTTTATGGCCAACCGTGGCCACTCGATACAAATAGAAGAAATTTCTGACATTACCCAGGAAGCTGAATTCTGGATGTCGGTCAATGATCCGCATCGGGCTATTGAAATTCTCGAGCCGCAAAGTCATGATGAAAATCCGACCATGCCGGTAACCTGGTTGTATTTGCTCGATTTATACCGCATGGTGGGCGATGAAGAAAAATACCGCGAATTGCGGCGCCGTTTTAAACGCAAATTCAACGCCAGTATCCCCGAGTTTGATGAAGATATCAGCCAGGCTTCCTTGCGACATTTGGAAGATTTTGAACATTTACTGACCAAGTGCATCGCGTTCTGGAAGACCGATGAAATCCTGCCGTATCTGGAATCACTACTGGTGGATGACCGTGAAGGTGAGCGGATGGGTTTCGATTTGCCGGTATATCGGGATATTCTGTTCCTGATTTCCATCTGCAATGAAATTGAGCGTACCAAAAAACTGCTCGAAACTCTGGAAATGGCCCCGCCAATCACTGAAATGAGCACGATCAGATTGCCAGTGGTTGACATCATTCCAGAGCCGGAGCCAGAACAGGGTGAATATCCCAATTCACTCAATTTTGATTTGCTCGATTTTAAAACCGATAAGAAAGCATAGCTGACTGCGCCAGGTAGTTATACAGCGCGGCGCATCTTTTCAACTTTATAGCCTTTTTCCACTTTGGGTGGTTTAACCAGCTTGATTACGGCGATAGTGCAATTGTCACCGCGTCCACCTGAACGTTCCCTGGCTTTGTTAATCAGCATTTCTGAACCATTGCGCGGGGTATTGGCGGAAATCACTGCGCCGAGTTCACGGTCGGTAAAATAATGCCACAGACCGTCAGAACAAAGCAGGAATGAATCGGTCGGTTTTAAATCGTCGTATTCGTTGACCGTGATATAGGGTTCGGTCGCGCTCGAGCCAAGTACATTAACCAGAATATTCGACAGAGTGTGCGATTTGGCTTCTTCGGCGGTGATTTTGTTTTCTGACACCAGTTTTTCAACGTAGGAGTGGTCGATGGTGCGCTCAATTAAGTTGGGGCCGGAAAAACGGTATAAACGTGAGTCGCCTACATGCGCCCAGACAGCACGGTTGTGCGGCGTGATAACCAGAATAACGATGGTGCTGTGTGGTTCTTTTTCGGCCGAGATGCCGGAAAGTTGAATGATGGTGTGGGATTCATGTATGATGTTTTTGATGACTTTAACAACATCATCGTCCGGTCCAAATTCTTCAAACAGTTGTTTGGCTGTTCTGATGACCTGTTCGGCCGCGAGCGCGCCGCCACTTTTTCCACCCATGCCATCAGCTACCACGGCCATCATATATCCAGGGGCTTTGGGGGCAGCAAACAGCCCGGCGCGATCTTGCTGTTCATTGCGGTCGCCGATGTGTTGTCCGGTTCCTGCCTCGATCTTATATTGGCTCATAACTCTGCTTCGATTAAACTGGTGGACTGAATTGTTTTTTAAGAATAAATTATTACATGTAAACGCAGACATAACATTAACTTTTTCTAAAGAATTCCATGAGTGACCACACTGAGATACAAAATCGCATCACTTTACTCAAAGTCGAGCACCGCGATCTGGACGTTGTCATCGAGAGTTTAATAGTAGCTGGCCACACCGATGAATTACAGTTACAGCGGCTTAAGAAACGTAAGCTACAGTTAAAAGATCACATCAAATTGTTACAGATGCAGTTAATTCCGGATGTTCCTGCCTAGTTTGTTGTTTATTGATTAATCCAATTATAAAAGTAGATTTTGACTGAATTATCGCCTTCCACCGCAAACCCGTCTGTTGCCGACACCCATATTCACGATGCTGATATCGAACGACTTTTTGGATCGTCAGGCCAGTTAGGTTCGGCAGTGAGTGGCTATCGTCCGCGCCATGCACAAATCGAAATGGCTAAAGCGGTGGCGCAAGCGATCGTCGGACAAACTTGCCTGATTGCTGAAGCCGGTACCGGTACCGGTAAAACCTTTGCCTATCTGGCCCCGGCGTTGCTGTGGGGTGGTAAGGTGATTGTATCCACCGGCACTAAAAATCTGCAGGATCAGTTATTTTTGCGCGATATTCCGGCCATCCGCCTGGCCTTGGGGGCGCCAGTGTCGGTCGCATTGCTTAAAGGTCGGGCCAACTATTTGTGTCATTTTCATCTGGAACGAACTCAGCAAAATGGCCGCCTGACTTCACGAGAAGATGTCAGTTATCTGCGCGATATTTCCCGCTTCATCAAAACCACCAAAAGCGGCGATAAAGCGGAATTATCTCAAGTGCCGGAAACAGCCCTGATCTGGAATCTGGTCACCTCCACTAAAGAAAATTGTCTCGGTTCAGAGTGTCAGTATTATCAGGACTGTTTCGTCATGAAGGCACGCAAGGAAGCGCAAAAGGCCGATGTGGTGGTCGTCAATCATCATTTGTTTTTTGCTGATGTGGCTTTAAAAGATACTGGCATTGCTGAATTGCTGCCCTCGGCCAATACGGTGATTTTTGATGAAGCCCATCAATTGCCGGATACGGCCACGCTGTTTTTTGGCGAAACTATTTCCACTTCACAGCTGCTCGAACTGTGTCGCGATGTGCTCGCCGAAGGTTTGTCTCATGCCCGTGATGGTGCCGAATGGGCCAAACTGGTGGTGCCGGTGGAAAAAGCAGCCCGTGATTTACGTTTATGTTTTCCACCCGAGCAGGTCAAACTGTCGTTGCCGCAGATAGCACCATCGAGTGATTTTTTTCCGGCACTTGAAACCCTGAAAGAAAAATTGGCGACGTTATTGGCGACGTTGGAAAAACAGGCGGAACGCGCCGAAACCATCGAATTGTGTCGTCAGCGTGCGCTGGAATTAAGTGATCAGCTCGACGGCTGGGGCAAAGATGCGCCGGCTAACTCGGCGCTGCTCGGTCAGGAATGCGTCATGTGGGTCGAAGCATATTCCAGTTCGCTGCAGTTGCATCGTACCCCCTTATCGATTGCACCGATTTTCGACAAACAGCGTGAGGGTTCAGCTCGCGCCTGGATTTTTACTTCGGCCACGCTGGCGGTAAAAAATGATTTTTCTCACTACACTTCGCAAATGGGGCTGGCTGATGAAACGGCACTGAGCTGGCCGTCGCCATTTGATTACGCCAAACAGGGAATTTTATACATACCGACCGGCATGCCAGAGCCGCGTCAGGGAACCTATATGGATGCGGTGGTGGATGCCGCACTGCCGGTGCTGATTGCATCGGGTGGGCGTGCATTTTTACTGTGTACCACCTTGCGTGCTGTCCGACATTCAGCTGAGCGTCTGCGCGCAGAATTTGAACAACGCGGCCTGACCTTTCCTCTGTTTGTACAGGGTGAATCCGGTCGCACCGAACTGCTGGATAAATTTCGTCAGGCGGGCAATGGTATTCTGATCGGCAGTCAAAGTTTTTGGGAGGGCATCGATGTCCGTGGAGAAGCCTTATCTTTGGTGGTGATCGATAAATTGCCATTTGCACCGCCTGATGATCCGGTGCTTTCAGCCCGAATCAATGCCATGGAACGGCTGGGTAAAAATGGTTTCGTTCATCATCAGCTACCCGAAGCCATCATCAATTTGAAGCAGGGCGCTGGTCGGCTGATTCGCGATGAAACCGATAGGGGCGTGCTGATGTTGTGCGATCCACGCATCCTCTCCAAGCCGTATGGCGCCCGGGTCTGGCAAAGTATGCCGCCGTTTACCCGCACCCGCGACCTGGCTGTGGTAGAAGATTTTTTTCGTTTACTTAAAGCAGAAAAACAGGAGAACTAGAATGACAGCGCATTATCAGCTACAAGGCAACATCGCCGTAATTACTTTGGATAATCCACCAGTGAACGGTTTAAATCTGGCCACCCGCAAGGGCGCCGTAGAGGCAATTGAACGTGCGCTGACAGATCAGCAGGTGCAGGCGATCGTGTTGACGGGTGGCGGCAACGCTTTTTCTGGCGGTGCAGATATCAAAGAATTCAATACCCCGAATATGCTGGCCGAGCCGAATTTACATGCACTCATTACCACCATAGAAAACTCCACCAAGCCGGTCGTGGCCGCCATACATCACGTTTGCATGGGTGGCGGGTTGGAATTGGCACTGGGTTGTCATTATCGGGTGGTGACCCCGGGAACGCAAATAGCACTGCCGGAAGTCAAACTGGGACTGCTGCCCGGCGCCGGTGGTACACAACGACTGCCACGGATTGCCGGTTTGGAGCTGGCGCTGAAAATGATTACCACCGGGGCGGCAGAACTGTCTGAAAATCTGGCGCAAACCGGTTTGTTTAATGAACTTATTCTGGGTGACTGTCTCACCGGTGCGGTGGCTTTTGCTGAAAAAATTGCCAGTCTGCGTCCTTTGCCTCAAGTGCGGCAATTGAATGTTGTGCATCCGCAGGCAGAGCAGTTACTCGAACAAGCCCGCAAACAGGTAGCACGCGGATTTTTAAACGCACCGCGTGCCTGTGTTGAGGCCGTGGCCGCTGCCGTGGCTTTGCCCTTTGATGATGGCATCGCGCAAGAGAGACAGTTGTTTAAAACACTGTTACTCGGCAATGAATCCAAAGCCTTGCGGCATGCGTTTTTTGCTGAACGTGCTGCCAGTAAAATTCCTGATGTGCCGTCCGATACCCCGCAGCGGGTGATCAACACCGCCGCAGTAATTGGTGCCGGTACCATGGGTGGCGGGATCGCCATGAATTTTGCCAATGCCGGTATTCCGGTACAAATTCTGGAAACCAAACCGGAAGCTCTCGAACGTGGTCTGGCTATCATCGCCAAAAATTATCAGAATACCCGTGATAAAGGAAAACTGTCAGCCGAAAAATGTGCCCAGCGGATTGCCCTCATTACGGGCACTCTGGATTACAGCGCGATTGCCCAGGCGGATATTGTTGTCGAAGCTGTGTTTGAAGAAATGCAGGTTAAGCGGGCGGTGTTTGAGCAACTCGATGCCGTGATGAAACCGGGTGCGATTCTGGCGTCGAATACCTCGACGCTGGATTTAAATCAGATCGCCAGTTTTACCAAGCGAGCGCAGGATGTCGTTGGTACGCATTTTTTCAGTCCGGCGAATGTGATGAAGTTGCTCGAAATCGTGCGTGGTCAGCAAACATCAAAAGAAGTGCTGGCAACGGTGATGGCCTTATCCAAAAAACTGAAAAAAGTCGGCGTCGTCTCTGGCGTCTGCGATGGATTTATCGGCAACCGGATGCTGGAAAAATATATCCAGCAAGCCGGCTTTTTGCTCGATGAAGGCTGTCTGCCTGCGCAGGTCGATAATGCTATGGAAAAGCTTGGTTTTGCCATGGGCCCGTTCCGCATGGGTGATCTGGCCGGAAACGATATCAGCTACGCCATCCGCAAACGTCGCCGGATTGAAAAGCCTGACATGCTGTATTCGCAAACGGCGGATAAATTATGTGAGCTGGGTCGTTTTGGTCAAAAAACTGCCGCCGGTTGGTATGACTATCAGGCAGGTGACCGTACTGCGCATCCATCCGAATTGGTCAATCAAATGATTGCCGGTCATTCTAAAGAGCTTGGTCTGGAGCGTCGTCACATTACTGATCAGGAAATTACCGAACGGTTAATTTATTCTCTGGTTAATGAGGCCGCCTACATTCTCGAAGAAGGCATCGCCCAGCGCGCTTCGGATATCGATATGGTGTATCTGAGCGGTTATGGATTTCCTCTGCACCTGGGCGGCCCCATGTTATATGCCGATACCGTTGGCTTGAATCATGTTGTTACTGCAATCGGCCAGTATGCGCAGGGTACCTATGGTTCTGCCTGGAAAGTTGCACCTTTATTGCAACAACTGGCAGCTCAGGGTGGGCAGTTTAACCGTTAGGAGGGTAATAAATTTGCTAAAACCGGGAAAATTTACTGGTCATGGCGAAAATACCTCGTTATAATGGCGGGCTTGGAAGTGTGGCAGAGCGGTTGATTGCACCAGTCTTGAAAACTGGCAAGGGTTAATAGCCCTTCGTGGGTTCAAATCCTACCACTTCCGCCAAATTCAAAAAACCCGCGTAAGCGGGTTTTTTTTCGGAAGACAGAAATCCGCCAGTGCGGAGAATAAATTTCAGCTTTTAGATTGCATGCAGATTATTCTTTGATCCTTTAGCAATAAATGCCTGAAGCGCTCGGACCATAATGTCGTTGAGTGAAGTATCATCCTCAATCGATTTGACATACGCTGCCCGATGTAATTCGGGTGAAACTCTGACATTGAATTGACCCTTGAATGGTTTTTGAGGATTTCTATGGAGTTGCTGGCAAGTTTGAATATAGTCATCGACAGCAGCCTCAAATTCACCTTGAAGATCCGTCGGGCATGAGGCCTCATAGGTAATCAAGTCATCAATAAAAAGAATTTTCCCTCAG
>CAIOYD010000021.1 GCA_903862415.1 uncultured Oxalobacteraceae bacterium | reverse complement strand
CATAGTTCAGCCAGTGAATTGGAGCCCAGACGGTTGGCACCGTGAATGCCGATGCTGCTGCATTCGCCGATGGCAAACAGACCGGGCAGGGGCGAGGCGCCGGTGCCATCAACCTGTATGCCACCCATGGTGTAGTGTACTGCCGGGCGCACCGGAATCGGCGCTAAGGCCGGATTGATGCCCATGTAGCGTTCCGCCATTTCGCAGATCAAGGGCAAACGTTCAAGCAGGTAAGGCTCGCCAAGATGACGCAAATCCAGCATGACGGCCGAACCCTGCGGAGTTTCAATGGTGCGACCCTTGCGTTCTTCATGCCAGAAGGCCTGACTCAGGCGATCGCGCGGGCCGAGTTCCATGGCTTTTTTACGTGGCCATGGATCTGGTGGACCCAGGCCGTAATCTTGCAGATAGCGATAACCGTCTTTGTTGACCAGTAGTCCGCCTTCGCCGCGGCAGGCTTCGGTAAACAGCAAGCCGGTCCCGGGCATACAAGTGGGATGATATTGTACAAATTCCATATCACGCAGCGGGACACCGTGGCGGTAAGCCAGTGCCATGCCGTCGCCGGTGACGATGCCGCCATTGGTGCTTTGGCGGAATACCCGACCGGCGCCACCGGTGGCAATAATGACTGACTTCGCCTTGATCAACACAAAATTGCCGGTGCTGATCTGAATGGCCAGCACTCCTTGACAGCGACCGTCTTCGACCACCAGATCGATACAGAAAAATTCATCGAAGCGGCGGATGGAAGGATATTTAATGGAAGTTTGAAACAGGGTGTGCAGCATGTGAAAGCCGGTCTTGTCGGCAGCGAACCAGGTGCGTTCGATTTTCATGCCGCCAAATGCGCGCACATTGACGTGGCCATCTTCTTTGCGGCTCCACGGACAACCCCAGTGTTCGAGCTGTATCATTTCGCGGGTACAGTTGGCGACGAAGTATTCCACCACGTCCTGCTCGCACAGCCAGT
This sequence comes from uncultured Oxalobacteraceae bacterium, assembly GCA_903862415.1. Lineage (GTDB taxonomy): Bacteria > Pseudomonadota > Gammaproteobacteria > Burkholderiales > Burkholderiaceae_D > Solimicrobium. The sequence goes on along the minus strand of CAIOYD010000021.1, from coordinate 62,980 downwards.
CACCGCCACTGACGGTGTCGTTAAAATGGTTTTCCAGACTGTCGTGTGCCTGGACTACGCCGGCCGCACCACCTTCGGCAGCAACGGTGTGGCTGCGCATGGGATATACCTTGGAGAGCAGGGCGATTTTCAGTTTGGGATCGGTCTGCGCAGCTGCAATCGCCGCCCGCAAACCGGCACCGCCGGCACCAACAATAGCAATATCCGTTTCAACAATTTCCATGTTCGCTCCTGAGAGAGAAAGCAAAATACATCAGTTTGCAGCTAAGGTTATAGATCCTTAGTCAGCTTGTTCCCTGGGTGGATGGTGGGCAATGTGAAGGCTGGTACAGATTTCTGCGACACCAAAGCTGGCAGTTTGTGACAGAAATCCGACAGCAATTGCAATAATGCCATAGCAATTTATTATTGTTTTGATGTGGGACAAACTGGTTGAGGTAATCTACGAGCCTGCCCGGGTTAGCCGGTAAATCAATAAGGCGGCGCGCTTGATGACGGCAGGGAATTGTTTGACGTCCATGTATTCTTGCTGTGTATGGGCACCGCCACCGATGGCGCCTAAACCTGCTAGGGCATCCACATAGTTGGCCACAAAGGAAACATCGGAGGCACCCCGGTCAAGCAGCGGGAAAGCAGAGAGCGGACCGACACCGAGTTCTTCACTGATATGACTTAACTGTGCAAGCAGCGCGGCATTGCCTGCGCTCGGTGCCATGGCAGGATAGCCATCGATAAAGGTGATTCTGGCCTGTGTCAGAGGCGGGGCACTGGCAGCGATTTTTTTCATGTGTTCCCGCGCCAGCCTTTCCTGTGCGCCGGAAATGAAGCGCAGGTCGCCCTCGATCAGGACATCACTTGCCATGATATTTTCTTTGCCGAAAACCGTGCCTTGGGATTGTTGCGCCTCATAGGTGATCTGGGTGCCGCCGAGAATGACGCCAGGATTGAAAGTCAAATATTTTTCAGTCAGTAAATCCTGATAAAACGCATGCAATAACTCAGTGGCACCGAGTATGGCGCCGACACCGGCCTCGGAACTGAAAATTTTGGCGGAATGGCTGGATTTGGAGGTAACTTCAAGCTGCCAGCGACTCACGCCACGTCGCGCCGTGACGACCTGCGCTATGGTTTCTCCACCGAATTCAAATTCCAGTGCGATATCGCTGCGTTTGGCAGTTTCTATTAACGGCGCCCGACTTACCGAAGTGGGACGACCGGCATGTTCTTCATCACCCATGAGAGCGACAGTGATTTGGGCATCTTCTAAAGCTCCTGAAGCTTTCAGGGCACGGAGTGCAAAGATAATGGCAACATCGCCACCTTTCATGTCAATCACACCAGGTCCATGTGCCTGATCGCCCCGTAATTGAAATTGCTGAAATGGGTTGTCGGCTTCAAAGACGGTATCGAGATGGCCTATGAGCAATAATCTCTTCCCCTGCAGGCCCTTTTTTTCAGCCCATACATGGCCGGCACGATGTAATTCTGGCGGCAGGGAAAGCCAGTGGCAGTCAAAGCCGAGCTGGCTTAATTCATCCATGAAAATATGACCGACCTGCTTAACGCCGACAGGATTCATGGTGCCGCTGTTGATATTGACGGTTTTTTCCAGCAGCGACATAGCCTGTGGCATTTCCTGATCAATATGAGCCAGGATGTTTGCTTCGATATCGGACAGCGCATGGGCCAATGTCGGACAGAGCGCACAACAGGCCAGCAACAGGGAGCGTATAGTTGGTTTCATTTTAGCTGGCGTTGAATAAACCGGTATTTGTAATCACCAAACCCTGCACCGCCAGAAACCCTGGCCACACCATCGGAAAAATAGCCGGCATTAGCAAAAACGGGTTGAATCACAAACTGACCGGTTTTGTTGATATAACCGTAGTTGCCATTCAACGATACCACCGCGATGCCATTTTTAAACGGGCCGGCATAATCAAACTGTGCTTCGATGCTGGTTTTGCCGTTTTTGTCGATGTAGCCGACACGTTTGGAGATCCGGCCGTGGGTATCGCTGGTGAGTGTTTCAAACGGGCACAAGCCTTCGGAAAAATACATCAGACGGACTGACTGCGGCGAACCCAGACTGAATTTCGGTTGGATTTTAATTTTGCCGCTTTTGTCCATAAAACCAATGTTGCCCTTGGTAACGAAGCGTGCCAACCCTTCAGAAAAAGCACTCAAACCTTCAAAGCCCTGATTGAGCACTTTGTGATTGGCTTTGTCGATTATATAACTGAGGTTGTTGATTTCGACTATCGCTATACCGTCTTTAAAAAAGCCGGGCGCATCAAACGTGGGCGCGATCACCATGCGTCCGGTTTTGTCGATAAAACCGTACTTGTTGCCGACTCTGACCGAGGCCAGCTCGTCGCTGAAATCGTAGGCTTCGTCGAATTTTTGCGGGATGACGAACTTACCGGTTTTATCGATGTAACCAAATTTGGTGTTCAGACCGAAGGTGGCCACGGTAGTGCCGATAAAATTGCCGCTGATGGCAGCGAGTCCGTTGGCGAAGTGCGGCGGGGCATAGTAATTGCCTTCAAATTGTGGCTTGATGACAATTTTGCCGCTTTTGTCGGCAAAACCCCAGCGGACGCCACTCGGGTCATTACCTTCAACCGGTTTTTTGGCCACGGTTAAATTGATGGCCACCAGACCTTCAGAAAAATAACTGTTGAATTGTGTCTGGTATGGATTGAATTGCGGGGCGATCACCATCTTGCCGCTGGCATCGATAAATCCCCATTGGTGATTGACGTTGACCGCGGCGAGCCCTTCGGAAAAGTCGCTGGCGTAGTCATAGCGTTCGCTGTTGAGTGGCGCATAAGGCTTGGCAGACTGTTCTGCCATGACTGTCGGAAGAGCGAACAACATGGCGGCGACGAGAAACACAAATTTTTGCATCATGGCGGACTATTCCAGAATAACGAGGTGAGTGTTGGCATTATAGCCAATGATGGAAACAGGAGGGAGCTTCTTAAGCGGTAGGGCAGGTATTAGCACAAACGTAATACACCATGCGCCGGAATCAATGTTAGAGGTGTATGTAACGGTTTGACGTGAGCAGTTTGAGCACCTAAGATGAATTCAGTCTTTTTCCATTTGGAAAATGTTGCCATTTTTACAGTTTAAAGGCAGGTGGGTGCATTATGGTCATCAGTTTTAATGATGCGTTTAGCCGGAATGTCAAAATTCTCAACTCTAAAGCGTCCAAGCCATCCATACAGGCGGTAGCGGTAGCGCTGGGGGCGGCGCTGCTGGCAACCTTGCTGGTAAGCTATTCCCAGTCACAGTCCATCACCATCGAAGGCATTATCAATGCCCAGCGTGGCAATCTGGTGTTGTGGTTGCTCGACGGTTTGCCGTTTGTGTTTGGTTATGTCGGTCAGTACACCAGTTATGTGCTGGCGCAGGAAGCCAATCTGATGGTGCTGGAACAAACCGATGAACTACGTCAGTATGCGTCGAATCTGGAAAAACAGGCCGCCTTTACTTCCACCCACGATGCGCTGACAGAATTGCCTAACCGCGCATTATTTTATGACCGGCTGGTGCAGGCACTGCGGGTAGTACACGAACAGAAGCAGGCCGGTCTGTCAGTCTTGATGCTCAATATCGAAAATCTGAAAGAAATCCAGGACACCCTTGGTTTGAGTAACACCGATCTGATCGTCAAGCAACTTGCCACCAGACTGGCGAGTTGGTCGGGAATGTCGCACAGTGTGGCGCGCATGGATGCGCATACGTTTGCCATTTTACTGCCCGAATGTGCCGAACGTGTGCGAGCCGAAGAGGCAGCCCGCAACTTGGTCAAGGCACTCGAGCCGCATTTTGTGATCGGCGTACTCAAACTCAGTCTGCATCCGAGCATTGGGATTGTGATAGCGCCGGAACATGGTGATGATGCCGATACGCTATTGCAGCGTGCCGGTGTGGCGCAATTTTTTGCAGTCAATTCAGCCAACGGTGTGAGTACCTATTCGCCCAATATGGATGAGCATAGTCCGCGTCGGCTGACTCTTATGAGTGAATTGAAAAAGGCGCTGGAGCGGGATGAATTGCAGCTGTATTACCAGCCAAAAATTGATCTGGTCAGAAATTGTGTTTCGGGCGTAGAAGCGCTGGTGCGTTGGAAGCATGAGCAGCATGGTTTTATTCCGCCGGATGAATTTATTGTGCTGGCCGAACGTCATCGTATGATCCGGCCGCTCACTCAGTGGGTATTGCAGCAGGCTTTTCGCACCAGTGCCGAATGGCATCGGGCCGGTATTTTTCTTACTATGTCAATTAATTTATCGACCAAGGATTTGCATGACGCCGAGTTGCCGGATCAAATCGCCGGGATCGCTGCCAAGATGTTGGTGCAGCCGGAATGGATCATGTTTGAAATTACCGAAAGCAGCATTATGGGCGACCCCACCCGGGCATTGATCGTGATTGAGCGTTTGCGCAGTATGGGTTATCAGTTTTCCATCGATGATTTTGGTACCGGTTATTCTTCGCTGGCGTATCTGAAAAAACTGCCGCTGTCTGAACTGAAAATCGATAAATCGTTTGTGCTCGATATGTCCGGGAATGAAAATGACGCCATCATCGTGCGTGCCACGGTCAATCTGGCGCATAACCTCGGTTTAACAGTCACCGCAGAAGGGATCGAAAATAACGAAACCATGCAGATGCTCAAAGGCATAGGCTGTGATTTCGGTCAGGGTTTTTACTTCAGTAAGGCCGTTTCCAAAGCGGAGTTGGAAGTATGGCTTGCCCAATGGAACGCTAACTGATTACGTTCATCGCACTAAAATTATATCGTGGTAAACCACAGTAGGTGGAACTAGCTACCTTTGTACAGAATCGAAGACGATTAATCTGTATTAAAGGAGTGAACTATGCATGCCCTTAATTCGGCACGGTACCAGGAATATTATTTAATGACGAGTAATGTCAATGCTATGCCGTTGCCCTGTTCGACGACATTGATGAGTAAATATCTGACGTTGCTGATCACGTATTCCGGAAAAACCCAGCTACTGACGGGTTTTTATAAGGAACTCAATACAACCTTAAAGCAAATCATTGCGAAAAAAAATATCCGTCTTGTGCATGATCTGGAGCCGTTATCCGATCCCGTTTTCAGGGAAGTGCTCGAAGAATTGCACAACAGGATACCAGCTCCGGTAAGTCATGCTTTGAATGACGCCGGCTTTGCCCTGGTGTCCAGATATTCACTCTATTCCAGTGAGCGCGCCCGGGGGAAAGTATGTGCGTTGCTGGAATGGTCTGAGCAGCAGCTCCAACTGCGTGCACCGGTTGAATTGCTTCGCCGTAATGGAGAACTGTTTGGCGATGATCATGTTGTGGGGCAAAAGGGAAGTCCGCATCAGGTGGCCGCGCTGGCAACTGTCGCTGAATTTTTCGGGTTGGACTTGCCGCAAGAGTTGCTGTGTGCCGACTTGGGGGAGGAAGCGACAGAATTTTCTGCCAGAGAGGAAGTTGCAGCCAGCCACTGCGCCAATGACTTTGTGGAGCTGGCAAACAGGTTCGGGTTGCCCAACCCTGAGTTTGTGCGGTGCCAGGATGCCGAAACCTACAAGGCGTGCCTGCATCAGGCGCTTGCCCGTAACCTGCCGGTCGTGGCTCCTTTTTTACTGGATGCGAGCGATTGTTTGTGCGGACGGATGCAACTTCCACAATTTCTGGACCCCCAGGGGTTCGGCCCTTATCACATCAGTCTGCGCTTTGCGCCGCGCGTGAATGAAAATTGCGGCCAGCCTGTCGTTGATCCGTTGACCATGGCGACCATGGCGGCACCCATCTGCAGCTTATTTCAACGCGCTGACCCTATCAAAATACTGGATGAAGTGTTGAGCCTTGATTATTCATCAGTGCAAAAAAAATCGTGGACAAAGTCAAAACTCAACGCCGATGTCAGCAAACAATTGCAGCATAAAATTCAGGCGGTTAATTCATTCAAAGAATTTATTTTCAGGATGGTACGTCAGAGTATTGAACAAGAAAACCCCGCATGGCTGAAAGCGCTGACACCGGCCGAGATCGGAAAACTGCTAACGCAGGAGTGGATGTATTCCTGTGTGGTGGTGAAATCAGATCCGGACAGTGATACTGTCGTGATCGCCCACAGCGGTCAATTGCATAAATGCAATGTTGCAGCGCTGTATGACTCTTCGCAGTTACTGGCCAGGGACTTGAGCGGTGGTTTGTTGATCTTCAGTCAGCCGGCGCTGGAATCGGTCAATTTGGAGACATTTCCGTATTGCTCAGAATGAAGCGATTGACGACGGCTCATCCGTATCACGTACAAAAGAATTGTGCACAAAATTTAACGGAAATCCACAATGGGCGGGTGGCTGGAGGGCAGGCACAATGGGCGGGTGGAATTTTCCCTGTAATTCACCCGATGCCCGGCTCAGTCGTACGGTGTAATTGTTATTAGTGCCATTTATTTTTTTAATAGTGAAGGAGTTGTTTATGTTAACCCCGCTCGGTTCCCCATTCCCATCCCCCTCCCCCTCCCGTAGAAATTCTGTTAATGCTGCCAATCAGGTGCAACGAGAAATTCCCTGCCCGGCAGGTCTCAAGCAAAGGTATTTGGATCGGCTCACAAATGACTCCGCGGTTGCGCCGCATTACCAAAAATTACATCAGGAATTGACTAAATGGATCCAGTTTTCAGCCGAAGTGGCAAAAAAAAATATTGCTGATTTTTCCGATGCGGAATTTCGGGATTTACTTGAGCGTTTCCATGAGGTATTAAATGAGGCAGATCCAGATCTCAAAACTTGTTTGGATGCGGCCGGCTTTAAAACGGTGTCCAGGTATTCCCTGTATTCCAATGAGCGCGCCAGAGGCAAGATATGTGCGTTGCTGGAGTGGTCTGAAAATAAAGTGCGGAAAGACGCAGAAAGAATGCCGCATATTGATGTGGCGCGTCCTGATGGTGCTGGGATTTTAGAGTCGCATATTTGCCATCAGGTGGCAAATAATTACATGACTGCAGCACTGTTGACGGTTGCTCATATCTTTGAGTTTGATGATCTGAAGGGTTATTTTCCCGATGAAGATTTAGTTGCTCCTGACTCCCAAACAGATTTGGAAAAAGCGCTATCTGATGAAAATACTTTTAAAGCCAATGCTGCCCACATTGGTTTGCCCAGTCCGAATTTCTATCGGTATGATCAATTCGAAAATTATAAAAAATGCATCGTTAATTTGCTGAGCAAAGGAAGTCCATTGATCGCCCTGTTTTTGAATGCTCAGGGGAATGAAGATGCGTGTGTGATTGTGGGATGTCAGGGGGAGAATGTCACGGTGGCCCATCATGAAAAGTTACACCAATACAATTTGGAGACGCTATTCCATGACTCGCAAAGGCTGGAAAAAGAATTTGCGAACCGATTGGTGGGCTTTTACCAGGAGCCGGAACTACAAAATGAGCCGGTGCCAGATGAGTTGTCCTGGTGATTTATTCAACATTCAACGCGGCAGTAATACACAGGCAAATTGAGTGGAAAACAGCTACATTCAATTTGCCTTGATTTTTTTGTTGTGTTTGTCTTGCGCTTAATTGGTAGCTTAAGTGCTTCAACGTCCCATTTTAAAATGGTTTTTTAGTAATCAAGGGCGTGATTCATGCGTCTGTATGGATTTATCTTGATAAACAGGGCTTATTAGCTAGAATTAAGTAGCCTGTTTCGCTTATTGGCGGTGTCGACGTAGGTGTTTTTACGGTAAAGTGACATGCATGTTGGTGCAAAAAACAGTTGCTTTTCTGCATTTAATTGCCTAAATTATTCTCATATCTCTATTGACTACGTTCATTTAATGCAATAATTTACGACAAAGGTCATCGGTGCAAATGTCACCGCGGATAATGGTTGCAGTAAAGCATAGATAAATGTTGAATCGATGTGTTACCAGGAATTCGCCGGATGATGCCCAATTTTTTGGAAAGATTTTTTTTAGTTGGTATTGCCTGCCTGTGTTGGCTGAGTATGTCAGCGACAGCGTCTGACGTACTGACTAAGATTGATTCTACTCATACTGAAATCAGCCATGTTCAAGATTTGTCGGTGACGGATTTGTCTGCCGCCATCACTGAATTGAGTGCGCTCTATCATAATGAAGCCGCCCACACTTCGCTGGCAGAAAGGCGCGATATTTTAATTGCCTTGGTGGATTTGTACATCCGCAGTCAGCAAGTTGATAGTGCAACCAAATTCAATACCGAACTCGCTGATCTGGGCAATAAAAATAAGGATGTCTGGGCTACGGCGATGGCGTTGGATTATCAGGCCGGTTTGTTGCGCAATCAGGGCAAATTGCTTGAGGCGCGTGAAGTGATTGAACATGCGCTGGTGCTGGCCGATAAAGTCCAGGTTAAGGTGGTGACGAGCCAGGTGAATACCGAAGCCGGGTTTGTGTATCAGGAACAGGGTAATTTCAAAGCCGCCCTGAAGCATTTGCTGGCTTCGCTGGATGCCATCGAAGGTGATTCCGTCTTTGCCAATTTACGTCGCGCGACGACACTCAATGCCATTTGTACGCTGTATCTGGATTTGAAAGATCCGGATATGGGACTTGAGTATATCGAAAAAGCCACTAAAATCGCCGAAAGCCTGAATGCCAAAAACATGTTGGCGAAGCTGGAAATTAATCGTGGCAATGTGTATTCAGATAAAAATAATCTGCCAGAGGCCAGTAAATCCTATCAGAAAGCACTGGAGATGGCGCGGACAATTTCTGATAAAGGTCTCGAAATTATTGCGGTCAATAATATTGCCGATGTGGCGTTCAGCCAAAAACAGTATTCTAAATGCGTTCAGTATGCCAATGAGACCTTTGCGCTGGCGAGCCGGAGCGACAATAAACCGCTGATCGCCAGTGCCGATATTAATATGGGTTTGTGTCATATTGGTTTGGGTTCTTTCCAGCAGGGTGCGAACGAGGTTGCCCTGGGATTGGCTTATTTACGCAGTTTTAATGCGCGTCCGGATATTGAGCAAGTGATGGGGCAGCTGGCGTCGGTGTATGAAAAGGCTGGATTATACAAAGAAGCTTACAGGGCCATGGAAGAGCAGCGTTCGCTGTCGATGGAATTGTTCCGCGACGACCGCGACCGTTCGGTGGCAGAAATGAAAGCCAAGTTCGATGCCAAAGAACAGGAAAAACAAATTGAATTACTCGAGCAAAAAAATCAGGTTCAAAGTATTGAAATAAAAAACAAAAGTTTGCAGCGGGTGGTGTTTATTCTGGCCGCGTTAATTGCGGCAGCAATTGCAGTAACGATTTTTTATCTGTATCGCAAGGTCCGGGAAACCAACCGTAATTTACAGGAAGCGAATGTCAAGCTGGAGCATCAGTCGAGCCGCGATCCATTGACCGGTTTGCTTAACCGGCGTGCTTTTCATGACATGATGAAATTCCGCACCCAAATGATCGAGCGGCGTAATCCGGATGCGGCCGCAATGCCACCGCATGCACTCATTATTCTTGATATTGATCACTTTAAACTGGTTAATGACAATTATGGCCATGCTGGCGGGGATGTGGTATTGGTTGAAATCAGCCGGCGCCTGAGTCATGTGATGCGCGAGCAGGATATGCTTATGCGCTGGGGAGGTGAAGAGTTTCTGATTTTTTTAAATCATATTCCACCCGACAATTTAACCCGGGTAGTGGAACGGATTTTGATCACCGTTGGTGCCAGGCCGATTGAGTTGGAACAACATCAGTTGCAGGTAACGATTTCAGCCGGATATATTTCTCTGCTTCCGGGTGTGGAAAGTGAAATTGATGCCAACTGGGAAAAATCATTGCATCTGGCTGATTCGGCCTTGTATATGGCCAAAACTCGTGGACGTAATCGGGCTATCGGCATTAAAACTATCGAAATTCCCAAGGAAGATCTGGATCAATTGCTGCAGGGTGATTTGGAAAAATCGATCCGCGAAGGTAAGGTCAGCATCCAGCAGATAGAAGGTCCGGTGCAACATGAAACGGTGACCGAGTTTTAGGCAGTCTATAAAAAAGTTAATGGCACTTTGCTTTGAATTGCAGCAAAGATCGAATGCATGAGAAAAATGGTGTTGCCGGGATTCTGAGTCATGATATCAGCGACTTTGCACAGATACTCCTGCCTTGTTTTGCTCAGCCTGCTGTGGCTTGGCGGCTCTGCCCATGCCGCTGATGAGACCATTCAAAACGCGGCTTTGTATGCCGAAATTAACCATATTCTGGATTCGTCCGTTACCGATCTGCCGGCGGCGATTGTCCGTCTGAACCTGCTGTATAAACGTGAAACTGTCACCATTTCGCTGGAAAACAAACGTGCGGTTCTGGCCGGGTTGGTGGATATGGATCTCCGTAACCAGAAATATGACGAGGCGCGTCATTTTAATGCCATCTTGGCGGTGCTGGCGAAAACCGATCTGCAGGCAAAAGTTTTGGTGCTTAATTTTCAGGCGGCTCTGTATCAGATGGATGGTAAGGCAGATCAGGCGCGCGTTCTGATCGGACAAGCTCTGGTGCTGGCGGATCAATTACATGTGCCTGCAGTGACAAGTCTGGTGAATGCCGTGGCTGGTTATATTTGTCAGGATCTTGGTGATTCCAAGGCAGCACTGAATTATTTACTGGTCTCGCTGGAGAATGCGCAAGGGTATTCGGTGTCAGAAGAATTTCAACGTGCGACTACGTTCAATATGCTGGGTACCTTGTATCAGGGTTTGAAAAATCCGCAATTGGCCATGGAGTACTTTGATAAAGCGACGAAAATTGCAGACACATTGCATGCCAATAACTTGCTGGTGAAGCTGGAAATCAATCGCGGCACTATTTTCGCAGACCTGGGTAATATACCTGCGGCTGGCAAGTCGTATCTCAGTGCGTTGGAAATGGCACGTAAAATTGCCGATAAAAAGGGCGAAATGGTTGCTCTTAACAACCTCTCTGATATGGCGTTTACGCAGCAACAGTATGTGCAGTGCGTGCGGTATGCCAATCAGACGCATGCGTTGGCGCGGGAGCGTGGTGATAAAGAAATCATGGCGGCAGCCAATATTAATTCCGGTTTGTGCCATATGGGACTGGGATTCAACCGGTTTGGTGTCAGTGAAGTTGCACTGGGTATTGAATTTATGCGGAATGCGGATGCCCGCCCTGAGCTTGAGGCGGTATTGGGGCAGTTGGCCCTGGCGTATGAAAAATCAGGTTTGTATAAGCAGGCATTTGAGACCATCAGTGAGCAGCGCAAGTTATCGCTGGAATTGTTTAGCATCGACCGTGACCGAGCAGTGGCTGAAATCAAGGCCAGGTTTGATGCTAAGGAGGGCGAAAAACAGCTTGAGTTGCTGGAGCAAAAAAATCGGCGCCTGAGCATCGAAAGTGCCAATAAGAGTTTGCAACAACTGGCGTTTATTCTGGCATCCGTGATTGCGGCAGCGCTGTCGGTGTTTATTTTTAATCGTTACCGCCAGATCCGGGAGGTTAATCACGCCTTGCAGGAGGAAAATATCCAGTTGGAAAATAAAACCCATCGCGATCCCTTGACGGGTTTGCTCAACCGGCGTGCGTTTCATGATGTGATGCAATTCCGCACCCGCATGAAAGACCGGCGCAGTCGGGAAGCAGGCGTGTTTTTACCGCATGCGCTAATTATTCTTGATATCGATTACTTCAAGTTGGTCAATGATACCTATGGCCATGCAGGCGGCGACATTGTGCTCAAGGAAATTAGTCAGCGTCTGTCGCTGGTGATGCGCGAGCAGGATATGCTTATGCGCTGGGGTGGGGAAGAGTTTTTGGTTTTTTTGAACCACACGTCGATAGAAAATTTTACCCAGGTAATTGAACGAATTTTGACCATGGTGGGATCAACGTCTATAGCATTGGATGAGCAAAGCGTACAGGTAACGATTTCAGCTGGTTTTATTGCATTGCCACCGGGAGCGGACGGTGAGATTGATGCCAATTGGGAAAAATCACTTCATCTGGCCGATTCGGCTTTGTATATGGCCAAAACCCGCGGACGCAATCGGGCCATTGGCATTAAGGCGATGGCGATGTCGGGCGCAGAGCTGGATGTGTTGCTCGCAGGTGATTTGGAAAAAGCGATCCGTGAAGGCAGGGTGGCTATCGAACAGATTGAAGGCCCGGTTATGACCAAAAAATGAACGCAGGTTCCAGTGGTTTCTTACGCTGCTAATGCGTTATTGTTTTGAAATGGCAGGGGTTTCTTCAGGCACTGGTGGGATGGGGGCCGCCGGTGGTTGGCAGCCATGTTCCTGACCGATACCTTTTAAAAAAGCACGCCGCACGATGCCGGCGGCGATGGCTGTGGCCATTTCTTTGGAATGTTTTTCAGCGCCGGTAAATTTTCTGATCCAGCTGCGGAATGGGATGGCGCCGTTGATAGTGCGTTCGACCGAGCCGATGGCTTCATCCTGGACAAAAACCCCGCCTTTTTCAGTATAGGATTTTTCATCTTTGGTGTGGATGGCGTCGAGATCGGCACCGAGCGCATTGTTGAGTTCGGTGATCTGTTCAGCAAGCGTGCTGCAATCGAGTGCGGCCGGGATCTGGTAGGGATTTTTCAGCGCTGCGGTGATGACCGGCGGGATCTCGTCTCGCATCAAATTAAAATCGTTTAAGGGTGAAACGATGGCTTTACCTAAACGATCCTGAGTGCTCGCTGGTGCGGCCATTGAAGGAGAATGCGAGGTGCTGCATGCGCTCAGCAGACATACCAATAACAGAGGGGCTGGAATTTTGGACATGAAGTACTCCGAAAGCAGAGGTGCCTGAAATGGCCGATGAATGATGATAGCGCATTTCAGCGTGGGTGACACGTGCGAAGGGCATGGCGCGGGAATTTAATCTATGCCTTGTTTAAACAAGGCCAGTGCGGCCTGTCGTTGTTGCGCGTGATCAACCAGTGGTGCTGGGTAGTGGCAGTGAATGTCGCACAGCCAGGGGGCATGAATGGCTTTATCCGGTAAATGGGCCAGCTCCGGGCAGTAGCGACGAATAAACTCACCCTGAGGATCGAAACGTTGCGATTGGGTGACCGGATTGAAAATGCGAAAATACGGTTGTGCATCACAGCCAGTGGACGCTGCCCACTGCCAGCCACCATTGTTGGAGGCCAGATCAAAATCATTGAGGTGGTGGGCGAAATACTGCTCTCCCCAGCGCCAGTCGACCAGTAAATCCTTGACTAAAAAACTGGCCGCAATCATGCGCAGGCGGTTGTGCATAAACCCCGTCTGGTTTAATTGTCGCATGGCCGCATCGACTATCGGGAAACCGGTATGGCCTGCGCACCACGCGGAAAAATAGTCGCGATTATTGGGGAAGGGTAGCTCATCGTAGTGGGTTTTGAAGGTATGGCTGACCAGTTCTGGGCGATGCCAGAGCAGTTGCTGATAAAACTCGCGCCAGATCAATTCGGATAGCCAGCATTCAGCGCCGGGGCCGCCGATCTGCAGGGCGGTGCGCACCAGTTCGCGAATTGATACTGAGCCAAAGCGCAGGTGCACGGATAAGTACGACACCCCTTTAATGCCAGGGAAATCACGGCTCAGGTGGTATTGCTCAATGCGCTGGCAAAAATCATTGAACAGAATTTCACCACCATCCATGCCGGGCTGTAAGTTGGCAACGTCGATGTTTTCAAAGCCCAGTCCGGTCAGCTCAGGCATGGCTTCCATCGGTAGCGGTTTGAGTTGATTCAGGTGCGGCTGGATCGGGTAGGAAGCGAGCAGCGGCTCATTAAGTCTGGCCAGCCAGGCACGTTTATAGGGCGTAAATACCTGATACATGGTGCCGCTCTGGGTCAGGATGTCGTCCTTTTCAAATATCGTCTGATCCTTGAAGTCATGCAGTGGGATGCCCAGCTTGGCCAGGCGCTGGGCGATTTTCCCGTCGCGTTGTATCGCCTGGGGTTCGATGTCATGATTGGTGTAGATCGCGCTGGCCTGATAGTGCAGCGCCAGTTCTGGAATGAGTTGTTGCGGGTCGCCGTGGCGCACGATCAGGTCGCTGCCGTGGCGGTTTAATTCTTGTTTGATTTGTTTCAGGCTGTGCCAGATAAAGGCCACCCGGCGGTCGCGGCGCGGCAGTGGCGCCAATATCGTGCTGTCAAAAATAAATACGCACACCACTTGTTTGCCACTGGTCAGGGCATGATGTAGTGCCGCCTGATCAAACAGACGTAAATCGCGTCGCAACCACAGCAACGCTGTCATGGTAAAGGGCGGATACCGGCAAAAGCGACTTGCAGCATATGCTCGATAATAGCGTCGTCCTTCATTTTGCTGAAGGTTTTCAGATACTCGACCGCCGGGTCACAGGTGCGCGAATAGTAGCTGAACAGAATCACATCACAGGGCAGGTCGGGATTAAGCTGGCCGGCTTTTTGGGCGGCGATCACCAGTTTTTCGAGCTGGCTGTTGAGTTTTAAAATCCGGGTAATATAGCTGAGGTTTTTCATCAGCATGGCGCGTACACTGGTGCTGGTGGATGGTAAAAAAGGCATGCCACCCTGCAGGCGAACCCGCAGTGCCCATTCGAGCAACACCATGAGCTTTTCTGCCGGGTCTAGTTGCTTGTCTATCTGTCCCAAAAAATCAATCGCACCATCGATGAGGCGAATCAGTGCCTGACCGATTAATTCTTCTTTGGATTTGAAATGTTTGTATAAACTGGGTTTGGAAATACCCACCGCATTGGCGACATCATCCATGGTCATTAAGTCATAACCTTTGTCGCCCAGTATGCTGGTGGTGGCGTCCAGAATGGCGCTTTCGCGCAGTTTGAAGGCCTGGTCTTTGAAGCTGATTTTGCTGAAAATACTCATTGGTAAATTAAAGTTACTCATTAGTAGCTTTTCTGTTTTATTGGTAGTAATATTAGCACAGGGTCAGTCGGATGCAATCTTTTTTAGTGAATGTGAAGCGCAAATGAGTCAGAAAAGACAACGTATTGCTGTCATCGGTGCCGGTATTTCCGGGCTGGCGAGTGCTTATTTGTTATCGCGTGCCCATGATGTGATTTTGTATGAAGCCGGCTCCTATCTGGGTGGGCACACCAATACCGTTGAGGTGACACTCGATGGTCATACCCATCCGGTCGATACCGGCTTTCTGGTCTATAACCATCTGACCTATCCGAACCTGGTCGCGCTCCTGAATGAACTCGATGTGTCCAGTCATGCGACCGACATGTCGTTTGGGGTCTCGATGCAGGACGGTGCTCTTGAGTGGGCTGGCACCAGTCTGGACAGTGTTTTTGCCCAACGCGGCAATCTGTTTTCGCCGACGTTTTTGTTGATGTTGCGCGATATTTTGCGCTTTAACCGCCTGGCGCAGGACTATTTGCTGCGTACGACTAACAGTGAAGAAACACTGGGCGAGCTGCTCATTGCCGAAGGCTATGGCACCACATTCCGAGATAATTATTTATTGCCGATGGCAGCCGCCATCTGGTCGAGCTCGCCACATGCGATTTTATTGTATCCGGCCAGCAGCTTTATCCGTTTCTGTCTCAATCATGCGCTGCTGCAGGTTCAGAACCGGCCGCAATGGCAAACCGTCAGCGGTGGCGGGCGTGAGTATGTGAAAAAAATCGCCGCCACCCTGTCTGACTGTCGCCTCAACACGCCGGTCAAATCCGTCAAGCGCTGGGGCAGCGGAGTTGAAGTCACGACTGCCACAGGTTCGGAGTTGGTGGATGCGGTGATTTTTGCCACCCATGCGCCGCAAACGTTACGGATGTTGTCCGATGCCAATCCGACCGAAAGAGCGTTGCTGTCGGCCGTGCACTACCAAAAAAATACTGCCGTGTTGCATACCGATTTGCGTCTCATGCCGCGCCGTCGCAAGGTGTGGTCGGCATGGAATTATCTGGGTAATCGGCTGCAAAACAGTCATCGGCCAGTGTGTGTCAGTTACTGGCTGAACGCGTTACAAAATCTCCCGTTTGAAACACCACTCATGGTCACTCTCAATCCGCATGTGATGCCGGATGAGAAATTGGTGCTGGCACAATTTGATTATGAACATCCGGTGTTTGATCAGCCGGCGATCCGGGCGCAACAGCAACTCGGCTCGATTCAGGGAAAAAACAAAATCTGGTTTGCCGGTGCCTGGACGGGTTATGGTTTTCATGAAGATGGTCTGAAATCGGCACTGAATGTGGTGTCCGATTTTACCGCCTTGCCCGGATGGGCCAAGTTATGAATCCGGCACCGGCAGGCTTGCTGTTGCGCGGGCAGGTGATGCATGAACGTGTACGTCCGCTGCTGCACCGGTTTGTTTATCCGGTGTTTTATGTGCGTGTCAATCTGGCCCGGTTGACGGAATTGAATTCGTTCTGGATGGGCATTAACCACTGGCGTCCGGCTTCGCTGTGGTTGCGTGATTATGGCGCTCGCGACGGCTCTGACCCGCAGCAATGGATGCGTCAGGTATTGCAGCAGGCTGGCATCGAGGCCGATGGGGAAATCTGGTTACAGACTTTTCCACGTCTGCTGGGTTTTGCGTTTAACCCGGTGAGTTTCTGGTATTGCCATGATGCCCGGGGAGCTCTGCGTGCTGTGCTGGCCGAAGTGAATAATACCTTTGGTGAAAGCCATCGTTATTTGCTCACGGCAGCTAATGGCGTGCCGATTACAGAACAGACAGAAATACAGTGTCAGAAAAATTTTCACGTGTCACCGTTTTGTCAGGTGAACGGTCATTACGTCTTTCACTTCCGTGAAACTGACACGAACTCGTTGGTGCGGCTCGATTATGTTGATGATGGGGGCGTGTTGTTAAAAACCGCCCTCGGCGGTACTACGGTGCCGTTGACCAATGTCAGCCTGCGACGCGCGCTTTTTATGCAGCCGCTGCTGACCATGGGGATTGTGCTGGGCATTAACTGGCAGGCGCTCAAGCTGTGGGTGAAACGGGTGCCGTGGGTGTCCAAACCGCAGGCGCCAAACGATCCGATTACTTATTCGACTACGTCACATTCCGGGGAGCTTCCAAAGTGAATCAGACACAATTAACCGGCCAACTTACCCAACCGCTACCGTCAGCGGCCAAAATGCTGCTGGCACTGCTGGGACGGTTAACCAAAGGATATTTGCTGTTGGTGACGCCGGAAGGCCATCAGCACACATTTGGCAATTTGCATCAGTCACCCCACGCCACGCTGCAAATTTTGGACTGGCGTGCCTGTGGCCGGATTCTGCGCGGCGGCGATATTGGTTTTGCTGAATGTGTCGAACAGGGCTGGGTTGCCACTCCGGATTTAACGGCACTGTTGCGTCTGGCGATACAAAATCAGAACGCCATTACGCGCGCTGTGCATGGCGGCATGTTGGTGAGCTGGTGGTATCGCTTGCGCCATTGGCTGCGTCCCAATACCCGTGCAGGCAGTAAACGCAATATCCACGCGCATTATGATCTGGGGAATGATTTTTATCAGTTATGGCTCGATCCGAGCATGACTTATTCGAGTGCCTTGTTTGCCGGAGATTACAGCCTGTCGCTGGCCGATGCACAGGCACGTAAATACCAGCGCATCATTGATGAATTGCACTTGGTGGCCGGTGATCATGTGCTTGAAATTGGCTGTGGCTGGGGTGGCTTTGCCGAGCATGCCAGCGCGCTGGGCATTAAAGTCACCGGTGTGACCATTTCGGCGGCGCAATTGCAGTTTGCACGTGAGCGCATGCAACGCCTGCAGCGTGAACACTTGGTCGATTTGCAGTTATGTGATTATCGCGATTTGCGTGGTGAATACGATGCGGTGGTGTCGATTGAAATGGTTGAAGCAGTCGGTGAGCGTTATTGGCCGGAGTACTTTGCCACGGTGGCGGCACGGCTGCGTTCCGGTGGGCGAGCAGTAATCCAGTCGATCACCATTAACGAAGCCGATTTTGAACGCTATCGTAGTAGTACCGATTTTATTCAGCAATATATTTTTCCCGGTGGGATGTTGCCCAGTCCGGAACGTTTCAGTGCTCAGGCTGCCTGCTCCGGTCTGGTGACTGAACAGTCCTATCGCTTTGGTGCCGATTATGCGGAAACCCTGCGACGCTGGCATCGTGCCTGGGAATTAAGTCATGACACGATTTTGCAGCAGGGGTTTGATGCCCGCTTTATGCGTATCTGGCGTTTGTACTACGCCTATTGCGAAGCCGGTTTCGACGAAGGTAAAACTGACGTGGTGCAGTTTCTGCTTCACAAAACGGCGTAACCAGGCATGAACCCGCGCTTGCTGCTGTTGTTGTCTTTCTGGAGTGTGCATGCCATGGCACAGTCATGGCAACAGCAGTTGCCGGGTATGCAGCAGGTCGGGCACGGACAGTTGAGCTGGTTTGGTTTGCCGATTTACAGTGCGGTGTTATGGAGTGAGCATCTGCCCATGAATCCCAATGCCCAGTTTGCTTTGCAGCTGACTTATCACCGTCGCATCAGCAGTGAGCGCTTCGTGCAAATCAGCATGGAAGAAATCCGCCGTTTGAGTGCCGGGCGTTTTCCGGCCCCACGCCTGCAGCAGTGGGAGCACACCTTACGTCAGGTATTTCCTGATGTCGTCGAAGGCGATCAGCTGATCGGAGTATATCTGCCCCAACATGGCTGCCGTTTTTACAATCAGCATGTGTTGATTGCCGATATCCCCGATGTTGAAATGGCGCAGGCATTTTTTTCTATCTGGCTTGATGAGCGCAGTCAGGATCGCGAATTGCGCGCCCAGTTGTTGGGTGAAAAAAAATGAGCCGGACAACCTCCGGGATAGCCTATGGTTTGCTGGGCTTGCCGCTGGCGATGTCGGCCTTGCCTATTTATATTCAGGCACCATCCTATTACACCACCCAGCTGGGTCTGTCGCTGGCCAGTGTAGGCTGGGTGCTATTTCTGGCGCGTTTTGTGGATGCTTTGCAGGACCCGTTGCTGGGGCGGATAATCGATCGGTTGCAGGGACGCATTGCCGGCTGGTTTGGTGCTGCCGGGGTGTTGCTGGCGCTGGCCTTTGCTGGTTTGTGGCTGCCGCAGGTACGGCAGGAGTATTTACTGTTGTGGCTGGCAGTCATGCTGGTGTTGGTGTATATGGCGCACAGCATGCTCAATATTGCTTACCTTTCCTGGGGTGCCCGCCTGCCGCATGCAATGGGTTCGGTGAGTGTTCTGGATGCGGCGGCCTGGCGTGAAGCAGCCGGATTGCTGGGCGTGATTTTTGCCAGCATCGTGCCCGGTTTGATTCTGGTACGTGATCCGGCGCATATGGCTATCCATATGGGATGGTACAGCCTGTTGTTTGCATTCATTCTTGGCCTGGCGCTGCTGGCTTTGTTGCTGCTGGTGCCGTGCCGCACCTCCGTGCCGCAACAACACTGGCGCGCTGACTGGCAGGTTTTGCGCACCAACCGGGAATTTCTGAGTTTGCTCGGGCCGTATTTTTTGAATGCGGTTTCTGTTTCGGTACCGGCAACACTGGTGCTGTTTTTTATCCGCGATTATCTGCACGCTGAAGGGTATACGGCCGCTTTTCTGGCCGCCTATTTTATTGCTGCGGCCATTGGTTTGCCATGCTGGGTACATCTGGCCAGGCGGATTGGTGTGCTGGCCAGCTGGCGCTGTGGCATGGTGCTTTCTTTACTGGCCTTTGCCGGCACCGGCTGGTTACAGTCGGGTTCGGTCGCGGGATTTTTGTTGATTTGCCTGACCTCCGGACTGGCGCTGGGCGCAGATCTGGCGTTGCCGCCGGTGTTGCTGGCGCAGGTGATCGAACCCGAAGCTCCTGCGGCCGCGTATTACGGCGTCTGGACACTGCTGGCCAAACTGGCGTTGGCGGTTTCCGGTTTAGCGCTGCCGTTGCTGGCTTATGTTGATTATCACCCCGGCTTGCCGGCCAACAGTGCGCTCTGTTGGGCTTATGCCGGTTTGCCCTGTCTGTTTAAATCCATGGCGTTGCTGTTGTTGTGGCGCTTGCCTGTTGCATCCCGAGGAGTTTGAAAATGAAAATAGCCCTGTTGCTACTGAGTTCGCTTTTGCTGCTGTGCAGTTGCTCTGCCCCCGAGGTAAGCCATTATGCTGAAGTCAAACCCTCGCTTGATCTGGTGCGTTATTTTGTCGGTACGACCGATGCCTGGGGTATGTTTCAAAAACGCAGTGGTGAAGTCACCAAGCGTTTTCATGTGACTATTGCCGGACGTCAGGAGCAAAATAAATTAATTCTGGATGAGCGTTTTGAGTACGATGATGGCAGCAAACAGCAACGTATCTGGACCCTGATTCAGTCGGTAGATGGTATCTGGCATGGTACCGCAGCAGACGTGATTGGTGAAGCCACGGGGCAGGTTGCGGGCAACGCACTGCACTGGCAGTACACGCTGTTATTGCCGGTCGATGGCAGCAACTATCAGATGCAATTTGATGACTGGATGTTTTTGCTCGACGATCAATCGATGATGAATCGCGCCAGTATGCAAAAGTTGGGTGTGGAATTGGGTCAGGTGACGCTGTTTTTTAAAAAACGGGTTCCATGATGGCGCTCAATACTCCAACCCTCAGCTGGACCGGTAAGCGCATCTGGATCATTGGCGCGTCGAGTGGTATCGGCGCAGCCATGGCGCAACAAATTATGCAGCAGGGCGCATTGGTGGTCTTGTCGGCACGTCGTCTGGAGCGTTTGCAGCAAGTGGCGCAAGATCATGAACATGCTTTTGTGGTGCCCTTTGATGCGACCGATACTCTGGCCTGGCGCGCAGCCTATCAGCATGTGCTGGCACAATTGGGTGGTCTGGATCTGGTGGTTTTTTGTGCTGCCGACTACCGACCCGAACGCAGTTGGGAAGTCACCGCGACAGCAGCGATGCATACCCTGAAAATCAATCTGGGCAGCGTGTATGCCGGACTGGAAACGGTATTGCCGGCGATGTTGGCGCAAGGTTGTGGCGGCATCGCTCTGGTGGCCAGTGTGGCTGGCTATATCGGTTTGCCGAATGCCACGGTGTATGGTCCGAGCAAAGCGGCATTAATCAATCTGGCAGAAATTCTTTACACTGACTTGCACCCGCGAGGCTTAAATGTGTACTTGATTAACCCGGGTTTTGTGGCCACCGAGCTGACCGAAAAAAACAGTTTTTATATGCCGGCACTTCAAACCGCCGGACAGGCAGCGCAGGCGATCTGGCGCGGCATCCGGGCAGGTCAATTTGAAATACATTTTCCACGGAGGTTTACCATGGTGCTGAAATTAATGCGGCTATTGCCTTATCGCTGGCGTTTTTTTCTGATGAAGCGAGTAGCGCCATGAATGCCGCGGCGGTTGATTATACGGAGCAGCTCGATCGTCTGTTATCGTGGTACACCAGCCTGACGCCAGCCAGTGTGGCGCAGGCAGCGAATTTGTATGCGGCGGATGCACGCTTTAAAGATCCGTTTAATCAAGTTCAGGGCGTAGCTGCCATTACGGCCATTTTTGAGCATATGTTTGCCACCACGGAAGCGCCGCGTTTTCATATGCATGTGCAGGTGTTACAGGGAAAGAATGCCTTCGTTACCTGGACGTTTGATTTTGGCCTCAAGGGCAAGCCGTATTCGGTTGTCGGGGCATCGCACTTACAGTTTGATGAAAACGGGTTGGTGAGTGTGCATCGTGATTACTGGGATGCGGCGGAAGAATTGCTGCAGAAATTGCCGCTCATCGGTGCACCAGTACGCTGGCTGCGCAAACAGTTTACCGTGCCTTCGGCCTGATCAGCCTTTTAAACCCGGCCATTCCGGCGTGAGCTGGTGTGGAATGTGGAATAAATCCAGTACCCGTCCTACGCTGTGATTGACCATGTCGGCAATGCAGGTCGGGTGCTGATAAAAACTGGGCAGCGGCGGGAAAATAATGCCGCCCATTTCCGTGACCGACGTCATGTTGCGCAAGTGGGCCAGATTAAATGGCGTTTCGCGCACCATCAGTACCAGCCGACGGCGTTCTTTTAAGGTGACGTCGGCGGACCGGCTGATAAGATTTTCCGACAAACCCAGCGCAACTGAGGCCAGCGTTTTCATCGAACAGGGTGCGACTATCATGCCCATGGTCTGAAACGAACCGCTGGCGATGGCCGCGCCGATATCGCGCACGTTATACACCACGTCGGCCATGTCTTCGAGCTGTTTTTTCTTCATGCCGGTTTCCTGATGCAGGCTCATCAGCCCGGCTTCAGAAATCACCAGATGGGTTTGTATGCTGGTGGTGGCGCGTAACACTTCGAGCAGGCGCACGGCATAGACCACACCGGTGGCACCCGTGATGGCAATGATCAGACGTTCTGGCGCAGTGTTGTTCAAGGCAGACTGAATCAGGATTGGATCAGCGATTTCAGTTCGCCGGAGTCAAACATTTCACCCATGATGTCGGAGCCGCCGATAAACTCGCCTTTGACATACAGTTGTGGAATGGTGGGCCAGTTGGAGTAATCCTTGATGCCCTGACGTACATCGGCATCGTCAAGTACATTGATGGTGACCAGACCGCTGGCACCGCAGGCCTTTAAAATCTGGATCGCGCGGCCAGAAAAACCGCATTGTGGGAATTGCGCCGTGCCTTTCATAAACAGAACCACCTGGTTATCGGTCACGGTTTGAGCTATCCATTTTTGTACGTCGTTCATGGTGATATTCCTGAGGGCTAAGTTGATGCGTCATTATATAGACAAATCAGGTGTTTGGCTCAGGCTGCTGCGGTGTGTCACTTTTCTGAATTAGTATATGTGTGTTCTTGATGAAAGTGCATGGCTGTGTGGAATGCGTTGATTCCGGAAATGTGAAATCAAAAACAGCCCGAACGGAGTCGGGCTGCTGTGAGGCCAATTTTCTATCGATTAAGTCAGAATTTGAAGATTGCACCGTTGCCGTTGACGCCCCCGCCCATACATATGCCGTAAAGTGAGCCATCCTTGCCATTAATTACCCCTGTGGTTTCAATATCACCAGTTGAATAGTCAAAAGAGTGAATCAGCGTGGTGATTCCTTGCGGATTTATGGCAAACAGGGTCCCGCCATTGTTGGCACCGCCATTATCAGTGGTTCCATAGATAATGCCTGAGGCTGCCTGGCTTAATGGACTCTCTGGATTGCTGCCAATACTGCCATCAAAGGCATGTAGTACGGTTTCTGTTCCTGAAAGGGTCAACTTATAGACGGTGCCCTTATTCGTTGCTCCGCCGTTCATGGTTGTGCCGTATAAATTGCCATCCTTTGCCTGGATAACCCCGGCACGTGGAGAGGCACCATCAGTTCCTCCTGCAAAACTGTAGAGTGAGGTAAAGTTGCCACTCAGAGTAATTTTAAATACACTGCCAGATCCAAATGTGCCACCATCTTTGGTCGTACCATACAGATTGCCATCGTTAGCCTGAATCAGGCTGCCATAAGGAGAGGATCCTTCAGCACCCGTGAGCGTATGTAGCACGCTAAAGTTGCCAGCGGGGGTAATTTGGTAAATCGTGCCCTGATTTCCAGAACCATTCGTCGATGTAGTTCCATAAAAATTACCATCGGTGGCCAGAAGTAACCCCCCCATACTTGTTCCACCATCAGTGCCGCCATTAAAGAAATGCAGAACGGTGAAGTTGCCTGCTGGACTGATCTTATATACAGCACCTGAATATACTGCTCCAGAAGTATTGGTTGTGCCATACAGATTGCCATCTGGGCCGAAAATGAGTGTGGCATAGGGGTGAATTCCGTCTGGTAAATCAAAATCATGGAGAACGGTGGAGGTGCCATCTGGAGTTATTTTGACGATAGTGCCGTATCCTAACGTGCCGCCGTAGTTGCTGGTGGTATAAAAAGCATTATCTGAGTCTTGGCCCTGCACTAATCCAGACATGAAATTGGTACCTTCAAGGCCACCCTTGAGGTTGTAAATAATAACTGTGTGGCAGGTAACTCTGACTGAAGTGACATCTGCTATCACGCCAGAACCTGTGCCATTCGACAGTGTGCAAATTTCGGAACCCGGTTGCGAATTGATACTGACCGCATAAGCACCGTTATAGGCGATATTGCTAGCAAAACTGACACTGAAGCTATTCGTGGTTGAGCCATTAATAATCAGTGCATCTGCGCCATTGTTGAGCAGGGTAAGTTGCTGGCTACTATCGAGTCCGGTGATGGCGACACTCAGTTTGAAGGTGTTAACCACACAGCTCACCGCCACATTACCCACATTGGCCGCCATGTTGGCACCATTGCCATTAGTGACGCTGCAGGTTTCTCCGATCGGCTGTGTGCCGATCGTCACCGCATAACTGCCACCATACGGAACCGGTGTGGCAAACGCAAAACTGCCATCGGCCGCCACGGTCACCGGATCACTGCCATTATTGTTCAGCGTCACCTGCTGTCCGGAGGTCAGACCCATGACACTGCCGGCGACTGTATACGAATTGAGTGCACAGGTCACAGCGACATTGCTGACATTGGCCACAACGCCGCTACCACTGCCATTGGACACACTGCAGGTGGCAAAATCAGGTTGAGTGCCGACAGTCACCGCATAACTGCTGTTATACGCCACTGGTGTGGCAAAGCTGAAACTACCATTGGCCGACAGAATTAACGGATCGGCATTATTGTCCAGCAGCGTGACCTGCTGACCGGAAGCCAGTCCGTTGACACTGCCGCTGATGCTGAAGGTATTGGTCGAACAAGTCACAGCCACATTGCTGATATTGGCCACCACCCCGGCACCGCTGCCATTCGATACGGTACAGGTTTGACCGGCTGGTTGTGCAGCGACAATGACGGCATAACTGCTGTTGGCCGCTACCGGAGTGGCAAACACAAACTTGCCATTGGCCGCGATAGTCAGTGCATCGGCACCATTATCGAGCAGACTCAGCTGACCACCGGTCGCCAGTCCGGTCACACTGCCGCCGATGGTGTACGATTTGGCGGCTGAGCAGGTGACCTTGAGTTTGAGTACGTCACTGACGATGCCCCAGCCAAAACCATTGGTGACGGTACACAGTTGTCCGGCAGGCTGGGTCTTGACAGTCACCAGATAACTGCCATTGTGGGGAATTGGTTTGCCGAACGTAAAATAACCATCGTGCGTGATACTGAGCGTATCGGTGCCGTTATTCACCAGCACCAGCGTGCTTCCCTGTTTGAGGCCAAACACCAACCCGTTGATCTGACAACGGAGACCACCCAAATCGCCGCCGCCACAGGCGCTTAACACCACCACCAGCAATGCTGCCGACCAAAGCCGCAGCCAGCGCCGCGTGCAAGAAAACCGATAACTATCCATGATGACACTCCCTGAATAAGAAAAGACGTAATTAATTGACATCTAAAGCGTTCAGTCAGTATAAGCACACAATATCGAAAAGACATTAGTTTTCTAAATATAAAGCTAATAGGTTAACTTTTTACGACAGATTGGCGATCAGCAATTATTTGCCGGCAAAAAAAAGCCCGATCATCGATGCGGGCTGATATGCAAGCGGCAAGGCAATGCCAGAAGTGGAAAACTGACATAGCCCCGCCAAGAGCCAGAGAGAGGCGCAGGCTTCTAGGAGCGAAGTTTGGCAAATGCCGCTGCCATGGCATTGCCAGCCGGAGTTACGGCCGGTTGTTTGTTATGTTGCGCCATGCGTTTATTGTCGTCGCGGTCAGGACGCTGGCTGATGCCGGGTTGGGGTGCACTGTCTGTCAGGCGCATAGTCAGTGCAATGCGTTTGCGTTTTTCATCGACTTCGAGCACCTTGACTTTGACGACCTGGCCAACTTTGACAATCGTGTGCGGGTCTTTGACGAAGGTATTCGACAGCGCCGAGATGTGTACCAATCCATCCTGATGTACGCCGATATCGATAAAAGCGCCAAAGGCCGCGACGTTGGTGACGACGCCTTCGAGGATCATTTCCGGACGCAAATCGCGGATTTCTTCGATACCTTCTTTAAAGGTCGCAGTAGAAAATTCCGGACGCGGATCACGGCCCGGTTTTTCCAGTTCCTTTAAAATATCACTGATGGTGGGAATCCCGAACCGGGCATCGGCATACTTGGCCGGATTGAGAGTTTTTAATAACCCGGCGTCGCCCATCAGACTTTTCACATCGCGTTTCACATCAGCGAGAATTTTTTCCACCAGCGGATAGGATTCCGGATGCACGGCCGAAGCGTCGAGTGGAAATTCTCCATCGCTGATGCGCAGGAAACCGGCGGCCTGTTCAAACGTTTTATCGCCTAAGCGCGGCACTTTGCGCAACGCGGCGCGGGAAGTAAACCGGCCCTGGGTATCGCGGTAGTTGACGATGCTTTGCGCAACGCTGTTACTCAGACCAGAAACGCGCGCCAGCAAGGGTACGGAAGCGGTATTGACATCAACGCCAACGGCATTGACGCAATCTTCCACCACGGCGTCGAGCGATCTGGCTAACTGGCTCTGACTGACATCGTGCTGATATTGACCAACGCCGATGGATTTCGGATCGATCTTCACCAGCTCGGCCAGCGGGTCTTGCAGCCGCCTGGCAATCGAGACCGCACCGCGGATCGAGACATCAAGATCGGGCAATTCTTTGGAAGCAAATTCGGAAGCGGAATACACCGAAGCACCGGCTTCCGAGACCACGATTTTGCGCATGTGTAATTGCGGACACAGTTTGATCAGATCCACTGCCAGCTTATCGGTTTCTCGTGAAGCAGTGCCATTGCCGATCGAAATTAACGAAACCTGATGCCTGGCTGCCAGAAGCGCCAGTGTGTGCAGTGAACCATCCCAGTCATTGCGCGGCTGATGTGGATAGATGGTGCTGTGTTCGAGCACTTTGCCGGTGGCGTCCACAATGGCAACTTTTACGCCCGTGCGCAATCCCGGATCGAGTCCCATGGTAGCGTGCTGACCGGCAGGCGCTGCGAGTAACAGCGCCTTTAAATTCAGGGCGAAGACATTGATGGCTTCGAGCTCGGCGCGTTCGCGCAACTGGCTCATGAATTCACTTTCGAGATGCATGAAAATCTTCACGCGCCAGCACCAGCGCACGGTGTCGGCCAGCCATTTGTCGGCTGCCCGACCCTGATTGCTGATGTGAAAAAAGTGTGCAATCCGGCTTTCGCACGGATTGAGTGGCGCATCCCATTTAGGCTTTTCTTCTTCGCTGTCGAGTCGCAACACCACATTCAGAATTTCTTCGCGGCGGCCACGCAAAATCGCCAGCGCACGGTGTGACGGGATCGCCATGATGGCTTCGGAATAGGCAAAGTAATCAGCGTATTTGGCACCTTCATCCAGTTTGCCCTCGATGACCAGCGACTCCACCACACCGTGCTCCTGCAGATAGGCACGGCACTGTTGCAACAGGGTGGCGTCTTCGGCAAACTGTTCCATTAAAATCTGCCGTGCACCATCGAGCGCTGCCTTGACATCGGCCACACCGGGATTATCACCGGCTTCGGTTTTAAAGGCCGGTTGCAGATAAGCGGCGGCGACTTCTTCCGGCACCAGTGTCGGGTCAGCCAGCAGTGCTTGCGCGAGTGGCAGCAAACCGGCTTCGAGCGCGATCTGGGCTTTGGTGCGGCGTTTGATTTTGTACGGCAGATATAAATCTTCCAGACCGGTTTTTTCTTCCGCATGCATAATCGCATGCAGCAAAACCGGCGTCATTTTTCCCTGTTCGGTAATCGCATTGACGATCGCTTCGCGCCGCTGTTCCAGTTCGCGCAGATACGACAGGCGCTGTTCCAGCAGACGCAACTGAATATCATCCAGACCGCCTGTGGCTTCCTTGCGGTAGCGGGCAATAAAAGGCACGGTGGCACCTTCATCGAGCAGGCTGATGGCCGCAGCAATTTGCTGCGGTTTGGCGACTAATTCAACGGCTAAACGTTGTTCAATGGAGGGCAGCATAGACACAATTCAAAAAACAGGATGGAAAAAGCAGGCATGTCGGGTAGGGTGTATTAGTGCGTAGGGTGTATTAGCCCACAGGGCGTAATACACCACAAACCTCAAGGCTTAGTCTGTTGCTGACTGACCCACAAATCAATCTGGGTTTCCAGTACCGAAAGCGGCAGTGCGCCATTATCAAGCACGGCATTATGGAAGCCTCGCAGATCAAACTTGTCGCCCAGCGCAGCAGTCGCTTTGGCACGCAAGGCACGGATTTTTAACTGACCGATTTTATAGCCCAGTGCCTGACCAGGCCAGGCAATATAGCGGTCAATTTCTACGATATTATCACTAGGTGCATTGGCAGTATTTTCATCCAGATAGCGTATCGCCTGTTCGCGACTCCAGCCCTTGGCATGAATGCCGGTATCAACCACCAGACGGGCAGCGCGGAATAATTCATCGTTGAGGTTGCCAAAGCGGGAATACGGATCGGTATAAAAACCGAGTTCATAACCCAGACTTTCAGCATACAGCGCCCAGCCTTCACCAAAGGCCACATACCAGCCATTGCGGCGGAAATCCGGTAATCCCGGTGCTTCTTTAGCCATGCTGACCTGCAAATGATGGCCGGGAATGGCTTCATGCATGGTCAGGGTTTCCATTTCCCATTTTGGACGGGTATTCAGATTGGAGATGTTGGCAGCAAAAAATCCGGCACGGCTGCCATCATCCGAACCCGGGCTGTAATAGGCTGCCGGTTGTTCTTCAGCGCCCAGCAAGGGGATTGGTTTGACTTCGGCCTGCGCTTTTGGCAGATGGGCAAACATCGTTGGCAATACCTGATACGTGCGCGTGATGATGGAACGGAAGCCGTTGAGCAAATCATCCGGATTGGTATAGAAAAAACGTGGGTCGGTATTGAGGTAATGAGCAAATTCGCTAAAGCTGCCCTGATAGCCGACTTCTTTCATTACCAGTTGCATTTGCGCCTGAATCCGAGCGACTTCAGCCACGCCGATGTCATGAATCTGTTCTGGCGTGAGGTCAGTCGTGGTGCTGTTTTTGACCATGAAATTGTAATACGCCATGCCTCCGGGCAGTTTGGAAGCAGAAATGCTGTCGCGGCAGGCGGGCAGGTATTGACTGGTAATAAAATTTTCCAGCTTCAGCAACGCCGGAGCCACGCGTTCATTCAATTCCTTCTGGCCACGAGCAGCAAACACATCGGGACGCGGAACATTTTTAGGGATAGTCTGAAAAGGTTTGGCCAGTTCACTGTCTTTGAGATGCAGGCGCAATTCGCGCAATTGTTTGGGTACCGGTGTAATAATCACTTTGGGCGCGACCCAACCGGATTTCATCCCCTGCTGCAATTGCTCGATAATACCATCCACATAGGCAGGCATGGCATGCAGTCGCGCCAGATAATTGTGGTAGTCGAGGGCGTTATTAAACGGTGTTTGTGACACCAGGCTCGGCAGTGTCGATTGCAGACCATCGATCTGCGAAATTGGCTGCACCATGTAGGGATAGATATTGGCAGCACTGACAGCGAGCTGTTTTTCCAGCACAAACTGATCATACGAAATCACATCCTGACCACTCAGGCTGGCGCGATTTAATTTCAGCGCTTCTTTGAGCATGTCTTGCTCATGGCGGTTATACACCCGACTCGCTGCCAGGGTGGTGTCGGAGAGTTTGTGGTTGTAGCGTTTGTCACCGAGCAGGGTGGCGTTTTCTGGCGCATGGCTTAATCCCCATTGCCAGTCGGTAGTCAGCAGTGAGTTGAGTGCGGCATTGTCAGCCTGTGCGCTGAGCGCTATGAGTGACAGCGACAGCGTGCAAAGTATTTTTTTCATTGGGTAGTCTCAAAAAATTCAGCCTGCATTTTACCTGAAATTCGTGCAGCAAAATGACGACATGAGATGGTTGTTTTTGCAATGGCATTCTGCCTTCCTTGGCAATAGCGGTTGGTATGGCGTACTTGGCTTGGCGGTTGACAAGTTCCGTGTCGACACAGTTAGTACGGGCTGTGGTAACGGGAAGCTTGGTAATTGGAGGAGTGGGTTTCGTGGGTGGTTTTTTTGGACCACTTATTTTTAGTCCGGCGTCCAATCAAGGTCCGCTCCTTGGAATTTTCATTACAGGTCCCCTAGGTTTACTTTTCGGTGCAATAGGTGGCGGCCTTTACTGGTACTATCAGCGCCGGTCTCTATCGGATTGACACCGCCATTGTCATGAAGGACGTTGTCTTACGGCGTTATCGGATAAAACGCGATCAGAACTTGGCAAGTAAGCCAATTGGAAAAATGCAGCTCATGGTAAGTTGCCCGGATTTGGTGGCGCATGTACATCACACCAAATTGAAATTGTGTAGCACAAATGTGCTACAATGAGATTTTTAATGGAGATTTTCATGACCACTACCACAATCCGCTTACCTGATGATTTTAAAACTCGTATTGCTGTAGCCGCTAAGCGTAACGGAACCACAGCGCACAGCTTTATCTTGGATGCCATTGCAGAAAAAATAGCTCAAGAAGAAAAACAAAGTAATTTTAACGACCTCGCCGATAAGCGCTACGCAACCATCGTTTCATCTGGAAAGACTATTCCTTGGAATCAAATGCGTGGCTATCTTGAAGATCGGCTTGCGGGGGGGGAAGTTTCCCGTCCACTCCCCAGAAAATTGGCGCGCTAACAATGGCGCAGATAGAATTGGCACCAGAGGTCGCAGATGACATCGACCGGATTTTTGACCATCTTACTGAACATGAAGTTGATGATGTTCCTTTACGGATCAATGAAATAATTCAGGCAATTTCAGTTCTTGAGTTTAACCCTCTGATTGGAAGGTCGGCATATGGCGACAAGAGAGAACTTATCATCGGACGGCGAGCTCGCGGTTATGTGGCATTGTATCGCTATATTATTGAAATCGATACTGTGCTTGTCTTGGCCTTGAAAGGCCAAAAAGAAGCTGGTTATAGTGGATGATTGTTTCAACCGGCACTAACCAGTCAGTCGCCTCTCTCCGTCATTCCCGCGGTTGCAGGCGGTAATCCAGCGACTTTCCGCTGTTCGTCGATCAAAAACGACTCTGGGTTCCCGCCTGCAACCGCGGTAACGACGGTACAAAATATCTGGTTACTTTATCAACTGCCCACCAGTAACACGTTCAATCCCGCCCAAATCGCGCCAGCTTTGAATCTGTTCGAACGGATGACATGCAAACAGGGCGCGCACATCTTCGGCCTGATGGTAGCCGTGTTCCACCAGCAGCCAGCCACCGGGTAACAAGCGCGTGCCTGCTCCATCGAGCAAAAGACGATAGGCAGACAGACCGTCGGCATGATCGGTGAGCGCATCTATCGGTTCATAACGCAAATCACCCTGTGTCAGATGCGGATCATGTTGCACAATATACGGCGGGTTGGAAACGATGGTGTGCCACTGCATGGCAGGCAGGGCAGCGTACCAGTCGCTGAGAATAAATTCAATCTGACAGTCGTGGAGTCGGGCATTGCTTTGCGCTACCGCCAGTGCGCCCGGACTGATGTCGCCAGCCCAGACCTGCAGATCAGCGCGCTCGTGCGCCAGTGCAATCGCAAGCGCACCTGAACCCGTGCCCAGATCAAGTAAGCAGGAATTGACCGGTGCCCGTTGCAGTGCCAGTTCTACCAGCAGTTCACTGTCAGGACGTGGAATCAGGACATCGGGTGTCACGTGCAGCATGAGGCCAAAAAATTCCCGCTCACCCAACAGATAGGCAACCGGCTCACCCGCCAGCCGCCGCCGGATCAGTTGCTGTACTGTTTCCAGTTCAGTCGCACTCAGGATATAGTCGGAATGGGTGATTAATTCCACCCGGGTTTTTTTGAGCGCATGCATGAGCAGCATGCGGGTTTCCAGTGCCGGCAACGTGCTGGCAGTCAGCACGTCGGCAATACGCGTCATGACGGACGGCGTCCCTTGAACAGCACCACCAGCAACACCAGCGTAAACATGACCATCCAGCTCAGTGACCATTGCGGTATCGACAGGCCCAGAATCGGATCGTAAGGTGTGCCGCACATACCTTCGGCATAAAACACCGTCGGCAGCCAGTCGGCAAAAGGCAGATTATTCACGGCGACCTGCACCGGATCGATGCCGCATTTAATATCCGGATGCGCTATCACATACAACTGATGCAGCGCCACACCGGCACCGGTGATAGACGCATACAAACCCAGACAGCAACCGAGCTTGCGAGCTAGCGGGGAGTCTTTTAGGGCGATCAGACTGCCGATGGCAATCAGAATAAAAGCGTAGCGCTGGATCACGCACAGCGGGCAGGGCAGCATGCGCTCAACCTGCTGAAAATACAGTGCCACACCCACAAGAGAAAGACTGGCGATGGCCATCAGAATCAGAGCGATGCTGGATTTTTTCATAAAGGTCCTTAATGATGGTGGAAGGGGTGACTCAGTTAACTTAATTGTCGGCCAGTTGCGCCAGCAATTCTGCCTGATGTTCGGCCAGCAGCGCATTGGTCAGTTCGGTTAAATCGCCATCCATTATAAAATCAAGTTTGTATAAAGTGAGATTAATTCGGTGGTCAGTCATGCGTCCCTGAGGGAAATTGTAAGTGCGGATCCGTTCACTGCGGTCGCCCGAGCCGATGAGGCTTTTACGGGTAGCCGCTTCTTTGGCCTGCTTGGCGCGCAACTGGCCATCCATGATGCGACTGGCCAGCACCCGCATGGCTTGCGCTTTATTCTGGTGCTGACTGCGACCATCCTGACATTCCACCACGATCCCGGTCGGGATATGGGTCAGACGTACGGCCGAGTCAGTTTTGTTAATGTGCTGACCACCGGCACCGGAGGCACGGAAAGTATCGATGCGCAAATCGGCCGTGTTGATAATCACATCGGTGAGTTCATCCGCTTCCGGCATCACCGCCACGGTACAGGCGGAAGTATGTATCCGTCCCTGGGTTTCGGTTGCCGGTACGCGCTGCACCCGGTGGCCACCGGATTCAAATTTCAATTTTGAATAAGCACCGACCCCGGCTATGCGGATAATCACTTCCTTGTAGCCGCCGAGATCGGACGGTGATTCTGACATCATTTCCACCTGCCAGCGATTGCGTTCGGCATAGCGGGTATACATCCGCAACAGATCACCAGAAAACAGTGCCGATTCATCACCGCCCGTGCCGGCGCGAATTTCCAGCAGAATATTGCGCTCGTCGTTGGGATCTTTGGGCAACAGCATTTTTTGCAGTTCAACATCCAGATTTTCCATCACCGCTTTGGCGCCGGCAATTTCTTCCTGGGCGAATTCTTTCATTTCCGGATCGGACAACATATCCTGCGCCGATTGGGTGTCGAGCTGGGCTTGCTGATAACGATGGTACAGGGCTACGACCGGAGTTAACTCGGCAAACTCGCGATTGAGCTTACGGTAATTATCCATATTGGCCGTGCTGCCCTCTTGCATCAAGAGCTGATTAATTTCGACCAGTCGCTCGGACAAATGGTCGAGTTTGCTGAGCATGGAAGGTTTCAAAATAGGCCTCTTGATGAATGTATTCGGGGTTTGCAGTTGTCGTGCCTGTGGCACGAGGTGGCAAAAATTATGCCGGATAGCTGTTCAGGCTAGCTAACGTTTGCTGCGGAAGAGTTGCGGCAACAGGGCCGCGATGTGGGCACGTTCATCGCCATGGGTTTTGTGCAACGCCTGTTGCGAACCGTGTAAAAACTTGGCGGTCAGTCCTTTGGATAAGGCTTCGAGCACCAGTTCAATATCGTCGCCCTTGGCCAGCATGCGACGCGCCCGTTCGAGTTCGATCAGGCGCATGGTTTCACCGTTTTCATGCAACTCCTGAATCACCGGCACCACCGAGCGGGTATCGATCCAGTGCATAAACGATTCCACCCGGGTTTCAATAATCGCTTCTGCCTGGACCACGGCGGCCTGACGGCTTTCCATGCCGGTTTGCACCACGGTGCCGAGATCATCGACGGTATATAAAAATACGTCATTGAGTCGCGCGACTTCGGATTCAATATCGCGTGGCACGGCCAGATCCACCATAAACATCGGCTTGTGTTTGCGCGCTTTGACCGCACGTTCGACCAGACCGAGTCCGAGTATCGGCAACACCGAGGCAGTGCAGGAAATAACGATATCAAATTGGGATAACTGGTTTTGCAGTTCGGCCAGTGGGATCGCCCGGCCATGATATTGCTGCGCCAGCGCTTCGCCGCGCTCCATGGTGCGGTTGGCCACGGTAATCGACAGCGGGTTTTGTGCAGCAAAATGCGCGGCACATAATTCAATCATTTCTCCGGCGCCGATAAACAGTACATGCTGGGCGCTGATATCATCAAAAATCCGCTGTGCCAGCCGCACTGCCGCAGCCGCCATGGAAACGCTGTGCGCACCGATCTCGGTGGTGCTGCGCACTTCTTTGGCGACCGAAAACGTGCGCTGAAATAATTGGTGCAGATAAGTACCCAGACCGCCCACCTGATCCGACTGGCGTACGGCATCTTTGAGTTGTCCTAAAATCTGCGGTTCCCCCAACACCATCGAATCCAGACCTGACGCCACCCGGAAAGCATGCCGCACCGCGCCATCGTGTGGCAGGGTGTACAAATGCGGGCGCAATTCGCCATACGGCAATTGGTGGTAATCGGCTAAAAAGTGCGCGGCGGCATCAATCGGGTCGGCCATTTTGCAGGCGGCATATAGTTCGGTGCGGTTGCAGGTCGACAGAATTGCGGCTTCGGCCTGCATGCCGTGATGTTCGTCGCGATACAGAAACTGACGCGCAGCCATCACCGCCTGACCGACTTTCTCAGGAGCGAACGCCACCTTTTCGCGCAGGGCGAGAGGGGCAGTAGTGTGATTTAAGCCAACGGCGAGCAGTTGCATGTAGTTATTTAAATGGTGAGCGATGCTATTTGGCATTATAACGCGGCGAGTGCTTACTTTGCTTAAATCGCGTAAGAATAGTACTAAATTGACACTAATTCAGGGGTATACGACACTCTGAACGGTTTTATCACCTTCCGAAAGCGCTTTTACAGAGGTGCATCTTAATCCACCTTGTTGAGGAACATGTTGATTAATGCCAATAAATGATGGAAATTGCTGCTTTTTAAAATAAGGGCAACCCTAATCCCTGGCTACCAGAAACAGACGGGTAATGAACCAGAAGAGTCAATAAACTACGGCGTTGATATTTCGATGTTGACCAGAATGATTGAGAATGGGAAACTTGATCCGTATTTGCATCATTGACCAAGGCGCGTGCATTGAACTCCCTACTTAATGACCACACCAAACAATAAAAATAGAGAAATGTGAGCTGACGTGTCCAATCCACTCAATTTGTTTATGTTTCACCCCCTATTGTTTTTTAGCGCCATTTTTTTTATCGTAGTTGTGGTCAGTTTAATTCAAGGCAGGATCACACGGCGCTTTTCTACCCCGGTCTATCGTGATGACGATCCGACTTCATTTTGGAATTACATAGCTCTTTATGCCATATTGGGTACGGTCAGTTTGTTCTTTACCTTAAAGAACTGGACCACGGACCTTGATCCTCCGGAGTATTCCCATTACATCGCCACGGCCCATCCACAGCAATCTTTGGAAGCGATCCTGCAATCGGCTTCCAGCATTCATTCAAACGGTGGCATTGCCTATGGTCAGACAACTTGGTATGTCAATTGGCATTTCCAATGGTCGCAAGAAAAGTATGGAAATGCCTGTTGGATCAGCAGCATCTACGCGACGTTGAGTTCCAGAATCGTATTGCCTAAATTGGTCAATGCGACCTCTGCTCAGCAGGAAAAATTCAATCTATTTTATGAAGCACTGCGCTTACATCAACTTGCTCATTATGAATTGGGGAAAAGTGCTGCTCTGGAAATAGAGCGGCAAATTTCAGATCTTCCGAAAATGCAGAATTGCAGGGTTCTGGAAACCACTGCAAATGCATTAGGTGAGAAGATTGTGAAGGATTACCAAACCAAGGGGCAAGCGTATGATTTATCAAGCACCTTTCTGCAGTCGCAGCATGCCATGCTTGAATAGCAAATGAAACGGGTTGTGCCTATGGTTACTTTATTGGCCGCTCGCGCTGTGGGTGCGTTCATTGCCCGCATCAATTCTGCTGGATAAGACGATAACAACCTGTTGGCTTGAATGGGTGCGTGAAAGTGCTCGTTGAGTTGTTGTCGAGTCGCAGGCTGGTAATTGATGCACATCGGTCACGCGTCCAGAAGCGCCAGCGTCTGTTGCCAGTTGGCTGACCATGGTTCCAGAAAATTGTGCGATACAAAAGCTCTTTTCAGATGCGACATCGGTACCCGGTGCACGTCATGCAGTCCCAGCGCTAATGTGACTGGGTTCCACAGGGTTTTATTTTTACCCTTTTTGCCGCTGCCTTTAATTCGCGCCCCCTCATCACCAAAGATGCCGCCACCGCTGGCCAAGGCCTGTTCGAGGTTGATGTTAACCAGACCAGCAAACGCAGTCATGACCTGTTCTTTGGGTATGCCCTCACGGGATTCCTGGGCCAGCTTGACGACGGGGGGAAGGGCTGCACGCTTGAGTTGATCCGCCAATTGCTGCACGGCTTTTTTTAAAAAACGCAATTCATGCAAAGCGCGACGTATGCCTGGCGGCTTGAGCTGTATCACGATCGAATACACGTCTTTGGTGATGGTGATGAGAACATCTTCACTGCCGGCCGCAAGCCGTTGGGTGTCGGCAGCGAAAAAAATCGGTGCCGGGTATCCGCCGGTGGCATTATCGAACAACTCAGGCATGTTGGCGTCGTAGTCCAGCCAGACAAAGGGTGTCAAGCCGTGTTCAATCAGACGTGCCAGTGTCCAGGGTGTTCCGGTTTGCAGCGCCAGCCAGTCACAAGCCTGCTCAGTGGTGGCACGAAAAGGAAGTTCGGTGTTCGTCATGTTGCTCCTGACTACGCGACAATCTGCTCCAGCCGATAGCCATAGCTGTACACCGGTGCGAGACGGAAGCCGTTTTCCGGGCGCAGTTGCAGCTTGCTGCGCACCCGGGAAATATGCGTGTCCATAGTGCGTGAAGGCACTTCGATGTCGCGCGACCAGACTGCTTCCAAAATGTAGGCGCGCGATAAGGGCCGTCCCAGATTGCGGAACAGCAGTAAGGCCAGATCAAATTCTTTCTGCGTCAGTTCTATCGGGTTACCTTTGTGGCTGAGCCGGGCCGAACGGGTTTCAAACACGTAATTACCAAATTCCAGATGTTCGGGCACATGTTGATGGGGGTAGGCGCGGCGCAGCAACGCCTGCACGCGAGCAACCAGTTCACCGCGTCGTATTGGCTTGATCATGTAATCATCCGCACCGGCGGCCAGTCCGGCGACGATGTCATCTTCACCCGAGCGACTGGTCATAAACAGGATGGGCAGATTGGCCGGAAGCTTTTCCCGCACCCAGTGCATGACTTCGGTACCGCTTAAATCCGGTACCTGCCAGTCGAGTATGAGCATGTCATAACTCTCGCGCCGCAGATGATGGATCATGTCCTTGCCACTGGAAAAGCCATGGACGCTGTGTCCAGCCGAATTCAGTATGGAACTGACTAAATCCAATAGATTGATGTCATCGTCAAGAACGGCAATTCGCATAGGTTTGAATGAGGGTGTTTTGCAGGGATTAACTGAGGATGGTAAACCAGCTTGCGAGCAATTGTAAAATCAACGCAACTTTTTTGTAAATTCAGCGTTAAATTGCCACTTCGTGAAATTTCTGTTGCGAATTAACAACTTTGCAAGTGGGCAGGCAACTCAGGAACCTGTTGATTCCTGAGTCTTCATGGTGAGTGCTTAACTGCGCAGTTCGACTTCGGGCAGCACCACGTTCACATCGAGGACTTCCAGATCACCCTTGCGGTCGAGCGACAGGGTGATGTCTTTCGGATCGACTTTGGTGTACTTGGAAATCACGGCAATCAGTTCAGCATGCAGAGCGGGCAAAAAATCATAGCCGGAACGACCACTGCGTTCACGGGCGATAATAATTTGCAGACGCTCTTTGGCAAACGATGCCGTCTTCGGTTTGGTATTGAATAAAAAGGAAAGTAAGGCCATTACTTCACTCCAAAAATGCGTTTTAATAAGCCCGGTTTTTCATAATCCATGAAGCGCAGCGGCAAATCTTCACCGAGGAAACGACCCACCACATCTTCATAGGCCAGCGATACATCGCTGCCGGTTAAATGAATGGCCGGATTTCCCTGATTGGAGGCATGCAATACGGTTTCCGATTCCGGAATGATACCGATGAGCGGGATACGTAAAATTTCCTGCACATCCTGATGCGACAGCATTTCACCGGCATCGACCCGCTTGGGTGAATAACGGGTAATGAGCAAATGTTCCTTGACTGGTTCGCCGCCATTGAGGGCACGTCGGGATCTGGCCTGAATGATGCCGAGGATGCGGTCGGAGTCGCGCACGGAAGAGACTTCCGGATTAGTCACCACAATAGCTTCATCGGCAAAGGTCAGTGCCATGATGGCGCCATGTTCGATACCGGCTGGCGAATCACAAATGATGTATTCAAAATCCATCTGGATCAATTCGTTGAGTACCCGTTCAACACCTTCTTCGGTGAGGGCATCTTTATCACGTGTTTGCGAAGCGGGCAAAATAAACAGGTTGTCGCAGTGTTTATCCTTGATCAGCGCCTGGCGCAGATTGGCTTCACCGCTGACGACATTGATCAGGTCATAAACCACACGGCGTTCACACCCCATGATCAGATCAAGATTGCGCAGACCGACGTCAAAATCGATAACAGCGGTTTTATGGCCGCGTAATGCCAGACCGGTGGCAAAGCTGGCAGAAGACGTGGTTTTACCAACGCCGCCCTTGCCGGAAGTGATAACGATAATTCTTGCCACATTGGCTCCTTAGTAAAAAACGACTGATTAATTATGTGACGTAATGGCAACGACATCGATTTTATCGCCATTTAATTTAATTTGTAATGGGGAATTTGCTGCCAGAGGCGGATAGCCATTCTCAAAAGTGCGATAAATCCCCGCAATCGAGACCAATTCGGCTTCCAGACTCATGGCAAAAATACGCGCTTCGGTGTTGCCGGAGGCACCAGCGAGCGCCCGGCCACGCAGCGGCGCATAAATATGAA
Organism: uncultured Oxalobacteraceae bacterium; assembly: GCA_903862415.1. Classification (GTDB taxonomy): domain Bacteria; phylum Pseudomonadota; class Gammaproteobacteria; order Burkholderiales; family Burkholderiaceae_D; genus Solimicrobium. The sequence continues at coordinate 23,864 of CAIOYD010000021.1, read as the reverse complement.
TGCTGCCATCGGCGATGACTTCTGCGCCGCTGTTGACGACGGCGGTAATGATCAGATCGGTGCCGCGCGCATAAATCCGTTGGCCGCCACGTACCGGTGTGTCAATGATCATGGGTGGCAGGGTAGCAGCTGGCATGACTGCCTGCGCTGGCGCAGGTTGCGGCACCGGCACCGGTTCGGGCTCTGGAGTCGCCAAGACCGGCGCGACCTTGCTGCCGAGATCGATAGTCAGGCCGAGGGTGGTAATCTGGTCTTCAGCGCTTTCCGGCGCATTGCGCACGGCCACCACATGGATGCCATGGGCTTTGATCAGCGCGATCAGTGCAGTCCAGTCGACTTCGGTGCAGTCGATCTGGCCGACGTCGAGAACCGCACATTCATCAGAGTAATAATCGCTGGAATTGGCCGTGAGTTGTTTTAATGCCTGATCGAGCACCGCCATATCGGCTGAATGCAAAATAACGGCAATAGCGACGACGGTGGAAATTTTAATTTCTATCGGTTTACGTTGGGTAGTCGTTTGCATGAAGATGATCGGGCCTGAGATTAAAACAAGATGTGGCATTATCACCCGAAATGCAGGTTGATAAGCAATAAAATCGCGCAGGCAGGGAGGTTTTTATGGGGGAAAGGGGGAATCTGGTACGGTATGATGATCGACTGTCGCTGACAGCTTTACGCCAATCGAGCTGAGTCGGATCATTCACACCTAGCTTCCGTCATGCCTATCTTTTGCATGTACAGCAGTTGGTTCAATAATAATGCAAATTCATGACTTCTGCATGACATAAATCAAAATAAATACGTATAAGTGGCAGTTTGTGGCTGGTTTCAGGCCGTTTTAGCGCTTAGTTTGGCACGTATTGGTTCTGTTGGCTGGTTATTGTTTGCCACCGGCAAGGCTTCGGGGCTGGCTAAACGCTGCTCGATGATGTCACAGTAATCGCGGTTTAATTCAAAACCGACAAACTGGCGTCCGGTGCGACTGGCTGCCACGGCCGTGGTGCCGCTGCCCATAAACGGGTCGAGTACCAGGCCACCCTGGGGGCATGACGCCTTGATCATGCGCTCAATAATTTCCAGCGGTTTCTGGGTTGGATGGTCGGCGCGTTCCGGATCACTTTTGTGTACCCGTGAGACACTCCATAAATCTTTGGGGTTGTAGCCAACTTCGAGCCATTTAGCGCCGACAAAACGGCTGCGGGAGCGGGCCTTTTTGGTTTCGGCATCGTAAGGAATGCGCACCGCATCGAGATCAAAGTAATAGCCTTTTTCTTTGACAAAAAAACCGATGGTGTCATGCACCGAGGTGTAACTGCGTACACTGCCGCCCATCGAAGGCACGCGCCGGTCCCAGATGATTTCATTCATCATCGTCAGACGTTGCTTGAGCATGACAAAAATTTCCGGCGAATAGCGCCAGGTCAGAAAAATATACAGGCTGCCGCTGGGTTTTAATTTGGGCAGGATCGCATCGATCCATTGCTCCATCCAGGACAGATAGGCCGCAGTGTCGAGTTTGTCGGAATCGTTGCCGTAATCTTTGCCCAGACTGTAAGGCGGATCGGCAATGATCAGATCAACCGACGCCTCGGGAATGCGGGTTAAACCGCTTAAGGCATTTTCATTAAAAACACGGTTGAGATAAGTAGACATGAAGCAGTGTGCTGGCAGCGGACGCTAAAGTGGGCGATTTTAGCATTGATGCGCGCTCAGTAGTCCACCAGTCGCAGCTTAAGTTGCACGCTGAGAGCTGAAATCGATCAGATGAGCAGGCATGGGGCGGCCAAAAAAGTAACCCTGGAACATGCGGCAGCCACAGGCATGTAAAAAGTCGCGCTGGTCGGCTGTTTCGACTCCTTCGGCGATGATGGCCAGACCCAGACTCAGGCCAAGCGTGACAATGGCACGCACAATGGCGAGATCATTACTGTCGATAAAAATATCGCGTACAAAAGATTGATCGATTTTTAATTGTTCCAGTGGTAGTCGCTTCAAATACGCCAGTGAAGAATAACCGGTGCCAAAATCATCGAGTGAAAAACACACGCCCAGCTGCATCAATGAGCGCATTTTTTCAATCACGGCGACGATGTCCTTGAGTAAAATACTTTCGGTCAGTTCGAGTTTGAGTTTGCCCGGATTGGCCTGGTGGCGTTTCAGCGTGGCCATGACGGTGTCGACAAAATGGTGATCATGGAATTGGCGCGCACTGATATTGACGGCCAGAGTCAGATCGCGGGTATCAGGGTGTTGAGACCAGTACCGCAACTGTTGACAGGCCTGATCCAGTACCCAGTCACCCAGAGGTAAAATCAAACCATTGTTTTCCGCCAGCGGAATAAATTCGGCCGGCGAGACCATGCCGCGCTCCGGATGATTCCAGCGTATGAGGGCTTCAGCGCCGATGATCTGATTGACGCTGTTTACCTGAATCTGATAATGCAACACAAACTGTTGACTCGCGAGCGCCTGACGCAAATCGGTTTCCAGCGCTGCATGCGCATCCACCGTTTTTTGCATTTCCGGATCAAAGAAACGGATGGTGTTGCGGCCGGCATCTTTGGCTTGATACATCGCCAGATCGGCCTGCTTGAGTAAATCGTCGACCGTGACGTTATGCGACTGGAACAGGGTTACGCCAATACTGGGTGAAATGTGATGGGTTTTGGCTTTGAGTACATATGGCCGGTTCAGCTCGAGCTGAATTTTTTGCGACACCAGTTCGGCCAGTTCAGCTGCCTGGCGCGGATTTTCGCTTAATTCCTCAAGCAGCACCACAAATTCATCGCCGCCAAGACGTGCAGCCGTATCACCTTGGCGCAGGCAGAGTGAGAGTCGGTTACCCACTTCTTCGAGCAGTAAATCGCCGATATCATGGCCGCGGGTGTCATTGAGATTTTTGAAGTTATCCAGATCGATAAATAATAACGCGCCTTCCTTTTCAGTCCGCGAACTCGTGGCCAGCGCATGTTGCAGTCGTTCAGCCAGCAGGCGACGATTCGGTAATTTTGTCAGCGGATCATAAAAAGCCAGATTGCGAATTTCGTCTTCGGCCAGTTTGCGATCGGTGATGTCGACCAGTGAAAAAATATAATGGGTGATGACATCGTCGAGCGAACGGGCGGCGGTCACGGTAATCCATAATGGAAAATCTTCTCCATTCTTGCGTCGCGTCCAGACTTCCCCCTGCCAGGTTCCGGCTTCGATAACCGTACTGATGGTGGTGCGGTAAAAATTGGTTTCGTGACGGGACGATTTAAACATCGCCGGCGACTGATTCATAACCTCATCAGAAGTATAGCCGGTGATGAGTGAAAACGCCCGGTTGACCCGCAGGATGCACAGCCTGGCATCGGTAATAAACATGCCTTCGTGCGATTCAAAGGCAATCGCGGCAATGCGCAGTTCCTGTTCGTGGATGAAGGCACGCTGGCGCGCCGCTTCCACTGCGGTATAAGCCGCCGCATTATCGAGCGCAATCGCGCCATAGGCGCACAGGGTGCGGAAAATCGAACATTCGCGCTCACCGTAGGCATCGATGTTGGGTGACTGAATCGACATCACACCGAGCATGCGCTGACCGACAGTCAGTGGGGCAAACAACAAGCTGATGGCTTTTCTGGTACCCGGGATGGTGTTGTGTACTTCGCGTTCCGAGTTCATGACAATTTCGCGGTTTTCGCGCGCGCACTGGGCCGCCAGTGAGCTCGGATGGTCAATCTCGATTTCGAAATACGGGAACGGATCGGTCAGCCCCTGTTCGAAGGCAAAAACCACCTGCAGCCGGGTATTGTCCGGATTGAAGAGGTAAATAATAAAGGTCCAGGTGTCGAGCAAATCATTGGCATGGTGATGCAGCGCTTCGAGCACGGCCTGGGTATTGAGGCTGGCGGTAATTTTACGACCAATCAGTCCCAGTGTTTCGAGCGTCGCATTGGTGTTTTGCAAAGCCTGGGTCAGTTGTAGCTGCTGTTCGTTTTCGACCCGAATGCGCTCAATTTCACGTTTTACCTGAATGGCGATGGCGCGATTTTGTGCTTCAGTGATGCGTGAATTCTGACGTGCCGCCGCCGCGGCAAGACCACTTTCATAGGCCTGCTTGTAATCCCCGCAGCTGGCATATTCGGTGGCGATCTGCAGAAGTAATTCGGGCGGGATGGCATAGCCGTTGACATTTTTGGCGATGTTTAATGCCTGATTCAGATAGTGCAGGGCGGTACTCGGTGAACTCATGTCCGCCGGATGGTCCAGCGTTGAATTTTGATGCAGTTCCGCCAGCACGCGCAAGGATTTGATCAACTCATCGGCACTGCCCTGTTCGTGGGCCAGTTTGAGTGAGGCATTGACCTTGACCAGCGCCTCATCCTTGCGATCCAGTCGCAACAGCGCCGTGGCCTGGCCACGCAGCATGATGATGAGCTGATCACGGTCACGTTGGGCGGCAATATTGCGTTCAATCTGTAAAAACCAGTCCAGCGCCTGTAATGCATTGCCTTCATCGAGCGCCAGCATACCGAGGTGATTGAGTGAATTAATGTGACCGCGGGATTGCGCCATGCTGCCCATTTGCTGGATAGCTTCGAGCAAACTGGTTTTGGATTCGTCATAACGGTTAAGCTGCCGCAAAACATCGCCGGCCTGCATCAGACAAATACCGATGCTGTAGGGCCAGTCGGTCGGACGTGCCAGTGATAAACCGGTTTCTGCCCACTCCAACGCCGCATCCATATCCGACAGGGTAGCAAAACCTTCGGCTACATTGGCTGCACCGATGAGTGCCTGACGAATCTGCCCGGTGCTGCGAAAAAGTTGGTAGGCCTGTAAATCCAGTTTGATGGCCGCACCCGGGTCATCGGTGAGTGCCGCGATGGTGGCCTGCGTGGTCAATAACCAGGCCGAAACATAGTCATTGAATCGGCCCGGATCGGGAAATAAAGCCGACAGGCGCTGCATGGTTTCGCCGGTATCGCCAAAAGCGGCCAGTGCCAGAATCCGTGCCTGGAGAGCGGCAGTGCGCTGAATTTCTCCGGCAGCCTGATAGTGATGCAATGCCAGCGATAAATGTTCGTCGATCTTGGCGGTGTTGCCACGATCCTGCCAGATGTATGCCAGCAGCCAGTGGCAGTCGCCCACTCCGATGGCATCATTGAGGGCTTCAAATTTGGCCAGTGCCCGGTGGGCTTCCTGTTCGCCATCATCCAGATCAGCATGCAGGGATTTGATTTCGGCCTGAATTAACAGGGTGCGCGCATGGCAGCGCTTTGCTTCGTCCGCACTCAGGAGCGCAGTGAGCAATGGTTCCGCCTGTGCTGCCAATTCCAGTGAGCGCCGGTAATCGCGTTGTCGCAATTGCCACGACAGTGCGACCAACGCGCGTAAGCGTTGTTCGCCTTCTGCCTTGGTTAGCAGGGATTCGAGTGTGTTGACGGTGTCGTCAGACGCAAATAAATCCCAAAAAAGATTGGTCATGGGCTCAATACTATGGATTAGGTCGCCTTTAAGTGCGCAGCGCAAAAAGTAGTATAGACGAATGTTGCCTAATCAGAATATTTTTTAACGTTAATCAACGAAACAGCGATTAAGTTGTGGGGAATTGGCTGTTTTGCGCTTATTTTGTGCTGGAAAATATGTCGATAGTGTCATCGCCGTTGTGTAACAGGCGGATATGTTCAAATTTACCCGGAATGACGATGGTGTCATTCACAAAATGATAATTAAAAGCCATTTTATTGCCAACCAAATCGAGTGAAATGATTTCTGGCAAAGGAGCGCCGGGTTTGAGCTGAATAAACACGTCTTCGCTGTTTTGTTTGACTTCCAGCGGGTAAAGCGTGCTTTGTTTGCTGCCTTCGATCCGGTAAATTGATTCCGAAGGTGCTTTGACCGCTTTTTGACAGGCACTGATCAGGCACAACGCAGCAGCGATCAGGGCAAGTTTGGGCAGTAAATTCAAGGTAATCTCCAGTTGGCGGGCAATAAACATTTCGCATTATAACCATTTCAGTTTTAATGGGGTAGCTTTAAGGCAACATTGAAGCGTGAAAAGGGGATTACTGCGGAATCAATTCCACTTCACCAGCAAGCAAGCTGTTGGCCGGCAGGGTGGGCAGTTGTTCGATGCGCTGGTATAAAGGAGTAAAGTCGGGCGCGGTATAGTCAAACAATTGCTGGAAATCGCGGATGACAAAATAGCTTTCCTGATAGGAGTCGATTTTGTACAGGGTGCGCATGGTGCGTTCCACATTGAGAGCTAAATGTCTGCTCGGTGACGGTTGCAGACAATAACTGAGTTCCCCCCCCGAGGATAAAATCCCTGCGCCATACACACGTAAGCCCTGCTCACTCTGGATTAAACCGAATTCAATCGTGTACCAGTACAGCCGCGCCAACTGATCGAGTCCACCCAATTGCATGGCTTTGAGTCCGCCCTTGCCGTATTGCTGTACATGGTCGGCAAAGATGGGATTGAATAACAGCGGCACATGACCGAAAAAATCATGGAACACATCCGGCTCGACGATGTAATCAAATTCCTCCGGCTTGCGCAGCCAGACCGTGACCGGAAAACGTCGGTTGGCCAGATGGGTAAAAAAAGCCAGTTCCGGAATCAGGCCGGGTACGGCCACCAGTGTCCAGCCAGTGGCTTGCTGCAAGACTGCCGACGTGGCGGCAAAATCGGGAATCGCCTGGGCCGCATTCATGGTCTGCAATCCTGCGATGAATTCATCGCAGGCACGCCCCGGCAACAGCTGCTCCTGACGCTGATATAACTTGCGCCACAGAGCATGCTCTTGCCCGGTATAGGCGTCCCAGTTTTGTTCAACGATATAATCAGCCGACATATACTGATAATCGCCGCGCAGTTCCGCGCCATTGGATTTTTTTGCCACCGAAGCAAAAAAATCTTTGGTTGAATCTTGCATATTGACCTTTTTGAAAAATTAAACTTTCCCGGGGTCCGCGGTCAACACACCACGGCGGATCTGATCGAGTTCTATCGATTCAAACAGCGCACGGAAATTACCTTCGCCAAAACCCTGGTCACCTTTACGCTGGATGATTTCAAAGAAGATCGGACCGATCACGGTTTGCGTGAAAATCTGTAATAACAATTCACGCTTGTCGGCCGTGCTGGTGCCGTCGATCAGGATGCGCAATTCACGTAGTCTGGCCAGACTTTCACCGTGGCCTGGCAGGCGCCGGTCAACGATGTCGTAGTAAGTCTCGATAGTGTCCTGAAATTCTACCCCGGCAGTTTTCATGCTGGTGACCGAGCTGTAGACATCGTCCGTTCCCAGGGCAATATGCTGCACGCCTTCGCCATGGTACAGATCCAGATATTCAGCGATCTGGGATTTGTCGTCCGACGATTCATTGATCGGGATACGAATTTTTCCGCATGGCGACGTCATGGCTTTGGATTTGAGCCCAGTCATTTTTCCTTCGATGTCAAAGTAACGCACTTCACGGAAATTGAAATAATGTTCGTAAAACTCTGCCCATTCTTTCATGCGCCCACGATGCACATTATGGGTCAGGTGATCAATGTAAGTCAGTCCGTGACCAACCGGATTGGCTGGGGTGCCGGGAATGGCGATAAAGTCGGCATCGTAAATGCTGATGTCCCCGATAGCGCCGGGTTCGCCCGACTTGCCGCGCCAGCGATCGACAAAATAAATCAGCGAATCACCAATGCCTTTAATCGCCGGCACATTGAGTTCCATCGGGCCGGTCTTGTTATCAAAGCCCCAGGCGCCGAGTTCGAGTGCGCGTTTATAGGCGGCAGCAGCATCGTTGACGCGGAAAGCAAAAGCGCATACCGACTGACCGTGTTTGCGCGCAAAGCGCTGGGCAAAGGAATCGGGTTCGGCATTGATAATAAAATTGATTTCACCCTGGCGATACAGGGTCACGTCTTTTTGGCGGTGACGGGCAATGGCCATGAAACCCATTTGTTCAAATAATGCCCCTAACGCTTTTGGATCGGGTGCAGCGTATTCGATAAACTCGAAACCATCTGTCCCCATGGGGTTTTCCCAGCCTTGAAATTGCATCGCAGTCTCCCTTATAAGACCGTCCAGTATAGTCGGCCTGAATGGCTATTAAATGCCAAAGTTACTCCTTAATTGGCTATCAGGCGCAATTAATATGCGTATAATTGGCAATTATTAGCTAAAAAGTGCCAACATGACTCTGGATAAAATTGACCGCAAAATTCTTGCTATTTTGCAGACTGATGGCCGGCTGAGTAATCTGGAGGTGGCTGAACGGGTCAATCTGTCCTCTTCGCCCTGTCTGCGGCGCATTAAACGGCTCGAAGAACTCGGCGTGATCCGGCAATATGTGGCGCTGCTAGATCCTAATAAAATCGGACTGGGCTTGTTGGCCTATGTGAATGTACGGCTGGAAAAACACAGCGATATCCCCAGCAAGGGTGGCACTCATTCACCGCGTTCGGATTTTGCGGCCGCGGTAGGCCAGTGGCCGGAAGTCATTGCCTGCTACGCCATGACCGGTGAAATGGATTATCTGTTGCGCGTGCACGTAGAAAACATGGATCATTTTTCTCGTTTCATGATGGAAACGCTGTTGCGCCACAGTGCGGTGCTGGATGTGAAATCCAGTTTCGCGCTGCATCAAATCAAGGAAACCACCGCCTTGCCACTTTAAAGTTTTTATATTCGCCGGTTGGGTATGCCGGTCATGCCGTCGTTCCCGCCTGCCTTTGGCGGGAATCCAGCGTCGTTATTTGTTCTTTTTGCCAAACCCAAATAAATGCAATGCCGCGCTGACGTTTGATTTAAGCGTGTAATCCAGACTGGCAACCTGTTCCTGCAGGGCTTCCTGCATGACGCTGCCGGGGTTGGCTGGCAAGACTTTTAAATAGGCATCGGCTTCACCATGATCACGTTCAATCGACATGCCGGCTTTTTTGGCGATATGAATCATGGTCTGGTTGGAGCTCAGGCAATGCATATACAGTACGGTCACGTTGGCATTGCGACAGTGGATGGCGGCACGTTCAAATAATTTGGAGCCGATGCCATGGCCGCGGGCAAAGCTCGATACTGACACCCCTAGTTCGGCCACCTTCTGGACGACGCCGTCGACCAACGGACGATCCGCTCTGGGCACAAAGGCCACATGACCCACGCCGACCAGACGGAAGCGATGGCTGAATACCCCAAAGACTTTATCGTGCTCAAAATTGATGCCCTTGACGTATTTGGTAATGAGTTCATTCGATAAATTGGAGCCAAAGCGCAGCAGCCGGTCGTTGGCATCGAGTGAAATGAAATGATGCATCACCCTTGAGCGGTGGTGAGCAGTGAGTTCTTTGATCAGTACGGGGCGATGGCTGGATGGCATGATTTTTTCAGACTAAAGAAGTGACGATGAATACGAATTTCAATGTTGTGCAGCATGGACAGCTTCCAGGCGTGCCGCCCGGATGGCCGACGCAATCGCGGTGGCTGAACTGTGCTTGCGGGCAATCTCACCTGCCGGTATTGCCAGCGCAGTCTGTAAGATACGTTGTACGTAGTGCTGAGTGTCTGCATTGTCGATGACGGCAGGGAGCATATCGATAAACCGGGCCGGCCTGCGGAACGCATCGCAGCGTTCAAACAACATCACTACATCTTCTGCCGTTAAAGCGGATACCTGTTTGAGCAACACATTTTCCCGAACAGCCATGACGGTTATATCACGAATTTCTGCGGGCACTTTTAAGCGAGCGCAAAGTTGCTGTGCCAATGTCATGGCCTGTGCTTCTCCCTTGGGAACTAATTCCGACAACAGTGTTGCCCAACGGATTGCCAGTGGCAAATCAGCAGCGGCACTGCGATCGAGTTGTTGCATCATGAGCATGCCAACTGTATTGCCAACAGATGTTTGTTGCAGCCAGACCTGATCCAGTTCCGGCATGATGCGTGCGAGCGCACCGCAAGAGTGCAATACCTGCAGCATGCGCGAGGGTTGGGTTTCCATCAGCCCACGGGCAACTTCCTGCCACACCCGTTCTGGCACAAGTGCATCTACTTCACCCTGACTGACCATGGTACGCATAAGTTGCAGAGTTTCTGCGGCAATAGAAAAGTCGACAAACCGGGCAGCAAAGCGCGCAATGCGCAGGATGCGGACCGGATCTTCGGCAAAGGCTTCAGAGACATGGCGCAAGATTTTGTGCTCCAAATCCTGCTGTCCACAGTAAGGGTCTATCAGTATCCGGCTATCATTCATTGCCATGGCGTTAATGGTTAAATCGCGGCGCCGCAAATCCTGCTCCAGCGTGACATCGGGCGCGCAATGAAACACAAAGCCGTGATAGCCGGGAGCGCTTTTACGTTCGGTACGTGCCAGGGCATATTCAGCATGGGTTTGCGGATGCAAAAAAACCGGGAAGTCTTTGCCGACTGGCGTGTAGCCTGCTGCCAGCATGCTCTCTGGCGTGGCGCCGAGCACGACATAATCGATATCCCTGACCGGCAGTCCGAGCAGTTCATCCCGGACAGCACCGCCAACACGATAAATTTCCATAGCTTACTTGTGGTCAGGAAGTACTTCGGTTTCAGCCATGGCTTCCTGAACCCAGCGTGTCACCGCCGGATGAGCCAGTACCCGTTCCATATACGCCTGCAGCGCCGGAGCCAGAAAGACACCGTAAGTCTGAAAGCGCATGACGACTGGAGCAAAGTACGCATCGGCGATGGAAAATTCGCCAAACAAAAATTGATGATGACCATATTGCGACAGGCATTCTTCCCAGATTTCTGAAATCCGTCCGATGTCGCCCTGGGTTTGCGGAGTGCGTCCGGCACCCGGATGACTGGCGCGTATATCCATGGACATGGAAGAGCGCAGCGAGCTGAAGCTGCCATGCATTTCGGCGCAAATACTGCGTGCGCGCGCACGTGCCACGACATTTTGCGGCCAGAGTTTTTTGTCCGGATGCTGTTCGGCCACATATTCGCAAATCGCCAGTGAATCCCAGACGGTCAAGTCGCCATCGATGAGTACCGGTACCCGACCGGCGAGCGAATATTCAGCGATCCGGTTAGTGGTGTCGGGCTGGTCGAGCAGGATGCGAATTTCCTTGAACGGGATATCAAACGCCGTCATGGCTACCCAGGGACGCATCGACCAGGAAGAATAATTTTTGTTGCCGATGACCAGAATCAGTTGCGCGCGTCGGGCGTGTTGCAACACCGAGGAAACTTCGGTATCGATATCTGGAGTGGATGTGTTGTCGATTTGTTGCATTTAATTTCCTAAAGGGATATCAGGTTCATTCGGTGAAATCGATCCTAAACGGGCTTTGAGCGATTGCGGCGTATGGAGAAACAAAGCGGAATAATAGGTGGCGTTCGAGAGTACATTTTTAACATAATCACGAGTTTCGGTATATGGGATGGTTTCGGTAAAAATCGCACCCTCGACCGGTTTGGATAAATTGGCGCGCCACGCTTTGGCACGATTGGGACCCGCGTTATAACCAGCGCTGGCCAATACTTGTGAGCCGTTTAAATTGGCCAGAATAATGTTGAGGTAATTGGTACCCAGATAAATATTAGTTTGAATCTCATTCGTCTGCCCGGCAGTAATGTCGACTTTCATTTTTTTGATGACATAACGTGCGGTTCCCGGCATGACCTGCATCAGGCCAGAGGCACCGACGCTGGAGCGCGCATTCTGAATAAAGCGTGATTCCTGACGGATCAGTCCATACACCCATGCCATATCCAGACCCAGCGGAGTGGTGGTTTCGGTCATGATGTTGATATGCGGCGTAGGAAAGCGCTGATTGAAATCAAAACTGCTTTTGGTGCGGTCGGACGTGCTGACCATGCGATCGAGTAAGTCATTCTGGCGTGCCAGTTCGGCTGCTGCCAGCATCTGCCGCTCGGTCATGCCGCGTAGCTGCCAGTTCCATTCGCGAGTGCCTTCGGCGCGCAGATTCAGACGGTAAAATTGCAGCGCCCTCTGCAGTCCCGGATTGCTCTCAACGGCACTGACTTCGGCTGGCGCAATCTGAGTGCTCGGAGGTATGGTAATACGCAGTCCACATTCTTCGAGCGCCAGTTGGCCGTAAAAATTGGGTAAGTGCGCAATGGCCTGAAAATACGGCAACGCCATATCGGGTTTGTTGTCTGCAATATGGGCGCGGCCGAGCCAGTACATCCACGCCGGTTCGCTTTGCAGCGTCGCTGGCATGGCGAGTATTCCGGCTTTGACTGCAGGCCAGTCGGTCACGCGTAAGGAGGTACGCACGCGCCACTGATAGGATTCCGGCGACAGTGGCGCGTCTGCGGCTTTTTTCCAGTAGTTGCCGGCTTCCGGCAATAACTTTTGCGACGCCGGCAAGGCAATCGCCGACCACGCCAGGGTGCGTTCGTTGTCGCTGAGTTTGGAGTTGAATTTAGTGAGCAACGCGACGGCTTTATCGGGATCGATTTTTGCCAGCCGGCCCAATAAAACTACCGTCATTTGATGGCTGTCGGGAGTGTTGCCGGGTGCTTTGGCTAATTTTTTTTCCAGCCAGGCCGCCTGTTTGTCATTCGATTTACCTGTCGGCAGATTGAGTGCACTGGCGTCCAGATTGGCCAGATTCAGCAGCACCGCCGCTACCGTGGTGCTATTGGCTTCTGCGCTCCAGCGGATCTGGTTCCAGATGTCGGTACGGGTGAATTGTCCGCTTTGAAGCAAGCCGGTAAACAAGGCGTAGCAGCCTTCACCATACACTTTAGAAGAAGTCAGTAGCGTGCGCGCTTCAGTGGCCACCTGGCGCCCCTGTTTTAAATGCGAAAGCAGTGCATAGCATTTCAGCTGTACATCATCATTGACGACCAGTTGGGCATATTGTGTGTCGAACAGCGGCCAGTTACTTTGTCGGCCGAGCATCAATAACCAGTCGGTTCTGAGTCGCTCTGCGATGGCACTGTCCGCATAGAGGTGTAAAAAATTCTGGATTTCAGTCATGCCCGCCGAAGGCAGATGGGCGCGCAATTGGTAATACTCAACGTAAGACGTTGGGGGGTAATTCGCCAGTTGTCTGGCCAACTCGTTGGTATGGACCACATCTTCTTTGTACGCAGCATCACGCAAAGCTAAAAAGCGTTGATCGTCGTCGGGAGTGGAAGAGTTGGCAAGGGTCGTGAACGCCAACAGCAAAGTACCAACAACAAACAGTGTGTGGACGAAAGAAAACTTTTTAAGCATAAACAAGAGTGTCAGGCGATATTTTAAAATTCAGTATTACAAAGAATAACAGAGAGCGCCACCGTGTATGTGGCTGAAACGGGAAAATGCGCATTTATTATTAATATTATTGCAATAATAGCGCAATCAAAAATTTTGTTGTCCCCACTGTTAGTTAATTGCAAATTGTATTGGCACTTGAAATTGTTTCAAAAAAGTTGATAATTCACTGGGTTAATTGTGTGACGACACTGGGATTCCCGCCTGAAGCCGCGGGAAAGACGAAATATAAACAGCCGGCAGGGTGTATTGCCTGCGACGTGGCACCCTACCTGACTGTTGTTATTTTCCGTGTATTTTGATCTTTCTGTGGTTCGGGTGAAAATGAATAAAACGACTCAACGTGCAGCACTGATTGCCGCCAGAAGCGCGGTCTGTGCCCAGCAAAGAAAACTGTGGGACAAACAAATTGCCGATCAAATCATGGCATGGTGCAAGTCGCATGACATCAAGTCTGCCGGCATGTATAGCCCGATACAGGCAGAACCCTGTTTGCATGAAATTTTCCCCAAGCTGACCAGTATGGGTGTGCGTCTGGCACTGCCATCGGCACCGGTCAAGGATAAGGGACTGGTTTTTTCACTCTGGAAGCCGGGTGATGAACTCATGAAGGACAGGTTTGGGGTACTGGTGCCCCTGGAGAATGCTCCGGTGATTCAACCCGAAGTCTTATTTATACCCTGTGTCGGGTTTACCGAGCAGGGTTTCCGTCTGGGGTATGGTGGCGGGTTTTATGATCGCACTCTGGCTGTCCAGCCCCGTCCGCAAGCCATCGGCATTGCCTACCGTATTTCTATGTGTGAACTCGAGGTTGCTTCCCACGATATCGCCATGGACAGCATGATTACCGACTATTAACATGAGCTTACGAACCACTCTGGATTTTATGTTGTACGACTGGCTCGACAGTGTCAGTCTGACCGAGCGTGCGCGGTTTGCCGAACATACGCGCGAAACCTTTGATGCCACGCTCGATATGTGTGAACGTATCGCCCGCGACCGGTACGCACCTTTTAATCGTCTCGTCGATATACAGGAACCACGAATCGAGGGTGATCGGGTGGTGCTGCCGGAAGCGACGTATCTGGCGCATAAAGCGTATGCCGAATCCGGGATGCTGAGTGCAACCCAGAGTTTTGAGTCAGGCGGCATGCAACTGCCCTGCACCATGGAAGCCGCGGCCAACGCTTTTTTTGCCTGTGCCTCGGTGGGTATCAACAGCAGTCTGCTGACCACCTGCAACGCCAATTTACTCATGACCCATGGAACGGCCAGGCAGCAAGAAGTTTTTGCGCGTCAGGAATATGCCGGACACTGGAGTGGCACCATGTGTCTGTCCGAACCTCAGGCGGGTTCCAGCCTGTCCGACATGACTACCCGGGCTCTGCCTGACAGTAACTCAGGGACAGTATCCTGGGAGCAGGATGTTCTGGGCCCGCGTTATCGGCTCAGTGGTAACAAGATGTGGATTTCCTCCGGCGATCACGAACTTACCGACAATATCGTGCATCTGGTGCTGGCCAAGATCCCTGACTCCGAGGGCAAGCTGATTGCGGGCACGCGCGGGATTTCACTGTTTATTGTTCCCAAACATCTGGTCTCATCCGAGGGCGAGCTGACCGGAGTGCGCAATGACGTTGCATTGGCCGGACTGAATCACAAATTGGGTTGGCGTGGCACCACCAATACGCTGCTAAATTTTGGTGAGGGCAAGTATCCGGTGGATGGTCGGGCCGGTGCCATCGGGTATCTGGTGGGGCAGCCGGGCAAGGGTTTGGCTTGCATGTTTCATATGATGAATCAGGTGCGTATCGCTGTTGGCATGGGCGCGGCCGCGCTCGGTCTGGCAGGTTACTACGCCTCACTCGACTACGCCCGTCATCGTCCTCAGGGGCGTCCGCATACCGGAGCGGGTAAAGATGCCGCACAGCCACAGGTACTGATTATCGAACATGCCGATGTCAAGCGCATGCTGTTGGCGCAAAAAACTTACAGTGAGGGCGCGCTGGCACTGGGTCTGTATTGTTCGAAGCTGGTGGACGAACAACAAACGGGTGAAGCGGGCAGTGCAGATGAGGCGCGGCTGTTGTTGGAATTATTGACGCCGATAGTCAAAAGCTGGCCCAGCGAATGGTGCCTGGAAGCGAATTCCCTGGCCATACAGGTGCACGGTGGTTACGGCTACACACGCGATTTTCCGGTGGAACAATACTGGCGCGACAACCGTCTCAACATGATACATGAAGGAGCCCACGGTATTCAGGCGCTCGACCTGCTGGGTCGCAAGGTGTTGATGGAAGGGGGCCGTGGATTGCAGTTGTTGGCCGCCCGCATACAGGCCACGATGGCGAAGGCAGCCTCCCACCCGCAGCTGGCAGAGTTTGCTCAGGCCTTAGGTGCCGCGGCGCAGAAAGTCAGTCATGCTACTCAGGCAGCATGGTCTACGGGCAATCCGCAACAAGCTCTGGCCAATGCCGTGCCTTACATGCAAGCCATGGGGCATACCGTGCTGGCATGGATCTGGCTGGATCAGGCTTGCTGTGCGCTGGCGGCAGATTCAGGACTGCAACAAACCGCGACTCAGGGACGTCTTGGATGCACACAGTATTTTTATCGCTATGAACTGCCCAAGATCAGTGCCTGGCTGAATGTTGTTACCGCGCGCGACATGACGTGTGCGGATTTCCCTGAGGGAGCGTTTTAGCCGAGAAGCAAGAAGGTGGCCTGCACATATATTCAACACCCCCTGAATATGGTAAACTGGATGTCTTAACCTTTTGATTTTTCGGCTTATTTTCGCAGCAATGCGCAAACATTGTTCTTACTCTGGATAATCCTATGCAAGCCATATCTGCTCAATCTGTAACGCTTAAAACGGCTCTGCTGTCGCTTTTGTGGATGACCATGTTGTTTGCCGCATTCTCTGACGCGGTTGCGCAATCGGTTGCGCGTCCATTTCCGGCAGATGGCGTTATCGCGATTTTCAGCCCGCAGTATAGTCCGGTCATCGTGATTGACGGGGTGCAGCGTCAGCTCACGGCTGGCGCGCAAATCCGCGATGGCAATAACATGATCGTTCAGCCGGCGAGTCTGTCCGGCCCGGATGTGAGAGTGATTTATAAAGCCAATGTGCAGGGACAGATTGAGCGGATCTGGATCCTGAATGCGGATGAAGCTCAGCAAATTACTTCAACTATCCCTGCCTCCAATATTTACGTCACCCCCGCAGCAGTGGTGGTGCCGGTACCCAGACAGTAATTTACCCGGCGATACCTGCTGGTGTTGCCATGATTAGCTTAACTATGCCTAAAAAAGTATTTATCAAAACCTTCGGCTGTCAGATGAATGAATATGATTCCGACAAAATGGCCGATGTGCTCAATCTGTCGGAAGGAATGATTAAAACCGACAACGTCGACGAAGCTGACGTGGTGTTACTCAACACTTGTTCAGTACGTGAAAAAGCTCAGGAAAAAGTGTTTTCCGACCTCGGACGACTGCGCGAACTCAAACTCAAACGTCCGGGCCTCATTATCGGTGTCGGTGGCTGCGTCGCGTCCCAGGAAGGCGAGGCGATTGTTAAACGTGCGCCCTATGTGGATGTGGTGTTTGGCCCGCAAACCCTGCACCGTCTGCCACAGATGCTGGCCGATCAGCGCAGCACCGGCAAGTCGCAGGTCGACATCAGTTTTCCGGAAATTGAAAAATTCGATCACCTGCCACCGGCCAAAGTAGATGGCCCGACCGCCTTTGTCTCGATCATGGAAGGTTGCAGCAAGTATTGCAGTTACTGTGTGGTGCCGTATACCCGTGGCGAAGAAGTCTCGCGCCGGTTTGATGATGTGCTGGCCGAAGTCGCCGGACTGGCCGCGCAGGGCGTGAAAGAAATCAGTTATCTGGGACAAAACGTGAATGCCTTCCGTGGCGTTATGGCTGATGGCGATATCGCCGATTTTGCCCTGCTGCTGGAATATACCGCCGAAATTCCCGGAGTGGAACGGATACGCTTTATCACCAGTCATCCGAAAGAATTTACCCAGCGACTCATCGACGCCTACGCTAAAGTGCCGAAAATTGTCGATCATTTATATCTGCCTGCTCAACATGGCTCGGACCGGATTCTGGCCGGCATGAAGCGTGGCTATACATCGCTGGAATATAAATCAGTCTTGCGCCGCCTGCGTGCCGTGCGTCCGAATATTTCGATTTCCTCTGATTTTATCGTCGGCTTTCCCGGTGAAACCGATGCCGATTTTGACGCCATGATGAAGCTGATCGACGACATTGGCTTTGATAACAGTTTCAGTTTTATTTTCAGCCCGCGTCCCGGTACCCCGGCTGCCAATCTGGAAGATGATACCCCGCACGCCGTCAAGCTGGCGCGGCTGCAAAAACTGCAGGCGGTGATCAACAATAACGTCAAACGTTACAGCAATGCCATGATAGGCAGTGTGCAGCGCGTGCTGGTGGAATCCACAAGCGTGAAAGATGTCAACGACTTGCAGGGACGGACTGAAAATAACCGGGTGGTCAATTTCGCAGCACCGGCAGAGCTGATCGGGCAGCTGGTCGATGTCAGAATAACCGAGAGTTTTAACTTTTCGCTGCGTGGCGAACTGATTGCAGAGACCGCGTGAAAAATAACAACAATGTACTGACTTTCTCCCCGGAACAGCCACTCGACAATACCCGACTGGCTGCGTTGTGCGGACCCATGGATGCCAACCTGCGGCAGATTTCTGCGGCACTTGATGTGTCGTTATTTCGCCGCGGCGAAAAGTTTATCGTCAGCGGCGAACATGCCGCTCAGGCGGTGGAGTTGCTGGAGAAGTTTTACCATTCCAAACAAAAAACTATTTCAGTTGATGAAGTTCAGCTGGCCCTGGTCGAGCAGCGCAGTCAGTCAGCCGAGGCGTATTCGTCACAGTTACCGGCGATTTTGCTGCCCGATGTCAAAGTAGCTTCCAAAACGACCACCAAAAGCGCTGCCGGCGCCAAGGTTGCCGTCGTCCCAGACCTGCTCAGTCCGGTGTTAAAGACCCGGCGTGCTGATCTGCGCGGCCGCACGCCGCATCAGATCGCTTATCTGCAAGCCATCATGGAGCACGATGTCACTTTCGGCATCGGCCCGGCGGGTACCGGAAAAACGTATCTGGCCGTGGCTTGTGCGGTCGATGCGCTCGAACGCGATGCCGTCAAACGCATCGTGCTCACCCGTCCTGCGGTGGAAGCCGGTGAACGACTGGGTTTTTTGCCCGGCGATCTGGCGCAAAAAATCGATCCCTATCTGCGTCCGCTGTACGATGCGCTGTACGATTTGCTCGGCTATGAACGCACCCAGAAACTGTTTGAAAAACAGGTGATCGAAATCGCACCGCTGGCGTATATGCGCGGCCGCACCCTCAATCATGCGTTTGTGATTTTGGATGAAGCGCAAAACACCACCCCGGAACAAATGAAAATGTTTTTGACCCGCATCGGTTTTGGCAGCAAGGCGGTCATTACCGGCGACGTCACGCAAATCGATTTGCAGCGTGGTCAGCAAAGCGGACTGGTCGATGCCAAGGTGGTACTCAACGACGTGCGCGGCATAGCTTTCAGCCACTTCACCAGCGTGGATGTGGTGCGTCACCCACTGGTGGCGCGCATCGTCGATGCCTATGAACAGGCGGTGGAAGCTCCGGCCAGTGTGCCTGCAGCAGGAAAACATGTCCGCAAAAAATAAATTATCCCTGACGCTGCAATTCCCTGATGCGCGCCTGAAAAAGCAGTTGCCCAAAGCGCTGCTCAAACAGGCCGTGCAGGCAGCGCTGCTGGCCCCGGCCGAGTTGACGTTGCGCTTTGTCGATGCCGCCGAAGGAAAAATCCTGAATCGCGATTTTCGTGGCAAAGATTACGCCACCAACGTCCTGACCTTTGCCTACACCGAAGGCAGCGATGCCGCAATCACCCTGGCCGACATCATACTCTGCACCGATGTGCTGGTGCAGGAAGCCGCCGCGCAAAACAAATCGCTCCAGTCCCACGCCCTGCATCTGATCGTCCACGGCGTGCTGCACGCTCAGGGTTACGACCATGAAAATGAGCAGGAAGCCGAAGAAATGGAAGCGCTGGAAACCGCGATTCTGGCGACTCTGGCAATTGCCAATCCGTATGCCTGAATCAGGCGCATAAACTACGTCACTCATTGCCTCACTTTGCATTGGCCATATTTTTTCTCTTGGCCGGGAACTCTTTCGGGTTGCAACTATCCTAGGGAAGCGAATCCTTTCATTACCGCACAACCCGTACACTTTTTCATCCGGCGCAACAGGCACAGTCCCATCAAGCTGAGTCTGCAAACGGCAAAGGAATTACCATGCCTCCTGTCTGCTTTCCACCCTGCCGTCCAATTTCCACCAACACCCTCGTGCGCAGTCTGAGCGGCACCCATGATCTCAAAACTGACGCCGCCACGTACTTCATTACCGAGGCAGACGAATTTGCCCAAAAAATGCTCATTGATATCATCCTGGCAATTGCCTCAGCGGGAATCTATGGCGTGTTTTTAATGGGTAAAGGCATTTACGATATCTGCACGGTGGAGGAAAAAATGCAGATCAAAGGGGAATCTGTGAATGACCTGATTCACAGCATCACAACCAGACGGGCAGGTGAGACAGAAATTCGTTTTACATTTAATCATCAGGTGTATAAGTTAATAGACAATTACGACAGTGATCATGTTTTTACAGGCATGGATTTAATGATCGAGAGTGTCGGCGCTG
Source organism: uncultured Oxalobacteraceae bacterium (assembly GCA_903862415.1). Classification (GTDB taxonomy): domain Bacteria; phylum Pseudomonadota; class Gammaproteobacteria; order Burkholderiales; family Burkholderiaceae_D; genus Solimicrobium. The sequence continues at coordinate 3,837 of CAIOYD010000021.1, read as the reverse complement.
AAGAAAATGACGTGCTGGTGCATCATTTCGATGACTTAAGTCTGGAATTGCTGGAGCAAAAAATTCCCTGCGACGACATCGATGAGCTGAGCGCCGGGACCGATGATGTGAAAACGAACGTTGTGAATGACGAGAGGAATATAACGCCCATCACCAACTCGCCACAAGATTCGATCATGGTGTCCAACCAGATGATGATAACGACTGTCGAAGCGTTCCAATCGGGTAACATACAGCCCCTGCTTGCCAGCCTCTGGACAGCGGAGCAAACAAGTCTGGTCAAAGGCGATCCGGTTAATCATTTGATCCATAGTCTGAAAACCCGAAGGAGCGACTCAATTCACATTTTATTTAATAATCAGGTATATAAATTGGCGGAGTGTAAAAAGGGAATGAAGTTACTGATCGTGCAGGACGATGATGAGGACAACGACATATTGGTCCATTTTTTTCCCGACCTTTCTTTCGATATGCTGGATCAAGCCGCGCCTCAAGATGACTGTTATCTGGCAACCCGACAATTACACACTGAGCTGTGCAAAAGACTGGATGCGCCAACGAAAGAATTTTTTCATTATTTACTCGACCCTCTGAAAATTCATTGCAGATGGCGCAATCCTTATCTGGTTCTCGGCAATCAGGATGGCAGTACACCCCGTCTGATACTCTCCGCCATGATGGCCGGCTATCTGGATTTGGACAGCGATGGTCTGAATCTGCTGGCACATGCCATGAAGCAGGAAGCTGACAATAAGCCCGCCCAGTTATCCGCCATACTCAGACACATGAAGTTCCGCTCCGGTTTTACCTTATTCATCAATCTGATTAATGGAGAAAATAACCGTCTGTCCACCAATCAACCACTTAACAACCTGATCGCCAAAAAACTCATGGCAGCCGGTGCTAAATTCATCAGCAATCATCCGCGACACCGGCGTAAAGATGGTTACTGCCGTGCTTTTTGGGATCCGCTCACCTTTCAATTTTACATACCCGACGGCATAAAATTAGTGAATGTCGATGAACTGCCGTTAACACCTGCACAGCGGGAGTACTACAAAATCAGTTGTAATGATCGCAGGGCGTACATGACGAAATACGGTGTCGTTAAATGCGAGAATTTCGCTAAAATGGCGCAGGAAATCAATGCCGGGATGCTGCCTGCACGGCCGGATGATTTCCATCCGACTAATGAGGAAATTAAAGATGTCACTATGCAGTTGAGTCGCCACTTGAGTTACTACAACCGCTTCCAAATCCCTTGGTATGTGCGACTCATGACTAACTGCTTATCCAATTGCATCTATTCCCCTTCCAGGTTTAATCTTAATTTGAGCAAGCCTATAGCTGCCTTTAACCGCATTTATATGGACACACATGACATTTGCGATGAAAGAGGCCGTGAACCATTCATTCATAGCTATATTGCATTTCTGTCTCAAAAACGCTGACAGACTCCCTTGAAGAAGTCTGTCAACGCTTCAGGCAGGAATAGTCAATTTCGCCCGGCCTGCTATCTGAATGAGCAAAAAAATCACCCTTATTGGATGGCGCAATTAGTATGTTGTTTTCCCAGAGCAGGCACAACCAGATCACATAAACAGCGGGTATCGACAATGATTCTGGTTTTCGTGGCTGACAGGTGCGTCATCCTGAGTATCAAGTCCGGGAAGTGCGCATGATAGTAATCATAAAAGGCGTACGATTCGTTTGTTGTCAACGACAGAACAAAGCAGGTAGTGCCATCGACCTCTCTTTGAAAAGCAGCACTGGTCAGAGTGGACTGAATTCCCGCCATGGCTACCAGCGTTTGCTCAACCAGACTGCCCTGACGCACTTGCAGCAGATTGACTTGCAGACACGCTGCCATTTTTTGCATTAACTGTTCATGGCTGGGCAATGGCGCAGGCGGTGCTTCGGGTCTTCCCCTCAAGAGTAACTGCTGAGCCCGTTGTATTTGCTCATTCCTATCAGGAATTTTTTGTTCTGCTATCTTTTGAACCAACTCTTTTTCTTTCGGGCGCAGTTGGGAAAGCAAAGGTCTGCCCAAGCGATATAATTCGCCGATGTAATAATTTTTAACCGCGCAATTACCGATACGTTGCGGTCCGCAATCAGGAAACTGGTATTTCAGGATCCGATCCTGATTATACGGACGATAAATCAGTGCCAGAGCCTGTTGTGAGGGGAGTTTTCTGGCATTCAGCAGTCCCAGCACATAATTGCTGAATTTTTCCAGTTGATGCAACTTCACTATATGCACCAAATCTTTATCAAAGGTAGTGAGACCGGCCACGGCACTGAAATCCATCACCCAAACCAGATAAGGGTAATATTTATCCTGATGGGTATGGTGAGTTTGCTGACCACTGAGCCGGTGCCGGGTGTTGATGTCGCCCGGCCATAAATTATCTACCCGCACGATCAGTTCATCACCGCGACGATGAAATGCCACATAGATACAATGACCATATTGCGGCTGATGGTTTTGTGCAGCGACAATTGCAAGGTCCCCATAGCCTGTACGGAACAGCATTTCTTCGCCATCCTTCAATTGCCCCAGATGGGTAATAAAGTTATCCACCACCGCTTGTTTAATGTCGGTCTTTATATCATCCGCAGCCTCAATGTGTTCGACATAATTAGATAAGGCTTCCCATTGATGCACTTCCATGGCCACCTGAATTTCCCGGATGAGTTGTTCCTTCAGCTGTTGCGGGTCGGTATCAGGCAAGACCAGCTGACCGTGATGCAACTGCATAATGAGCTGCAAATTGTCGAACACTTTAAGTTCCAAGACGTTACTGGATGTCATGCCTTCCAAATTTGGGTTGCGAGTTTCATTTCTGGAGTTTAAATGCACCAAATAAGCATCCTTATTATCTAAAAGTAGCCTGGCGCTATTGCTTACACCCACTAATAAGCCCGCAGCATGATTGAGCAGCCCCAGATTTTCAGAAGCATGCTGCACGCCGGGTTGATATTCTTCCAGACAATCCTGAATTACCAGCTCGATTCTGTCGTGACGGACTCTGGGGCGATATTTCAATAATTGCAGGACCAGGTCATGGGGCATTCCTTCAAATTTGTCAAAGACTGTTAAATACTTGCGATCGAACAGGGTAATATCGGCACCCATCAGAAAGATCAGATCGCGTGCCAAGGTAAACTTTTTCTGGTCAATGGCATACATGACAGGGGTGATTTCATCAATACCGTAACGTTGATTAATGTCATTGTTTTGCGCCCATTTCCTGACCGCCTCCAGATCATTATTTGTGATGGCCTGTTCTAACTCAAACGGCATCTCTGCCTTTTGTTGATTGATTTCCGCATCTGACTGTGCCATAAATTGTGGCGGGATTAAATTGTATGCGTAAAGTAAATTTAAAAAAGTCCGGGCCGGGCGATAGCCGGCTTTGCTGGCTTCCAGAAAATGGTTAGCTGCCCGGAGGTAATTTTGCCGTACACCCATGCCATGGGTGTAACACATTCCCAATTCAAACATGGCCGGAGCCAATCCCTTTTTCGCCGCCTGTTCATAGAGTTCTGCGGCTTTGTCAAAATTCCGCGGCACGCCTGCGCCGTCCTTGTAATGCGAGGCTAAATTGAAAATAGCAGCGGCCTCTCCCTGATCTGCCGTCCGCCGGAAAAGTGTTACCGCCATCTTTGCATTTTTTTGCACGCCCCTGCCGTCGGAGTTTTTCAAGCTAGTTGTCGCCTAAAAGTAAATTTTTATGCCGCCAGTTTCAGTTCTAGATATACCTCCTCATGATTTAATGTTTCCTTGTTAGTTTTGTCTGGATTTAAGTCAACAACATTGGCGCGGTCCCAGTT
>CAIOYD010000020.1 GCA_903862415.1 uncultured Oxalobacteraceae bacterium | reverse complement strand
TGTTACGCACCATTGCGACATCTTGGAAACTGGGAACGATTCTTACCGATTTAAGCATAGTAAAAATCGTTCTGAACAAGCCGATAAAGTGGAAAAATTTGGGCGCTGACAGGTGGTAAATATTGGACGCTGTTTGACACTTCCGCACTAATTGCTGACGACGAACCTTTGCTACGCAGCTCTCTGACGCGCCTGCTTGCTCAGGCCTGGCCTGAATTAGAGATTGTGGCCCAGGCCCGTAACGGACGCGAAGCAGTGGAGCAATACCAGACACACCAGCCCGACGTCTGTTTTCTCGATGTGCATATGCCCGGCATGACAGGGGTAGAAGCGGCGCGCCAGATTGGTCGTGGTGCGCATTTAGTCTTTGTTACTGCCTACAGCGAGTATGCAGTGCAGGCCTTTGCGCAGGGTGCACTGGATTATTTAGTCAAGCCCGTTGATCCGGCGCGTCTGGTGGATACCGTCATGCGCGTGCGCGAACGACTTTTAACAGCGCAGCAGGCACCGGACATTGAAGGCTTACTCGACAAACTGGAAGCGCGCCTGCAAAAAAAAGCCGTCCCGGAACCGTTGCGCTGGATTAAAGCCATCGTCGGACAGTCCTTGCGCATGATCGCGGTTGAAGAGATTGATTATTTACGCTCAGACGAAAAATACACCCTGATCGCCTGGCGCGGCGAGGATGGTAAAGTGAGCGAGGCTCTTATCCGCACGTCACTCAGAGAACTGCTCGATCAACTCGATGGTGCCGATTTCATTCAGGTACACCGCTCGGTGGTGGTCAATATCAATATGGTCAGTCATGTTACCCGCGGTGAAAACGAAACCGCTACTGTCTACATGAAAGGGCGTCCGGAGAAACTACCCGTCAGCCGCAGCTATTTGCATCACTTTAAACAGATGTAATCTTCCTTTCTCATGTTCAGATTAATCCGTTTGATGCATTGACACAATTGCCGTTTCCAGAAGCGCTTTTGCCCACTCCGGTGTCGCACGTAAGGCGGTACCGTTATCGGGGTCAGGCCATATGAGCTGACCTCCTGCCATTTCCAGCACGAGATCGGGATCAGATATGGCAGCACCGGGTGCCGCATCGGTACTATTGTCGTAGACTTGCAAATGTGCCACATGGGGCATCAGTTCGATTAGATTGCCCTGTGCATTCACGTAGCGCTCCCGAATCTTTTGCTCAGGAATATCATGACCGCCAGCCGAGACGCGGGCGCGAACGCGCGCGATGTGTTGTTCGGGCGACGCCAGGCCACAGAACCAGATCAAGACATCGTGCGTTCGCGTAGCGTCTAAAATCTTTTTAAAAACCGAATTACCCCCCAACGTGGTTTCAAAGGCGTAGGAGGTAGCGGTGGCGAGAGCGTCATCAAGGCGCCGCATTCCTTCCTTCCAGGCACGGCCATTGGCATTCTCTTGGTTGCACCCGGTCGCTGCAATCAATTCTCGGGCAAATGTGTCGGGATTGAACCAAGTCAAGCCCTCACGTTCGAGCAAATGACCGCCAATTGAACTTTTGCCTGCGCCGTTGACCCCGGTAAGCACATAAAGGACAGGACGCGCCATCAGTGACTGGTCCCGGCCTTCACTTTGCCTCCCAGTCGAGCGCCACCACGCATGACGTTGCGCAGCTTATCGCCCGCATCCGGAGACTGCAAGGCGGCCAGGCGTTGATCGAAGCGCTCACGCAAACCCTCCAATGCACTGTGCGTCTGTGTCGCGGTCTGCCGCGCTGCTTGCATGAGGTCCGTGTACTCTTGGGCGGACATGATCACGGCCTCCGGTTCATCGTGGTTGGTGACGACCAGTTTGCCGCTGATGCGGATAGTTTTCATCAAGCCGCGCCAGCCAAGTTTCTTGACGTCGGAAGCTGGGGCGTGTGGTAGTTGCGCCAGGTAATCAAGCGATTCGGTATCGAAAAACTGGGTCATGGAATCCTCGCAAAAATTTATTCAGACAGAATCATTATAGCTTAAATAACCTTTTAGGGAAAATTATCTATTTTGGTAAAAATTCTCTTTTTCATGGTCAGAGCGGCAAGCAGAACTTCTCAGCGCAAAGCCACCTCTGTATTTCAATCCGCATTATCCGTCACTCATCGGTGTCAGAGCGCCAGCCATCTCTTTGTGATGGATAGCGTGGGCTGTCACACACATACTCCGTTCATACCAACCTCACTAAGGAGTCATAAAATGAATCAAGTTTCTCTGTTTCGCCTCTATGTATTACGCGCCCTGTATCTGTTGGTGGTGATTGGATTGAGCGTAGTGCTGTTGCCGCAGGTGATTTCGCACACCAAGCCATGGGAATTTTTTCAGGGAGCGGAAACATGCATGTTGCTGGCTTTTTGGTTGCTGTGCATGCTGGGCGTGCGTTACCCTTTACAGTTACTGCCGGTACTGATGTGGGAATTAATCTGGAAAACCCTGTGGCTCATCCTCGTGCCTTTGCCATTATGGTTAGCAGGAAAACTGAGTGATGCTATGTTGCCGGATGTATTTGCCATTGGCTGTGTCGTGCTCGTCTATATCGCCATGCCCTGGTCGTATGTTTATCATCAGTATGTAAACAATCTTTTTTCCAAATCAGTGTTGCCGCAGCAATAGTTACATGGCAACATGCGTGGTGGTTAGCATAAAAAGGGAAAAACGTGGATAACACATGGGCAGCATCGGCGACAGGCATCAGTTTTTGTTTGCTACTCTCCGGCTGCGCACCACTGCCGCTCCAGAAACCGGCGCCACCAGCAACCCGGGCCCTGCCATGCAGTCCAGCCCCTCTGGGCACTGCCACCCTTTATTTGCGCGGCGGGATGAACAGCTGGTCGGCCCTGGATGACGATGCGTTTGCCTACCACTGCGATGGCTATTACCTGAACGTGAGCCTTAACGGTTTGCAGTCTTTTAAAATAGCCGATGCCACCTGGACCCCGGAGTTGTCCTTTGGTGCGATCGGACCGCAGGCATTGTCAGACGCGACCTTGACACCGGCTTCACGCGGTACCGATCCGACCGGCACGGCTGAATTCAAATTTTCCTTCCTGGGCGAGCAAACCATCAAGCTGATGTTTGTTGGTGGCCGCGCAAAGATAAGTATCGGCCCGAAAACCTTTATCGATCAAAACAAAAAACCAGTCGACGATAAAGTCGCACTCAGCCTGTCGTATAACTCGCGGCTGGTGACGGATAAAGCGCCATTCGGCGCCGCCCCGGCCCAAAGCCTGATCGCCTTTTCTCTGAACGCCTTGCCAGGTGTCAGCCAGGCCAGTCTGGTGATCGAAAAACGCAAGCTCGAAGGTAATCAGGATGTCATCGAGTACACTGAAGTTGCCCGGCTACCGATGACCCGTCAGGCTGGCACAGACGCAGATCAATGGAAAGCCAGTTACCGCTTCAACGACATCAACGTCTATGGCTACTATTTTGAAGTGGTCATCGCTGGTCAAACTTACCTGTATCAAAACAACCGTGATGCCATTTACTGGACCCGCGAACGTGGCTCGAACGGACTGGGGTTGGTGGAATTTGCCAGCGCCAAAAAAGCCAGCATCCGCCGCTTCCGGCAAACTATTTACTCCCAGAACTACACCGTCCCGACATGGGCTAAAGATGTCGTGTATTACTACATTTTTCCGGAACGCTTCCGCAATGGTGATCATTCCAATGACCCCAAGGCAGGAATCGACACCTATCAACATCATGCCATTGAAGTGCATGCCAATTGGCTGGAAAAACCCTATGTGCCGCATTCCGGCGATGGCTCGGATACGGTAGCCAGCAATGATTTTTTTGGTGGCGATTTGCAAGGCGTCATAGACAAACTCGATTACATTGCCGACCTCGGTGCCAACACGATTTACATGACGCCAGTCTTTAGCGCGCCCAGCAATCATAAATACGACACCTCGGATTACAAACACATCGATCCACATTTTGGCACCGATGTCGACTTTTCGCGCCTCACTGAGGAAGCGGCTAAACGCGGCATACGCGTCATTCCCGACACCTCGCTCAACCATACCGGCAGTGACTCAACTTATTTTGACCGTTATGGAAAGTACCAGACTCACGGGGCCTTTTTCGGTGAAAAAATCAATCCCGCTTCACCATACGCCAACTGGTACACCTTCGATGCAAGTCAAGCCGATCCGGATAAACAATATACGGGCTGGACAGGCACACCTGATTTACCGGAGCTCAATAAAAACGCACCGGGTTATCGCGCTTATGCCTATGGTGCACCCGATTCGGTGATGAACATCTGGCTCGATCGTGGCGCGGCGGGTTGGCGCATGGACGTCGCACCATGGGTGCCGGATGATTTCTGGCGCGAATGGCGTACGGCCATCAAGACCCACAAACCGGATGCGCTGACGGTGGCCGAAACCTGGTTCGATGCCTCCAAGTTCTTGTTGGGCGACATGTTTGATTCGACCATGAACTACATTTTCCGCAACACGCTGCTCGATTATGCGTCCGGAGCCAAAGCCGGGAATGTGTATTTCAATATCGAGTTGATGCGTGAAGCCTATCCGCCGCAAGCGTTTTATGCACTCATGAATTTGCTGTCCACGCACGATCAGGCGCGTTCGCTGCATATCTTTGGCGATCTGGGCGACCCGCACAATATCGCGGCGATCGATCTGGCCAAACAGCGTTTGCGTCTGGCGGTGTTTTTTCAAATGACGTTTCCTGGTTCTCCGACGGTGTATTACGGCGATGAAGTGGGCGTAACCGGTGGCGATGACCCCGGCAATCGCGCCACTTATCCGTGGGCCGACCTCGGTGGCAAGCCGGATCTGGCCTTATTGGCCGACTTCAGGCAGCTCATCAAGCTGCGCAACACCCATCCGGTGCTGCGTCACGGCAGCATCGATGCACCTTTGCTGCTGAACGACCATGTGATCGTGCTGGCACGTCAGGATGGTGCGACCTGCGCGATCACGGCAACCAACAATTCGGCGCAGACCCACACCGTGAGCGTAAAACTCCCGGCCGGTATGCACGCCAGTAGCTTTACCGATGCACTCAGCGGCGCAACCACCAACGTTTCCAATGGCCAGATCAGCCTGACTGTTCCAGCCATGTTTGGCGTGGTGTTGCTGGGGACGTGAGCTTGTGACTGGTGCTGCGTTGTAGATATTGAGTCATCGGTGACAAAGTTTTTCAATCATCGCCGTTCTTAATATTTCATTGAGACGGCTTTGATAACCCTTACCCTGACTCTTAAGCCATTCAACTACGTCTGAGTCTATGCGTACGGTTAATTGTTGCTTAATAGGTCGAAAATGCTTTCCACGAATCGCCCCCGTCCAATCGGATTCCGATGTGGCTGGGATATCGGAATAATCAATTTCGTATTCCTTTTTAAGCGCAAGTTTTTTGAGCTCCTCGCGCGTTGATTCAGATATCTTGTTCATAGATTTTTCCTTTCGGTTCTGGTAGCCCGTCGTGCGGAAATAATACGAATACTTTCTACACCATTTTCGATGCGTTCCATGCGTGTGATATGCAACGGATCATCAAATACAAGCGAAGCAGTTTCAAAACTGACACTGTGTTTGTTTTGATTGATTTTGTTTTTATGGTCGTCCCAAGTGTACAATTGTAACTCCAATAATGTAGTTACGTAATAGTAGTAACGATTGCTTTTAAGTTAATTGTGGATTATGCGTAGTTTGTTGGTTGAGTGAATGGAATGGCACAAAGGATAAAAATGATTTCTTTCCATTCTGACGCTGTTCAGCGCCTCATCCTTTTTAAGCGTTGATATACCTGAAGTGGGCTAACGGTATTCAGGTGACATTCACCTGCAGACCCAAATGAGGCGCACGGTGAACATTTTCAGAATCTCTTATTGAATCAGGAGTTACTCTATGGTTGAAGAAACGTCAGACACCGTCATGCTGCAAGGATCTTGCCACTGCGGAGCGGTGAGTTTGACCTTGCCTTCGATGCCGGAGACAGCAATAAAATGCAATTGCTCATTGTGTCGGCGACTTGGAGGCCTGTGGGCCTACTATCCATTCGGAACCGTACAAATCAAAGGCCATCCGGAGCACACAGTCGATTATGTCTGTGGTGATAAAACGTTAAGGACAATCCGGTGCAATAAATGCGGTTGCGTGACACATTGGGAACCTATTGACGGCGAGTCGGGAGCCAGGCATGGCGTTAATCTGAATAATTTTGACCGACGCCTTCAGGAATCAGTGAAGGTTCGGCACTTTGACGGGGCCGATACCTGGACATTTGTCGATTGATCAGGTAACACCCCCCCGGCCGGTATGCAAGTCAGCAGCTTGACCGATGCACTCAGCGGCGCAACCACCAACGTTTCCAATGGCCAGATCAGCCTGGCTGTTCCAGCCATGTTTGGCGTGGTGTTGGTGGGGAAGTCTGGTAAATGAATCTCGGGAAATGCAAATGCCCAACCAGAGAGTTAAGTTGGGCATTTTGCTTTTTACTAATTTACGGTTTTAATGGTAAGGAATAACATGCTGCGCAGTTTTTCTTATCACTCCACCGTCACACTCTTAGCCAAATTACGCGGCTTATCCACATCGGTGCCACGCGCCAACGCAGTGTGGTAGGCCAGTAACTGCAGGGCAACCGTGTGCAGGATAGGTGAGAGCTGACCGTAGTTTTCCGGCAGGCGGATCACGTGTATGCCTTCGCCGGAACTGATGTGGGTATCGGCATCGGCAAACACATACAGCTCGCCGCCGCGGGCGCGGACTTCCTGCATGTTGGATTTGAGCTTTTCCAGCAACCCATCTTTGGGCGCGACGGTAACCACCGGCATTTCTTTGGTGACCAGTGCTAACGGGCCATGCTTTAATTCTCCGGCCGGATAGGCTTCGGCGTGGATGTAGGAAATTTCTTTCAGCTTCAGCGCGCCTTCGAGCGCGATCGGATAATGCATACCGCGACCGAGGAACAGGGCGTTTTCATATTTGGCAAAGTCTTCCGACCAGGCGATGATTTGCGGCTCCAGCGCCAGCACGGCACTGATGGCCACCGGCAGGTGACGCATGGCTTTCAGGTGGCTGGCTTCCTGTTCGACATTCAAACGTCCCTTGCTTTGTGCCAGTGCCAGCGTCAGCAAAAACAGCGCCGCTAACTGGGTGGTAAACGCTTTGGTGGATGCCACGCCGACTTCAACGCCGGCACGGGTGATGTAGGCAAGTTCGCATTCGCGTGCCATGGCGCTGGTGGCCACATTACAGATCGTCAGGGTGTGATGCATGCCGAGTGAGCGCGCATGCTTCAGTGCTGCGAGCGTGTCGGCGGTTTCGCCACTTTGCGAAATCGTCACCACTAACGTGCTTGGATTGGGAACACTGTCGCGATAACGGTATTCGCTGGCGACTTCCACCTGGACCGGAATTTTGGCGATCGATTCGATCCAGTATTTGGCTGTCAGTCCGGCATAGTAACTGGTGCCGCAGGCCAGGATCAGCAGAGAATCGATTTTTTGGAACACGCCATAGGCCTGGTCGCCAAATAATTCCGGCATGATGCCGGTCACGCCTTCGAGCGTATCGCCGATCGCGCGTGGTTGTTCAAAAATTTCTTTTTGCATGTAATGCCGATACGGTCCCAGATCGGCCGCACCGGTATGCGCATGCACGGTACGTACTTCGCGTTGCACCGGACGTCCGTCGGCGTCCACGATCCAGCAGCGTTGCAACTGCAAATCCACCACGTCGCCTTCTTCCAGATAAATGATCTGGTCAGTGATGCCGGCAATCGCCATGGCATCCGAGGCCAGGAAGTTCTCTCCCTGTCCTACGCCGACGATCAGCGGTGAGCCCTGACGCGCACCCACGACCCGGTGGGGCTCGTCACGGCAAAACACCGCAATCGCATACGCGCCGTGCAGACGTTTGACGGCCTGCTGCAGGGTGTCAAACAAATCGCCGTGATATAGATGGTCGACCAGATGGGCAATGACTTCGGTATCGGTCTGACTGGTAAATACATAACCGAGCGCACTTAATTCGGCACGCAGTTCTTCGTGGTTTTCGATAATGCCGTTGTGGACTAAGGCAATCCGTTCGCGGGAAAAATGCGGATGGGCGTTGTCGGTCGATGGCGCGCCATGGGTGGCCCAGCGGGTATGGGCAATCCCGGTAAAGCCGCATAAGCCGGATTGCTCAATCTGCTTTTCCAGCTCGGCCACGCGGGCGGTGCTGCGCGAGCGCTGTAGTTGGCCATTGGTGTGCAGGGCAATGCCGCAGGAATCATAGCCGCGGTATTCGAGTCGTTTCAAGCCTTCAATCAGGATGGGAGTGATATTGCGTTGTGCTACTGCGCCGACGATGCCACACATAAGAGACCTCATTGAAGTTCAGGGAATAAAGCTATCGTAATGGAAAGTTAATGAAATTATCTTGCAATATCTATTGTTAAATGAAATAGTTGATGATTGTAGGATTATTATGAAATATAATTCCATTTATTTAATTTAAGTAATGAATAATTTCACGATGAGGTGAGCCATGTTGTTGGATGAACTGGATAAACGGATTTTACTGGCCCTGCAGGAGGATGCGGCGCGTTCCAATCAGGAGCTCGCTGAAGTGGTGCATGCGTCAGCCCCGACCTGTCTGCGGCGAGTGAAGCGGCTTGTAGACAGCGGCGTGATTGCCCGTCAGGTGGCCATTCTGGCGCCCGACAAGGTGGGAGCTGGTTTAAGTGCGATTGTGGAAATCACCCTCGATGTGCAAAGCTCCGAGCGTCTGGATGCGTTTGAACAGCTCGTGGCGCCGGAAGTCGCCGTGCAGCAGTGTTACCGGGTTTCACCCGGGCCGGATTTTGTGTTGGTGTTGCAGGTGGCTGATATGCCAGCCTATCACGCACTGGCACACCGTTTGTTTGCCAGTCATGCCAATGTGCGAAATGTGCGCTGTTTTTTTTCAGTCTGGCGCAGCAAGTTTGAAACCCGGATGTTGCTTAGTTGAGTTTTTCCGGATACAACACCACCTGTACAAAGTTGCTGGTATTGAGATAGCGTTGCGCGGCCTGGCGGATGTCGTCGGTGGTGAGCGCATTGATGCGTTTTTCTACCGTCAGAATATCGGCTGGGTCGGTGCCATATAAGAGCGAATTTTCCAGCGAGCTCATCCACAACGCATTGGTGCGCATGGCGATGCGCTGCTGCTTGATCCAGTTTTGTTTAACCTTGTCGAGCTCTTCCTGCGTGGCACCGCTGAGCTGGATTTTATCGACTTCGGCAAACAGGGCGGCGCTGACCTTGTGGGTGTTTTTCGGATCACACGGCAGGCTGGCGCGGATGCGGTAATGTTCCCACGGGGTGCGGTCAAAGGCGCCAGCCATACCGCCGCTGTAGATGAGCGAGAGTTTTTCGCGCAACTGGTCAATGATGCGCAGATTCATGACTTCGATCAAGGCATTAAAGCGCAGATTCTCTTCTTTGGAATATTTTGCCGGGCCGGAAAACACAACCGCGACCGTGCTTTTCGGTTCACTGCCACTGCGCACTTCTTGCTGCACAATTCCGGACACAGGGCGAATTTGTAAATCGTGATAACGGGTGGCGATTTCAGTCGTCGGCAAGCTGGCCAGATAGGTGGCGATCAGGGGTTTGATTTGTTCCGCTGTAAAACTACCGGTGATGACAAAGTTAAATCCTTTGGCGCTGGAAAAACGCTGCCGGTAAATTTCGATACTGCGATCCAGATTGATCTGGCTGAAGTCTGCCGGTTTGGGTGTCAGGTTAAGGCGTGGATGTTGCTCATACAAAGTAGTGAGCAGCGCATCTGAAAATACCGCGTCCGGTCTGGACATGCTGTTGCGGCTGATGTCTTGCTGGCTTTTGATAAAGTTATCAAACAGCTGTGGATCTTTGCGCGGGCTTAAGAGTCGCAGATACAGCGTTTGAAACAGGGTTTCCAGATCCGCCCGGCTGCTGGCGCCACGTACACTGTCGGTGTACATGTCCAGACTGGTTTGCACCGACAGCGATTTTCCGGCCAGGATTTTCTGCACTTCAGTGGGGGTAAATCCGTCCACACCCATGGTGGCGTCGATGGCGCTGGCATACTGGGCATTGTAGCGATCCGCCTGCTCGAACAGCGATTGCCCGCCAAAACGGTTGGCACCGATCAGAATCTGGTCATCCTGAAAATCAGTTGGCTTAAGTGTGACATGCAGGCCGTTGGAAAGTGTCAGTTCGGTCGTGCCGATGAGCTTGTTGTCAATTTCGGCAATGATGCTGCCCGGTGTCGGTGGATGTGCCATCAGGTTGGCTGGCAGTGCGGAATCGGTATTGGCGCTCACCGGCAGTTTTTCTGCCGCTTCGACCCAGCCCAGCAACTGGGTTTTTTCCGGAATGGTTTCGCTGGCTTTGTCGGCCCCCAGATAGACCACCAGTTTGGAAATGTCAGACGGAATCGTGCTGCGTGCATACTGGTTCACTTCAACCAGGCTAATGGTGGGCAGGAACCTGCTGGCATAGGCGTATTCATTGGCGATGCCGGGTATCGATTCGTCAGTCAGGAAATTACGGATATATTCGGCCGCATAACCAGCAGAATCGGATTTGGCGCGCTCGTTGTATTGCGATTCAAACAGCCGCAGCATATTTTTTTTGCTGCGCGCCAGCTCATCCGCACTGAAACCAAACTGGCGCGCACGTTCGTTTTCCTGCACCAGTGCTGTGACCGCCGGTTCAACTCCGGCGCGGCCAATAATGCCGAAAGAGGAAAACGATTCATAGCCGCGCACCAGAGATTCAATTCCGCTGGCCCCGCCCAAAAATGGCGGTGTAGCTTGCTGGGTGAGTTCCTGCAGGCGTTGATTGAGCATGGAAGCGGTGAGGTTTTTAATCAGCGAATGGCGATAGTCAGCCAGAGTTTTTTCTTCCACACTGGCTTGTACCGGATACCGGATCATGAGCATATTGCTGGTGGCTTCGGGATCGGTAATCACCATGGCAGCAGTGTCTGAACGGGTCAATACGCTGGCATACACGCGTGGACGTTCCGTTTGCGGATTGGTGAGTTTGCCAAAATGGGCCCGGATCATTTTTTCGGCCTGGACCGGATCGATGTCACCGATCACAAATACCGCCATCAAATCAGGGCGATACCAGTCGGCATAAAAGCGTTCAATCGCCGGATAGTCAAAATGACTGATGATGTCTTCCTTGCCGATAGGCAGACGTTCGGCATAGCGTGAACCGTTGAACAGTGCCGGGTACAGCTGTTTGTTCATGCGATCGTCAGCACCTTTACCCAGACGTGCTTCTTCCAGAATGATGTTGCGCTCGGCATCAATGTCAGCATGGTTCATACTCAGACCATGGGCCCAGTCTTCCAGCACCAACATGCCGGTTTCCAGATTTTGTTTTTTGTCGGTCGGAATCGGCAGGATGTAGACGGTTTCATCAAAGCTGGTGTAAGCATTCAGATCGGCGCCAAACTTGATGCCTATCGATTGCAGATACGAGATCAGCTGATGCTTTTTGAAATGGCGCGAACCGTTAAAGGCCATGTGTTCGGTAAAGTGCGCCAAACCCTGTTGGTCTTCATCTTCAAGAATGGAGCCGGCTTTGACTACCAGTCTCAATTCGACACGTTTTTCTGGTTTGCTGTTTTTTTGGATGTAATACGTCAGTCCATTGGCCAGTTTCCCGGTATGCAGCAAGGGATTGATGGGCAGCGGTTGTGACAGATCGGTGCCAGCCAGTGCAGACGCAAACCCGATCAGGAGGGCAGTGGCTAACAGAAGGCGGCGCAATGAAACAGGTTTCATAATGAGTACCAGGGTTAACAAATTTTATGGAATATGACGATATTCGATACAGTCAAAGGTGCCGTGTCTGAGTACGCATAAACGCGGATGCAGGCCGATTTTTGTGAAAGCATTTTTAACTAACACCCGTGCCGAAGCGGGATTGGCAATGCTGACAAAACCGCTGACTTGTTGAAGCTGCCAGTCAGTATAGGCCAATTTGAGCAAATGTCGGGTGGCGCTTGATGCCAGTCCCTGTCCGGCATGAGACTCGGCAATCCGGTAACCGACTTCGGCTGTACCGTGTTTTTTATCGATGTCGCGCAAATTGGCCCGACCGATAATCTGACCAGTTTCATCGGTGAGCACGCAGGCATGAAAGCGTCCCTGTGCTCTGGCATTGATAAAGGAGCGGATATGGTCTTCGACGGCCACCAGAGAAAAAAAATATTCCGGTCGCGGAGCAATCTGTTGTTCAAACCAGGCGCGGTTTTCCAATTCAAAACGCAACAGCGCAGCGCTGTCAGAGAGAAGTAAATCGCGGATCGGCATCGGACTCAGGTTTTTTTCACCGGACGTTGCCAGCCTGGCAGACTCACCTGTCGGGCGCGCGAGACCGTCAGCTGTCCGGCTGGAGCATCCTTGGACAGGCTGGTGCCGGCACCCAGAGTGGCGCCCTTGCCGACAGTAACCGGTGCGATCAGCTGGCTGTCGCTGCCGATAAAGGCATCGTCTTCAATAATGGTGCGGAATTTATTGACGCCATCATAATTGCAGGTAATGGTGCCGGCGCCGATATTGACGCGCTCACCAATGGTGGCGTCGCCGATATAGGCCAGATGATTGGCTTTGCTGTTGGCACCGATGGTGCTTTTTTTGACTTCGACAAAATTTCCGATATGCACATCGCGCGCCAGTTCGGCACCAGGACGCAGTCGCGCATATGGACCTATCTGTGCACCTTCACCAACGGTGCTGTCATCGATGTGGCAAAAGGCTTTGATGTTGGCGTTGGCCGCGATCTGGGCATCTTTGATCACGCAATGCGCGCCAATCTGTACGCCGTCGCCCAGCGTGACCTGACCTTCAAACACACAGCCGACATCGATGCTGACATCGCGGCCGCACTGCAGGCTACCACGAATATCGATGCGCGCCGGGTCGAGCAGAGTGACGCCGTTGTCGAGCAGGATGTGGGCCTGATTTAACTGGTACAGACGTTCAAGTTGCGCGAGCTGGGTTTTGCTGTTCACGCCCAGAGTTTCCCACTCGGCATCCGGCTGGGCAGAGACCAGTGGCACGCCATCGGCGACTGCTTTGGCAATCACATCGGTCAAATAATATTCGTTCTGGGCATTATTGTTGGACAGGGTGGCGAGCCATTTTTTGAGCTGCACGGTAGGCATGATCATGATGCCGGTATTGACTTCATGGATGGCCAGTTGCCCGGCGCTGGCATCTTTGTGTTCAACGATGGCGCGGATCTGACCACTGGTGCCCTCGCTGCGGATGATGCGGCCATAGCCGGTCGGGTCAGCCAGATTGACGGTCAGAATGCCGAGCTTGTCTGTTCCGGCGGCTTGAACGAGTGCCTGCAGTGAACTCAGTTTGGTCAGCGGCACATCGCCAGCCAGAATCAGCGTAGGCAAGTCATCGTTTAAAAACGGCTGCGCCTGCAGCACCGCATGCCCGGTGCCAAGTTGTGGTTCCTGGCGGGCAAACTGCAAATCAGGTGCTGCCAGCAGCGTGGGTACCTGCTCGCCACCATGACCATAAATCACACACAGCGTCGCCGGAGACAATCCGCGTGCGGTATCGATGACATGTGACACCAGTGCTTTACCGGCAATCCGGTGTAGGACCTTGGGCAGATCCGAGCGCATGCGTTTGCCCATGCCCGCAGCTAAAATCACAATATTGATCATGTTTGTCGGTATCAGTTTAAGAGTGGATTATTGGAGCGATGTTTTCAGGGTTGCAATGCTGATTGTAGCCATGTCGGTCGGGATTGCGCAAGGCTCTTCGTCAAAAGCGATGTCGCCATCCGGTTTGGGCTGACCATCGATGTGCAAATCACGGAAACTGAATAACTCCCGGTCCATCAGATGCGAAGGCACGACTGTGGATAAGGCCGAGAAAATACTTTCCACCCGTCCGGGGAATTTCTTTTCCCACTCGCGCATCAAACCCTTGATTTGCTTGCGCTGCAGGTTTTCCTGTGAACCGCACAGATCGCACGGAATGATGGGGAATTTTTTGACCTCGGCATAACGCTGGGTATCTTCTTCTTTGACATATGCCATCGGCCGGATAACGATATGCCGGCCATCGTCCGACTGCAGTTTAGCTGGCATGGCTTTGATTTTGGCACCAAAGAACATATTCAGGAAAAAGGTTTCCAGAATATCGTCGCGATGATGACCAAGGGCAATTTTGGTGGCACCCAGTTCATCGGCCACGCGATACAGGATTCCGCGTCGCAGGCGTGAGCACAGCGAGCAAGTGGTTTTTCCTTCTTCAATCACGCGTTTGACGATGCTGTAGGTATCCTGATTTTCAATATGAAACTCGACGCCCAGTTTGCTCAGGTAGGCTGGCAAAATATCGGCCGGAAAGTTGGGCTGTTTCTGGTCGAGATTAACAGCCACGATATCGAAGTGGATCGGTGCACGTTCACGCAGGGTGAGCAAAATATCGAGCAGGGCATAACTGTCTTTGCCACCGGACAAGCACACCATCACCTTGTCGCCATCTTCAATCATATTGAAGTCGCCGATGGCCTGGCCTACCTGGCGGCACAGGCGTTTATGCAGCTTGTTGTTTTCGTAGGCGATTTTTTCCACACTTTTGCCTGCAGGGACTGCGGCTTCGGTGCTGATGTCGTTACTGTTATTCATGTTATTGCTCTCGTGCTTTCATCTGAAAAATTTCTACTCCGACGCCCTGACAGTCCGGATACACATCCGGCTTCATGGTGGAGATTCGTACAGCGCGCACTTTGGGGTGCAGCAACATGCTTTTGGCCAGATCATCGCACAGAGTTTCCTGTAAATGAATGTGACCCTGTGCCACCCGGTTGGCAACAGTGGCGCGCATGAAGTCGTAATCGACTACTTCGTCGAGGGTATCATGCAGTGGCGTGGACGCTGACAGTGGGATATATAAATCAATATTGATCAATACCCGCTGTTCGCCTTTTTTTTCAAAATCATGTACGCCGATATTGATATAGATTTCATAGTCACGTAAAAACAGGCGGCGGCAATCGTGCAATTGCATCAGGGCCAGATCAGTAGTCATGGTTGTAGTTGAGTAGGTTAAATTACGGAATCAGGTACATCACATCTCGTGCCAGCGGGATCAGATGCTGGCCGCCATCGACGGTCAGAATCGTGCCGGTGACGGCTCTGGCACGGGCCAGATACAGCACCGCATCGGCGATATCCTGCGGGGTGCTGGATTGACCCAGTGCGGCCATTTGATGGGTGTGGGCAAAGTTGTGTTCGTCCTGGTGTATCGAGGCCAGCGTGGTTCCGGGCGCGACGCCGACGACCCGCACTTTCGGTGCCAGTGCCTGTGCCAGCGTGGTGGTAGCGCATTGCAGTGCCGCTTTGGACAGCGTGTAGGAAAAAAAATCCGGATTGAGGTTAAACAGTTTTTGATCCAGCAAGTTGACCACGCAACCTTGTTGCCCCTCGGGCGTGGCCGCAAACAGTGTTTGCGCCAGAATCACGGGGGCGGCCAGATTGATGTGCATGTGGTGGTCAAGCCGTGCATGGGAAAAATCAAAGGCGCTGTCGATGTCAAACGCCGAGGCATTATTCACCACGCATTGCAATGTGCCCAGCCCTGCCAACACCTGAGGCACCAATCCACGGACCTGTTGTTCGTCGGCCAGATCGGCGTTGACGATCAGACTGCGACGCCCGAGTGCATGGATTTGAGCCGCCAGTTCCTGAGCTGCGCTGGTGGAGCGATGGCAGTGGATGGCAATATCCCAACCTTGTTGCGCCAGAGTCAGGGCGATACAGCGGCCGATGCGTACCGCCGCGCCGGTAATGAGGGCGACCGGTGCTGGTGAAACTGGCTGGGGCAGGTGCTTGGTCATGTATAATTATTACTCCGATGAATTCAGTACAACAGGCGTATTTTCCGGCAATGCAAGCACTTCAATTACCCCAACCCACCCCGGAAGCTGCTCTGGCCTCAGCGGCCTTAAGCGCGCTGGTGCAGCAGGAAATTGCCGCCCATAACGGCGTAATTTCGTTTGCCCGGTACATGGAATTGGTCATGTATGCCCCGCAACTGGGTTATTACACCGGTGGGGCAGCCAAGCTTGGCAGTAGCGGTGATTTTATAACCGCGCCGGAAATCAGTGCTTTATTTGGTGCTGCACTGGCTAACTTTGCCCGCGCCATCCTGCCGCAGACACAAAACCAGTTACTCGAATTTGGTGCCGGTACCGGCAAACTGGCGTTCGATATCTTAACCGAATTGCATCTTCAGGCTTGCACGCCCGAGCGCTATTATATCGTTGAATTATCCGGTGAGCTGCGCAGTCGGCAACAACAGTTGTTGGCAGCCTTTCCCGAAGTGGTCTGGCTCGATGCTATGCCGACAAGTTTTTCCGGTTTGGTGCTGGGTAATGAAGTACTCGATGCCATGCCGGTGGAACTGGTGGTGAAAACCGCCGGGGGCTGGAAGCAACTGGGCGTGAGCTGGCAGGACGGACGTTTTTGCTGGCAGGAGCAAGCCCTGCAACAGCCGGAAATTCTCGACCAGATCCCTGATATAGACGCTTTGCCGCTGGGTTACCTGACCGAAGTGCATCCGGTGGCCAGTGGCTTTATCCATTCGGTGGCCGATATGCTCAGGCAGGGTGGGGCAGGTGCGGCGCTGTTTATCGATTACGGTTTTCCCGCGGCCGAGTATTTTCTGCATCAGCGTGATCAAGGCACATTAATGTGTCATTACCGCCATCATTCGCATACTGATCCGTTTTATTGGCCAGGCTTGCAAGATATCACCGCCCATGTCGATTTCACTGCAATGTGTGACGCCGGACTCTCGGCCGGTCTGGAGCTGTTGTGCTATACCAGTCAGGCCAGCCTGTTGCTGCAGCTGGGCATAGGCGACACCCTGCTGCGCACCTCACCGAGTGATGCTCTGCAATTTTTACCGCTCTCCAATGCTTTACAAAAACTGACTTCCCCGGCCGAAATGGGTGAGTTATTCAAAGCCATCGTCATGGGGGTCAATCTGACGCTACCGGATACCTTGCTGCGCCATGACCGCCGCCATCGCTTATAGGAGTGCAGCATGATACGTTGGGTTTTTGCCATCTTTATCGGTTTAACGGTATTTTCTGCGCTGCTGCCGTGGCTGGAAAAACTCGGTATCGGCCGTTTGCCGGGCGACATAAAATTCAAACTCTTCGGACGTGTCTTTAGTTTACCGTTTGCATCGACTATCCTGTTATCACTGGCGGTGATGTTGCTGGCTAAGTTTTTGAAATAAACCAAGTCAAAACGGCGAGCTTGGCCACAGCATTGAGGCACCAGTCCTAACGACAGGATGCGATGAGCACTGAGCTGACCGATATAAGAGTATTGTTAATCGAGCCACACTCGGGAATGCGCTCGAGCATCCATAACATGCTCAATTTATGTGGCGTAACCAAAATCGAACACGGCGTTTCTGCTGGAACCTCGATAGGCGCCATCAAAAGCAAATATTTCGATCTGATTCTGTGCGAGTACGATTTGGGTGTTGGCCAGGATGGGCAGCAATTGCTCGAAGATATGCGTCACTACAAACTGGCTCCGCTGTCGACCATTTTCTTTATGGTCACGGCCGAGCGCAGTTATGAAAAAGTTGTCAGCGCCGCCGAACTGGCACCAAACGATTATTTACTTAAGCCCTTCACCCCGGACGATCTGATGGAACGCGTCATGCGCGCGCTCAAAAAACGCACCATCTTCATGCCTATCTACGAACTCATGGAAGCGGGCGATTCGCAGGGGGCTATCAACAGTTGCCTGGAAAGAGAAGCCGCTGGTGACCGCGATCAGGTAGATTTTATGCGCCTGCGTGCCGAGTTGCATATTCTCCTGGGCGAGCCGGAACTGGCTGAACCGATCTACAAGCAACTCACCGAAATGCGCACGGTAGCCTGGGCCAAACTGGGGCTGGCAAAATCTATGCATCTGCAGGGGCGCTACGATGAAGCCGAGCAGATCCTGACGTCGCTGGTGAATGAAAATGATCGCTTTATGGATGCCTTTGATTTGCTGGCACAAAACCATGAAGCCAATGGTCAGCTGGAGTCGGCCATCGAGGTGCTCAATACGGCAGTAGAAATTTCTCCCCATGGTGTGCGCCGTTTGCGGCGACTCGGTGCCATCGCGCTCGAACTGGGTGACCTGGATTGCGCCGAAGTGAATCTGAAAAAAGTGGTCAATAAAGTCAAGTATTCGGAATTTAAAGATCCTGAAGATCATGTGCATTTAGTCAATGCACTGGTACAGAAGGGTAATCTGGATCAGGCCAAGATGGTGGTGCGCGATCTGGAACGGTCCATGCCGGACAAACTGAAAACCGCCGCCTGCAAGGCGATTTCGAATGCATTTATTCATGCCAAAAGCAATGACCCACGCGTGACCGAAGATTTGATTTCCGCAGTCGAAGCCAGCAGGGAAGACATTGGCCTGTCGACCGGAATTAAACTCAATCTGGCCAAGACCTGTTTAGACAGCAATATGAATGACGAGGCCAAGGAAGTGATTCTTGAAGTCATGCGCAATTCCACCAATAACAAAGAAATCCAGCGCGCTGTCGGGGTGTTTGAAAGTGCAGGCCAGGGTCATTTGGGCAACCAGTTAGCCGAACAAAGCCGGGTGGAAGTCATGGAGCTGGTGGCTGCCGGAGTACAGAAGGCCAAGATGGGCGACTTCCGTGGCTCAGTCGATTTAATGGCCTCGGCAGTCAAGCAGTTGCCTAACAATCCGCAGGTGGTGATGAATGCCGCGCTGGCGTATTTGAAATGTCTGGAAAACGAAGGCTGGGAACATGGCATGGCCGAACAGGCGCGACGTCTGATTGAAGCCGCCCGCCGACTCGATCCGACCAATACCCGGAATGCGGCGTTGCGCAAGTTATACGATGATTTACAAAAAAAATATGGCATCGGCAAAAACACTTAACCAATGACACCTGTGAATAAAAATACCCTGCCCGTGTTGAGTGAGCAATTAATCCGTCAGCGGCGCGATCAGCTACTGTATAAAATCAGCACCGATCAAAGCTTACCCAGTCTGGGTATTGCCATCAGCAAGGTGATCAAGATCACGTCCGATGGCGAAGAGTCGGTCAACAAACTGGCCAAATTTATTTTGTCCGATGTTGGTCTGACCAAAGAAATTCTCAATCTGGCCAATTCGGTTGGTTACCGCAACTCGCATGGGACAACCGTCACCACAGTGTCGAAAGCGATTTTCATTCTTGGCTTTGACATTGTTAAAACCAGCGCGCTCGGGATGCTGATGCTGGAATGCTTCAGTGAACGTGACCGCAATCTGTATTATGAGCTGACCCATTCCCTTTGTTCGAGCATCGTGGCGCGTGAATGCATCAGTCGCAGCATGTATAACGATGCCGAAGAAGCCAGCATTTCTGCGCTGTTCAAAAATATCGGTCTGCTGCTGCTGGCATCCCAGGCACCGGAAATTTATCGCGCCATTACCGAAGCCGTGAAATCGGGCGAAGAAAGCCTGCATCATGCGTCGGTCAAACAGCTCGGTTGCAGTGTTGAACATTTCGGCAGCCAGGTATTGCAGCAATGGGGGATGCCAGAAAGTATCGTGCAGAACGTGGTCAGTCTTCCGCCGGGGCAAATCAAAAAAAGCCGTCACCGCAGTGAATGGATCAAACAGGTCGCCGCCTTCAGTGCCGACGCTTCCGATGTAATTATGCGCCATACCCAGTTTCAGGCTGAGGGCGGGCCGGAGATTAATTTCAGCAGCGAAAAATTTACCAAAGATTTGTTGTTTCGCTATGGTGCAGCGCTCGAACTCGATCCTAAAACCTTGCCCGACTGGTTGAGCAAGGCGGTCAGTGAAACCGAACAGCTCGCGCGTACACTGGGTATGCACATTGTCGAAGTGCCGGACAAACAACCGGTCACCGAAACGGCCGAGATACCTGATCTCGATCTTGATGGATTGTTGCCGGATGAATTGATGATGTCGTGGGAATCGGTTGACGTTGTGCAGCAGGTGCCCAAATATGCCAGCGGCAAACCACATAATGCACGTGATCTGCTGCTCTCTGGTGTGATGGAAATGACTCAGACGATTTCAAGCGGAAAATTCCAGCTCAATGACCTGGTGTTGCAAATGCTGGAAATTTTGCAGGGCAGTCTGGGCTTCGAATTTGCCACTGCCAGTTTGAAAGATGCCAAAAGCGAGCGCTATATTGCCCGTATTTCCATCGGTCGTGACTGGAATAAAAAACAGAAAGCGTTTAATTTTTCCAGCATCGAAAGCAACGACCTGTTTCATCTGTCACTGAAAAACAATGCCGACCTGATGATCGCTGACGCCAGTACGCCGAAAATCCATCAATTGCGACCGGAATGGCACCGCACGCATTTTCCCGACGCCAAAAGCATGATGATTTTGCCGCTGATGGTGAATAAAAAACCGATAGGCTTAATCTACGCCGAACGCAGTCTGGTCGCCCCCGAAGGCGTCCCCCCGGACGAAACCGCACTGGTCAAAACCATGAAAGGCCAGCTACTCGCCGCCATGAACCGCTGATCCAGGGAAGAGGCAGATTAATCTCGTAGGGTGTATTAGCGTAAGCGTAATACACCACTAACCGAAATTGCACTCAGATGGTGTATTACGCGCGCGTGAAACCTAAGGAACCTGCTGCTGTTTGGCCATCATCCGTAGCGCACCTAAAGAACCTGCCCCGCCAACCAGCACAGCGCCCTGCCAGACCATCGGTAAGGCCAGATGGCCGAACCAGCTGCCCGACCAGGCCATCATCGCCATGGTCAGCGCCAATCGCAGCGCTTCCCAGTACAGATACTGACGGCGGTTTTCCGTCAGGCCACCGATGCACAGCAATCCGGCAGTCAGCCAGCCACCATACAGCAGCGCATCGATCACAGAAATGGTGTGATGAATACTTAAAAAATGCGTGGTGATGAGCATGATCACTAAAAAATGCAGGCCGCAATACCATTGCCAGCTCGTGGGAATCACGGGTTCAAAATTAGCCCGCTGCAAATTAAACGGCGTGTGCGGAAATTGTTGCGCCACATCAGCAGGCTGCCAGCCCGGATGCTTAAACCAGATGCGGATTTTATCGTTCCAGTTAGCCGTGCGACTGGCGTCCTGCAGGATGGCCTGATACACCTCGAAGTTGGCTTTGAGCGGATTCCAGCTGCGCAGCGGACTGCGGGTGCCGTAGACCACTTTATGCGCATCCATTTCTTCGATAAAAGTAGCGAACAACCGGTCCCATACGATCAGAATGCCGCCATAATTTTTATCCAGATAAATGTCATTGGTGGCATGGTGTACACGGTGATTCGAGGGTGAAACAAACACCCGGTCAAACCAGCCCAGCTTGCCAATCAGTTCAGTATGTACCCAGAACTGATACAGCAAATCGATCAGACTGATGGCGACAAACATTTCTATCGGCACACCCAGAAACGCCATCGGAATATAAAACAGCCACGATAACAGCGGCCCGGTGCTGGTTTGCCGCAACGCCGTGGTAAGGTTGTAGCGCTCACTCTGATGATGCACCACATGCGCAGCCCATAACAAACCCATCATATGGCCGCAGCGATGCAGCCAGTAATACAGAAAATCATACAGCAGCAGGCCGCCCACCCAAACCCACCAGGTATTGGGTAGTTTAAAGAGCGCATAATGTTGCGCCACCCAGGCATAAATGCCGATGAGCATAAGACGCATAAAGGCCGAGGAAACCTGGCTCAGGATGCCCAGTCCGACACTGTTTAAGGTGTCGCTGAAGTAAAAAGTAGATTTTTTAGTTGACCAGCTGATGAGCATTTCCAAACCGATGAGCAGAATAAACACCGGCGTGGCATAGGTAATGACTTGTTCCTGCATAAGATCTCCTGGCTGCATAATAAACGGCGCCCGTCTGATGCGGGCGCTCGGTGTTAGTGCTGCAAATTTTCACCTGCCGATGTTACTACCCCTGTTTGAGCAAACGCGCAATGTCACGAG
The DNA here is from genome assembly GCA_903862415.1 of uncultured Oxalobacteraceae bacterium. Lineage (GTDB taxonomy): Bacteria > Pseudomonadota > Gammaproteobacteria > Burkholderiales > Burkholderiaceae_D > Solimicrobium. The sequence continues at coordinate 173,399 of CAIOYD010000020.1, read as the reverse complement.
CAAAATACGTCAACACGCCATCAGCGCCGGCACGTTTAAACGACATCATGGCTTCCATCATGGTTTTATTGTGATCCAGCCAGCCATTCTGGGCAGCCGCCTTGATCATCGCATATTCACCGCTGACCTGATAGGCAAAGGTCGGCACTTTGAATTCGTCTTTGACGCGCCGCACCACATCCAGATAAGGCATGCCGGGTTTGACCATGACCATGTCGGCACCTTCAGCCAGATCGAGCGCGACTTCACGCAAAGCTTCATCGCTGTTGGCCGGATCCATCTGATAGGTGGCTTTGTCGCCCTTGCCCAAATTGCCGGAAGAACCGACAGCATCGCGGAACGGGCCATAAAACGCCGAAGCATATTTGGCAGAATACGCCATGATACGGGTATGAATGTAATCATGCGCTTCTAACGCCGCGCGGATGGCGCCGATGCGGCCATCCATCATGTCGGAAGGCGCTACAATATCGGCGCCAGCCTTGGCGTGGGTGAGTGCCTGCCGTACCAGCATGGCGCAGGTGGCATCATTGAGCACATAGCCGCTGGCATCGATCAAACCATCCTGACCGTGACTGGTGTACGGATCCAGAGCGATGTCAGTGAGCACTCCCAACTCTGGGAAACGGCTTTTTAATTCCCTGATTGCCCGTGGCACCAGTCCGTCAGGGTTGGTGGCTTCAATCCCGTCAGGGGTTTTAAGGCTGGGGCTGATGACGGGAAACAGCGCAATCACCGGAATTCCCAAAGCGACACATTCTTCAGCCACGGTGAGTAAAATATCGACCGAAATACGCTCCACGCCCGGCATGGAGGCGACTTTTTCGCGTTGATTGGTGCCTTCAAGAATAAACACCGGGTAGATTAAATCCGCCGCCGTGATGGTGTTTTCGCGCATCAGGGCACGGGAAAACACATCTTTGCGCATACGACGCAGACGAACCAGCGGGAAATTATTCGGGTGCAATGAATTTGTCATAAATTTTTTAAAAAAAGATGGAACTTATCAAATTAACCCTGCTCTTAGTGTGCGGGTATGCGATTACCCCCCGCTTAACTTCCCTGAGCGGGCGCCATTAAGGTGTTTAACCCAGCCTTCCTTTCGGCTGGGTCTTTTTTTTGCTTTTTCATTATTCACTGACGGCAACAATAGTTTCTTGAGGTAAAACATCTAAACCCAATAATTGCTGGATTTTGGCATCGGCTTCTTCCAGTCCAACCCGTTTGAGGGCGGAAAACAGTTGTGCGGTGTAAGGAAACGGCTTGCCATTTTCATCGACATAGCTGGCCAGTACCGATTTGGTCAGGCGCAGGGCATTGGTGGAATCGTTGCGGTTGAGCTTGTCCGCTTTGGCCAGAATGCAATGAACTGGTCGGCCGGTAGGGGCAAACCATTCCAGCATTTGCTTGTCAAGATCGGTAAAGGGGCGGCGCGCATCCATAATTAAGACCAGAGCGCTTAATTGCTCACGGTTTTTTACATAGTCGCCAAGCAATTCATTCCAGTGGTTTTTGGCCGCGCCGGGCACTTCCGCATAACCATAGCCGGGCAAATCGACCAGCAGAGCGCGGATTTCTTCGACGATAGTGGGGTCCTTGCGATGCTGTGCCACATGGGCGCCGCCAATAGAAAAATAATTGATATGCTGTGTTCGGCCCGGTGTTTTGGAAGCAAAAGCGAGTTTCTTTTGATTGCACAAGGTATTGATGGCTGTTGATTTACCGGCGTTAGAACGCCCGGCAAAGGCGATCTCGGGAACTTGCAAATCAGGCAAGTTGCGCAGATGGTTAACAGTAGTAAAAAAACGGGCTTGCCAGAGAATGGACATAAATTGAACCGGAAAATGCAACAAAAAGGACTAAATACCTAGGAAAGCTATTGTACAATAACGGGCTATTGAATGTTGCATACTACTGTCTATACTTAAGTGGTCTCAAATGGAAGCAACTTTCATATAAAAACCACAAAATCCCAATTTCGCTAGTCAATTTCGTCTTCAAGGTGCGTGCATGAATCATAAATCTTTTCTGAAATCAATACTCGTTGCCATGTTGGCATTGTCAGCCGCGGCCCAAGCCAACGAAGAAAAGACTGTTCCGGCCAAAGCCGATCTGGCTAAAGGTGAGGCTTTATACGCCAATGGCGATCCGGCACGCAATATTATTGCCTGCGTTTCCTGCCATGGTCCTGCAGGAAATTCGACCATTACACAAAATCCACGTCTGGCCGGTCAGCACGCGGCTTATCTGGCCAAACAACTGAAAAATTTCACAGAAGCATCGCGCAGCAATCCGATCATGACCATGACGGCCAAGGCGCTCAGTGCCGATGACGTGAAAAACGTGACCGCCTTCCTGAATGCCCAGACACCTAAAGCTGGTGCAGCAAAAAACAAAGACCTGGTTGATTTGGGTAAAAAAATCTATCGTGGTGGCATTGCTGGTATCGATGTTCCTGCCTGCGCTGGTTGCCATGGTCCAAACGGTGCCGGTATTCCAGCCCTGTTTCCACGTCTGGCTGGTCAGCATCAGGATTACGCCGTTGCGCAATTAACCAATTTCCGCACTGGCGTTCGTTCTAACAGCCCGGAAATGATGGCCATTACTCACCGGATGACGGATGAGGAAATCAAAGCCGTTGCTGATTATGTGGCTGGTTTGCAATAACAGTTACGAATTCTGGTAATTCGATAGCCGCCTCAATGTGAAGCGGCTATTTTTTCGACTATAGGAAAGGCAATCGGCAAGGGTAAAGATCGGGCAGGGATGCTATCGGGCCGGAAGATACCCGGTCAAAACAATTTGTGGTCAACTTTAGAAATCTTCGCCACAAATTCTGAATGTCTGTCACTCATTCGTTGAATCACAGTCACTATTTTGTTCACAATGTCAGCCTCGGCACCTTCGGGCAGCAGGTTTTCAAAAAACTGCCTCACGGCTGCACTATGTAACTCCGCAGTATGGCCTGCTCTTGGCTGTATCAGCGAATGGGTTCTATTCAGGGGGGGCTCTGAAATTAAGCTGCCTGGCTAAAGTGCCATGAATATTTACTGAGTTGATTGAAGTGACTTTGCTCCCCCCCGACCTGTTACCCCCTAAACCTGCACCTCATCTTTAATCAACCGCCGCAAGAACGGGATCAGCAACACCAGCAGCACGCCAACACCGACCGTGCCCCAGCCTAATTGCGAAAATAAGTGCACATAAGCGACATTGGTGGAAATCGCCGCACCTTCGCCCGGGTCAGGAATCATGCCGGAAAAGTCACCCGCAAACAGCGACGCCAGTCCGGTAATTAACATCCAGCTGCCCATCATTACGCCCTGATATTGACGCGGTGCCATCCGTCCTATCATGGCGTAGCCGACCGGGGAAATTAACAGCTCGCCTATGCTTTGCAGCACGTAACTCAGAAACAGCCAGAAGAACGGCACCATGCCATGGCTGTCAGCAAAAAAGATACCGGCAGGCAGAGCCAGAAAACCCAGACCCATCAACAGCAGCGAAGCGGCAAACTGTTTCGGCACATCGATATTCCAGCCCTGGTTGCGCAAATGCACAAACCAGGCGGACAGCAGCGGGCCGCCAAATACAATCACCACGGTATTGATGTTTTGTATCCATTGCGGCGCTACTTTGATGCCCAATACGATCAGATCGACGTTATTTACAGCAAACAGTTGCAGGCCATTCGGGGCCATCTGATACAGCGACCAGAACACCAGCGAACTGAAGGTGAGAATCAGGTAGGCCCACATATTGTTTTTTTCACGCTTATCTTTGTGCACCAGCGTCAGGTAAATCAAGGTAATGGCCACCAGCAGACAAATAATTTTGACCAGCATTTCGGTCCACTCCGATTGCAGCAGGTACCAGACCACCGGCACCAGACCAAACAGAATCACCGTGCCGATAATAAAGCGCTGCCTGAACTGACTGGGCGTGGCTGTGAGCAGCGGCGTATCCAGATCAACCAGTGATTTCCAGTTAAAGCTGGCCAGTACAATCGCCATGAAATTGCCGATGGTGGCAAAAATGAATAATTCCGAATATGATTCAGTCAGCTGATATTGACCGGCAGCGGTAAAGCCAACAAAAAAGCCGATATTCATGCCGGCATAATTCCACAAAAATGCACCTTCGCGCCGGTTATCTTCCGGTTTAAAGCGTTGGGTGAGCATCATATTGATGCAGGTCACATTGAGTCCGCTGCCAGTTAAAAACAGTGCCAGACCCCAGTACAGCATTTCCACCGAACCGATAGAAATACAGGCGCAACCGATCACCTGCAGCACCATGCCGCCGACAAACAGATTGCGGTTGCTTAAAAAACGGCCACCCAGATAGCCGCCAAATAAATGCAGGCCATAGTTGAAGGCGCCAAACACCCCCATGATGGCGGCAGCTTTGACCGCCGGGAAGTGCAGGTGTTTGGTGGCATATAACACCAGAGTGGAATACAGCACCGAAAAACCGATGGTGGCAAAAATTTGAATAAAAAATAAGGCACCTGCTCCTTGTGGGACGGTGGCGAGTTTGTTTTTTAGCGATAACACTGACAGGCTCCTGATTATGTTTTTTGTGCGGCAATTATCCTGAAAATGATCTCGTCCCGCCATCTTTTCCGCTACTGTTACGCCGCTTGCGGCCACGAACCAACACATCTGGAGCAGAGAATTGACATAAAGAACAGAGATGGCACCCGAACGGAGAATTAAAAATCAGTTTAGACTGTGCTGCCAAGGCATTTTTCAGACGCTGTAAGGAATGGCCATCTGCCGCGACTAACCAGTACATCATCCATCGGAGCCGTCATGTCATTCAAACCCAGTCAACTCATTTTGCCGTCAGAAATCACCCCGAGGGAAATGGTTCTGTACCGGCGGCAGTTTTTAAAACAGGCCGCCGTGGTCGCCGGTGCCGGTTGGCTCGAAATGGCCAGTCGCAACGCCTTCGCCGAGCCTGCCGGTGCCAGAAAGCTGACGGCCAAAGCCAATCCGGCGTATGTGGTCATGGACAATAAAACCGCGTACAAAGATGCCACTACGTACAATAATTTTTATGAATTCGGCACCGATAAGTCGGAACCGGCTCAGACCGCCGGAAGCTTAAAGACCCAACCCTGGACGGTCAGTATTGAAGGTGAAGTGAATAAACCGATGAAGCTCGATCTGGACGGGCTGATGAAAATCGCGCCACTGGAAGAACGTATCTATCGTTTGCGCTGTGTCGAAGGCTGGTCGATGGTGATTCCCTGGAGTGGTTTTTCACTCTCGAACCTGATCAAAAAAGTTGAACCCAATTCCCGGGCCAACTATGTCGAATTCACCAGCCTGGCCGATAAAAGCCAGATGCCGGGAATACGCTACGATGTGCTCAACTGGCCCTATGTCGAAGGCTTGCGTCTGGATGAAGCCATGCACCCCCTGGCTCTGCTGGCCTTTGGTATGTATGGCGAAGTGCTGCCGAATCAGAACGGCGCCCCGGTGCGCATGGTGTTGCCGTGGAAGTATGGTTTCAAGTCGGCCAAATCGATAGTCAAAATCCGTTTCACCAGCGAACAACCTAAAACCGCCTGGAATCAGGCCGCGCCACGCGAGTACGGTTTTTATTCCAACGTCAATCCGGAAGTCGATCACCCCCGCTGGTCACAGGCTAGTGAGCGCCGCATCGGTGAAGATGGCATTTTCAGCAAAAAACGCAAAACCCTGATGTTTAACGGTTACAGTGAAGTGGCCTCCCTGTACAGCGGCATGGATTTGCGCAAGTTCTATTAAGGCGTGTTGATTAATCATGCAGTTGAATTCAAAACAACAATCGCTGTTTAAGGGCACCCTGTTCGTGTTGCTCATGCTGCCACTCGTGCGCTTGATCTGGGCTGTGCTGACTAATCATCTCGGGCCCAATCCGGTCGAATTCATTACCCGCAATACCGGCGACTGGACCCTGTATATACTCGCGCTGACTCTGGCGGTGACCCCTTTGCGGCGCTGGCTGAACTGGCCATTCCTGCTTAAATCGCGGCGCATGCTGGGCTTGACGAGCTTTTTTTATGCCACGCTGCACTGGCTGGCTTTTTTCTGGTTCGATCATTTTTTTGATGTGGCAGAGATGTTGGCCGATGTACTCAAACGCCCGTTTATTCTGGTTGGCTTCACGGCCTTCCTGTTGTTGATGCCGTTAGCTCTGACGAGCACGAACAAGATGATTAAACGCCTCGGAGGGCAACGCTGGCAGTTGCTGCATAAACTGGTGTACCTGATCATTTCACTGGGTTTGCTGCATTATTTCTGGATGAAAGCTGGCAAGCATGACTTTGCCGCTCCCGCTCTGATGACGGCCATCGTCAGTCTGTTATTGCTGACCCGGATGGTGTGGGCTGGACAGAAATGGTGGCAACAGCACCGGCAGAACGGCACACTGACCGGCTGAACGTGGTTTATTGGACTCACTCTAAAAAGTATCCGCATGGAAATGGTATGATTTCGGAAAATAGTTCAATAAACCCGAGACCAACATTTTCATGACTATACCAATCTATACTGTCCGGCAGGCACCCAAGTTAACTGCCAAAATTGCTCTTACTATCTTGAATCTGCTGGGCTGGAAACTGCGCTTTGATGGTTTTCCGGGCGCGCACGGGGTAGTGATTTTTTATCCGCACACCAGTAACTGGGATTTTTTCTTTGGTATTCTGGCTAAATGGGCGATAGGCTGCCCGTTGAAATTTCTCGCCAAGGAAAGCCTGTTTAAGGGAGTTAATCGATATCTGGCTGGCCCGGTGTTGCGTTTCTGGGGCGGTGAAGGGATTGAACGAGGTTCTTCCAGCGGCGCCATCGCCCGACTGGCCGCGCGCATACAGCAGGCCGACTGGTTCTGGCTGGCGATTGCACCGGAAGGCACGCGCAGTTATACCCCTCACATCCGCAGCGGTTTTTATCATATTGCACTGGGCGCGAAAGTGCCGCTGGTGTGTGCTTTTATCGACTTCAACAAAAAAGAAATTGGCCTGAGCCAGACCCTGGAATTAAGCGGTGATGAAGCTGCTGATCTGGCGCAAATTCGTGCCGTGTACCAGCAGTACACCGGGAAATATCCGCAAAATCACAGCGAGATCGTGTTTCGTCACTGAGCCGGAGTCGGGGCGGCGGTAGCAGGTGCTGGTGCGTTTTCCGGCATAGGATAGGGTGTGGAAATGGCTGCCGGTTTGGTCGGAATGATCAGTTTGCCCTTTTGGCCACAGGCACACAGGGCGATGATCAGGGTACACAGACACAGGCGGAAAAATAGCTTCATGGTGGTGATCTCTTAAAATCTCTTACAATGGCGGTTTATGAATGGCTGGAGTGTAGCATGACCGAAACCGAATTTTTAAACCTGATCGACGCCACCCTGTCACAAATTGAAGATGTATTTGAAGCCGCCGGGCAGCAGGGCGATATCGATGTCGAGTGCAGTCGCAGCGGTTCTTTGCTTGACATTGAATTTTTACACAACAAATCCAAAATCATTATCAACAGTCAGGCCGCCGTGAGCGAACTGTGGGTAGCTGCTAAATCAGGTGGCTTCCACTATAAATACGACGGTCAGCAGTGGCACAATACCCGCGACCAGAGTGAGTTGATGGCCGCCCTGCGCGTCATTGCGCGCGAGCAGGGTGGCTTGCAGATTCCGGAGCCAAATTAGTTAGTGCGTCTGCAGGCGCTTCGGTGACGATACTGGTGATGACTGGCACAGGTGGGTCAGCATAGCCGTAATCGCCGTTGACCAGGGTGATGCTGGCGAGTACCGGGCGGTCTTCCACCGGCTGGTTGCGTAACGCGGTTTGCATATAACTGATCCAGACTGGTAGTGCCAGACCGCCGCCGAATTCACGACTGCCGAGATTTTTGGGCTGATCAAACCCTATCCACGCCACCGCGACGATGCGCGTCTGATATCCGGCAAACCAGGCATCGACTGCATTGTTGGTGGTGCCGGTTTTGCCGCCAATATCGGGACGGTTGAGTACCAGTGCGCGCGCTGCCGAGCCATGCTGAATCACGTTTTTGAGCAGACTGTCCATCATGAAGGCATTACCGTCGCTGATGATGCGATTGCTGTCGGCACCGGGTTTGCTGATCTCGGTCTGATGCAGCACCGTGCCATTGGCATCGGTGATTTTGCTGATCAGATACGGGCTGATTTTGAAACCGCCATTGGCAAACACGGCATACGCAGCGGCCATTTGCAGTGGCGTCACAGCTCCGGCACCCAACGCCAGTGGCAGATAGGGCGGATTTTTATCGCTGTCAAAACCAAATTTCATGGCGTATTGCTGGCCATACTCAACGCCGATATGCTGCAAAATCTGAATCGACACCATATTTTTGGATTTGGCCAGCGCATCCCGCATGCTCAGCGGGCCATCGTATTCGTCGTCGGAATTTTTTGGCTCCCACGGCAAGCCTCCGGTTTGCGTCGCTTCAAATGACAGTGGTTCATCATTGATCAGCGTGGCAGGGGTAAAGCCCTGTTCCAGTGCGGCTGAATAGATAAACGGTTTAAAGGTCGAACCGGGCTGGCGCCAGGCTTGCGTTACATGGTTAAACTGGTTACGCTTAAAATCAAAGCCACCCACCATGGCGCGGATCGCACCGGTATTGGTGTCGGCGGCCACAAAACCAGATTCTACTTCCGGTAACTGCGTAATCACCCACGATTTTTCATCCTGCATGACACGGATCACGGAGCCACGCACCAGCCGGAATTTGCCCGCAGCGTTTTTATTCAGGCTGCCGGCGACAAAATTCAAACCGGCACCAGTGAGGGTAATTTCTTCCCCATTCGAAGCGACCACGGTCACTTTTTTTGGTGTGGCTTCGAGCACCACGGCACTGTATAAATTGTCCACCGCAGGATAGGCGTTGAGGGTGGCATCGATGAGATCATCAGCCTCGTCTTCATCTGGCGGCAATTCCACCAGCGCTTCCGGTCCGCGGTAGCCGTGGCGTTTATCGTAATCCATCACACCTTTGCGTACGGCCGCGTAAGCGGCTTGCTGATCTTCTTTTAAAATCGTGGTGTAGACATTGATGCCACGGGTATAACTGTCATCCCTGAATTCTTCCTGGACAGTCTGGCGCGCCAGTTCGGCCACGTATTCCGCGTGTATGCCAAATTCATTACTGCTGGTTTTAATATCGAGTTCCTGTACTTTGGCCTGTTGGTATTGTGCCTCGGTGAGAAAATTGAGTTGCCGCATGAGTTGCAGCACCACCAGCTGGCGGGTTTTGGCACGTTGGAAATTGCTGATCGGGTTAATCCGTGCCGGTGATTTGGGCAGGCCTGCCAGCATGGCAGCTTCGGCTGGCGTGATGTCAGCGAGTTTTTTGCCAAAATAAATCTGTGCCGCCGAAGCAAATCCATAGGCATGCTGGCCCAGATAAATCTGGTTCATATACAGTTCCAGAATCTGGTCTTTGGTGAGAACTTTTTCGATCTTCCAGGTCAGCAGTGCTTCGATCAATTTGCGTTGATAGGTTTGCTCATTGGTGAGATAAAAGTTGCGTGCCACCTGCTGAGAAATGGTCGAGGCACCCTGACGCGGGCCGCTGTTGCTCAGGTTGTGCAGCAGCGCCCGCAGATTGCCCACCAGATAAAAACCGTTATGCTGATAAAAATGCTGATCTTCAACCGCCAGCAAGGCCTGCTTCATGATCTCGGGGATATCTTTGATCGGCGTGACATTGCGGCGCTCGTCGCCAAATTCTGCTAACAAAACATTGTCAGCAGAAAACACCCGTAACGGCATTTTGGGACGATAGTTGGTGATGTTATCGAGCTCGGGCAGGCGCAGGTACAGTACTACCAGCAGGATACCCAAGCCGATGAAGGCGGCGGCTGACATCAGCAAAATTTTCCAGCGCCAGCGGTACAGACGGTTCAACATTAATGTGCTGCTGGTGTTTCACTGCCAACCGGCGTGTTCGGGTCGATGGTGTCATTGACATCGAGTACCTGCATGCCTGCGCCGGGTGGATTTTCGACATAAAAATAATCATCCGCGGCCTGGATAATGCCATTCGGAATGGCACGCTCTTCCATGGGTATGTTTTTCAGTGCTGTCTGCATAAAACCCATCCAGATCGGCAACGACAAACCACCACCGGTTTCGCGGTTACCCAGATTACGCGGCTGATCAAAACCCATCCAGGCGATACCGGCAATTTTGGCTTGATAGCCGGCGAACCAGGCATCAATCGAATCATTGGTGGTCCCGGTTTTACCAGCCAGATCAGTGCGCTTGAGGGACATGGCACGTGCGGCCGTGCCATATCTGACGACATCCTTGAGCATACTGTCGATCAGGAAGGCATTGCGTTCATCAATCACGCGGTTGCTTTCATCGCCCGAGTGTTCAGGGTGGGTTTCGATTAACACCTTGCCATTGCTGTCGGTGATTTTGGCAATCAGGTAGGGATTGATTTTATAGCCGCCATTGGCAAACACGGAATAGGCGCCCACCATCTGTAGTGGTGTTACTGCCCCGGCACCGAGTGCCAGAGTCAGATAGGGCGGATTTTTGTCGGCATCAAAACCGAAGCGGGTGACATACTGTTGACCATATTTGGCGCCGATTTTATTGAGGATGCGGATCGAGATCATGTTTTTGGATTTGGTTAATCCTTTGCGCATGGTCATCAAGCCTTCGTATTTGTTATCGTAATTTTTGGGTTCCCACGCCTGACCACCCGTCTGACCGGCACCAAAAGAAATCGGCGCATCATTGATCACGGTGGCAGGTGATAGTCCTTTTTCCAGCGAAGCGGAATAAATAAATGGTTTGAAGCTCGAGCCTGGCTGACGCCAGGCCTGGGTGACATGGTTAAACTTATTGCGGTTGTAATCAAAGCCGCCAACCAGAGCAAGAATGGCACCATCTTCGGTGCTGGCAGCGACAAAGGCTGATTCGACTTCCGGCATCTGGGTAATGGACCAGACCTTGTCTTCCATGCTGACCCGGATCACGGCACCACGGACGATGCGTCTTTTGGGCGCAGCGGTACTGCTCAGACCGCTGGCAGCAAAACTCAAACCGTTGCCGGTGATATTGATTTCATCGCCATTGGATAACACGGCACGAACAAACTTGGGAGTCGCTTCCAGCACCACGGCCGCCACGATGTCGTCGCTGTCAGGGTGTTCGGCCAGAGCGCTTTCAATTTCATCATCCGCTTCCGATTTGTTGCCAGGCAGGTCCAGATAGGCTTCCGGGCCGCGGTAGCCGTGTTTCTTTTCATAATCCATCACGCCGTGTCGCAATGCCAGGTAAGCAGCATCCTGATCAGCCTTGGTCACGGTGGTATATACATTGAGCCCCAGAGAATAGGTGTCATCTTTAAACTGTTCATACACCATTTGCCGTGCCATCTCGGTTATATACTCGGCATGGGTGCTGAAGACGTTGACATTATTGCCAACGTGGATCTCTTCTTTTTTAGCCTGTTCGTACTGGGCCGGGGAAATATAACCCTGTTGCAGCATGCGCTGCAAAATAGCCTGTTGACGGATTCTGGCCCGTTTGGGATTGGAAATCGGGTTGGAGGCTCCCGGCGCTTTGGGTAGTCCAGCCAGCATGGCAGCCTCGGCAATTGTAATATCTTGTAAGTTCTTGCCGAAGTAAATTTTGGACGCGGAAGCAAATCCGTAGGCACGTTGCCCCAGATAAATCTGGTTCATGTAGATTTCTAAAATCTGATCTTTGGTTAAATTCTGTTCGATTTTCCAGGCCATTAACACTTCATAAATTTTGCGTTTAAAAGTTTGCTCGCTGGAAAGAAAAAAGTTTCGAGCGACCTGCTGGGTAATGGTGGAAGCCCCCTGTTTGCTGCCACCCATTAAATTATGCAGGGCTGCGCGCGTAATTCCCAGATAATCAATGCCACCATGTTCATAAAAACGATCATCTTCTGTGGCCAGCAGGGTTTTTTTCATAATTTCCGGCATATCCTTGAGCGGCATGATGTTGCGACGTTCTTCACCAAACTCGCCCAGCAAGACCTTGTCGGCAGAATAAACTCGTAACGGAATTTTTGGCCGATAGCTTGTAATTGAGTCTAAATCTGGTAAGTTGGGGTATGCAAGGGTAATGGCGAACACCAGCAGCAGGATTCCGCTGAGAGCCAGACCCAGAAAAAAAATCAGTACCCCGATGGCAAAGGTCTGCGCAGGATGACGGTTTTTACGGGAACCACGCGGTGCTGCTTTGGGAGAGTCAGTTGTCATGCCGGTGCGGTCAAAATTAAGGTGAACGTATTATAACGGTTCAGTCAGTTCGAGTGGAAAGACATCTGCCCGAATATTTCCTTAGAGAAATATATTGCCAAACCGATGTATTTTTGTGATAAATCGTGAGAAATTACTTTACATTGCAAGAGTGTTATTGCTACGATTTAGAATGCAATTTTCTTCGAGAAATATTGTCAAAATAACTAAAAATAAACGTTTTTATAAGTCAAAATGGAAAATACCCCGAAAATGTTTATTTATAGTAAGAAAATAGATTAGTATTTGGAAAAAATCAATGTGGGGGATGCTTTGGCTTTAGAACTTGGAACATTATTGGGTGAAGCAATTGCCAGTTTAACTGGCAAAAAAAACACGCCTTTAATTGGAATAGACATTAGCTCCACCAGTATCAAACTCGTGGAGTTGTCTGAGGGCAGCAATAAAGAGCTGCGTCTGGAGCGTTATGCATCCGAACCCCTGCCGCGCGGCGCTATGGCGGACGGCAACATTGAAAATATGGAGCAGGTAGCCGATGCGATTCGTCGTGTTATGGCAAAAAGCGGCACCAAGATTAAAAAAGTCTCGCTCGGAATGCCTCCAGCTGCTGTGATTACTAAGAAAATCGTGCTTTCAGGCGGTTCATCTGAAGAATCGCTGGAAATGCAGGTTGAATCGGAAGCGAGTCAATACATTCCCTTTGCGCTCGATGAAGTCCGGCTCGATTTCTGTGTCATTGGCCCTGCGCCTGCGTCACCGGAGGATGTCGAAGTCATGCTGGCGGCGTCACGTAAAGAAAAAATAGAAGATCGTATTGCCGTGGCTGAGTTGGCAGGATTAAAAGCGATGGTGATGGATATTGAATCGTACGCTGCCAGAGCCGCGATTTCGCGCATCATTGCGCAAACCGAAAAAGGCGGCAAGGATAAAATCATTGCGCTGTTCCAGATCGGGGCCAAAGTTACGCATATTTCGGTGATTCTGAACGATCAGACAGTTTATGAGCGAGAACAGGCTTTTGGCGGCAATCAGCTGACACAGGAAATCGTGCGTACCTACGGACTGTCTTTTGAAGAAGCCGAGCTGAAAAAGAAAAGCGATGAATTGCCAGAAGGATATGAAGAAGACTTGCTCAATCCCTTTTTAGAAAATGCGGCACTTGAAGTGACCCGCGCGATTCAGTTTTTCTTTACCTCGACACCTTATACCCGTATTGACCAGATTTATCTGGCCGGGGGCAGTGCGGTATTGCCTGGCTTGCTCGAAATGGTGGCCAACCGGACTAAAATTTCCACGGCATTGATCAGTCCGTTCAAAGGCATGGAACTTTCCTCGAATGTGAAAGAAAAGCAGTTGCGCAGTGAGGCACCTTCCTACTTGGTTGCTTGTGGTTTGGCCATGCGGAGGTTTGACTGATGATTAAGATTAATCTACTTCCCCACCGGGAAGAACGTCGCAAGCAGCGCAAGCAGGATTTCTATACCCTGCTGGTATTTGCCGCCATCGTCGGCGTATTGATTTTGATTTTGGTGGGCTTTTTTAATGCCAGCCAGATTTCAGTGCAAAATGCGCGCAATGTGCTCATTAAAGATGCCAACGCCAAGCTGGATGAAGAAATCAAAGAAATTGCCACCTTGCGTGACCAGATTGAAGGCTTAAAAGCCCGTCAACAGGCCGTGGAAGATTTGCAGGGTGACCGTAATCAACCGGTATATCTGTTGTCAGAACTGGTGGCGCAAACTCCTGAAGGGGTGTATTTACGCAATGTCAAACAAGATGGTCAGCGGATTGTATTGACCGGCTATGCGCAGTCGAATGAACGGGTGTCGGAAATGCTGAAAAATCTGATCAGTCATTCTGACTGGTTAAATAAGCCGGATTTGATCGAAATTAAGGCAACCGGCATCGGTCAGGGTAAAGAATCCAAACGCGTGTTTGATTTTACGATTAACGTCGGCATTAAACGTCCTCGTGATCAGGATGCCACAGCGGCTGCCATGGGGGCATCGGCGCCAGTCAACCCTGCCGCTGTAAAACAGGTGGTCAAGCCATGAGAATATCCATGAAAGAAGTGTTATGAAGAACATGACGGAAATTTCCGAGTCCTTATCGGCTCAGTTCCGTGACCTCAACGGGATACATCCTGGCTTGTGGCCGATTGTGCCACGTATGCTGTGTGCGGTTGCTTCGGTTGTTGGTGTGCTGGTAGTCGGTTGGTACTTTTACTGGAGTGGCCAATTTACCGAACTCACCAATGGGCAGCAACAGGAAGTGACGCTGCGGGACGATTTTAAAATGAAGCTGCAGCAGTCGATTAATCTTGAAGGTTTGCGCAAACAGAAAATTCAGGTAGAGCATTATGTGTCTGCGCTGGAAAAGCAATTGCCTAGCAAAGCGGAAATGGATGCGCTGCTGTCGGATATTAATCAGGCGGGTTTGGGTCGTGGTCTGCAGTTTGATTTATTCAAGCCGGGTCTGGCCACGCCAAAAGATTATTACGCCGAATTGCCAATTGATGTGCGCCTGATTGGCGGTTATCACGATATGGGCGCTTTTGCCAGCGATATTGCCCACTTGTCGCGGATCGTGACGTTAAATAATTTAACGATATCCACTGGCAAAGATGGCATTTTAACTCTGGAAGTAGTGGCCAAAACCTTCCGTTATCTGGATCCGGAAGAAATCGCCAGCCAGAAAAAAGCCGCCAAGGGAGCTAAAAAATGAAAAAACTCCTGAGCGTAATTTTGATGCCTTTGGCACTCGCTGCCTGCAGTGACAGCAGTGTCCAGGAAGTGCAGCAATGGATGGATAAGACCAAGCTGGAAACCCGGCCGGCAATTCCGAAGTTAAAGGAACCCAAAGATTTCATTCCTTTTACGTATGATAAAAAAACCGAGATTGATCCATTTAATCCGATCAAGTTGATGTCGGCGCTGGCTAAAATGCATCCGGGTAATGGGCATGGTATTCAGCCGGATATGGAACGTCGTCGTGAGGCGTTGGAGTCGGTGACTCTGGATTCACTGAGGATGGTCGGTACGATTACCAAAGGCGCGCTCCACTATGCTTTGTTGCAGTCGGAGACAAAAGGGGTATATCAAGTTAAGGCCGGCAATTACATTGGTCAAAATTTCGGTCTTGTCACCAAAGTAAGTGATGATTCGATAGAGGTAAAAGAAATCGTTTTGGATAGCGGTGGTGACTGGATCGAACGGTTGACTAAGTTAGAGTTGCAGGAGGCTAAAAAATGAGGATGAGAACAAAAATGCGTGCAAAATATAGTGGATGGTTTTCAATGTTCCGGCTGTTTTTATTGATGTGTGTTCTTGGGCTCAGTAGCCAGGCTCATGCACAGGCCAATGCCATTGAGCAGGTCGCTGCGACTCAGCAGGGCAGCAATATCATCGTCAAAGTCACGATGAAAACACCGCTGGATAAAATCCCGCTGGGTTTTTCAACCTCGACTCCTCCACGCATTGCGCTTGATTTTCCCGGAACTGGCAATGACACTGGTAAATCGGTAGTCGATATCAATATGAGCAATGTGCGCTCGTTGAATATTGTCCAGGCAGGAGATCGCTCGCGTCTGGTTTTTAATTTGAACAAGGCATTAAGCTATGCCATGACGCTCGAAGGTAACCTGTTGGTCATCACCATTGATGCTTCTGGCGACCTCGCCACGGCGCTTACATCGAAAGGTGCTGTTGTAGCAGCTGCTCCGGCTGCAGTCGATAATTCAAAACAGATGTTGCGTGATATTGATTTCCGTAAAGGTGTCAACGGCGAAGGCCGGATCGTCATTGATTTGCCAAGTAAGCAGGTTGGCGTCGATGTGCGTCAGCAAGGCAACAACATGATTATTGCCGACTTCTCGAAAACCGAATTGCCGGAAGTAGTGCGCCGTAGTCTCGATGTGACTGATTTTGTTTCTCCAGTACAAACCATTACCACCACGACGCAGGGTGATAATGTACATATGGTGATTGAACCTAAAGGTTTGTGGGAACACAGTGTTTACCAAAGCGATACCCAGCTGGTAATTGAAGTCAAACCAATTAAGGTAGATCCAACTAAGCTGGTGCAAGGTAGTCAGGGTTATCGCGGCGAAAAACTGTCACTCAACTTCCAGGACGTCGAAGTACGTGCCTTGCTGCAGGTGATTGCCGAAGTCAGTGGTTTCAGTGTGATTGCCAGTGATTCTGTCACCGGCCGCACTACGCTGCGCTTAAAAGATATTCCATGGGATCAGGCACTTGAAATCATCATGCAGTCCAAAGGTCTGGACATGCGTAAAAACGGTACCGTAATCTGGGTCGCACCAAAAGAAGAGTTGTTGACCAAAGAAAAACTGGAACTCGAACAACGTGCACAAATCGGTGATCTGGAACAGTTAAGAACTGAAACTTTCCAGTTAAACTACCAAAAAGTAACGACCTTTAAAGGTGCTTTTGGTCTGGATGGCACCAATCCGGGCGTACGAATTCTGTCCAAACGCGGCAGCGCTGTGATTGATGCCCGTACCAATCAAATGTTTGTCACTGACGTGGCATCACGTCTTGATGCCGTGCGTCAATTGGTGTTAAAAACTGACGTACCTTCGCGCCAGGTGTTAATTGAAGCACGTCTGGTGATTGCCACCGATGATTTCAGTAAAAATCTGGGTAGTACACTTGGCTTTACCGATACGCGTGGCCAGTTGAAGGGGCTGGCAACCACCACGCCGGCGAATCAGTCACTTACCGGCACCTATCAAGGTGTGAGTGATCAAACCGGTCAGACTTCCGTCAATAAGCCAACGGATATTGCTTATACCAATGCTGGGCAGTTTTTCAGCCTGCCGGCATCCGGTATCGGCGGAGCTAACCCGGCCAGTTTTGCCGTCAGTCTGTTTTCATCCGCCGCTGATCGATTCCTGAACCTGGAAATTTCTGCTCTGGAAGCCGACGGCAAGGGTAAAGTGATCTCGAGTCCACGAGTAGTGACTGCTGATCAGGTTCCCGCTGTGGTGGAACAGGGTACTGAATTGCCGTATCAACAGGCAACCAGCAGTGGTGCAACTTCGGTGACGTTCCAGAAAGCCAATTTAAGACTGGAAGTGACTCCGCAGATTACGCCAGACGGCAATATTATTCTCGATGTGGATATCAATAACGATACCCCGGGTATTCTGACGACAGCCGGTTACGCGATTAATACCCAGCATTTGAAAACCATCGTCATGGTTGATAATGGTGGAACAGTATTGCTTGGCGGTATTTTCCAGGAAACCGAACAGGACACCACTACCAAAGTTCCCTTGTTAGGTGACATTCCATTCGTAGGTTACCTGTTTAAAAAGATAGGTAAAACACGGAATAAAACCGAACTGTTAATCTTCATCACACCAAAAATCATTGCAGATCATATGGCAAAATAAATCCACACCAAACACATTGAGCCGATGCTCAATGTGTTTGGTGCTGGTTGCCAGTGCGTGAGCTGTTTTAGCCGAATGCCTTAAGTGGAAACACAAAGAAATATATTTTTAGTCGGTTTGATGGGCTCAGGAAAAACGACCATCGGTCGGGCGCTGGCCAAAAAACTGAATATGCGCTTTGTGGATTCGGATCACGAAGTAGAAGCTCGTACCGGCGTAAGTATTCCGGTAATTTTCGATATCGAAGGTGAGACCAGTTTTCGCCAGCGTGAAGCCGATGTCATCCGCGATTTGACTTCGCAACAGGGCATCGTACTGGCCACCGGCGGTGGTGCCGTATTAAACGAACAAAACCGTCACTATCTGCGCACCCGCGGCACCGTTATCTATTTGCGCGCCAGTGTCGCGCATATCTTGCAACGTACCAGCCATGATAAAAACCGTCCGCTGTTACGCACTGTTGACCCGCGCAAGGTGCTTGAAGAATTGAGCGCGCAACGCGACCCACTGTATCACCAGGTTGCTCATGTGATTGTTGAAACTGGCAAGCCCAATGTTGCTCATCTGATTCAGACAATCTTGGTACAATTAGCCTGGTCGCTTGCACCCGCATCACAATTGATACCACCTATGCCAACTCAGAACCCACTATCTTCCTCACATTTACTCAAAGTCGCTCTGGCTGAACGTAGTTACCCCATTTTGATTGCGGTCGATGCGTTAAAGCAAATCGCCCGCTACGTGTATTCCAACCGGGTTATGATCGTTACCAACACCACGGTTGAAAAATTGTATTTACAAGGTGTGCGCAGCTCACTCGAAACAGTGGGGAAAAACGTTGAGGTGGTGGTCTTGCCGGATGGTGAAGCCTATAAAACCATGGAAAGCCTGTCACTCATTTATGACGCTTTGCTGAAAACCAAATGCGACCGCAAAACCACCCTGTTGGCGCTCGGTGGTGGTGTGGTGGGCGATATTACCGGTTTTGCTGCGGCCAGTTATATGCGCGGAATTCCCTTTGTACAGGTGCCGACTACCTTGTTGGCGCAGGTTGATTCTTCGGTTGGGGGTAAAACCGGGATTAATCATCCGTTGGGAAAAAATATGATCGGCGCGTTTTATCAGCCCCAGGCAGTGGTAGCCGATATCAAAACGCTCGCCACTCTGCCTCAACGCGAACTCTCCGCAGGCCTTGCCGAAATAATTAAATACGGCGCAATTATCGATACTGAATTTCTATCCTGGTTAGAACAGAATATCGGTGCTTTACGCGCACAGGATCAAGCTGCCCTGGCCTATGCCATCGGGCGTTCCTGTGAAATCAAGGCCGAAGTGGTCAGGCTCGATGAGCGTGAAGGTGGCTTACGGGCGATTTTGAATTTTGGCCATACCTTCGCTCATGCCATCGAATCAGCGCTTGGGTATGGCGTCTGGTTGCATGGTGAGGCCGTGGGTTGCGGCATGGTTATGGCAGCCGATTTGTCACACCGTCTGGGTTACATCAGCGCAGAAGATGTTACCCGTATCCGCAATCTCGTGGTAGCAGCCGGTTTGCCGGTGCGCGCGCCTGATCTGGGTTTGAGCGCCTGGCTGGAGTGGATGCAGGTGGATAAAAAAAATGAAGGCGGTCAAATTAAATTTATTTTATTAAAACCTCTCGGCAGAGCCGTGGTCGAATCTGTTCCGGCGCAGTTGCTGGAGGCGACGCTGGTAGGTAGGGTGTATTAGTAAGTAGGGTGTATTAGCCGCAGGCGTAATACACCATGGAGGTCGATTCACGGTTAATGGTGTATTACGCTGTGCTAATACACCCTACCAGTCTGAAAGAGTCATGATGTCACAATTCGGAACTGCAACACCTTTCCCCTACCTGATCCTTGCCCCGTATGCAGTGCAAAACAGCGCCCCTGCACGCCGCCTGTTTGATGAAGCCCCGGCCAGATCACGCAGTGAATATGGCCGCGACCGTGACCGCATTATTCACTGCGGTGCTTTCCGGCGGTTGGAGTACAAAACCCAGGTGTTCGTCAATCATGAAGGTGACTTATTCCGCACCCGCCTGACTCACAGTCTGGAAGTGGCGCAAATTGCCCGCGCCATTGCACGTAACCTGCGTCTGAACGAAGATCTGGTGGAAGCCATTTCACTGGCGCATGATCTTGGGCATACACCGTTTGGCCATGCGGGACAGGATGCACTCAATCATTGCATGCAGCCCTATGGCGGCTTTGAACATAATTTACAGAGCCTGCGTATCGTTGATGAGCTCGAAGAGCGCTATGGCAGTTTTAATGGCCTTAATTTAAGTTTTGAAACCCGCAGTGGTATTTTAAAACACTGTTCGCTTAAAAATGCCGCGCAGCTAGGTGACATCGGACAGCGCTTCATTGATGGCAGGCAGCCGAGTCTGGAAGCCCAGCTGGCGAATCTGGCCGATGAAATTGCCTATAACAATCACGATCTTGATGATGGATTGCGCTCCGGGCTGGTGCAGGAAAGTCAGCTCATGGAAGTCAGTTTGTTTGCCCGTAACCGCCATCTGGTCGAAGAGGCCTTTCCGGGTTTGAGCGGAAAACGTGCCATTGCCGAAACCATACGCCGTATGATTAATGATCTGGTGCTCGATCTGATTGCCACATCAGAACAACTCATTGCCACCCATCAGCCCAGATCGAGTGATGACGTGCGCCATGCTCCCAAGCTGATCGCTTTTTCTGACAGCATGCGCAAAGAAGCCAACGAGCTGAAGCATTTTTTATTTCAGAATTTGTACCGCCATTATCAGGTGCAGCGCATGACCAGCAAGGCGCGCCGCTGCGTGGCTGATTTGTTTGCGCTGTTCATGAAAGAAACCGATCTGCTGCCACCCGATTACCTGGTGGCAGGTGATCCGGTCAGGCAGGCACGCAAGGTGGCTGATTACATTGCCGGCATGACTGACCGCTATGCCATACGCGAACACCGGAAATTATTTTTGGTGGAGTAGGTCAGAGTAACTCCCGCAATGGATGGGCATAGTCTGGCCATACCGGAGCAAAAAATTCCTGCACTGATTCATCGCTGACGTCGGCCAAACTGGCTGGCGACCAGTGGGGCTGGCCATCTTTGTCGACTACCAGAGCGCGTATGCCTTCGAGCACTTCACCGTGTTTAAAACAATGGCGCACCATGGTGCGCTCCATGCGCAGGCAGTCGGCAACCGCTAAGGTTTTCCCGCGGCGTAATTGTTCCAGCGTCACGCACATGAGCAATGGGGAACGTGTCTGCATCGATTTCAACGTTTGCGCAGCAAAAGGGCTGGCATCCTGTTGCAGCGAGGTCATGATGGCCGCCACCGTGGCATGAGAAAAATGCTGATTGATCGATTCGTGCTGTGAGGCCAATTGACTGGCGGGCAGTTGCGATGCGAACGGCTGGGCAAAATCGCGGATCAGGCTGCGCACATCGGTATGGTCGCCATGTTCCAGCAACGCCATTAAGGCCGGAATTTGTGCAGACGGCAGATAAATATCAGCCAGATCGGTATAGATCGCATCGGCAGCAGTAATAATGTCGCCGCTTAAGCCTAAATAGGTACCAAGTTGACCGTTACAGCGGGTCAGAAAATAACTGCCGCCGACGTCCGGAAACAAGCCGATATTCACTTCGGGCATCGCCATCTTGGTTCGTTCAGTGACGATGCGCAGGCGGTTCTGCGGGGATGCCTGGGCAATCCCCATGCCGCCACCCATGATGACGCCGTTGAGTAGTGATACATACGGTTTGGGGAAGTGATGAATCAAATAATTGAGTGCATATTCTTCGGTGAAAAAATCCTCCAGCAAGGCGCTGTCACCAAGTGGAGTGGCCGTACCTACATCGTAAAAGAAGCGGATATCACCACCAGCGCAAAAAGCCCGTTCGTGGCTGCCGTAAATGAACACGGCACTGACATCAGGATGCGATTTCCAGTCGAGCAGGGTTTGCGTCAGGGAGCGTATCATCGCCAGTGAGAGTGAGTTGAGTGCCTTGGGACGATCGAGTGTGATAAAGCCAATGCGGTTATGAATGCGGGTATGAACTAAGTTGGACATGATAACGACTCAGAGGGAATTAAAAAGGACGCTTGCGCGTCCTGATTTCATGGTGAATTGGTAGCGGTCAGGCGCTGGCAAATGAATTAAGTGTGTCTTCGTCAGTATCAATTTCAGACTGTGCTACCGGCATGTGTTTCACGGGATCGTGTTTATGGTCCTGAATTTTGTCTTTGTGTTTGATCACCTGACGATCCAGTTTGTCCATTAACAGATCTATGGCCGCATATAAATCCTGCGCCATGCATTCGACGTGAATATCTTTGCCGGGAACATGCAGATTGATATCTGCTTTATGACGTTTTTCCTTTTCTTTGAGCTTATCGACGGTAATAGTGACAGTAATATCAATGACCTGATCGAAGTGTCTCATGATGCGTTCCAGCTTACTTTGGATGTGTTCGCGAATTGCTGGGGTGACTTCGAGGTGGTGTCCACTGATGGTGATATTCATAAGCGCTCCTGTTGAATTGATGCCTGCTAAATAAAACTGTAGCGGTTTATGCAAACGGACTAAACCAGTTCTTATTTAACGATGTAATACAAAATTTCAAACCAAAAGTTACAAAGTTTTACGCAAATTGACCGGAGGAATTCTGAGGGCTTCGCGATATTTTGCGACCGTGCGTCGGGCGATTACCATGCCCTGTTCACCCAGCATATTTGCAATTTTACTATCTGAGAGTGGGTTGGTCTGGTTTTCTGCTCCGATCAGTTGCTTGATAAGGGCCCTAATTGCTGTGGAAGAGGCTTCACCCCCTGCTTCTGTGGCAATGTGGCTACCAAAGAAATATTTGAGCTCAAACATACCATGCGGGGTCAGCATATATTTTTGAGTGGTTACACGAGAAATGGTGCTCTCATGTAAACCTAGTGTATCAGCAATTTCGCGCAAAACAAGTGGGCGCATCGCGACAGCACCATGATTAAAGAAGTTTTTTTGCCTTTCGACAATGGCTTGTGAAACTCGCAAGATTGTATCAAAGCGCTGGCGCATATTTTTGATCAGCCAGCGGGCTTCCTGCAGCTGGGTGTGCAGCGAGGCGGCATTTTTATGCTGTTTGAGTAAATTGGCATAAAGGGCATTAACTTGCAATTTAGGCATGACATCTTGATTGAGCTGAACCTGCCAGCCCAGCGGTGTTTTAGTCACAATGACATCGGGGGCAACAAAGTCGACGCGATCTTTGCTGAAACCCTTGCCAGGATGTGGCTGGCACTGTCGGATGACATCCTGAGCTTCACGCAAATCCTGGTCATCACAGTCAAGCGCCTTTTTGATTCTGGTAAAGTCACGCTGGGCAAACTGGGTTAAATAGTCTTGCACCAGGGTCAGCGCCAGACGGCGGGTTACGAGTGGAATATGCGGCAGACGTTTGATTTGCAGTGCCAGACATTCACTCGCATTGCGTGCACCAACACCAGCAGGTTCAAGGCTTTGCAGCAGAGTAAGTGCAAACAGCAGGTCATCGATGTCTATGCCTAGCTCTGGCGGCAAATCGGCCAGAATCTGTTCCAGCGATTCTTCCAGATAACCATTGTCATTGAGTGCTTCAATGAGCAGGTGTAGCAGCGCCGCATCTCGTTCGGTTCGGGTGCACAAACTGGCCTGATCGAGTAAATATTCGCGCAGGCTTTGATCGACAATTTCGAGTTGCGGGCGGCCATCATCGTCATCCTGATTACTGTTGCCGCGATTGGCTTCGCCCCAGAGTGAGGAATCTTCACCCTGATTATCGGCCGTTGTGGCTGATTCGGGCGCATAGTCATCGCTGTTGTCGGATTCTTCCTGAGAAGGGCTGGCAGTAGTCTCATTGCTGCCAGCAGAAAAATCGGCCGATTGATTGAGTGCGCCATCGGGAAGCAGCCGCACGGCCAGATCCATGGGGTCATCGAGACGCTCGAGCAGCGGATTGTCGTGCAACATCTGCTCGAGTTCCTGTTGTAATTCAAGCGTGGATAATTGCAGTAATCGGATCGATTGCTGAAGCTGCGGTGTGAGCGCGAGGTGTTGCGAGGTGCGTAATTGCAGGCCTTGTTTCATTATCCGATTTTTCGCTTACATCCGGAAATGATCACCCAGATAAACCCGTCGCACGGATTCATTGCTGATGATATCGTCGGGATGGCCACTGGCTAAGACGGCACCTTGGTTGATAATATAAGCGCGGTCGCAAATGCCCAGAGTTTCGCGCACATTGTGATCGGTAATTAATACCCCGATATGGCGTTCTTTCAAAAAACGCACGATCCGCTGAATTTCAATCACGGCAATCGGATCGACCCCGGCAAAGGGTTCATCGAGTAGCACGAAGCGTGGATTGGTGGCCAGTGCGCGGGCGATTTCCACCCGCCGACGTTCGCCACCGGATAAGGAAAGCGCCATATTTTCACGAATTTTTTCGATCTGCAAATCCGCCAGCAGGGCATTGAGTCGCGCGGTGATGGCTTGAGTCGTGAGTGGTTTGCCGTGTTCGTCGCGCTGCAATTCAAGTACGGCGCGAATATTGTCCTCGACCGATAATTTACGGAATACCGAGGCTTCCTGCGGCAGATACGACAGACCGAGGGTGGCGCGTTTATGAATCGGTAAGCTGGAAATATCGACATCATCGAGTTTGATAATACCCGCGTCAGACGGCACCAGGCCAACAATCATATAAAACGAGGTGGTTTTGCCGGCGCCATTGGGACCCAGCAGGCCGACAACTTCACCGCTGCGCACGTCGATAGAGACGTCGCTCACCACCTGTCGTGCGCCGTAGTGTTTTTGCAGGCCCTGAACCTGTAAATGACTGTTCATGAACTCACTCATGGGTATCCGATTTTTTATTGACGGGTGGTTTGGCTTTTTCTTCAACCGGATAAATCACGGCGTTGGTAAAGCCCGCGCCTGGTGCGCTGATGCCGTCGAGGGTGTTATTGACTGACATGAAATCGGTGCGGCTATCGTAGGAAATATACGCGCCGGAACTTTCATGAGTGCGTTTTTTACCATCGAGCAGAACCAATTTGGCCTGGTTAAAAAGTTTGATGACTTCGAGGGCATCATCGTAGACCACTTTATTAGCCTCACCTTCGGCCCACAAATCGGGTCCGCCATCGCGCTTTTGACGGTAGTTGACCAGTTTTCCAGGGCCACTGAAGAGTGTGCCAGTTTTTGCGCCGGTGGCATCTTCAACGATTTCCAGGCGGGCGGCATTGATGGTCAGGGTACCTTTGACCATGTGCACCGAACCGGTATAGATCGTCACTTTTTTATTGCCGTCATAGGTTTGCGATTCCGACCAGATGCGCAGAGGTTGCAGGTTGTCGGCTTTTTCTGCCAGTGCTGGAGTGATCCAGAACGGCAACAGCAGGGTGAGCAGGAAAAATTTGCGCATAATGAGTGAGCTTTTTCAGTGAGTTTTCATAACTGTGCGAGGAGGAATAACACTATAAACATTGCTGTTAATTTGCATTTGCAGAGTGTTGTTATTGGCAACCATGCCCACGCCGGTGGTTACCGTATCGCCGGCGATGATTTCAACCGGCAAATTGGTTTGCATGGTGCTTTTATCGGGATACGCCAACAGGTATTCGGTGTTGAGTTGCAAGTGTTCGGATTGCAGCGATTTTGGTCGCGACACCACGACTTTTTCGTACAAATGCACTTCAGTATCAGCCTGCCTGGAGATATTTTTAATCACACCACGTTCGGAACGGGCTGTCATGGGTGGAGACGCCGGATCCAGATTGGTGATGACGGGCAGGATAATGTCGGCATGATCATCATCCGGATAGTGCACCAGCTCGCTACCCACAATACGGTATTTGCTTTGGCCGTTGGGCAGCATTTTGACAAAGTTGAAGTTGTCTACGTAGTAGTCTTTGCGGGTGCGTACCGGTTTTGCGCCGGTATTGTCGTGGCTGCGTATGATTTCCAGCACCCAGTAACTGGCCAGTGTCGCCAGGCCGACAAACAGCACCAACAGCCAAAGCCGTAATTTGTCTGCTGCAAATAAGGCGCTGATTTTCATCCGCCGTTACGCCAGGTAGGGAGCGAGTGCGGCATCGTACTTGTTTTGCGCGCGCAAAATAAAATCACAGATTTCCCGCACCGCACCGAGACCACCGGCAGCTTTGGTGATGTAATCAGCGCGACTGCTGGCTTCCGGATGGGCATTGGGCACACTCACCGCAAAGCCAACTTTGGAAAACAGCGGCAGGTCAACGACATCGTCACCCATAAAGCCGCATTCATGTGCCGCAACTCCGGTGTCGGCTAACAGCTGAGCGAAGGTGATGCGTTTGTCGTGATTGCCCTGATAAACATAGGTAATGCCCAAATCAGCGGCACGTTTATTGACGATGGGGGTTTGGCGTGCACTGATAATGCCAGTGGCAATGCCCATTTTTTGCAGCATCTGTATGCCAAGACCATCGTGCACATAAAAGCTTTTCATGAATTCACCCTCGGCGGTAAATTGCATGCGGCCATCGGTGAGTACGCCATCGACATCAAAAATCATGATGCGCACACGGGCGGCTTTTTGTTCGGCAGTAATGGTAGTTAGTAAGGCAGTCATTAAATTACCTTGGCACGGGTGAGGTCGTGAATGTGCAAAGCGCCGACCAGTTTGCCGTGCGCATCCGCGACCAGCAGCTGATTAATGCGGTGCATTTCCATCAATTTGACGGCTTCAACAGCCAGTTTATCCGGACCGATGGTGCGTGGATTGTGATGCATCACATCGGCAATTTTGACGTCGGTAAAATTCTGACGCTGTTCCAGCAGACGACGCAAATCGCCATCGGTAAATATACCCAGCAACTGATTGTCAGCATCCACCACCGCCGTCATGGCGATGCCTTTTTTGGTGATTTCCAACAGGGCATCAACCAAGGTGCATTCGGACGTGACCGAAGGAATATCTGTGCCTGAGCGCATGATGTCGCGCACATGAGTGAGCAGACGGCGTCCAAGTGCGCCACCAGGATGCGAACGGGCGAAATCTTCTTCACGAAAGCCGCTGGCGTCCAGTACTGCTACCGCCAGCGCATCGCCCAAGGCCAGCGTTACGGTGGTGCTCGCTGTTGGTGCCAGGTTGAGTGGACAGGCTTCTTTATCGACGTGACCATTCAAGTGCACATCGGCCAGTTGCGCCAGTTTGGAGTCCGGGTTGCCGGTGATGGCAATCAGACTCGCACCCATGCGCTTGATTAGCGGCATGACGGAGATCAGCTCGCCTGCTTCACCGGAATAGGAAATGGCAATAAACACATCGTCCGCTGTGACCATACCTAAATCGCCATGCGCTGCTTCAGCGGCATGCACGAAAAAAGCCGGCGTGCCGGTGGACGCAAAGGTGGCAGCAATTTTGCGCGCAATGTGGCCAGATTTGCCGATGCCGGAAACCACCACCCGACCCTGACAATTGAGCAGCAAGTCCACGGCACGGACAAAACTGTCGCCATCTCCATTGGAGAGGCGCTGTTTGAGGGCTGAAAGCGCATCTGCTTCAATGGTCAGCGTGCTGCTGGCCAGTTCGAGTGCGCGAACAGGGTCAAAAGGTATTTTTTGGAATGGTACGCTCATGCACCGAAGTATAAACGAAATCCCCAAGCAAAAAACCTGCCTGATGCAATAATAACTGCGGAAAATATTTGTAAAAGCTTCTGGATTTGTAAGTTATCCCAGATATTATTGATATATTGACTAACATTCGCTATTTTTGGAGTAGGCATGCTTTCGGCCTTGGAGCTCACCTTATTGTTTCTTGCTGCCTCGGTATTGGGTGTGGTGATTTTTCGTCAACTGCGTCTGCCGCCGATGTTGGGTTATCTGGTGGTTGGTGCCGTGATCGGCCCGTATGGCTTTGCCTGGGCTGAAAACAGTAGCGCGACTCAGGGGTTTGCTTCCTTTGGTGTGGTGTTTCTGATGTTTTCGATCGGGCTGGAGTTTTCCCTGCCCAAATTAAAATCGATGCGCAAATCGGTGTTTGGTCTGGGTCTGGCGCAGGTGTTGGTGACGGTGCTGTCATCTCTGTTGGCGGCCTGGGTGGCCGCCCGGGTGCTGCCGTCCTTCTGGCATATCAGCTGGCAGGCCGCCTTTGCGCTCGGTGGTGCCTTTTCCATGTCGTCCACCGCCATTGTGTCCAAACTGCTGGTGGAGCGACTGGAAATTGAAAGTCTGCATGGCCGGCAGATATTCGGCATTCTGTTATTTCAGGATCTGGCGCTGGTGCCGCTGCTCATCATCGTGCCCGCACTGGCCACGCACGACGGACATTTGCTCGAAACGCTGGCTTATGCCACCCTGAAAGCCAGTTTAATTTTGCTGTTGTTGCTGTTTTTGGGCCGCAAAATCATGCGCAACTGGTTTAAGCTGGTGGTGCGGCTGCGCTCGCAGGAATTGTTCATGCTCAATTTGTTGCTGGTGACGCTGGGTGCTGCCTGGATTACCGAGCGCGCCGGTCTGTCGCTGGCGCTGGGGGCGTTTGTGGCTGGTATGCTGATTTCGGAAACCGAATACAAGCATCAGGTGGAAGAAGATATCAAATCGTTCCGTGATGTGTTGCTGGGACTGTTTTTCGTTACCATCGGCATGCTGCTCAATTTGTCGCTGGTCGTCGATCACTGGGTGATTGTGTTGCTTTTGTTGGTGATTCCAGTGACCTTCAAATGCGCGCTGGTGCTGCTGCTGGCCAAATTGTTTGGCAATTCCACCGGCGTGGCGTTACGCATCGGTCTGGCGTTGGCGCAGGCTGGTGAATTTGGTTTTGTTTTGCTCAGTCAGATCAGTTTGCTGGAGTTAATGAATCCGTTACTGACGCAGCTGATTCTGGCTTCGATGGTTTTATCGATGCTGGTAGCGCCGTTTTTGCTGGAACACAGCGATGCGATTGTGATGAAGTTGTCCAGCAGTGATTGGATGCAGCAGTCGCTGGCGCTGACCAAGATAGCCACCCGCTCCATGGGGCAGGATAAACATGTTCTGATAGCCGGTTTTGGGCGTACCGGACAAAGTCTGGCGACCCTGCTCAATGAAGAAAATATTCCCTACCATGCGCTCGATCTTGATCCAGACCGGGTGCATGCCGCTCAGGCCGCTGGTTCGAGCGTGTCGTATGGTGATTCGGCACGGCGTGAAAGTCTGATTGCCGCCGGTATTATGCGTGCTTCGGTGCTGGTGGTGACCTATTCCAACACCCGTTCTGCGCTCAAAATTCTGCATTTTGTTAAAGAGCTCAATCCGTCGCTGCCGGTGGTGGTGCGCAGTCAGGATGACACCGATCTGGAGCGCCTGCGCAAAGCCGGTGCCACCGAGGTGGTGCCGGAAGTGATTGAAGGCGGCTTGATGCTGGCGTCGCATGCGCTGGTCCTGCTCGGTATTCCGGTTCGGCGGGTAGTCTTGCGGGTGCAGCGTGCGCGCGACGACCGCTATGAATCGCTGCGTGGTTACTTTCACGGTGCCAGCGATGCTGTTGATGATACCGATAATGCCCAGGTACGACTGCAGTCGATCGTGATCGCCGATGGCGCGCTGGCTAAAGGCAAATCTCTCGATGAACTCAATCTGGATCAACTCGATATCGAGCTCATCAATGTGCGCCGCAATATGCAGCGCGTTGAGTTTAGCCCTGAAACCCGGTTGCAGCCCGGTGATGTACTGGTCGTGCGTGGCACCACCGAAGCGCTGGGGCTGGCGGAGGAACGGTTGCTGGGTTAAATCAGATAGGGTGTATAAGCGCAGCGTAATACACCACAGCGCGCGATTCCGCCGTTTGCTGTATTACTCCTGCGGCTAATACGCCCTACATGTTACATACAGTTATTTCAGCAGCGGCAGCAAATATTTTCCGGTAGCACTCTCCGGATTATCAGCCACCTGCTGCGGGGTTCCGGTGGCGATAATCACGCCGCCGCCGGCACCACCTTCCGGACCCAGATCGATGAGCCAGTCCGCTGTTTTGATGACATCCAGATTGTGTTCAATAATCACCACGGTGTTGCCCTGATCGCGCAGGCGGTGGATGACTTTGAGCAGTAAATCGATGTCGTGAAAATGCAGGCCAGTGGTGGGTTCATCCAGAATATACAGGGTGCGGCCGGTATCGCGTTTGGATAATTCCAGCGACAGTTTGACTCGTTGCGCTTCACCGCCGGACAGGGTGGTGGCACTTTGTCCCAGACGGATATAACCCAGTCCGACATCGAGCAGAGTTTGCAGTTTGCGCGCAATCAGTGGCACCGCTTTAAAAAAGTCGTGCGCTTCTTCCACTGTCATGCCCAGCACTTCCTGAATATTCTTGCCCTTGTACTGCACTTCCAGAGTTTCGCGGTTGTAGCGTTTGCCGTGACAGACATCGCACGGTACATACACATCCGGCAGGAAATGCATTTCCACCTTGATGACGCCATCGCCCTGACAGGCTTCGCAGCGTCCGCCTTTGACGTTGAAGGAAAACCGTCCGGCGCTGTAACCGCGTTCCTTGGCCGAAGGCACGGTGGCAAACAAATCGCGGATCGGGGTGAACAGTCCGGTATAAGTGGCCGGATTGGAACGCGGTGTGCGACCGATGGGTCCCTGATCGACAGAAATCACTTTATCAAAATGGGCAAAACCGCTGATAGTGGCATGCGGCGCCGGTTCGGCATGTGATCCATAAATATGATGCGCCGTGGCCAGATACAGGGTGTCATTAATCAGCGTCGATTTTCCCGAACCGGACACGCCGGTCACGCAGGTGAGCAAGCCGACCGGCAGATTGAGGGTGACGTTTTTCAGATTATTGCCACTGGCCCCGGTGATGACAAACATCCTTTCCGGGTCAACTGGCGTGCGCTTGGTGGGGACGGCAATTTTGCGCGTGCCATTCAGATATTGTGCGGTCAGCGAACGCGGGCTGTTGAGAATATCTTCCAGCGAACCGGCGGCAATCACTTCACCACCATGGACACCGGCACCTAAACCCATATCGATAATGTAATCGGCACAGCGGATGGCATCTTCATCGTGTTCCACCACCAGCACGCTGTTGCCGATATCGCGCAAGTGTTGCAGCGTGCCGATCAAACGATCATTGTCGCGCTGATGCAAACCGATGGAAGGTTCATCGAGCACATACATCACCCCGGTCAGGCCGGAACCGATTTGCGACGCCAGACGAATACGCTGGGCTTCGCCACCAGAGAGCGTGTCGGAACTGCGGTCGAGCGACAGATAATCCAGCCCGACGTTATTTAAAAATTTCAGCCGCGAGGAAATTTCCTTGATGATGCGGTCGGCGATTTCTTTTTTGGCACCGTGCAGTTCGAGCGTGTCAAAGAAGGTCAGTGCCTGACGCAGCGGCAGGGCGCTGACTTCATAGATGGGTTTTTCCTGAGTGCCATTACCGACTTTGACAAAGCGCGCTTCCACCCGCAGGCGCGCACCGTGGCAGGACGGACATTCTTTTTCATTGATGAACTTGGCCAGTTCTTCTTTGACCGCCATGGAATCGGTTTCGCGATAACGGCGCTGCAAATTGGTGACCACGCCTTCAAAACTGTGTTCGCGGATCACGGTTTTGCCACGCTCATTAATGTAAGTGAACGGGATATGCTGTTTGCCAGAGCCATACAAAATCACTTGCTGGGCTGATTCGGGCAATTGTTCAAACG
Source organism: uncultured Oxalobacteraceae bacterium (assembly GCA_903862415.1). GTDB lineage: Bacteria > Pseudomonadota > Gammaproteobacteria > Burkholderiales > Burkholderiaceae_D > Solimicrobium. The sequence goes on along the minus strand of CAIOYD010000020.1, from coordinate 141,998 downwards.
GCGTGTCGATATCGAATTCATAGAAGGCCGCCAGATTGGAGAGCATCTGGAAATAAAATTGATTGCGCCGGTCCCAGCCTTTGACAGCCCCGGAGGCGAGCGACAAATTGGGAAACGCCACAATGCGTTTCGGATCAAAGAACTCGATATGTCCCAGACCGTCGCATTCCGGACAGGCACCCATGGGATTGTTGAATGAAAACAGTCGCGGTTCGAGTTCCTGCAGTGAATAGCCGCAGGTCGGGCAGGCAAATTTGTTGGAATATAAATGCTCTTTATCGTTATCCATTTCGATCACGATGGCGCGACCTTCTGCCAGACGCAATGCGGTTTCAAACGATTCGGCCAGGCGCTGTTTGATATCGGCTTTGACTTTGATACGATCAACCACCACCGAAATAGTGTGTTTTTCAGTTTTTTTCAGTTTTGGTAAATCATCGACTTCGACAATTTTTGCGGTGGCAGTACCGCTTTGCAGGCGGAAGCGCACAAAACCCTGGGCCTGCATCTGTTCAAAAAAGTCCACATGCTCACCTTTGCGATTGGCCACAGCCGGAGCCAATATCATCAAACGGGTGTCTTCCGGCATGGCCAGCACGGCATCCACCATTTGCGACACCGACTGGGCTGCCAGTGGCTTTTCCGGATGATCCGGGCAATACGGTGTGCCTACGCGGGCGTATAGCAGGCGCAGGTAATCGTGAATTTCGGTCACGGTGCCAACGGTCGAGCGTGGGTTGTGTGAGGTCGCTTTTTGTTCAATCGAAATTGCCGGTGACAAACCTTCGATCAGATCGACATCGGGTTTTTCCATGAGCTGCAAAAACTGCCGGGCATAGGCTGAGAGCGATTCCACATAGCGACGCTGCCCTTCGGCATACAACGTATCAAAGGCGAGCGAAGATTTACCCGAACCGGACAGTCCGGTGATCACCACCAACTGATTGCGCGGCAGATCCAGGCTGATGTTTTTCAGATTATGGGTACGTGCGCCGCGGACCCGGATTTGATCTCGCGCATCATGAATTGCCGTGGACGCGGTATGCTTGCCGGACTTAGTATTTGCGTTTTTGCTCATTGTTTACCTGGATTGTTGCTTTGACAGCATCGTCAGCCGTGGCCAAAAGCAGCCAACCTGCTACTATATCGGGTTTCCAGCATCTTCACTTAAACTTTACAGACTTATGCCCCAGCAATCAGCCGCAATGACCTCATCCGATTCAATCCAGCCAGGCTCGCGCATGTCGGGGCAGGAAATCCGTTCCAGCATTGTGCTGGCTCTGCTGTTTGCGCTCCGCATGCTGGGCCTGTTTTTGATTTTGCCGGTGTTTGCCATTTACGCTAAAACTCTCGCTGGCGGTGATCAGGCCTGGCTGATTGGTCTGGCGCTGGGGATGTATGGCTTGACCAATGCCATCGGACAAATTCCCTTAGGAATCGCCTCCGATAAATTTGGCCGCCGCCCCGTTATCCTGATTGGTTTGACCGTGTTTGCCATTGGTGCCGTAGTTGCTGCTGCGACCGACAATATATTGTGGGTGATCGTTGGTCGTGCCTTGCAGGGCAGCGGCGCCATTTCTGCGGCCATTACCGCCTGGATTGCGGACGCCACGCGGGAAGAACATCGCACCAAAGCCATGGCGATGGTCGGTGGTTCTATCGGCCTGACGTTTGCGCTGTCGATGGTGGCCGCTCCCATCCTGTTCAGCCTGATTGGCATGAAAGGCATCTTTTTACTTACCGGCGTGCTGCCTTTGCTGGCGATTCTGGTGGTGATGTTTATGTTGCCCAAGGTGGCGAAACAAACCATGCCGCGGGTGGCACTGAGTGTGATTTTAAAAAACAGCGATTTAATGCGCCTCAATTTTGGCGTGTTTGCCCTGCACTTCAGTCAGTCGGCCATGTTTGTGGTGGTTCCCTTGGCGTTGCTGCATTATGCTAATATTCCCGTGGCACAACATTGGGAAGTGTATTTGCCGGTGGTGCTGGCGTCGTTTGTCGGCATGCTGCCACTGATTTATGTGGCTGAAAAATATGGCAAAATCAAAACCGTGTTTATTGCCGCGATTACCCTGTTACTGGCGGTACAGTGTGGTTTTTGGGCTTTTTTGACACAGCCGGTGATGCTCGTTGGTTTGTTGTTTGGCTTTTTTCTGGCCTTCAATGTCCTCGAAGCCAGTCAGCCTTCGCTGGTTTCGCGCATAGCGCCAGCGGCCGCCAAAGGAGCCGCTTTAGGGGTATATAACACGATTCAGTCGCTGGGATTATTTACCGGTTCGATGTGCGGCGCGTGGATGAGCGGGCATCTGGGGCAGTCCTCGGTGTTCGTATTCTCTGCCGTTTTGTGTACGGCTTGGCTTATAATCGCAGTCAAGATGAAAAAAATACCAGGCCGGGTACATAAAAACCTGCCTGCAGTGCGAACTTAATCGCATGAACACTTACTAATTCAGCACAGAAAATACAGGAGAAACCATGGCATCAGTCAATAAAGTCATCATTTTGGGTAATTTAGGCCGTGATCCGGAAACTCGTTACATGCCTAGCGGTGACGCCATGACGACCATTTCTATTGCCACCACAGACAGCTGGAAAGACAAAGCCAGCGGCGAGAAAAAAGAAACCACTGAGTGGCACCGGGTTACTTTTTTTGGCAAACTGGCAGAAATCGCCGGTCAATATTTGAAAAAAGGTTCGTCGGTCTACGTCGAAGGCAGTTTGCGTACCCGTAAATATACCGACAAAGACGGTATCGAAAAATACGCCACCGATATCAAAGCCGACAGCATGCAAATGCTCGGTGGCCGTTCCAGTGGTGGCGACGATGGTTACAGCTCACAGCCACAGGAAATGCAAAACTCCGCACCGGCTGCGCGCGCTCCGGCACCACAGTCGCGCCCGGCACCGCAATCCCGTCCGGCACCGAATTTTTCTGATATGGATGATGATATTCCGTTCTGACACCCAGTAAGATTGATTCAGTCAACTACGCCTTGTAAATTTTTGATTTGCAAGGCGTTTTTCATTGGGCAGGCAAAAATTATAGAAATTGCGACAAAGCCTCGCGTATCTACGCCGTCACTCTTGTTCCTCATTGCGTTGTAATCGGAAGCTATCGATAATAAATTTCACTACCACAGTCATGCAGAGGCATGAATACGCGACACGGATCAATGTGTCGTATTCAGGCTCACGGGCTGTGAATTTTAAAATGAATATCATTAGCCAGGGATGACCCATGCGGACACTGTTTCCAACTATGAATAAGCCGACATTACTTGCAAGCTGCATTGCTGCCGCGCTTTTTGCACCCCAAACTGTCTGGGCCGACGATAGCGTTCAAACAGCATTGCCGGTTCCCAAAGTGGAAGTCACCGGATCGTATGTCAAGCGGGCACAGGCTGAAACGATAGAGAGTGTGCAAATCATTACCCAGAAAGAGATACAACGCTCCGGCAAAGCTTCCGTGGCTGAATTGCTCAGAACCCTGTCTGCCAATGTGGGTAACAGCTACAGCGAATCCAGTGTCAATGGTGCTGCGCCAGGCGCTGCGGGGATCGGTCTGCGCGGGTTAAGCCAAAAAAATACCCTGGTGCTGCTAAATGGCCGACGTATCGCCAGTTATGGATTTGCAGAAAATCTGCAGGATACGTTTGTGGATCTCAATATTATTCCAGCCAGTGCGGTTGACCGGATTGAAGTGTTGAAGAATGGTGCTTCGGCCACCTACGGCTCAGATGCGGTGGCCGGGGTTGTGAATGTGATTTTACGGGAAGATTTTGACGGTGTTGCCGTCAATGCCAATGGCGGCAGCGCCACTGACGGCGGGATGAACACCCTGAATGCCAATTTGACGACCGGTTTCGGCCAATTTTTAACCGATGGTTACAGCGTGATGTTGTCCGCGGATGCATTTAAGCGTGGTGAACTGACAGCGACACAACGTCCGTATACTAAAAATCTGGACTACAGCAAAAACCCGGACGGCACCATCATACGCATGACGGCCGGTGCCTACATGACGAATACGGATCTGACGCAGCCCATGAGTGCCTTTCCGGGTTGCGGAACCAATGGCTATCAAGGTGTATTGACAGATCCATCCACCTATAACTACGGCATAGGCAGTGGCACCAGTTGTGCCTACAACCCCGCTGGCCAGACTTCCCTGATTCCCGCAGTAGAAAGATTCAATCTGGTCACCAACGGGAAATGGCGCATCAATGACAGTGTCACCGGGTTTGGCAACTTTTTTTATTCCAACAATCGCACCAAGGCAACCGGCCTGCCCACCCAGCTGAACAATACCTCGATTGCCTATGATCCGGCCACGGGCGGTAATCAACCGGTCCCGAATACTCTGCCTGTCGGAAATAACAGTAATCCCAATGCGTCTGCACACCAGGATATCTGGTATACCTTTCAGGATGTCGGGCTGAACAATTATCAGGTGGATTCACACACCTATCGGCTGGTTGCTGGCTTAAAAGGCAGTGTGGGGGAATGGGATTGGGAAGCGGCGCTGAATCACTCTGAAAACAAAGTGACCCAGACCATGTATAACCTGATCAGCGTGAGTGCGTTGGCCAGTGACATTGCCAATAATTCATATAACTTCATCAATCCCGCATTAACGCCGAACGCCACCAGTGGTTTGCGCCGCACGGCTGTTCAGGCTTCAGTCAGCAAACTCGATACGGCTGATTTGCATTTGTCCACGATCGTGGTGAACTTGCCCGATGGAGCAATGAATTTTGCCGGTGGCATTGAGTTTCGTCATGAATCACTCAATAATAGTCCGGATGTACTCGAACAGGCAGGTGATTTGCTCAATCAGTTCAACAGTGAAGTACACGGATCACGCTCAGTGAGTTCGGTATTTGCGGAACTCGATGTACCGCTGTTAAAAAATCTGGAAGCTGATGTGGCAATGCGCGCTGAAAAATACAGCGATGCCGGTAATGCTTTTGGCCCTAAACTGGGTTTGCGTTTTCAGCCGGCTGCCGAATGGTTGTTCCGTGCTTCCGCTTCGAAAGGATTTCGCGCTCCTTCTCTGACCGAAATCAGTACCGCATCAGCCACCTATAATACGGTGGTCGCGGATGCCAATGATCCGTTGCAGCGTCCGAGTGAAGTGATTTCCGGCATTCTGGTCGCCAATCCCCAACTCAAGCCAGAGCATTCCACCAATCTCGGTGCCGGGGTGGTGTGGTCTCCGAGCCGCGACTTGAATATGTCCTTGGACTGGTATCAGATTCAAATCAATAATTTAATTGCCGCACCATCAGCGCAATATTTTGTTGATCAAAACACCAACGTGGTCAGAAATGCCGGCGGTGCTATTGAAACTGTCGCCGCCAGTTATCAGAACGGTTACCATCTGAGCACGGACGGTGTTGATTTTGATGCCAGAAAAATTTTCCGGCTGCCCGAAGGGAACAAGATGACAGTGGACACCAATCTGACCTACATCAGGCACTACTGGCTGGAAAATGATCTTGGTGGTCATCAGGTTGATAACGCCGGCAACAACAATCTGACCGTGTATTCCCCGACCCTGGGCGGCGCTTTGCCTCATTTGCGTGGCGCAGTCGGTGTGAGTTATGAAACCCAACACTGGATGGCACGCGTATCTGAAAATTACACCGCCGGCTATGATTCACTCTGCATGGATGTGGGTGCCTGTTTTGTGCAGACCCGGGTAGGATCACATTCAACCATGGATCTGTATGCCGAATATCATGTGAACAAAAACCTGCGCTTGTATGGCTCGGTGCAAAATCTGTTCAATCGTCAGCCACCATGGGATGCTTACTATGTGCCGTTTGATCCGACCTTGTATGATGCTTCTGGTCGGTTCATCCGCGCAGGCATGGAAATGCGCTTCTGACATTGAAGGAAATTGAATTGAGCCAGGCAATGCCGACAATAAAAATGAAGCTGGAGCAGAATGGCCCGCTGCTGGTGGCGTTGCTGGCGATATTCACTACGTCAATGGTGGCTGATGGTATTGTGCCTGCTTTGCCATTATTGCAGCGTGAGTTGCACGCGTCGACCGACAGTATGGGCTGGTTTTATACCGCGCCCATGTTGTCGGCGGTAGTGACGCTGCCCCTGATCGGCAAACTGGCCGAGGTGTTCAGTCGTCAGCGCATTCTGCTCGCGATTCTGGTGGTGGTGTGTCTGGGAATGTTATTGTCAGCACTGGCCGAGCATGCACCGTTACTGATTTTTGGTCAGATGCTGTCGGGGCTGTCATTGAGCCTGTTTCCGCTTTCGGTTGGCTTGATTCGCGACAGTTGCAGTGCCAATCGTATTGGCCCGGCAAATGCACTTGTTGGTTCGCTCGGTGCGGTGGCTCCCATGATAGGATTGCTTGCCTGTGGGCCTATTGTTGAACATTTTTCCTTGCGCTGGTTGTTTTGGGGCCCCTGCTTAATGCTGCTGGTAAGCGTTATTTTTATGCTGATGCTGCCGCGCAGGGATGTTGGCAAACAGCGGGAGCACATACCAGTCGACTGGACTGGTGCGCTGTTTCTTTCCGCTGCGCTGGGTAGCGGATTGCTGGCGATCTCGCGCATTTCAGAATCTGTCTGGTCAGACCCCGTACAGATTGCACTGTTTCTGGGGGCGTTATTTTGTGGCGCGGTTTGGATCTGGCATGAAAAAAGAGTCACTCAGCCGTTGATTGCGCTGTCCCTATTTTCGAATCGCCTGGTGCTGGCATGCGGTCTGTGTATGCTGGTTGCTGGTTACCTGATCGTCAGTGTATCGGTAGCGATTCCGCTGTTTGCCGAATTGGGTTCTGAGCAAGGCGGTCTGGGGGCATCGGTGGCACAGGTCAGCGGTTATTTTCTGGCGATGTCGTTAGCTGGAATGGCCGTTACTCCCTTCATAGACCGTGTCGAGCAGCGTATCGGAAGCCGTCGTCTGGTGATGCTGGCCATGTTGGTGCTGGCTGCGACCACAGCAATGACCATCTTACTTCCTTCGACCACTATGTCTGTCACGCTGGCGATGGCGGTCATCGGCGCGGCATTCACCGCAGTGCTGGTAGAAAGCATGAACGTTATTGCAGCCAATTTCACTGTGGATGAAGTCACCGAAATCAGCAGTCTTTCCTGGGTGATGAAAAGCATAGGCGCAACCCTTGGCAGTCAGATCACGGCATGCATTATTGCGCTCGGTGCTGGTGCCGACATGGAAATGGCGCAGGCCGCTGCTGTTTTTCATTCACTCGCTGTTGCTGCCCTGATTGGCGTCGCCGGGATCGCCGCCGCCTTGCTGATGCCGCGACAACGCCAGCCCTTAGGATCGTGACTCAATTTTGATGGATATTAACCAAATCGTCGCGTTGGTACCTGATTACCAGCAGTTTTTTTCTGTGCAGGAAATGGCGCAGCGCACTGAGTTGCTGTGCATGGAATATCCTGGCATCGTGCGACGTACCCTGCTCGGCAACAGTCGTTTTGGTGCGCCGATTGAATTAGTCAGCATAGGCGATGGAGCGCATTCCGTTATGGTGGTAGGAGCCCCGCATCCCCATGAGTTGGTGGGCACCTTGATGGCAGACTATTTATTACAACTGTTTTGCCAGCGGCCTGAATTGTTGCAATCCACCGGGGCCAGCTGGCATTTTATTAAAGCCATTGATCCGGATGGCGTCGCTCTGAATGCTGGTTGGCTGAGTGAGCCATTGCTTGCTTCCAATTATTTTTCTTCCTTTTTCCGACCGCCACTTTACCGTCAGGCGGAATATACCTTTCCGTTTTCATCAGGTGATGTTGAATTTTCTGAAGCCAGTCCGGAAAATCAGGCCTGGAAAAATGCCCTTGATCTGGTTGAGCCGGATTTACTGTATTCAACCCACAACTGTGAATTTGGCGGTGTGTTTTTTTTCACCTCAGATGGCTTGCCCGACCTGGACCAGACGTTGTCAGAGCTGCCGGTAAGCTATCAGTTCCAGCCTGATTTTAATGGCGAACATGGTTCCATACCAAAACCGGGATCGCCTGGCGTATTTAATTTTCCTGATGAAATTGCCGAATCCATCCGGGAAATGGGCATGCAAGGTTCGAATGGAAAATTAATGACAGGTGATTCCAGTGCGGGTTATGCCCAACAACGTTTTGCTACTTTTTCTCTGATCGCAGAAGTTCCCTATTGGTGCGCAAAGCCACATCATGTTCAGTACAGCATCATTGCTGACATTATTCATCAAACCAGAGAATGGTATGTTCAGGGTGAGCAACTCCTCATGCAATTTTTGCCGCTATTACAAACTGCAAATTCACCCGGTGCGCTGTTATTATTGGAAGCCCTGGCGCTACCAACGATGAGTAGCGCAGAGATGACGTATGCTGACACTGCAGAAACCCCGTTAAATTGGATGACGGCTGTGACCAATCAGTTGCTGGTGTTGCGGCGTCCTGCGATGTTGTTCAAACTGTCAGAAATTGCATTTACTTTTGAGCAGCGGACAGAAACACAGCACGCCTACGAACAAATGAAGCAAACTATGCATGCATGGATGATGGCGCTGGAAAAATCGGATATGCTGGAGCGGGTACCATTGAGAAAATTGGTCCAGCTCCAAACGGAAGCCGGACTGCTCACATTGCAGCATTTAATACAAGCGCGCATCGATTCAGTGATCTGAATACAGTGAATGAGGGAGCAGGATGGAAAAAAAATTAGCTGCCATTAAATCTGCCAACATCCTGTTGATTGTCTTCGGTCCCTGCACACGACTTAGTATAGGCAGCATAGTGGATACATTGAATGAGGTCAATCGTCAGGCCAGGCAACTCATTTTTCACATTCAGATCATAGAAATTCCAGTAGTGAGTATAGTGAGGGCAGCGCGCACGACAGCCTATCTGGCTGGCAGGGCGGACTGGGTGGTGGTCATTGGTGACGAATTTGGACGGGTTGATAATGAACCTGCTTTTTTTGAACTTTTATCTGACCTCTCTCAGGGAGTGCGATATTTGATCGGCATCAAATGGGGTGTTTGGTGGATGGCTGCTGCTGGTTTGCTGGATGGTTATTCTGCCAGCGTGAGCACCGGGTTTTACGATGATTTTGCTCAAAAATTTGATCAGGTGTTGCTCAATCAGCGCATGTTTGATCTGGACAGAAGCCGGATTACCTCGGCGGGTGGTTTTGCCAGCGTCGATTTGTTGCTGACTCTGGTCGCACAGCAGTATGGTGCCGTTCTGGCCGAAATTACCCGTCATGCACTGAACTATCCTCAGACCCGCAGCAAGCAAAAATTGCAACATACTACCGAGCTGTCGTTCGAAGCCAGGGGAGATTCCAGATTAATGGAAGCGCTGCACATCATGGAAACCAATTTATCTGATCCGATCCAACCCAGTGACATTGCCCGCCTGATTGGCTTATCGAAACGGCAATTGGAGCGCTTGTTCAGCAGACACCTCAAGGTAGCCCCTTCGGTCTACTATCTGCAACTCCGTTTGCAGCAGGCGCGTGTCCAGCTGGGACTAACCACCAAGCCAGCGGCTCAGATTGGCGCAGAATGCGGGTTTAATTCGCCAGCTTACTTTTCTTATGCCTACCGCAAAAAATACGGCATCAGCCCTGGTGACCAAAGAAAAATGAATGATTTTTAATCTGCATTTTAAAATCGTACTTCCTTGGGCAAGCAAGTCAACGCAGTCCGCACAGGCTGCGTTTGTACTAAGGTGGTTTACCTGATACATTCTTCACACAACATCAAAGAAAGTGTACCATTTCGCACTTCGTTCTTGTGACGTTACCTTATCCAATTCGGGAGTATGCAATGAAACTGCTGTTAAAAATGGCCATGACGGCCACCATTCTGACTCTGTCAGCCCAGGCGCTGGCCCAGATCACCTTATACGAGAACGATGGCTGGCGCGGCCGTACCTTTGCAACCGAAAAAGAAGTGCGCGATTTGAACTGGTTCGGTTTCAATGACCGCGCCTCTTCGGTGATTGTCGAAGGCGGTCAGTGGGAATTGTGTGATGAAGCCGACTTTGGGGGCAAATGTATGATTTTGCGCCGCGGCAATTACGCTTCCTTGAGCGACATGGGAATGAATGACCGGATTTCTTCCTTGCGTCCGGTTGGTCATCGCGAGCGCTATGACAACGAAGGTCCGCCACCACAACCGGAACCTGCCTATGAATATCGTCGCCGCCCATCCGAAGATGTATTTCAGGCACCGGTGACTTCGGTACACGCTATCTTTGGTGCCGCCGGACAGCGTTGCTGGGTTGAGCATCAACAGGTGGTGGATTCTGGCCGCAACAGCAATGCCGGTGGTGCTGTCGTGGGAGCCTTGCTCGGTGGTGTGCTTGGTCATCAGGTTGGTGGTGGCAGGGGACGCGATGTGGCCACTGTTGGTGGTGCTCTGGCCGGTGCTGTTATCGGTTCCAATGTGAATACCCAACAAGGTGACGAGGGTTACGGGCGTGATGTACGGCGCTGTGAAACTGTTCCTAACCAGACGCCCGAATCATGGGATGTGACTTATGAATTCCGTGGCTATCAACACCGCATACAAACCAGATATGCGCCTGGCGCTTCCATTCTGGTCAACGGAGATGGCGAGCCACGGCAGTAAACCAATAACGAAGTCTGGATGGAACGCTGCTGCATGGCAGCGTTCGGAGTACGGGGCCTGCAATGCACGCAGACCCCGTACATCGAATGGCAATCAATCCTTCCCCTATTTTCAGCCGCAGCTTCGCACCCCTCGAGTACATCCCTACAAATTTTTATGGAACTAATTTAGTTCAGGTATGTCACAACAAACTTAGTTTTATATGTGAACTAAATCGCGCCGAGATATTGTTTTTTTGTCAGCCATGTATATTTTATTTCTGACAAGTTTTACTTCTGGCAGTGACTTACAAATGGAAACCAACAAATTGCAGGAATGACTTTCATTAGCTGCTATTCGGCTTAGAGTAAAGTATTCCAATCGATGGGAGCTGATATGGATATCGATACTGACACGGTAGTCGCTCATGTTGTGGATGAGCGCAGCAATACGGAGATAGAATTGGTCATCAACCGAGGGCTGGCAGCCGCGGCGCTGGCAGGCATTCCAGCCGGTCTGAAAATGATGCAGGAAGCGGGTGTGCCCAAAAACATTTGCCTGCGCGTACTTAACTGCAAAGACCGGCGACGCTCATCTGACTGGCAATAAATGTGTAATTATCACCATACAAATTGTACTCAGCCGTAAATAGGGTTACTAAATGTGTGGCACTGGTTTCTGGTCATAGTATATCCATTGCCTTTAAATCCATTTTTTCAATAAAAGTAACCTGTTCAGGCAATTCGTTCTGGCTAATCATCGGGCTGGAAAACAAAAACAGTTTGGTAAATCCCTGTTCATTTAATTGTCTGGCCACCGCTAAGCCATTCAAGGGTACCTCGAGACCAAAATTGTTATCAATAAAAATGGGAATATCTTTGGCATAGTTGGCGCATTCTTTTAAAAAATTGCGCGGATCCAGATGATGAATAACCCGTTTGGGTGAGAGCCGGAAAATAATCGAATCAGCAAAAATTTGATTGTCGTCGATCAACACCATATCGGTAATGGCAAGCTCACCCAGATTGTCGGTGACAGCGGCTGATGGATAAATATGGATGGGTAAGTGTTCAACGAGTAGCTTGGGAAAAATCGCCATGTTAAAACTGCGGGCAAGGTTGATCAGTTCGGGATCATCATAGTGACTGGTCATGAAGATGGTATTGCCAGGCTGGGTTTGCGCAATCCGGTTGAGCCAGGTTGGCTGTTGTTCGCTAGCTGGCTGGGCAAACAGGAGCAGCATGTTTTTCTTGTCAGCGTCACTGAGCGGGTCTAAAAATTCCAATAATTGATCAACATGGGTAAAGGTAACGAGGCGCATGTGACGGTGGGTAGTCAGGATCGGAGCAAAACGTAGCTCCCATGCTGCCAGCAAATAAGGATGTGGATCAAGCAACAGGATGGTTTGATCGGCTTGCAGGGTGAGTTGGGTAATGAATCCCTGCGGCGTCGGTGCGCGCGGCAAGGTGACAATGGTGCGGCTGTACAGGCTCGTGTCGGATGCCATGGTCACAGAACCCTTGCGTTTGCGGATCAGGGTACGCAAACGGATCAGGTCACTGGTGTGCTGCTGCTGTTCGGCGTAGCTGTGACTGTCTGCTTCTGCTAACTCGGCCGTCTCACTTTTAGCGCGGCTTTCAACAATAAGTACCACGGTATCTGCGACCAGTTGTAAATGAATCTGAATAGCGGCAGTATTATTTTTTAGTCTATACAGAACATTGTTAATGAGAACTGTCAGCAGCAGCGACAATTCTGCCGTGGAAATTTTTGTATGCACAAAATGCATATCCAGATCAATGTGATGTTGCACGTTCACCATGCCAGTATAGGTAGTTTGTTTTTTCGCCAAAGCTTGCCTCAATGCCAGCGAAATCAACGTCACATCCGGAGCTGCCTCTGCAGGGTTGGTGTTCGTCATCGCATGCGCAAAATCTTCTATATGCTGGGTAATGTGCTGCAGTGTTTCTTGATGTTGCTCTGGAATGTTATCTAGCAGCGCTGTTATCATCCTCAGGGCTGAGATGGGTGCGAGCAGTTGATGGGCCAGTTGCTTGTTGTGTTGCTCAAATTCAGCATGTGCTTTCGCCATTTTCCGCTGATGAGTATGCTCGAATTGTTGGCTAATGGAACGAATTTTTTCATATTCTGATCGCTGCTGCTCGATTTTATACTCGGTAATATCCATAGCAAAACCCAGTAATCCGACGACCTTGCCGTCCACATCACGCACTGCTTTTTTTTGCGACAAATACGTTTTACTGCCATGTGGTGTGAGCATTATTTGTTCGTGTACCAGAGTCCTGTCGTGCTGCATGATTTCACGATCGGTCTGATCAATCATGTTGGCCGATTCCTGATTATCAAGAATGCTAAAAATCGTTCTGCCTCGAAACTCGGAAGGGTGTTCAAGCCCAAAGGCACTGGCTTGACTAAAATTGCCGCCGTGGTAAATACCATTGCTGTCTTTGTAAACGACGAGCGGAATGGCGTTGAACAGCAATTCGGCTATATCAAAGTAGTTTTTAAGTTTGGGATCTTTCTTCATCAGTGTTCACGCACGCCTTGTTTTGTCATGAAAAATTGAAAACCATTTCAACTGCTCAATTACTGAGTTGTCACTATATAAAGATTGCCGTTTGCTATTGACGGGATTTGGACGTTACCATGATGCTATAATTTTCACCATACGTAATACCCACAGTGCTCGATGAAATTGGTAACGATGGCCCTATTTCGTTTTTCTTTTACTCTTCATTGAAGAATGTCGCATGGCTAACCGGACCAACAGTGTCGATGGTGGGTTTGAGGTTGATATTCCGATGGTGTGGTGCCGAAATCGAACGCATCTGGCGTAGGCGGGGTGATCAGATTGCTGGTTTGGTGCGCACTCTCTGCAAGTCTGCTATTTTCCGATACAGAAGCGGGAAAAAATCACTCCCAGTAAATCATCCGAACTGAAGGCGCCGGTGATGCTGTTGAGGCTGTCCTGGGTCAGGCGCAATTCTTCGGCAAACAGATCCAGCGCCTGATCGGTTTGTTCGGCATGAGCAGCGGCCTGTTCCAGATGGTCGTAGGCCATTTTTAAGGCCAGCAAATGACGTTCGCGTGCCAGGTACAGGGATTCGCCGGTTTGTTGCCAGCCGGCGATGCGCAGTAATTCAGTGCGCAGCAAGTCCATGCCCAGATGCTCGCGTGCAGAAACATAAATATGGGTGGCATCCTGCATGATGTCGATGGCCGGATGATGGCCAGAGACATCGATTTTATTCCACACCCGGATCACGGGGACATCGGGTGGAAAGCGTTCCACTATTAATTCATCTTCGCGGGTAGGTCCGCGACCCGCATCCATCAGATGTACGATCACATCGGCTTTGGATACTTCTGCCCAGGTGCGCTGAATACCGATGCGCTCGACTACGTCAATGGTATCTTCGCCCATGGCTTCGCGGATGCCGGCGGTATCGATCACATTCAGAGGCACGCCATCAATGTGGATGGTCTCGACTACCTTGTCACGGGTGGTGCCGGCTATCGGCGTGACGATGGCGATGTCATCACCGGCCAAGGCATTGAGCAGCGACGATTTGCCAACATTCGGCTGTCCGGCCAACACCACATTGAGACCGTCGCGCAAAATCGCACCCTGACTGGCTTGCTCAAGTACTTTTCTTAATGCCTGCTGAATCCGTGCGAGCTGACCGCGGGCATCTGACTTGTTGAGAAAATCGATTTCTTCTTCCGGAAAATCCAGCGTTGCTTCCACCAGCATGCGCAACTGCACCACCTGTTCGACGAGTTCATGCACGACTTTAGAAAACATCCCGGAAAGCGATTGTGAAGCTGATTTGACGGCGGCTTCGGTCGAGGCTTCAATCAGATCGGCGACCGCTTCGGCCTGTGCCAGATCGAGTTTGTCATTCAAAAAAGCCCGTTGGGTAAATTCACCCGGTTGTGCCAGGCGCACACCGATGGACTGACCGGCGTCAATGCAGCGCGCCAACAGCATTTGCAATACCACCGGACCACCATGGCCCTGCAATTCGAGTACGTCCTGACCGGTATAGGAATGGGGCGCTTTAAAATACAGCGCCAGACCCTGATCGATGACGCTGCCATCGAGATCGGTAAACGGTAAATAGGTGGCATAGCGCGGCGTCAGTGTGGTGCCGGGAAACAGCGCTTCGAGCAGCGGGGCGAGATCGCGTCCGGAAACACGCACCACGCCGATACCGCCACGACCTGGAGCGGTGGCGATGGCGGCTATGGGGGAAGGGTCTAAATGCATGATTTATTATTTTTGCGGCATCCGGCAAATTACTTGGCCGGGGTCAGATTTTTGGTGATCACCCACTGCTGGGCAATCGACAGTACGTTATTGATCACCCAGTACAGCACCAGTCCGGAAGGGAAGAAGAAGAACATGACCGAGAATACCAGTGGCATGATCATCATCATCTTGGCCTGAATAGGATCAGCCGGTGCCGGATTGAGTTTGGTTTGAATAAACATCGACACGGCCATGAGTACTGGCAAAATCAAAAATGGGTCAGGCGTGGACAAGTCATGGATCCAACCCAGCCATGGCGCATTGCGCAATTCCACACTCGCCAGAACAACTGAGTACAACGCCATAAACACCGGAGTCTGAATCAGAATCGGCAGACAGCCACCCAGCGGATTGACTTTTTCGGTCTTGTACAACTCCATCATGGCTTGATTCATTTTTTGCGGATCATCTTTGTGACGTTCGCGGATGGCCGTCATCTTTGGTGTCAGCAATTTCATTTTACCCATGCTGCGGAAGCTTGATGCAGATAAGGGGAAGAACGCCAGTTTGATTAACACGGTAAGCAAGATAATCGTCCAGCCCCAGTTGCCTACCACATTGTGGATCGCATCCATGAGCCAGAACACCGGTTTGGCCACGATGGTGGTCCAGCCGTAGTCTTTGACCAGATTAAAGCCAGGCGCGACCTGATCAAGCAGTGAAGTCACCAGCGGGCCGGAATAGATTTCGGCTTTCACGCTGTCTGAAGCGCCGGCAGCGATAGGTGCCAGATTCATGATATTGCCGACAGCGTACAGATTGGCATCAACTTTTTTGGTGAAAATCACCCGTGGTAATTTATCTTGCGGAATAATGCCGGACACAAAATAATGCTGAATCATGGCAAACCAGCCGTTATCGGCTTTGGTGGCGTGGGTTTCGCTGCCTTTTTCAATTTTATCAAAATTGAGTTTCTGGAATTTTTCTTCATCGGTAAATACGGCCGGACCAGTGAAGGTACTGTAAAAACGCGATTCGCCTTCGAGCTTGCCGCCGTCACGCACGAGCTGCATGTAGACTGCCGGTGTGATGGGTGCTGCCGTTTGATTGAAAATCTGATGGGTCAGACCGATCGAATACGATCCTTGCTTGAAGGTATAGGTTTTGACCAGCTTGACGCCGTTTTCCTCGGCTTCGAGCACGAGTTGCAATTCACCGGGAGCCGTCAGAGTGCGCACGCCAGGTTTGGCCACGAACAGCGATTTATGGTTGGGGTAATTGCCCAGCAAACCACTTTGCGCCAGATAGGTACGTTTATCGCTCTTATCGAACAACACTACGTTGTGGCTTTCCACGGGTTTTTCATTGCCAAAAACCAGGGCTTTCCAGCCGCTGCCGAACGAGGCGTCGGAGCCTTCTTTTTCCTTGAGCAGCTCCAGATGGCGCAATTCGCCGCCGGCGGTGTCGATGTCAGCCTTGAATAAATCGGTGGTGATGGTAATTACTTCACCCTGCAATGGCACGGCGGTGCTCGATGGCAATCCGTCGGCCGTCAGTGTCGCGCTCGCTGCCGGGGTGGCTGCAGGAACAGTTTTGGATACCGCGGCCGGCGTATTCGTCGGGAAAAACATGGAAGGTTTGCCATTAAAGCGCTGCCAGTTTTCCCAGAGGAGTAACAGCGACATTAAGAAAACAATCCACAAAACGATGCGCTTATTCATAAATGCTATCCAAAAATGACTTAATTAGTGTGAGGGTGATGTTGTGCCAGGGTCAAATTCCATCCGGCAAAAGCGGAGCGCGCCAATTTTAACCCAGATTCATTGGTTAAATAGTGCATGTTCAGTTATTTCCCCGTGCTTTCCGGCACCGGATCGAGCCCGCCTTCGTTCCAGGGGTGACATTTGCACAGTCGCTTGCCGGTCAGGGCCGCGCCTTTGAGCGTGCCATGACGACGGATGGCCTGCTCGGCATACACAGAACAACTGGGGTAAAAACGGCAATTTTGTCCCAGATACGGGCTGATGGTCAGTTTGTAGGCGCGCAGCAAAAAGAGCAGCAGGGTTTTCATGCGGCATCCACGGCGCTGTCGTTCTGACCAGGGAGTGCGGGAATGACCGCGGCAGCGGCTTCAAGAACTTTTTTCAGTCTGGATTCGACCG
Organism: uncultured Oxalobacteraceae bacterium; assembly: GCA_903862415.1. Taxonomy (GTDB): domain Bacteria; phylum Pseudomonadota; class Gammaproteobacteria; order Burkholderiales; family Burkholderiaceae_D; genus Solimicrobium. The sequence continues at coordinate 124,972 of CAIOYD010000020.1, read as the reverse complement.
CAAACAGGCTTTGCACTTCGCGATACAGTAAGTCCTGCATCGCTGGCGTGCTGGCGGGTTCCTTGCGGCCGCCAACCGGTTTCGACAGGCGTACTACGCAATCGAGTCCGAGTGAGGACAGCAGTTCGGAACGACGGAAACCTTCGCGCACGGCACGTTTGACCAGATTGCGTGTCACCGCGCGCGGTGCCAGCCGTTTGGCTGCCACCACACCCAGGCGTGCGTGTGTCATGGTATTGGCGCGGGCATACAGCACCAGATGTTCGGTTTTAAACACAGGGCGCAAACGAAAAACGGATGAGAATTCATCCGTTTTAACGATACGACGTGTGCGTTCAAATTGTCCAGTCATGGCTTCGGTAATCACTGTGTCGAGTTTCGATGTCAGGGTATGAACCGGGTTCATGCTTCTGACAAGCTCTTACTGGTTAGCAGACTGTTCCGCAGGAACTTATACGGCTAAACGCTTGCGGCCTTTAGCGCGACGTGCATTTAAAACGGCACGGCCGCCACGGGTTGCCATACGGGCACGGAAGCCATGAGTGCGCTTGCGGCGTACAACGGAGGGTTGGTAAGTACGTTTCATGTTGGTCTCGCTAATCTGGCAAAAAAAATCGGTTCAAATAAATCAAAAGGCAGAGAACCTGAGATTAGACAGTATTTAGCCTGCTTCTGTCAAGACTAAAGAGTAAAAAGTTTAGTTGAGCGCCTCTGGCTGCTGGCGTATGTTTTTTGCAAGCAAGGTGTATTAGCCCCTGAGTGCATTGCGCCAAGGCGTGCGCTTCCAACGCTGTGTGTTTCGTGCAACGAGTCAAAACAATAACAACTGCATTGCAATAAAAAACCGCTTTCGCAGACAAAAGCCGCCACGTTGCAGTAAAAATGTCCGGAAATGTAAAATATTTTCCCGAAAGAATTTAAAAAGTTTCTTTTAATGCAAAACAACGGAATAAAAAATAGTCGCCCAGCCTGTGGATAACTTTGTCAGTCGCGGGTAGAATAGCGCTTTGGTTTATTGAGCAGCAGAATCTAAATAATAACCTGCAGAGCAACATCAATTAACTCAGTGCACGACAACATAACAGCAAAGATTCATGGAAAATTTCTGGCAGGCATGTTCCGCCCAATTGGAGCAGGAATTAACTCCGCAACAATTCAGCGCCTGGATTAAACCGCTTACCCTGATCGACTATGCCGAAGGAAAGTTGCGCATTGCTGCGCCTAATCGTTTTAAACTGGATTGGGTAAAAACCCAGTTTGCCAGCCGCATTACCGAGCTGGCCGGACAATTCTGGGATGACCAGATAGATGTGCAGTTTATTCTCGCCCCGAACTTAACTAACGTTAAAAAAGCACCACCGGAACCGGTTATGGATATTGGTGCGCGCGCCGATGAAGTGCGCCAGCCCGAAGAAGTGCGCACGACCACGATACAGGAAACCCCCAAGCGCGATCAGAGTCGTATCAACAGTGCGCTCACATTTGACAGCTTTGTGACGGGTAAAGCCAATCAGCTCGCCCGTGCGGCCGCGATTCAGGTAGCCAATAATCCCGGGGTGTCGTATAACCCGCTGTTTTTGTATGGTGGCGTTGGTCTGGGTAAAACCCATTTGATTCACGCCATCGGCAACCAGATCCTGATCGACAACCCGAACGCTAAAATTCGCTATATTCATGCCGAGCAATATGTGCGCGATGTGGTCACCGCGTATCAGCGCAAGGGCTTTGACGAATTCAAGCGCTATTATCACTCGCTCGATTTGCTGCTGATTGATGATATTCAGTTCTTTGCCGGTAAAAACCGTACTCAGGAAGAATTCTTTTACGCTTTTGAAGCCTTAATCGCGGCCAAAAAACAAATCATTATCACCAGCGATACCTATCCCAAACAAATTACCGGTATGGATGACCGGTTGATTTCGCGCTTTGATTCCGGCCTGACGGTGGCAATTGAACCGCCGGAACTGGAAATGCGGGTGGCGATTCTGCTGAAAAAAGCCAAGCAGGAAGGCGTAGTCTTTTCTGATGACGTGGCGTTTTTTGTGGCTAAACATTTGCGCTCCAACGTGCGCGAGCTCGAAGGTGCGTTACGCAAAATTCTGGCGTATTCGCGCTTTCATGGCAAAGACATTACCATTGATGTGGTCAAGGAAGCCTTAAAAGATTTGCTGTCGGTACAGAACCGCCAGATTTCGGTGGAAAACATCCAAAAAACTGTGGCCGATTTTTTCAACATCAAAGTCGCCGATATGTATTCCAAACGCCGCCCGGCCAATATTGCCCGGCCGCGTCAGATAGCCATGTATTTGGCGAAAGAATTAACCCAGAAAAGTTTGCCCGAGATTGGCGAACTATTTGGTGGCCGTGATCACACCACGGTGCTGCATGCTGTACGCAAGATCACCGCTGACCGGGGTAAAAATCCGGAATGCAACCATGAATTACACGTTTTAGAGCAAACACTGAAAGGCTGACCCGGGTCACTCCGGAGCAGCGCGTTATTTAATCACCACAACCAGAGGACAGTCTTATGCAATTGGTTAAAACCCATCGTGACACTTTACTGCGCCCTTTACAAATCGTGAGTGGTATTGTCGAGCGTCGGCACACATTGCCGATTCTGGCCAATATCCTCATACGTAAAGATGGCGCCAACGTGTCATTTCTGTCGACCGACATCGAAGTGCAAATCACCACCAATGCCGCTATCGGCTCCGGTGATGAAGTTGCTGCCACGACGGTCGCCGCCCGCAAACTGCTTGATATTCTGCGCGCCCTGCCTGAAGGCGAAGTGTCACTGACACTGAGCAATAAGCGCATGACGGTTCAGTCCGGCAAATCCCGCTTTAATCTGCAAACGCTCGCGGCCGAAGAATTTCCGACCGTGGCTGTGGCCGAGCAATTCAATGCCAGCGTCAACCTGCCGCAAAAAACCCTCAAGCATTTGTTCAACATGGTGCACTTCTCCATGGCGCAGCAAGACATTCGTTATTACCTCAATGGTTTGCTGCTGGTGGTCGATGGTAACAGCGTGATTGCGGTGGCTACCGATGGTCATCGTCTGGCTTATTGCCAGGTGCCGACCGAGCAGGAATTTGCCCGTCAGGAAGTCATCATTCCGCGCAAAACCATTTTGGAATTGCAGCGTCTGCTGGAAGACACCGATGAGCCGGTGCAGATTCATATCGCTAACAATCAAGTCAAACTGAACTTTGCCGATATTGAACTCATCTCCAAACTGGTGGAAGGTAAATTCCCTGATTTCAATCGCGTGGTGCCTAAAGGCTACGTGCACAATTTTTCTATCGGACGTGAATCGCTGTTACGTTCACTGCAGCGTGCGGCCATCATGACGAGCGACAAGTTTAAGGGAATTCGTTGCGTGATTACTCCGGGTAGCATGAAGATCAGTTCGACCAATGCGGATCAGGAAGAAGCCGTGGAAGAAATCGAAATCGATTACAGCGGCGACAGCGTCGATATCGGCTTCAATGTGACTTATTTGCTCGATGTGCTCAATAACCTGAAATGCGATCAGATCAACATCGCGCTCGGTGATTCGACCTCGTCTGCGCTCATTACCGTACCAGGTCAGGATGACTTTAAATACGTCGTCATGCCAATGCGGATATAAATAACATTTTTGTAGAAACACAGATCATTTACCAAAGGTAGCTATGTCCGAGATTTTGCCAGAATCCCATCACGAACCGAAACCAGATAACAGCCAGTATGGCGCTTCATCCATTCAGATTCTGGAAGGCCTCGAAGCCGTCCGGAAACGTCCGGGTATGTATATCGGCGACACTTCCGACGGTACCGGTCTGCATCATTTGGTTTTTGAAGTGCTCGATAATTCGATTGATGAATCCTTAGCCGGTCACTGTACCGAAATCCACGTCACCATTCATGCTGACAATTCGATTTCGATTACCGATAACGGTCGCGGTATTCCGACCGGGATTAAATGGGATGACAAGCACGATCCGAAACGCAGTGCGGCCGAAATCGTCATGACCGAACTGCACGCCGGTGGTAAGTTCGATCAAAACTCGTACAAAGTATCTGGCGGTCTGCATGGCGTGGGTGTCTCTTGCGTGAATGGTCTGTCGAAATTACTTAAATTGACTATCCGCCGCGACGGCAAAGTCTGCGCCATGGATTTTGTCCGCGGCGTGCCGCAAAACCGTGAAATCACTACCATCGATGGCATGGTGTGCTCGCCCATCAAGGTGATTGGTGACACCGACAAACGCGGTACCGAAGTGCATTTCTGGGCCGATGAAGAAATTTTCAGTCACGTTGAATTTCATTATGAAATTCTGGCCAAGCGGATCCGTGAATTATCGTTCCTTAACAACGGTGTGCGCATCAAGCTCAGCGATCAGCGCAGCGGTAAAGAAGAAGTGTTTGCCTTTGAAGGCGGCACGCGCGGTTTTGTCGAGTACATCAATAAAAGCAAAAGTGTTTTACACCCAACCATTTTCCAGGCCACTGGTGAACGCATGTCGGATCAAAACACCAACATCACGGTGGACGTGTCGATGCAGTGGAACGATGCCTACAATGAGCAGGTGCTGTGTTTTACCAATAACATCCCGCAGCGCGATGGCGGTACCCATCTGACCGGTCTGCGTGCTGCCATGACGCGGGTGATCAATAAATACATCGACGAACACGACTACGCCAAAAAAGCCAAAGTCGAAGTCACTGGTGACGATATGCGCGAAGGTCTGACCTGCGTGTTGTCGGTCAAAGTGCCTGAGCCTAAATTCAGCTCGCAGACTAAGGACAAACTGGTTTCTTCGGAAGTGCGTGGTCCGGTGGAAGAAATCGTCGCCAAAACCCTCAGCGACTATCTGATGGAACGTCCGAACGACGCCAAAATCATTTGCGGAAAAATCGTCGAAGCGTCGCGTGCCCGTGAAGCTGCCCGCAAGGCGCGCGAATTAACCCGTCGCAAAGGCGTCATGGATGGCCTGGGTTTGTCTGCCAAACTGGCGGACTGTCAGGAAAAAGATCCGGCGCTGTGCGAACTGTACATCGTCGAGGGTGATTCTGCGGGTGGTTCGGCCAAGCAGGGTCGCGACCGTAAATTCCAGGCGATTCTGCCTTTGCGCGGTAAAGTGCTCAACGTCGAAAAAGCCCGGTTTGAAAAAATGCTCTCCAGTGAACAGATCACCACGCTGATCGCCACGCTAGGCACCAGTATCGGCCCGGATGAATTTAATGTTGAAAAACTGCGCTACCACCGCATCATCATCATGACCGATGCCGACGTCGATGGTGCCCACATCCGTACTTTGTTGCTGACGCTGTTTTACCGTCAGATGCCAGAACTGGTGGAACGCGGTCATATCTATATTGCCCAACCGCCGCTCTACAAGGTCAAGGCGGGTCGCGACGAACGTTATCTGAAAGATGATGCCGAAGAAGCGACTTACATGATGACGGTGGCGCTCAACAATGCCGCGCTGATTCCGAGCACCGGTGCTGATCCGATTGAAGGTGATGCCTTGGCTGAACTGGTGCGTCATTACAATCTGGCCAATGCCATCATGCTGCGCTTAACCCGTATGATCGACCGTGCCGCACTCACTGCCATCATGACCGGCGTGACCCTGCAACTCGACAATGCCGCCAATGCGGCTGCCTCGGCCGCTGCGCTGACAGTCGCCATGGGTGACCCGAGTGTGACTGCGGTCGTGACTGCCGATGAATTGTCGGAAAAATTCGGTTTGCGGATTGAGCGTCTGTACCACGGCAATATCCGCGTGAGTTCGATCGATGCCGACTTTGTTGACAGCAACGATTATCGCGTGCTCACCAATGCGGCTGAAACCTTTAAGGGACTCGTTGGTGAAGGTGCTTTCATCCGTCGCGGCGAAGGCGAACGTACCAAGGAATCGAGCGTCACTGACTTCCATCACGCCATGCTGTGGCTGCGTGATGAAGCCGAGCGCAACGTTTCCAAACAGCGCTATAAAGGTCTGGGTGAAATGAATCCAAGCCAGCTGTGGGAAACCACCATGGACCCAAAGGTGCGTCGTTTGCTCAAGGTGCAGATTGAAGATGCGATCGCCGCCGATCAAATCTTTACCACGCTCATGGGTGACGATGTCGAACCGCGCCGCGCCTTTATTGAATCGAATGCGCTCAGGGCCGGGAATATTGATATTTAATGTTGTGTAGGCCGTGGAACAGTCAATGATTAAAAACATAGTCATTATCGGCGGTGGAACGGCAGGTTGGATGGCTGCCACCGCCCTGTCCAGCCTACTGCAAGGGAAGTACCATATCCGGCTGGTCGAATCCGACGAGATCGGTATCATCGGTGTCGGTGAAGCGACCATTCCTGCGATTCAGCGTTTTAATGCCCTGGTTGGCATACCAGAAAATGAATTTCTGAAGGCAACCAACGCCACGTTTAAGTTGGGCGTCGAATTTGTCAACTGGGGTAAGCAAGGTGATCGCTACATGCACGGTTTTGGCAAAATTGGCCAGGACTTGCGGACCGTGCGCTTTGATCAGTATTGGCACAAAATGCGCAGCGCAGGCAAGGCAGACAGCCTTGAAGCCTATTCCATTACCCGCATGGCTGCCCGGGCCAACAAGTTTATGCTGCCGCCGCAAGAAATGGTAAATTCACCGTTAAACGATATTGCTTACGCCTACCATTTTGATGCCAGCCTGTATGCCCGCTATCTGAGAAAATTGTCCGAGTCGCGCGGAGTTATTCGTACCGAAGGTAAAATTGAACGGGTGTTGCTGCGTCACAGTGACGGTCATGTTGATGCCGTGGTGTTAGAAAATGGCGAGCGTGTCGAGGGTGAACTGTTCATAGATTGTTCCGGCATGCGCGCCTTGTTAATTGAAGGCGTATTGCATACCGGTTTTGAAGACTGGACTCATTGGTTGCCGTGTGACCGGGCGCTGGCCGTGCCTTGCGAATCTGTGCAGCCGCTACTTCCCTATACCCGGAGTACCGCACATCAGGCAGGATGGCAGTGGCGTATCCCGCTCCAAAACCGCATCGGCAACGGCCATGTTTATTCCAGTAAATTTATCAGTGATGATGAAGCGCAGGCAGTTTTGCTGGCCAATCTGGACGGTGCACCGTTGGCCGATCCGCGCTTGATCAAATTCACCACAGGCATGCGCAAACAGGGCTGGAATCGCAACGTGGTTGCAATTGGCCTTTCCAGTGGATTTCTTGAACCACTGGAATCAACCAGTATTCATTTGATTCATTCTGCGATTGCGCGCCTCATTGAGTATTTCCCGGATCAGGAATTTGATCCGGTGGTTATCAATGAATATAATCGGCAAAGTCGTTTTGAGTATGAACGCATCCGCGATTTCATTATCCTGCACTACAAACTCAACCAGCGGTCGGATGCACCATTCTGGAAGTTATGCGCCGGGATGGATGTGCCAGAGTCGCTGGAATATAAAATGAATCTGTTCAGCAGTAGCGGCCGGTTAGTGCGCCTGGATAATGAACTGTTCGCGGAAGTGGCCTGGCTTCAGGTAATGGAAGGGCAGAATCTGAGGCCCCGGGCATACCATCCATTTGCAGATTTGCAGTCTGAAAAAGACCTGGCTGACTATTTCGGCAATGTAAGCAGCGTGATCAAAAAATGCGTTGATGCCATGCCGGATCATGCTGCTTATATTGCCCAGATTACCAGGTCCGCATGAGAGCAATACGTTCAAGCATATTTTCAGTCCACTGTCCGTGGTGGAACCAGGAAAGCATGGAAACCTGAGGATACTCATCACGTATGTGTGACAGTATCTGTCGGTATTGTTGATCAGATAAACCGGAATCCATGGTGGGTAATATAGCTTTTCCGGCGGCTTTGTTTGCGGTGTTTGCCATGCAGTTATTCCATACCCAGTCTATCGGGAAATCCCAGTCGCGGAAGTAGCACATCGGCGCAAGAAAATTGACCGAGACGTTGAACTTGCCCGCGTCCTGTGCAACTTCCTCGAATTCTGGCGGCAGTATAAAAACGCCGATGGGCAATGAGGCGGGCAGACTTGCACGTACGCGCCCTGCGTAGTTGGCGATTCCGTCAGTCCTGAACTTGTTCCATTGAATACGTTCTGGCCCGTCGCGCGTGAAATCAATCGTTAATGGTGAAATGCCGGTCTGGGACTGAAAAATCTTGCTGGTGGTATAGCTCACATCCATGTTGTAGTTATCAAAGCGCAGCCAGTCCAAAGTAATTCCATCAACGGGATAGTTCGCGGCTATTTCCATGAGGATGTCGAGTTCGTATTGTTGAACCTGAGGATCAAGCGGGTTGGCAAAAATTTCTTTGTTGCCCGATCCCGTATAAGGCACTACCTCCCCCTTTTCAAATGCCATCATCTGCCATTCAGGATGCGTCAATACAGCTGACTGATCGTGGAATTGTGGAACCCATGCCCGCACCTGAATTCCAAGCGGATGGGCAAGGTTGAGCATGGATTGAAGCACATCAAACTCCTGATAACCTGGCGCAATTTGGGCAATCTTGCTGTGAAAATAAACCCTTCCAGAAGGTATCTGACTATCTTCATCCTGCTTGACCAATAAACTGATGACGGTAACATGATGTCTGGAGCACAGCTTAACAAATGCAGTCACATCTGTTTCGGTTCTAAAGTTTTCCGCTGTACGCACGACGATTTCGGTTGAAAATGGCACATGCGCAAACGTGCCGATATCGCTGTCCGATCGGCAGGTCGTGTAAGCAAACACGGCCATGCAAAGCAGCAGAAACTTCAAAAAAGTACCAATAATAGCCAAAAACATGTCAAAAAATAGCGCTGCTTTCATTAAATAACCTTTGCTGATCCAAGTTGAATTATACAGTCCATGTTAATACCACTTTAAATCCAATTTCGAATAATAACCGTAATTTCACTTTTGATGTTGCCAATTTTTAAGCAATTGTTGACAGTCTGATCGGCACTCCTTATATTGAAAAACGCGATCAGGCTTTAACCCTACTTTTAAAACTACAACTAAAAATTAAGTGACTTCGTTCATCCTCTTTTCCCAGACACTAAATATTGCCGGAATGTTCGCAAGAACCGCCTTCATCGTCACATGTATTTTTTTCTCGCTCATGACTACGGGCTGGTGTGAAGCTCCCAAGTCCGAAAGCACTTTGCAAGTTTTGCATTGGTGGACTTCAGATAGTGAACGCAAGGCAGCTACGTTGCTTGCGGGCCGTCTGGCCGATGAGGGTGTGTACTGGCAGGATGTGGCAATTCCAGGCGGAGCAGGACTGGGTGCAGGGAAAGTATTGAAAAGCCGGATTCTTTCTGGAAATGCACCGGCGGTAACTCAGGCCATCGGCATTTCAATTCGTGACTGGGATGATCTGGGTTTTTTGCTGGAATTGGACAAAGTGGCGAATGACAATAAGTGGAATACCAGCTTCTTTCCCACGGTTCTTGCACTCATACAGCCGCGCAAACACGTGGTTGCCGCACCGTTGGGTATCCATAGAATTAACACCCTGTTTTACAACCGAAAAATTTTAACTGCACTCAAGCTGTCGCCGCCTGAAAATTGGGATGATATGGTTGTGGTGGCGGCAAAATTAAAAACTGCCGGCATCGTGCCACTGGCACAAAGCAATGAATCATGGCAGGTGACGGCGTTGTTTGAAAATCTGATTTTGGCTGAAAGTGGTCCGGCATATCATCGTGAGTTGTTTGTTAAGCAAAGCGTTCAGGCAGTGCTGGATCATCGGTTAATCGAAGCCTTGGAACGCTTACGTATCATGAAATCCTGGATGAATGCCCCGGTCGAAGAAAAAACATGGCCGAATGTCGTGCGCCAGTTTGCCAACCGGGAAGCTGCCATGATGATCATGGGTGACTGGGCCAAGGGTGAATTGAACGGGATGGGGTACCCAACCGACGATGAGTTTTCTTGTGCCGCCATGCCAGGAACAGGGAAATATCATCTGTACAGTGTTGATACCCTGTCGATGTTTGCTACTAATTTTCAACGTGGTCCGGCTCAGGAAAAACTGGCCAGGTTGGTCGCCACGCCATCGTTACAAACCGACTATAACGCAATCAAAGGATCTGTATCAGTACGACGCGATGCCGATCCGGCGCGCATGGACAGTTGCGCACGTGCCTCCTGGAGCAAATTTGCAGAAGGAGTATCCGTGCAGGCACCGAGTCTGGTGCATCGGATGGCAACTGATGAATCGACCCGGGATGCGATTATCGTTGTGATTCATCATTTTTTCATCGATGACACAGTCACCGCGGCGGAGACCCAGAAAAAGCTTGCTGCCATCTTCCATACTTTCAATATCAATAACCGACAATAAGCACGCGCTCAGGGAAACATATGCTTCGCAAAATACTCATCGTAGATGACGATCAGAAAACACGATTATTACTTAAAACTTACCTTGAAAAAAATCAGTACGAAGTAACGCTGGCACACAACGGTGAAAGTTTTATTGCCGAGTTTAACAGCCAGATCGACCAGTGGTCACTGGTGATTCTGGATATCATGTTACCCGATACCGACGGGTTTGCTCTGTGTAAAATTGTTCGTCAACGCTCCAACGTACCAATTATTATGCTCACGGCCAGTTCGGCTGAAACGGACCGGATTGTAGGCTTAGAGCTAGGATCGGATGATTACATCGCCAAACCCTACAGTCCCCGCGAACTGCTGGCGCGAATTAAAGCCATTCTGCGTCGGTATACCCCAGATACGATTTCATCGACCAGTTGCCGCTATTACCGTTTCGGCGGATTTACACTTGATTTGATTGAGCGTACTGTTATTGACAGCAATGATCAGGTCGTGCCGTTGACGGGTCTGGATTTTCAATTGCTCAAATATTTTGCCGAGCATCCTGCCGAAGTTCTGGATCGCAGGGTGTTATGTGAGGAAACACGAGGGCGCGATGTTGGTCCGTTAGACCGCACTCTGGATGTGCAGATCAGTCGATTGCGATTACTGTTAAAAGATGACGGCAAGCAGTTCGTCTTGATTAAAACAGTGCGCGGTGCAGGCTATGTATTTTCTGCCGAAGTGAGCGTTTCCCATGATTAAAGCTGACCGGTTATTGCGCTGGTTGCCGCAATCACTGCTGGGCCGGTTATCCCTGGTCATGGTGTTTGGTGTTCTGGTAACCCAACTCGCTGGCAGTTTCATCTGGGCGGCACAGCAACGCAGTAAGTCGGAAGCCGACGCCCAAATAGCAGCACAATATTTGGCCCACAGTGCGTCGAGCTCAATCCGTTTTTTTAGTAGTTTGCCTTCCAGTTATCGCACTGTTTTGATTCAGCAATTCAGGGAAATGGGAGGTACACGGTTTTTTGTGCAAAACAATTCAACTTATGTGCCGATCATTGAAATCGCCCCGTTGGGACTGGCGAAAACTGTTGTTCTCAAAGTCAAAAACACGCTGGAAGCTGATTTGCCCAACACCCACACGATACGGGTGGGGTTGGCATGGCCAGATCAGCTGACCACTTCGGTGGATGGAACGCGTATCGTTGATCTGCCCGAAAGCTGGGTTCAACATATATTGTTGATCAAGCCAGATCCGGCCCCGGTGCTGGTAATCCAGACCGAACTTGAATCAGGCAACTGGTTATATCTGGCTTCGATTATGCCCAATCCCTATTTTCTGAATGTCAATGATCCGCTGTCATTCGATCATCTGGTGTCGCAGGGTCTGTCGCTGGCAGCAGTCTTGCTGCTCTCTTTCATGGTGGTGCGCTGGATTACCAGGCCTCTTTCAGCGCTCTCAGAAGCAGCAGAAGCATTCGGCAAAGGCGAAAATCCACCGGTATTGCCTGAGACCGGTAGCCGGGAATTTATTAATACCGCACGTGCTTTCAGCGCCATGCGCTTGCGCATCCAGTCTTATCTGGAAGATCGCGAGCGTCTTTTTATTTCGATCTCGCATGATTTGCGAACGCCGATAACACGTCTTAAGCTGCGTTCCGAACTGCTTGATGATGACCTGCTGCGGTCGGAATTTGAAGAAGATCTGGATGACCTGGATATGATGGTTAAAGGTGCGTTGCAATTTGTAAAAGACAGTGATATTCATGAAAATTCCACGGAAATTAAATTAGACGTATTGATCCGACGACTTGTGCGCAGCGCACAGTTGGCACATTACAATGTGGCGTTTTCCGAATCAGGAATGACGGTGCGTGGCAAGCCATTGGCATTGAAGCGTGCGATCGGCAATCTTTTGGACAATGCTTTGTTCTATGGCGAGACTGCCGAATTAAGCGTCACTGCGGATGAACAATGGGTGGTTATTCAGGTGCGCGATCATGGTCCTGGTGTTCCGGATGATGCGTTTGCAAGTCTGTTTGATCCATATGTGCGACTCATTCATGGGCGAGAACAAAATGTTGGTGGCATGGGGTTGGGACTGGGCATAGCACGCAGTGTCATTGAAGCCCATGGTGGTGAATTGATACTTGAAAATCATCCGGAGGGTGGTTTGAATGCCATCATTAAACTTCCGCATTGAGGTTTTTTTTCATAATTCCAACAGTATTGGCAAACTTTTCGTAAAGTTTTGTAAGGTTTTAATAAGTTATATTTTTAAATCTGCTTTTATATCTGCTCGCTGATTGGCTGGATCAGGTAGTTTCATAGTGTCTGAAGTTGTCTATCTTTTTCAATGTAAAGAAAGGTAAGCTCAATTTATTTTATCTGCAAAAATAACGTTTATAATCAATGACTTAAATAATTTTGTTTAAAATATATCAATCACTTCCTTTACATACCCACCACTGCTAGTATCTCATTCAAGTTAAGACAGCAGAAAACCTTTTGATGTCCGGTTAATTAAAATTGAGCAAAATTAATATGCTTAATAGTGATATGGCCAGACGGAATATCTCTCTCTGAATCGACTTTTAAGATGGGATCAACCACGTGCATCAAATAATTACGACCCCCCAGTCGTCCTAGATCCCGACGTTCCAAAAAACGTCGGATTTTTTTGTTTTGATCAAGTGGTCAACTACGTTTGATACTAATTTAAATGGAATAAGTAGTTATGAGCCAAAATTCTTCTGTGACCTATAACCGACTTATTCTGCTGGTGAGCGGATTTGGGGGCTTGTTGTATGGCATTGATATCGGCGTTATTGATCCCGCTTTATCCTACCTTAATCAGGCTATTCAATTAACCGAACAACAGCTTTCGTTCGTTGTGGCGGCAGTATTGGCTGGGTCCATACTCGGCTCAGTTGTAGCCGGATTGCTTGCTGATTGGTTGGGACGCAAGGTGATGATGATCGTGAGTGGGTTGATGTTTGTAGGAAGTGTGGCGATCATTTTTGTATCGCAAACCTTTGAGCCCCTTGTTTTAGGACGACTGCTGCAGGGCATGAGTGGTGGTGTGATCGCTGTCGTGGTTCCTCTGTATCTTGCTGAATGCCTGCCTTCAAATGCACGTGGACGCGGAACTGCCGTATTTCAGTTTATGTTAACGGTAGGAATAGTGTTGGCCGCTTTCGTGGGCGCCTACTTTATCAATAATGCCGAGCAGGCGATTCAGATGGCAGGAGCAGATAAGACGCTGGTCGTCGCAGCTGCAGACCACGCCTGGCGCAGCATGTTTTTGACCGTCATTTATCCGGGTGTGCTGTTTTTAATTGGAACCTTATTTTTGTCAGAGTCTCCTCGCTGGCTGATCAGGCACGGAAAAACGGACGCAGCCAGGACCGCACTTGTGCGCATGCGCTCACAGGCTGATTCGGAAATGGAATACCAGGAAATCAACGATGCACTGGCGCATGAACATAATCGTCAGAAGGTGACTTTTATTGAGGCCATGAGTGAAATTTTCACGCAACGCCGGTATGTGATTCCTTTTATTCTGGCCTGCGTGATTTTAGGCTGCAATCAGGCCACAGGCATTAATTCCATTTTACAGTTCATGTCAACGATACTCCAAAAGGCTGGGTTGGATTCGGTATCGGCTTCGGGCTATGGAACCAGCATCAAAATTTTAAATTCCGTGATGACGATCGTTGCGATTATGTTGGTGGAACGCAAAGGACGGGTTTTCCTCCTGAAGATGGGTACGGGTGGGATTATTATTTCCTTATGCCTGCTTTCCGGACTTTTTTACAGCATCGAATCGAAGCGGACTGATGTTGTGAATGAAGTCAGTGCCATGATCATTGATAATAAACTCGAATTGGATTTGGAACACTCCACCTTAGTAAGCTCTCTATCCAAAGAGCCACTGCAAATCAGCATACTTTATAACTATGGTGACAAGCAGCGGGTAGCTGAGGCCTTTATGCCGACTGCGGAATCACTGCAAATTCTTGCAGCAGCCAAAGAGGTGTTCAATCAGTTGAGTGTTTCTGATCAGGGCCTGCTCAGCGAAGCCCAGCGATTGAAGTTAGCAGGAAATCGTGATCTGGATGAACGCGCGCTCATTGAACATGCCCGGAAAGTAGTGAGTGATTTACCAAAAACTTCCAGAGATCTTCTGGAAAATGCGGAAAAAATTCGCAGCGCCCAGATTATTTCTTTGTTTGATGACGCACCAGAAAAATCCACTGCAGTCAGAGTCCTGAAAGTAGAACGGGCCAAACTTGGACCTATCCCGGATAAATCCAATGGGTTGCTGGCGGTATTATTTATTGCCATGTTTGTCGCCTTTTTTTCAATCGGACCTGGCGTTTGTGTCTGGCTCGCTCTTTCGGAATTAATGCCAACCCGGATTCGTTCAGCAGGAATGGGGATTGCATTGTTGATTAATCAGGGAGTCGCCACCATTATTGCCGCCACCTTTTTGCCTATCGTGGGAAATTACGGTTTTTATGCCATGTTTCTGTTTTGGGCGGCCTGTACGGTGATCTATTTCATCACTGTTGCATTCTTCCTGCCAGAAACAAAAGGAAAATCGCTAGAAGAAATCGAAACCAGTTTCGTCACTAAAAGCGCTTAAAACATGTCCGGCCAATTGCAGTTGATTTTTTTGGGGTAACCATGATGGTTTCATGGATGATTAAAAATACGTATTGGAGACAGGCAGTCCTGGTGGTCATGGGAGCTGCGCTGCTGTATTGTGGTGCACTGTTTGCAGCACCTTCTGCAATCAGATCAGCAACGGATGCTGGATTGCGTATGAGCTGGGAAATCAATCGCAATGTATTTTCAGCCAAGGATCCGGATGGACGCTCAGAAGCATTGGTGACGCTAACCAATCTTCGCCACGAATCCCTGCCGGCCAGTGGGTGGGCTATTTATTTTACTTGTGTCGCTGAAGTAGTTACGGGCCAGCTGGAACAGCATCTGGTGTTGGAGCAGGTAAGCGGTACATTATTCCGTCTGCGCCCTTTGGCAGGTTTTCGCGCACTCCCATCAGGTTCATCGGTGCAGATTACATTTTTTCATCCTGAAATTCTGACCAATACCACCAACGCGCCCTCCGGACCTTACTTCGTATCGGATAATCAGCCCGAAGCAGGGTTGGCCATTCATGACTATCACGTGTTGCCGCTGGTGCGGCCAGAGCAGTTGGATAAAGGTGCTAATGATCCGGTGTCTGTCATCAGCGCGCAGGAAATTTTCAAACAGAACGCTATTATTCTTGATCTGCCGGCAGAGCAGTTGCCGCCGGTATTTCCTGTGCCAGCCTATTTCGAGAACCGACCTGGGACGCTGTACTGGACTTCCATGCCTGAGATTATTGCGGCTGCCGGTTTGAAGCAGGAAGTACTCTTTGCCACGACATTGCTGCGCGCGCAGTTTCCTTCCGGATCAATTGATGAGCATCAGCCGGCATTGCATCTGGCCATTGCTCAGATCGACAACCAGACCTCACCCGAGGCGTACCGGCTGGAGATCGATCCTGTAGGAGGAGTTAAACTCACCGGCAATTCTGACGCAGGAGTGCTGCGAGGACTTGAATCGCTGCGCCAGCTCTGGAAGCCACTGTCAGAGCAAAAAACGGGTCTCAAGCTGCAGGCAATGGAAATCATCGATGCTCCACGGTTTGGCTATAGGGGCCTGATGCTGGATGTCGCCAGAAATTTCCAAACCAAAGAAACGGTTATCAGGTTACTTGACCTGATGGCACGCTACAAACTCAATAAATTCCATTTTCACCTGGCTGACGATGAAGGCTGGCGGCTTGCTATTTCAGGAATTCCCGAATTAACAGCTTATGGCTCGCAACGTGGACAGACCTTGAGTATGAAAGACCATCTGCAACCGGCCTTTGGTTCTGGTCCGGATGCAGGCAACCTGCATGGAAGCGGGTTTTACAGTCGCGCTGATTATATTGAAATTGTGCAGCATGCGGCTAGTTTGCATATTGAAGTGATCCCTGAAATTGAAATGCCCGGCCATTCAAGAGCGGCGGTGAAGGCAATGGAATATCGCTATCGCCGGCTAGAAAAAAGTGGTGATCGCAAGGCACGCCATTATTTGTTGAATGATCCGGATGATCATTCGATATACCGATCAGCCCAGCTTTATTCCGACAATGTGATGAATCCGGGCATGCCTTCGACTTATGCGTTCATTGAGCACGTCATCTCCGAGCTGGTTGCGCTTCATCGACAGGCCGGCGCGCCACTCTCAACCATTCATGTGGGTGGTGATGAACTGCCTGCCGGAGCATGGGGGCAATCGCCAGCCTGTCTTAAGTTGATGCAGCGTATGAAAATTAACTCCAATGCCGGAGTATGGGATTATTTTTACACTCACGTTGATCAGATATTACATCGACATGGTGTGTTTGCTTCCGGTTGGGAAGAACTTGGCACACACAAACAGACACTGAATAACGAAGGTAAATTGGTTCCCAACCAGTTATTTACCCACAATGGATTTAATCTGTATGTGTGGAACAATCTGGGTGAATCCGAAGATTTGGCCTATCGGCTTGCCAATGCTGGCTATAACACCGTACTAGCACCGGCAACCAAATTGTATTTTGATATGGCAGTCAATAAAAATCCGGATGAGTTGGGCGTTAACTGGGCCGGCTACAGCGATCTGGATACGGTATACGATTTCATTCCTCTGGATGATATCCGGATTAATCGGATTAACCCTGCAGGCAAACCTGGCAGTGCAAGGCTGACTGATTTTGGTCAGACACACATCATCGGCATGGAAGGTGTGTTGTTTTCCGAAGCCATGCACGATGCCGCACGCATCGACCATATGATCATGCCGCGTATGTTGGCTCTGGCAGAACGAGCATGGGCAAAAGATCCTGCATGGACCAGTCAACAAAATCCAGAGGAAGCAGCGCACTTGCACAAACTCGCTTGGTCGCAATTTGTGAATCAACTGGGAAAGCAGGTGCTTCCTCAACTCGACAGTGAGCAAAATGTAGTGAAATACAGAATTCCAGCACCCGGATTGAAGGTTGAGAATGGTGTTGTACTGGCCAATATCGAGTTGCCTGGTTTTACCTTGCGGTTTACTACCGATGGCAGCGAGCCCGATATGAACAGCCCGGTAATGACTGCACCTATTCCTTTCAAGGGAATGATACGCGTGGCTGCATTTACTCTCCGTGGCCGCAAAGGAAATTCTTCGAGCGTTGGAAATTGAGGGAAGATCAGACCAGGATGGTCAGTGTTGTATACAAAAAATAACAAAATTGCAGTCTGTTGGGTTAATAAGTGGATTAGATCGACAAGATGGTTGAGCATAATTTTAATAACGATAAATTGGAGTCATTAATGAAAAGCATGAAATTAAAACCTGTAGCTCTTGCTGTAGCGCTTTTGTTCCTTGGTAATGCACAGGCCACGGATTTATCTCCGGCTGATGATACACAGACGGTGGTGGTGACAGGTATCAGAGGTTCCCTGGAGAGCTCGATAGCCACCAAGCGGGATTCCAATTCGATCGTCGAAGCGGTCACTGCGGAAGATATCGGGAAACTCCCAGATGCAAGCATTGCTGAATCTATTGCCCGTTTGCCTGGTCTGGCGGTTCAGCGTGTTGCCGGACGTGCGGAATCAATTTCGATACGCGGTATGTCCGATGATTTTGCCGTCACCCTGATGAATGGTCGTGA
The DNA here is from genome assembly GCA_903862415.1 of uncultured Oxalobacteraceae bacterium. GTDB lineage: Bacteria > Pseudomonadota > Gammaproteobacteria > Burkholderiales > Burkholderiaceae_D > Solimicrobium. The sequence continues at coordinate 106,901 of CAIOYD010000020.1, read as the reverse complement.
ATTGGTCAGTACCGCCTTGAATCGAGGTGTGGAATATGATCAGTATCCGTCAGAACTCATTAACTCCGTCGTGGTGTATAAAACGCCAGACGCCACACTCGCCGCGCAGGGATTGTCAGGAACAGTTGATCTGCGTACCCTGTCTCCTCTGGATCAGGCCGGTCGGTCCTTTACAGTGAATGCACGTGGAGAAAAAAATCAGAATGGCGCAATCAATGCAGGCATCAAGGATACAGGTAACCGGTTAAGTGGCTCGTACGTGGATCAGTTTGCCGACAAGACCATTGGTGTGGCGATTGCCTTTGCGCATCTGGATTCACCGATTCAGGAACAGCATTTTGGTTCCTGGGGTTGGGACAATGCGTCATGGAATGCGCCGACCTGTAACGGACTCGGCCCCAATACCTGCGACATCACCATGTCACAGGGTGCGGAATTCATCGGTACCTCAACGAGTCAGGTGCGCAACAGCGTGATGGCAACCGTAGAATTTAAGCCATCCAAAGATATACACTCACAACTTGATCTGTACTACTCCCACTTTGACCAAACCGTCAGTGGTCGGGGAATCATGTGGAGTGATGCGCCAGCCTGGGATGGTTCAACCATCAGCAATCCGACTTTTGGTACCTTTGCCGGCACCAATACGCCTTTAGTGCTGAGCGGTACCTTCAGCAATGTACAGCCTGTAGAACAGAGTAATTACAATACCCGCACTGATCGACTGTTTGCAATTGGCCTCAACAATAAACTGAAAACCAATGGCTGGACGCTGGAAAACGACATCAGTTTTTCACAGGCAAAACGTGAGGATAAAACCGCTGAAATTTATGCCGGTCTGGGCCCCGTCGGCACAGGTGCAGGTACAACGCTTGGCTTCAGCATGCCGGGCAGTCCTATGGCGATTCCAACCTACACCACGACGGTGAATTGGGCTGATCCTGGCGTTATTCAACTGACTGACCCGGCAGGCTGGGGACAGAACGGTTTTGTTCGTACCCCAACGATGAGCGATCAGTTATCGGCGCTCAAATTGGCCGCCAGCGAACCGTTGACGGGTTTGTTCAGTAAAGTCAGTTTTGGAACCGATTATTCAGACCGCGAGAAAAAACGCGCCGAACAGGATTATCAGTATCTGCTCAATAGCGGTGCCGGAACAATGCAGGCAATCGCCCCGAGCTTGCTACAGACGCCGGTATCGTTGGCGTATGGTGGCATGCCAAAAATACTGGCGTATAACGTGTTGCAAGCATTAAGTACGTATGAGACTGCTGTCATCGATCAGTCGCAGCCGTTTGCCTATCGACGTGATTTTACCGTCAGTGAAAAAGTCATCAATGCGTTTGGAAAGCTGGATTTTGATCACGATTTGGGTAGGCTTGCTCTGCGCGGCAATCTCGGGCTGCAGGTGATTCATACAAATCAAAGTTCAACCGGCACACCAAACAACTCTTACTCGGCCACACTTACAGGTGGAACTTCTTACACCAACGTCCTGCCAAGCCTGAATCTGGTGTTGGACATGAATGAGTACAGTCCCGATTGGCTCATTCGTGCCGGTGCCGCGAAAACCATGGCGCGTGGTCGACTCGATGATATGAGAGCGGGTGTCAGCGGATCGGTAAGCACTCAGACGCATACCTGGAGTGGTGATGGCGGCAATCCTGCACTTAAACCATGGTTGGCAAATTCATTTGATCTGGCCACTGAGAAATACTTCGGCAAGGGAAGTTATGTGGCGTTTGCCGGATTCTACAAGCAATTAACTAACTATATTTACAACGAACAAACTAATTACAACTTTTCAGGCGTTCCCAATATTGGTGTCACACCTATCTCCAATATTGGCACGATCAGCATACCAACCAATGGTCAGGGCGGTAAAGTGTATGGTCTTGAGCAGAGCGCGACGATTCAGGGAGCACTGCTGAGTCATTATCTTGACGGGTTTGGTGTACTTGGCACGGTCTCGGAAACAAGAAGCAGTATCCTGGCGAACGGCCCTGCGGGTGGCGATGTGCCATTGCCAGGACTTTCCGGGCAGGTTGCCGCGATGACGCTGTTTTATGAGAAAGATGGCTTTTCTGTCCGGATTAGTGACCGCTATCGTTCGCCATTTACTGCTCAGATTCTCGGGCCTCATGGCGACCGGATTGACACCTCGATCATGCAGGAAAGTGTGATGGATTTCCAGACCAGTTATGCGTTTGAAGAGGGTAAATACAAAGGGCTGCAGTTTCTGTTCCAGATTACCAACCTGAATAATTCAGCCTATCGTGAACGCATCGTTGGTGGCGTGAATGGCAGCATGAATGCGCTGACAGCGTATAACACCTATGGGCGTCAATTGCTTGCTGGTGTTAACTACAAGTTCAATTAAGTGGCAACATTCCCGCGCCTGACTGATGATGGCGCGGGATTGTATTTTTATGCAGGCTGTTTTTCATTACGCTGAAGCTTGAGTAACTTAAAAACTGTGCCTCGTGCATTTCATTATTACGGATAGATCACCATGCGGTTACACAAGATTTTTTTGGGACTGTTTTATGCCTGCTTCGTCTTTTCTCCGGTTCAGGCAGCAGAAGAAGTCGATCCGGATTGGGCAAATATAAAAGCCTACAGCATCGACAACGCAAAATGGGTCAACGTTGCCAATTCTGGTAATCGGATTGTTTTTATGGGCGATTCGATCACCGAGTTTTGGTCGACCACCACTCCCGAACAATTTTCAGGCAAGCCCTATATCAATCGCGGCATCAGCGGACAAACTGCTCCGCAAATGCTGGTGCGTTTCAGATCGGACGTGATAGAACTTGCGCCAAAGCAGGTCATTATTCTGGCCGGTACCAATGACATAGCCGGCAATTCCGGACCTGAGTCGAACGAAGTGATTGCAGGCTATATAGCCTCGATGGCCGAATTAGCCAGACTGCATCATATCGACGTGGTGCTGTGTTCCATACTGCCAGCCAAATCGTATTACTGGATTCCTGAAATTAAACCGGTCGAAAGAATCGCTGCGTTGAACAAATGGATAAAAGAGTACGCTCACCAGAATAATTTTGTTTATGTTGATTATTACACCCCTATGGCGGATGAAAACCAGGGTTTAAAGCTTGCGTATTCAGAAGATGGCGTACATCCGAATAAAGCTGGTTATGCAGTCATGATAAAACTGCTCGAAAAAGCTCTCATAACTGAATCCCTATCCAAATAAACCATCGTGTTGAGGAATACTAATGGCAACTGATTTACCCAGCCGTGCGCAGGCAATTGATGTAATGCGTGGCCTGACACTGACGCTGATGATCATCGTCAACATGTCCATCAGTGAATCGCTTTCTTATGCGCCGTTGTTGCATGCGAGCTGGCATGGTTTGACGCTGACCGATCTGATTTTTCCCAATTTTTTATTTGTGGTCGGCTGCACTCTGAGCTATACGCTGGAAAAATATCAGTCGATGGGTAATGCGGCAGTGCTCAAGAAAATTTTCTCGCGTACGGCATTAATTTTTCTTTGCGGTTATCTGATGTACTGGTTTCCATTTCTTGAATTTAATCAGACTGGCCATCTTGGCTTGATTTCCATCGCCAACACACGAATTCTGGGTGTGCTGCAACGCATTGCACTTGCCTATGGATGCGCTACGCTGATCATTCATTTCTGGAAATTGAAAGGCGCCATCCTCTTCAGCGTGATTGCTTTACTCAGTTACTGGTGGATCATGGATTCATTCGGCGATTACACAATCACAGGCAATGCTGCACTCAAACTGGATAAATTGATTTTAGGTGATGCGCATATGTACCACGGCGAAGGTATGGCCTTTGATCCAGAAGGAATACTGGGGACTTTGCCTGCGATCGTCAATGTGCTGGCCGGCTATTTTGCTGGTTACTTTGTCCGCTTGAAGGGTAAGAGTTATGCCACCGTAGCTCAACTGTTGATCTGGAGCGGCGTATGCATAGTCGTTGCTCTGAGCTGGAGCAGTGTATTTCCTCTGAATAAAAAATTATGGACCAGTTCTTATGTGGTCTGCAATATCGGCATCGATTTGTTTGTTCTTGCCCTGCTGATGTATGTGATCGATTTGCTCGGGTTAAAAAAATGGACTTATTTCTTTGAGGTGTTTGGAAAAAATACCTTATTTATCTATTTGGTGAGTGAAATCGCCGGGGCTATTTTGTGGACTTGCCACATCGGAAAACGGACTGCTTTTGAATGGATCTATTATTCATTTTTTCAGTGGTGGGCAGGAAATAAAAATGGTTCACTATTGTTCGCGCTGGTTTTTATGTTGTCGTGTTGGCTGATTGGTTATGCGATGGATAAGAAGAAAATTTATATTAAGCTTTGATCATTTATTTAAGCTGATTTAAAAAATTAAAGAAGGTTCCTGTGTTAAGTTCGTTGAATAATTTTAAGCCAAATAGTAAAAGCGCTACGCCATTGTATTTGCAATTAGCAAATAGTTTATCAGCAGCGATACATGATGGCACATTGCGACCAGATGAGGCATTGCCATCTGAGCGCATATTATCGGAAAATTTATCCATTTCACGAGTCACAGCCCGCAAAGCAATCGATATGTTGTGCAATCGTGGCTTGCTCATCAAAAAACAAGGTTCCGGCACGTTTATCATGCCTAAGACTGAGCCAGCGATGATAGAGCAACCTTTATCGCGCTTGACCAACTTTAGTGAGCAGTTAAGTCAACGCGGTTTTGTGCCGGGTTCACAATGGATATCGCGTCAAACAGGAATAGCATCAGTGGAAGAAATCTTATCACTGGGCATATCACCTAATACGGTAGTGTCACGCCTGAAGAGGCTGCGCACCGCTGATAAGGTAGTTGTGGCAATCGAGAATACTACTATTCTGACGCAATATTTACCCGATCCAAAATTGGTTACCGATAGTTTATATAATTATCTGGATATAACTGGTGCTGCGCCAGTTCGTGCTTTACAACATATTCGCGCCGTCAACGCTACGCCAGAACAAGCAAAATTGACTGGAATTGCAGAAGGTGCCGCGATGATATTTATTACTCGCATTGGCTATCATGCAAATGGGGCAGCGATTGAGCTCACGCATTCTTTTTGTCATGGTGATTACTACGATTTCGTGGCGGAATTGTTCAAATGAATCAAGCATCACAGAATAAAAAATTTTATTGCATCAGTGTTTTCCTTGCAGTCTGCTGCAGTACCGTTATTGCCGCACAAAGTAACGATCTTTCTGCTTTATCTGAATGGATCCCGGTTCAAAGTGCAATCACGCGTAATGATGTAATGGAAGCAAGAATTGCTGAAATTCTTGCGGCCATGACATTGCCTCAAAAAATCGGTCAGATGACGCAGGCTGAAATTGGCCACATCAGCCCTGATCAAGTCAAAAAATACTATATAGGATCGGTACTCAACGGTGGTGGATCCTGGCCAAAGGGGAATCGAATCGCTGCAGCCAAAGATTGGGTTGAGCTTGCAGATAGTTATTATTCCGCCTCGATGTCGACGGACATGACCTTCAAGGTTCCTGTTATTTGGGGAACCGACGCCATGCATGGCCACGGAAATGTATATGGATCAACCTTATTTCCGCACAACATCGGATTAGGTGCGACAAGGGATAGTAGTCTGGTCGAGGAAATCGGATCTGCCGTTGCTCGTCAGGTTCGTGCTACCGGTATTGACTGGGTCTTCGCACCAACTGTAGCAGTCGCACAGGACGTTCGCTGGGGACGCACTTACGAAAGTTTTTCAGAAGACCCCAAACTGGTCAATGAATTTGCCCAGGCTTATGTCAAAGGACTGCAAGGCAGATTTCAAGGCGATGGCAAGGTCGTTGCGACAGCAAAGCATTTTCTTGCCGACGGCGCTACCTCTCTGGGCATCGATCAAGGCCAGGCGCGCATCAGTCAACATGATTTGATCAATGTTCATGCTGCAGGCTACGCAGGCGCGCTTACTGCTGGCGTACAGACCGTAATGGCTTCGCTGAGTAGTTGGTATGACCCGACTACTGATATTGACTACGGGAAAATGCATGGGAATAAGTATCTCCTGACCGATGTCCTGAAATCACGACTGGGATTTGACGGTTTTGTGGTGACCGATTGGGATGGTATTTCTCAGGTTAGTGGCTGCAGCCGTAATCGCTGCGCGCAGGCGATTAACGCCGGCATTGATATGGTGATGGTTCCGGAAGATTGGCAGGCATTCATCAGTAATACCATCGATCAGGTACAGCGTGGCGACATCCCGATGGAACGGATTGATGATGCAGTCTCACGTATTTTGCGTGTTAAGCTCAGGGCTGGCCTGTTTCAGAAAAAGCCTTCAGAGGGCCAATACGCAGGACAGAATTCTATGCTTTTGGCTCGCAGTGTAGCGCGCAAGGCCGTACGCGAGTCACTGGTCTTGCTGAAAAATGATGGACACATATTGCCACTGTCACCGGGCCAACACATTCTGGTTGTTGGGAAATCTGCTCATAATCTGCCATTGCAGACCGGCGGATGGAGCATGACATGGCAGGGCACCGAGACCACGAACGCTGATTTTCCTATGGCGGATTCTATTTTTGATGGCATACGGGAAAAAACCGGAAACGCCCGGGTTGAGTTCAGCGAAACTGCGAAGGGCATTGAAATCAGCAACTTTGACGCCGTCATTGCAGTCATTGGGGAACGTCCGTATGCCGAGTTTGTGGGCGACATTACACTGTCGAGTTCACTTCGCCATAGCAGTCGCTACCCGGAAGATTTGAACGTATTACAAGCAGTCTCGGGAAGGGGAGTACCTGTCATTACCGTACTGCTGTCTGGTCGGCCGGTGTACTCAAATGATTTACTGAATTTATCTGCTGCCTTCGTGGCGGCGTGGTTACCCGGCTCGGAAGGCAAGGGTGTTGCTGATATGTTGTTCAGGCAAAATGACGGCATGCCTGCCTACGATTTCACAGGAAAATTGCCATTTTCATGGCCAAAAACTATATGCCAAAGCCCTATCGACAGAAGCCATGTAACTGATCCACCGCTTTTTTCCTTTGGTTATGGTCTGACTTATCAGAGTGAGCGCACTGTTGGTATGCTGGAATTGGATTCCCGTTCAGATGGCTGTGGTAAAGAGTCATCGATAACCATTTTTAACCAGGCAGATCATCCACCCTACGCCTTGTATGTTTCCAGTGCTGCTAATAACTGGGACAAGATTAAGGTTAGTGCAGATCCCCATGTCATTTTGGATCTCCCGACATCACATCCGAGTATCCGTGTCGAAACTGCGCAAATCAATGTGCAACATGACGCCAAAAAAGTCACCTGGTATGGCCCGGCCCGGTTTTTTGCCGCAGCTGCGCAAAAACAGGGAGTACGTTCAATTGCGATGAGTCAGGGGATTTTGCAGTTTGATATGCAAATTGAGCAGGCACCAAAAGGAAATGTCACTGTGGCGGCTGAGTGCGGCCTTCCCTGTCGTGGCGAACTCGATCTGACCAAGGTGATAAACAGTACGCCACTGCATGCAAAGCGAACAATTAAGATTCCATTGCTTTGTCTGGAAGATGCTGGCGCCGATTTTTTGAATATGGATATCCCATTCAGCATCTATTCAGCACAGTCATTTTCAGCCCTGTTTACCAAAATTCAGTTGATATCTTCGGCGGCGATGGATGCGGACACATTGAGCTGTGCGGAGCTTAACGCGTCGGGGCAATGATGTTAAAAGTGCAAAATACGAACTTTTAATAGTTGCGCTGTGTTACCACCCGGGCATTAATCAGTAGGTTTTATATGTATAATAAATGCATATATCTGGCACTTTAATGACAGGAGCGACCCATGCTTACCACAGCTAACAAAAAAGCCACCACATTAAGCGTAAATCCCCATCTTCTGGCCGCAGCTAAAAAACTGCACATCAACTTATCAGCTACTTTTGAAGCTGCCCTGGAAAAAGAAGTACAAGTGCGTCAATCCGCTTTGTGGTTGTTGGAAAACCGCACTGCCATCGCTACTTACAATGAAGAAATCGAACAAAATGGTCTATTCGCTGATCATGTGCGTGGTTTTTAAAGAATCTCCATATGCAATTTTTCGTATATAAAAATACCAATGCCTCAAGTCTCACAGCATTTCCATTTTTGCTTGATGTACAGTCAAATTTGTTAAGCGAGTTGCATTCGTGTGTGGTGATTCCCTTGTCACGCGTCAAAGTCGGGCAGGTCGTCATGACGCGGCTCACACCGCAAGTAGCGATAGATGGACAGGATTATGTCCTGAACACTGCGCAATTGAGTACTATACATCGGAAAATTTTAGGTGCTTGCGTGACTGATTTGAGCGCAAAGCGCGATTTGTTTATCAGTGCATTGGATTTTTTGATTTCCGGTATTTAAAATTTTAGCAATACGCATAATAATCAGAAAGTGAGTGTAAGTATGTCATCAACGATTCCGGCAACTGCCGCTGTAGTTCCCACTGAACCCGTTTCTGGTAAGACATCCGACCGACGCGTCATCGCGCTGGTCATGTCACTGTTTTTCGCATTCGGTTTTTGTACGGTGCTCGTCGACACCCTGATTCCCAAACTCAAAGCATTGTTTGCGCTATCCTTTGCCGAAGTTATGCTGACCCAATTCTGCTTTTTTGGTGCGTATTTCATCGTATCGCTGCCGGCTTCCAGGCTGATCAGTCGTCTCGGTTATCTCCAAAGCGTCACACTCGGCCTGCTGATCATGGCTGTCGGTTGTCTGAGCTTCACGCCAGCAGCAGAACATGGAGTGTATTCGGCCTTTCTCGCTGCGCTGTTCATTCTGGCAGCGGGTGTCACCATAGTACAGGTTGCCGTCAATCCGCTTACCACCATCGTTGGCAATCCCGACCACGCGCATAGCCGCCTGACTCTGGCGCAGGCATTCAATTCTCTGGCAACGGCAATTGGGCCACTGTTTGGCGCCGCCTTTATGCTTTCGGGTTCTCTGGTGACACCAGATCCCAGCAAACTGAGCCCCGCGGCTCTGACAGCACTGCGTCAATCCGAAGGTCATGCGATTCAGTTGCCGTTTATTCTGATCGGTGCCGTGCTGTGTGTTCTGGCCGCAGTCTGCTGGCTATGCCGCCATTGGGCACCAGTGATCCTTCATGATGACAGCCATATCGGTTATGCCGGTCTGCTTGGTCGTGCCAGATTGATGCTGGGCACGGTAGCAATTTTTCTGTACGTCGGTGCCGAGGTATCCATAGGCAGCGCGCTGGCCAATTATCTGATGCAGCCATCCGTTCTGGGAGCTAGTCCGCATAAGGCCGGATCGATGGTGGCACTGTACTGGGGTATGGCTATGGCAGGACGGTTTCTAGGGGTTGGGTTCCTGAAAAAATTCAGCCCGGGTTGGATTCTGTCGCTGGCGGCGTTCGGTGCTGCTTGTCTGGCCGGTCTGTCTGGCTTTTCCGGTGGCGAACTGGCCGCGTATACCTTGTTGACGGTTGGATTCTGCAATTCGATTATGTTTCCAACCATTTTCTCACTGGCAGTGGAAGGACTGGATGATCAGGCACCACAGGCTTCCGGTTTGCTGTGCCTGGCGATTGTTGGCGGTGCAATTGTGCCGGTGATAACTGGCCTGGTGGCCGACTGGCGCGGATTAAGTGTGGCATTGATCGTACCTGTACTTTGTTATGTTTATATTGCCGCCTATGGCCAATATGCGCATCGGAACAAAACTGTGCATGCAGGATTACCGCTTGCTTAACACCATATTCCCACCCTGATTGGCAAAATTGAGCTGATTGAGCGCGCTCATGCCGATCAGGGTTGGTGCATTGGCGACGATAGATACTTCGACGTTGTACAGTTCAAATTTTCCCACCTTAAGCACGGGCACTTTCTTCATGAGTGCCCGGATGACACCATTGGCGGTTTGCATACTGCCGGACTGAAATTCTCCGTCGGTGATTCGCATCCGGTATGCCGTATCGAGTGATACGGTGACATAAGTCGCGCCGGTATCGATATATCCCGGCACCGTCACGCCATTGATGGTCAGCGAGGTGCTGAATTGATGGCCGCTGTTGGCGATTAAGGTCAGGCTGTTTGAGTTGGATGGGTTGACTGCCACCGTGCGGCTGTTGGTAGAGGGTGGGCAGACGTCCTGCTGGTAAAAAGTGGAGCCGTCGGCTGCGGTGCATTTCTGAATCGTCGAATCCGCCCGGGCCTGCAGCGTGCTGACCAGCAGTAGCGCAAACATAGCGAATTTAAGCTGCGGATGGAAAGGGGTTGTTGATGGGTTTGTCATACCGTTTTCTTTCGCATCCCGGAGTGGGTAAATGTGATTTTCTTATTATGTCACGATCGACTGGGAGTGTCGCGCGTCAAAAGGCATGTTGGTTGAGAATTGGCGAATGTATACGGAAATAAATTTGGCATTTCCCGACGGAATTACTATGCTGTATGTAATGCCAGTAAATCATCAAAAATTAACTACTGGCGGAGGTATTTCCTGAATACAGAATTTTACGTCGACAATTAATATGAATATAGCAACGCTGAAAATTGGTACCCGCTTAGGCATTACCTTCGCTCTGGTTTTTGTTTCACTCATTGTGCTCGCACTCGTGAGTATTCTCACCATGGCATCAATGAATCAAGACAGTAAAACACTGATCAATTCTGATGTGGTGCAAATGCGGCTGGCCTACGAAACGCTGGACAATGCCCGTGCCAGTATGGCGCGGGTTTCCGGGATGGTGGCTGCCACCAATGACAAAGACGCCAATACCGCCAAAGACCGCTTGTTGGCCACGACTAAAAAATTTAATGACGCTCTCGACAAGCTCGAACCCATGCTGACGACGGCGGAATCCAGGGAGATTTATGCCAAAATTAAACTTTCCCGCGATCTCTACGTCACTTCTTACGGCAAAGTGTTAGCCTTAATTTCAGCAGGAAGTCGTGATCAGGCCTCGGCAATGGCGTACGGTGAAACCTATAAAACCTTGTTGGATCTGGTGGCACATTTGCGGGAATTTTCTGACTATCAGCAAAAAATTTTTGCTGATACGACAGCCAAAACGAGCAGAGTTATCAGAGCGTCAGGACGCAGATTATTTCCATTTCTGTGATCGCATTGATTCTTGGTGTAGCCGCAGCTCTGTGGATTATCCGCTCCATTACCACACCTATCCGGCAAGCTGTTCTCATTGCTGAAACGATTGCTGCAGGTGATTTGACGGCGAAATTTTCTACCCAAAACACGGATGAAACTGCGCAGTTAATCAATGCCCTGCAAAACATGAATGACAGTTTGTATACAATTGTCAATGAGGTGCGCACTGGCGCGGAAATCATTACCACAGCCTCAGTGGAAATCGCCCAGGGAAATCTGGATTTGTCCGCCCGCACGGAATCTCAGGCCGGAGCCCTGGAGCAAACTGCGGCATCGATGGAGCAATTGACCAGCACCGTGAAGCAAACTGCAGATAATGCCCGTCAGGCCAGCTTGCTGGCAACGCAATCGTCAGAAACCGCGGTTCGGGGTGGGCAGGCGGTGGCGCAAATTATTGGCACGATGGATGAAATTAAAGAGTCATCGAAAAAAATCGTCGAAATTATCAGCGTCATCGATGGTATCGCTTTTCAGACCAATATTTTGGCCTTGAATGCAGCGGTCGAAGCTGCCCGCGCGGGTGAGCAGGGACGCGGGTTTGCTGTGGTTGCCTCCGAAGTCAGAAATCTGGCGCAGCGTTCAGCGCTGGCGGCCAAAGAAATTAAAACCTTAATCGATAACTCGGTGGGGAAAGTGGAAAATGGCAGCCGGCAGGTGAATGAAGCTGGTATTACCATGGACAGTGTGGTCGACAGTATTCAAAAAGTGACGTTGATGATATCCGAAATTACCACCTCCAGTCAGGAGCAGTCACAGGGGATAGATCAGGTGAATCAGGCCATTATTGAAATGGAAAACGTCACTCAGCAAAACGCGGCGTTGGTTGAGCAGGCGTCCGCAGCAGCCAGTTCAATGCAAGATCAATCACAAAACCTGATGAATATGGTCAATGTATTTCAGTTGGGTAAAAACGTTGTTGACTCGCGTGGGCCTCAACGGTTACTCAATTACTAAGCAATCACGGTCTGTGCGCTCAGCTTAGTGCTTCATTTCTCAGTTTCTGACCCGGCCGGGCAATTGGCGCAGGCACCGTCATCACAGAGTGCGCAATGTTGGTATAACCCTTTGTCCGAGGTGGTATGTGCGCGGATAACGGGCGCTATCATGGTGGCGATGCGCTGTTGTGTTTCTACATCGATGGCGGCAAGATAGGCTTCGGTGATTTGTGCACGCACGGCCAGTACCGACCTGGCCAGTGTGGCACCTTTGCGGGTAATGCGCAGCCCAACCTGTTTTTTGGCATCTTTTACCAGCCTGGAAATCAACCCGTCCTGCTCAAGCCGGTCTACCACCCGCACAGCAGAAGAATGCTGCAGCGCCAGGGTTTCTGCCAGCCAGCCGATATGAAACTGGTCGCAGTTTTGTATGCTGACCAGAGCCGTTAATTCGGACAGCGAGCGTCCGAAAGACGACTGCAGCTGCGCTTCAATATGGGCATTGAGGTCGCGGGCGAAGGCGGTGATCTGATTTAAGTGGGCTGCTGTCATAGATGATCAATTAGTCCAGAGTGGGAACGCGAAACCGTTCTCCGGTAGAAAAGAACTCGCCATTGGAAATGTAATGCATGCTGCGCTCCAATGGGTCAGGGCCAAAATCCCATTGATTATCATGGAACCGGTCTGAGTCTACATAACATGCGACCACTTCGGCAATAAAAAGATCATAGCGCTGGCTGGCATCAGGGATGACTTTGCACTCCATCCAGGCAACGCAGTCTTCCAGCATCGGGGCAGCTATCTGTTGGGCAGGAAAGGTCTTGAGGCCAAAGCGAGAAAATTTATCACCGTTGCGCCCTGACGACTGACCGACCGCAACCGTCTGTTCTGCAATCCGGCGTTTGGGGATTTGCAGGCCGAATTCGCCGCTGGCGTCGATCAGTTCACGACTGTAAGCAGCAGCGTCGAGTACCAGTAAAATTTTAGGCGGATCATAATCGAGCGGCATCGCCCAGGACGCAGCCATGACATTAGTCTTGCCGCCATGGGCTGAAGTAATGACCGTGACCGGGCCATGATTTAATAATTTCCAGCATTTATCCAGCGGTAAATTGATGCGTGTCATGGGATTACTTTCTTTAAATAGAGTGGTTATTTTTTTGTTTCGGTAGATGGCTAACAAATCGCCTCAAGAAATTCTCTGGCCACGCTCAGGTAGCGCTCCACATCGGTGGCCGTATGGGCAAATGAAATCTGCGGCCCGGCCGTTGCCATGGCGTCCCAACATCCGCGGTTGGCCATAAACAGTTTGCGCGCTGAAATGAATGCAATATCGATCGACGCGTACGCCTCGGCACCATTTTTTGGTAGCTGTGGCTGCAAACAATAGCCGGAACGCGGTCCCAGATGCAGTGCCTTCCATGGCAGTTCGAGTTGGTCAAAATGCTGTTGCAAGCCCTGTGCCAGGGTCAAACCCAGCGCGTTGGTGCGGTCATAATTTTCAGGCGTCAGCACCTGTTCGAGTGCTGCCTTGGCAGCCAGCACTGATAAGGTATTGGCATAGGTTGTGCCACCGGCGGCAATGCCGGGCTGCTCCAGATCAATTTGCGTATGCGCATCCACAAAACTGGCCACTTCAGATGACATGCCATACAGCGCAAAGGGAATGCCACTTCCCAGACCTTTGCCTAACACCAGAAAATCGGATTTCAATTGCCAGGCCTTGGTCAGACCGCCATAGGCGAAAGAAAAATTATGTGCTTCGTCGAGACAGAACAGGGTGCCATAGCGCTGACACAGTGCATACACCTGGTCCAGATAACCGGGCTCGGGCAGAACCAGAGTGCAATTGCTCAGCGCCGGTTCAGTCAGCACCAGTGCAATATCCCCGGTCTGTAATTTTTCTTCCAGAGCAGCCAAATCATTGAAAGGTACGATTTCCACTCCCTTTGCTGCGCCAGCGGGCAGGCCAAGAACGTAAGGGCGGATGGTGCCGTCCGATTTTTCCAGCATGGTGTCGTCAATGTGGCCGTGATAATGACCCTCAAACACCAGAATTTTATTGCGTCTGGTGATGGTTCTGGCAATGCGGATGACTTCGGTATTGGCACCACTGGCGCTCAGAGTGAATTGCCAGAACGGTACGCCGGTGCGTTGGGCGAGATTTTCGCACACGTCGATGGCTTCTTCGATCGGCAGCAAAAAATGCGCGCCGCGATGCATGCCTTCGGCCACGGCTTTTTGTATATGCGGATTATTAAATCCCATCGTCACGGCCAGATCGACCACATTAAAGTCGGTATAGCGATTGCCATCGACATCAAAGAAACAGGAGCCATCACCATGCGAAACATACAGACTGTGATGGCGATACAGCCCGTACATCCACGACATCGGCACGCCTTTGACCATGGATTTTTTGCCACGTTGCAGCAGTGCTTCGGACTTTACCGTTCTTGCATTAAAAACCGCCAGTTCGGCTGCGCTCACTGCGCTGAGTTTTTCGCGGTTGATTGCTTTCATTGCATTTCCTGTTTATGTATGTAGCAAGCATATATAAGTTTTCAGGGAAATGCAAATCGAATGTCAGCTTAATTGAGTAAAAATGGTATGGCGTAAAACCAATGTCATTTTACTTACCACACAAGCGGTTTTATCTGCATAAAAATTTTTTTGAATTCAGGATTCAGCTGAGTATGATCAGCGATCATTTTCGCCACCACACTTGAACAGGTATACGGTCGTCCAGTACCATCGAGTTTGCAAGTGCCGGCCAGTCGTGCAATCCACTGATTGATTTGTGCTATATCACTACACACTGCGGGTTCTATTTCAAAAGCTTTATTGAGCAGGGCGACTGCATAATACCGCAATGTGTTGGGCGACTGTGTTTCCGTGCCAAAATAACCGGAGGAAGAGTATTGCGCAAATATCGCTGACATGCACACTAAAGTACGCGCCTGCGTAAGTTGATTGACTTGTAGTAAATCGTAGATCTGATAAATCTGTTGTTGGTGTAACGCAGTGAGCTCGCATTTATCTGGATCGGTTCCCTGTTTTAAGCAGTGAGAAAAAATTTTCGCCAGTCTGCACTGATCAGCTAAACTGATTAATTTAACTTCCGAACCACTTTTTGACAGTGCATCGCGGAACAGTTCTGAGTAATCTTTCGAGTGAAACGATGTCCCGTCATCCTGATTTTGGTAGATTAATTTTATTGCATCTAATAACAAAAAAATTTTCATCGCATCGCGACAGGATTCAAACGGAATTTTAAAAAGGTTGAATTGTTCAACAATGGCAGAATAATTCAACTCCCGGCTGATTGATTCGTACATGCCAGAATCAGGATTTTTTTTAATTAGCGCAACGTTGAAATCAGTGAGCTGGTGATGCTTGTTCCACATGCCATGCAGGGTTGTAAAATTAGCGATCAAACCAGTAAGCTCGTTTGTTTGAGGTTCGGCCTGTATAAAAAGATAGGCGACATCCTCGGCCCGCAAATCCAGCATATCCTCTGCGCCAGCAATGTACCAGACATTTTTTACATTCTCACGCAATCCTTGCGGCAGCATTTCCAGATAGTTCAGATACAGTCTGGCAGCCTGTTTTTTCTGCAATTCATCGCCTTTGTTGATTGCTAATGCAATGAGCTGAATAAAAAAGTTATTATTTTTAATCAGCGTTTCTGGTACATATCCTTGCTCCGCTGTTTTATGGGATAGATACGACTTTTCCACATACAGCAACAGCAACGACAACTCTTCGAGCGAATTGACTTTTAATTGAGTTTGATTGGCTGCAGCAATTTGCTGCGCGATAAATTGGGTTTCAATAAACTGAAAAATAATTTCATCCTCAGAAAATAGTGTATTTTTTAAAAAAACATCTAAAAGGGAAGTTTTTACTGTCGCTATGTCGGTCGAAACTAAAGATTGGATCACATCACGCATAAGCTGAACTTTCAATCCACAGTACCGGTTGTTGATGGTGCAAATGGTTTTCAAAAGACTGCTCGAGTTCTGGCTGTTATGTTGATTCAGGTACAGGATAAGATTCGCAGTCGTCCAGTATTTTGGGAGCAGCAATCGGATCGATGTTCCTTCAAAATTAGTTTCATGATTAAATTGAGCGCCACGTAAATCGACCGAGATGAGTTTTGCACCTGCTAAATTGGTTCCGTTCAAATTGGCATTGGATAAATCAACATTCCTTAAAATTGCCTGTACTAAATTAGCATTGCAGATGTTGGCGCAGGCTAAATTAACTTCAGAAAAACGGATTCCTTCCATTTTTGCTGCTACCGCATTGGCATGTTTTAAATCGACATTGACCAATTCAGCCTTTGTCAGATCCGCTCCCACCAAAGAGGCGGAAGGCAATTGCACGGAACTTAAAAGTGCATTGGACATGTTGGCGGTTTTTAATTCCGCATAGTCCAGTTTAACTCGCAGCAATTTAGAATTGCTCAAATTAATGTTATTCAATTTTGTATTTTCAAATTGGCTGTCACTGATCACGGCATTCATCAAATTTGCCTGTATCAGGCTGCATTGAAAAAATTCGACGCTGGCAAATTTCGCTCCCTGTAAAAAAGCTTTATCCATATTAACCAGTGATAACTGAGTATTGCTGATGTGCGCCTTGCACAACTCAGCATCTGTAAACAAAACGGCTGTCATCCTGACATATTCGAGCTTTAGTTTTTTGAATTCAGCATCGCAAAAATTCAGATAGGAGATATTTTTTACTTGTGTGTTTGATCCGCTGGTTAGTTTTCCTGTCATGCTAGGACGCATTTTTTCGGATGGTTTTTTGTTTTCATCCGGATTCAAACTGCAATTTTCCTGTATCGTGGGCTCGATTTCATCAAAGGTTCTTTGCCAGTCAGAAATTTTCACACAGGTCCTGTCATCGGCACCCACCTCATTCAGGTTGAGTGTGCTGATGCGTTCAACAAATTGACAGACTTCTTCATAATTCAGGTTGGCATAATCAGCATTCGTTACCAATTCCTCCAAAATAAAGGCTTGCCACTTTTTAATTTTGGAAAATTCACTGAAGTGATATTTTTGTTCATTGACTGTTAACTCCAGCATCATCCGCCCGCGCCTGGATATTTCCGCCAATCCTATGCCGACATGATCATCACCCATGGTCAGGCTTTCCAATGCGAGTTGAGAGTGATCCTCTGTTGTTTTTATGGCAGACATGGCAAATTGCTTCAAAGCATTTATGCAAAAAAATTTCGCGGGGCCTTCTGGCAATCTTTTGGTTACTTTCCCAAGTCCATTTCCAAGAAAATAGATCATAGACAAAATAATTTTTTGCGCTCCGCTTTGTGTGGAGCTTGAAAAATTAATATTTTGGTGATGATTGACGAGAATTGGCAGCATTGTTCACTCCTTCCTTTGGTTTCTTAAATGCTATAGTTGCCCTAAGGAATGTGCAATTGCTGCTTCCCCTACATGAAAAGAGTTATTCTGTAAAAACAGATAAGGAGTACGCCTGTGCTGCTGTATTTTTGGATTTAGTTCAATTTCTCCGCTGCAGCCTCAATAGCTTTGAACAACGCCATGTGTTCCTCTTCATGGTCGCTCGACTCGCCGTTGCTGGTGCCATAATTGTGGTTGGCCGAGGTCTTGGCGATCACCAGATGACGATTGGCGCTGACATAGATGAACTGGTTGTAAATGCCGATGCCGGTAAACTCGCCGCGATTGTCCGGCACCCACCACTGCAAACCATAGCCGAAACTGGAATCCGCGTTTTTGCGCGTGCCGGGCTGTAAATGCGGCGCGTCAGGCGTGATCGAGGCGTGCACCCAATTGGCGTCAACAATCTGCCGACCATGCCAATTGCCATTATTACGATACAGCTCACCCAATCTTGCGTAATCACGTAAGGTAGCATTTAAGCCCCCGGCAGCGAATTCTGAACCCGCATCGTCAGTCATCCATTCCGCGCCGCTCTCCATACCCAGCGGCAGCCACAGTTTTTCTGCCAGATACTCAGACACCGGACGGCCAGTCACATGACGCAGCAATAAGCCGAGTACCTGGGTATCCATACTGTTATAGCGATTAAACGTGCCTGGCGTATGTTCGCGTTTAAGCGTGCGCACAAAGTCATCAAACGAGCCGCCAAAAGCAAAGGCGCGGCCAAAACGGTTGATGTCGGAATTCCAGTCGCTGTAGTCTTCGTTCCAACTGGCGCCGGACGACATTTGCAGAATGTCCTTGATGCGCACGCCGTCATAGGCACTGCCGCGCAGTTCGGGAACGTAGTTGGTCACCGGATCATCGATGCTGTGGATCGCGCCGTCAGACACGGCAATGCCGACCAGCGCAGAAATAAACGATTTACACAGCGAAAATGAAATCCAGTGGGTGTTGACATCATTGCCGCGCCAATAGTTTTCATACACCAGCTGCGCATCTTTAAGCACCAGCAGGCCGGTGGTGTCGGTCTGATTAAGGAACTCGGCAGTATTGCGCGTTTTTCCCTGATAAACAAAACTCACCGGCAGCGTCAGTGGCGTACCGGCTTCAAAAGCCAGCGGATGTGCGGGAGCCGCGATTACATGCACCGGAAAAGAATGCGCAATCGTGCGGAAATGTTCTACGTGGTCAGCACCGGAAAACAGACTTTGCACCAACATAAAACGTTCGATTTTCTGGCGCTCCAGTACAGCACCAAGCAACAGGATGATAGTGACAGCAGTCAGCACACTGAGAGAGATTTTGATTTTTTTCGAAGCCATGTTTTTTTTCCTTATGCCGGGGTATGGGGTATTATTGTGGATCACTGGCCCTGTTATTTCCAAACACTGTGACATGATGAAAAATAAATTAACTATTCTGATAGTCGATGACAGTGAAATCATTCAGGAGTTACTCAAACTTTGCTTAAAGAGTTTGGGGCATAGCGGAGTGATAGTCAATAACGGCGAAGCTGCCTTACGCTGCCTGGAAGGGCGTCAATTTGATTTGATCCTGATGGATGTGACCATGCCGGTCATGGATGGATTGACGGCATTGAAGCGGTTGCGCACCAAAGAACAGGACGGACCTGACCGAACCCCCGTCATTTTAATCACCGGACATGATTTGCCGAGTGACCAGGTCAATTATACTGCGGCCGGCGCCGATGGTTTTTTGTCCAAGCCAATTCAGGTTGAGTTGCTGGCGCGGGAAATTCACCGCGTGACCGGTAGCTGAGAAGCGAGCTTTGGTCGCTATTTCACTTTAAAGTTGGAAATTTCCTGTTCCAGAACCTCAGCCTGTTTTAACAGTGATTCTGCGGCCGATTTGGTTTTGTCTACCATTTTGAGATTGAACTGCGTTTCCGAGTTGAGCATTTCGATCGAGCTGCTGACGGTTTCCACCTGCTGCGACTGCTGCATGGCGGTGGCCGCGATTTCGCTCAGAAATTGATTCATTTTGTTGGCATTGTCCACCACTTCCCTCATGGTATTGCCGGCACGCTCCACTGTCTTGGAGCCTTCATTGACCCGATCGACACTGGAAGTAATAAGCTGCTTAATTTCGCCCGCCGCTTCAGCACTGCGCCGGGCAAGATTACGCACTTCACTGGCCACGACGGCAAAACCACGGCCGGATTCCCCTGCCCTGGCAGCTTCGACGGCGGCATTCAAGGCCAGAATATTGGTTTGAAAAGCGATCGAATCGATGACGCCGATAATGTCCCCGATTTTTGCTGATGAAGTATGAATGCCACGCATGGTTTCCACCACTTCACCAATGACGATGCCACCACGTTCAGCGACAGCCGCATTGTCTTTAGAAAATTTGGCCACCGATTCGGTCTGATCGGCAGACTGCACCACATCGGCCGCAATTTGCTTCATGGTCGTTAATTGCAACTGCAGCGTTTCACTGGTTTGCAGGGTGCGATCCACGGTGTCTATGCTGCGGGCTGAAATATAGTTGCCAGTCACCCTGAGTTCTTTGGCACTGTGCCTGACCCGTCGGATCAGCGAATGCAGCGATTCATAAGCGGCATGCAAATCGATGAGCACCATGGCCGGTTCATCTTTACCTTTGGGCGCTGGTGGAAAAAAGCGCAGGTCGCCTTCCGACATTTGATGCAAGTGAGAGCTGATCAGCGCCAGACCGGTTTTGGTAACAAAATAAAAGGCAATAAACAAATACAGCGCCAACAATAAACTGCCCACGGTGATGGCTAACACCAGATTGCGCTGCATACTTAATTGCCTGGTATGCTGCATCAATACCGCGTCCAAGGCATCGAGAGAGGATTGCTGCAGCGCTGCATATCCGCTGAGTGCTTTGCGGGTGGCTCGTTCAAAGCGTTCTTCGTTGCCGGATACGCTGGCCCCCAAAAAATAATGGCGCGCCAGTCCGCGGAATTCGGACGTGCTCGGCATTTCCTTGCTCAGCAAATTTTTAACGCTGTCGTTGGCCTTGCCCGCCAGGTCGATGCCATCCTGAATTTGTGTTTCCAAATATTCGATTAACGGTAAGCGATCCGAGATCAGTCGCTGTTGCTGCGGATTGATGTCGTTGGCCTTCAATATTTGCCGGCTGGCGGCCAACACATGGGAGGTCTGATCCAGAACCAGCGGAATGTGGCGCAGCCCTTCAGTGGCAAGATTGTTGGCCACCACATCCGCTTCACGCAATAAGCCTGATTCTTTCGTTACGGCCTGCAGCAAATCCATCTGGCTGGTAATAAACTGGGTGTAAATTGCCAGTTCATCACTGGGATCGGTACCTGGTTTAGCCGGCGCGGGCAGGGTATTGGGCAGGAATTCAAACATCTTGGCGTCGGTCAGTTCGCTACCAAAATTTTGCCGCAGCTTTTGTAATTGCTGGTATTTTTCTACATAAGCAGTCTGTGCCGTGTCCCAGCCGGCTTGCGTAACGGCAGTCTGAGCAAATTCCACCGCACGTTCCCGCTGTCGCTCGGTAATGTCGAGCAAAGGCAAAATGCTTTGAGCATAAGCCAGTCCCAGCCGTTCCTGCCTGCATGCGTTGATCTATCTGCACTTTGACGCCACATGGGACCTGCAGGCCG
The DNA here is from genome assembly GCA_903862415.1 of uncultured Oxalobacteraceae bacterium. GTDB lineage: Bacteria > Pseudomonadota > Gammaproteobacteria > Burkholderiales > Burkholderiaceae_D > Solimicrobium. Next base: position 85,739 of record CAIOYD010000020.1, on the reverse strand, counting down.
TATGGGATGATATACATGAGCGGCCATTTATTCTGCTCGGCTTTACCTCACTGATATTGTTACTGCCGCTGGCAGCGACATCAAACAACTTTTCCATCCGCAGGCTGGGTACTTACTGGAAAAAATTACACCAGCTCAGTTATGTGATCATCGTCTGCGAAATCACCCATTACTGGCTGCAGATGAAAGTTGGACAAACTGCTGCCATGCCGTATGCCGTGCTTGCAGCACTGTTGCTGGCGTTCAGACTTTGGGCGCGAATCAACAATGACCGCGACGCCGGTCTGGAAGTACAGGAACGTTCCTGACTACTTAAAAAACTGCTCCACTTCATCCAGATAACGCTGCTTGCTGTCTGCATCCAGAAACGCCGCATCGAAGCTGTTGCGCGCCAATTGCTGTGCATGTTTGCGCTCCAGCGGAAGGGCGTTAAACACCGCGACGAAATTATCGTTGAGGTAGCCACCAAAATAAGCCGGATCATCCGAATTGAGCATCACGGCCAGACCGGCATCGAGCAGGGCCGGTAAGTTATGCTGCGCCATGGTGTCAAACACCCGCAGTTTGACATTTGAGAGCGGACAGACGGTAAGCGGTATCCGTTCTCTGGCCAGGCGGCGCACCAATTCGACATCTTCCAGACAGCGCACACCATGATCGATGCGTTCGACCTGCAAGACATCGAGCGCCGTTTTGATATACTCAGGCGGACCTTCTTCACCGGCATGCGCCACCAGATGCAAACCTAATTCGCGGCAGCGTGCAAACACCCGGGTAAATTTTTCCGGCGGATGATCACGCTCGGATGAATCCAGACCGACACCGATGAGCATGCTGCGAAACGGTAATGCTTGTTCCAGCGTGGCCAGCGCCTCGTCTTCCGACAGATGACGCAAAAAGCACATGATCAAGCCGCTGCTGATACCCAGTTCAGTCCTGCCCTGCCGCAGCGCCCGGTCTATGCCCGTGATAGCGGTAGCGAACACCACGCCGCGTGCCGTATGGGTTTGCGGATCGAAAAAGATTTCGGTATGCCGCACTTGATCAGCCTGCGCGCGCAGCAGATAGGCCCAGGTCATGTCAAAAAAATCCTGCTCGGTCAGCAACACGCTGGCACCGGCGTAATAAATATCCAGAAACGATTGCAGGTCAGTAAAAGCATAGGCGTGCCGCAGTGCTTCAACGGAATCGAAACGGAGAGATACCTGATTGCGTTTAGCCAGCGCAAAAATCAATTCCGGCTCCAGCGACCCTTCAATGTGCATATGCAGCTCAGCCTTGGGCATCTGGCGCACCAACTGTGCTAATGGCGATGTCATCTTGTTTTTTCCTGTTCTGGTTGGATGGCATCTATTTTACGTTGAAATAGCCAGAATTGCCTGCCAGCTACAAAACCTCCCGCCTGAGCACTTTAATCACCCGTCTGGATTGAACGCCACCCTCGATGACTTCGGTCTCGATGTGAAAACGGCAGCGCTCCCCGTCAGGAGTGATAACGGTCAGATCGTCTACGGCTGCGCGTGACTCCATCCGGTGGCGGGCAAAATGGGGCCCATATTGACGTGCGGGCAGACGCAAGATCAATGCGGCGATATTGGCGCTGCCGCAAACTTCGCCAAACGGCGACGCCGTTGACCACAGTGCCTCGGGGTGAAACAGTTCAGCCACGGCACTCTCATCGCGCCGGTCAACCGCATCCAGAAAGCGCATTAATAATAAGCGACTGCTGTGGCGCGCGGCATAACTGGTATGCAGCAAAGCATGGGCCTGGCTGGAATTAGGGTGCTGTAATTCGTTGGCATACAGGGCCTGTATATCTGGATTCTGGTAAGAACGACGATGCAGCGCATTTTTGTCCATGGCATACACTGCCTGCATGCGTTTTTCCAGCACCTTGGGGTCCATCGATTTAGGTTCGCCACCGCCACCCAGACAACCGCCGACACAGGCCATGACTTCAATAGCCACAAACTCTTGCCGCCATACTTCGGTTTGAAGCAGGTGTTGCGCCGCCGCGATGCCGTTGCATATCGCCACCTTGCCGACACCGGCAATCTCGGCCGTTTTCACGCCTTCGGTAATGCCGCGCAGCTGATGCCATTCCAGCGCCAGGGTATTTTCTGCGCCGACAAAATGCGCCGCCGTACGCACCATCGCTTCCATCACGCCACCGGAAGCCGCGAAGATTTGTGCTGCGCCGGTACTGGCACCGAGCGGATGATCAAACTCGCCCACTTCCGCGAGTGCATTGAAAGCAATTCCGCTTGCCCGGAGCATGCGCGCCAGTTCGCGCGTGGTGATGGCATGGTCGATGTCACCCGACATGCCCGGACGCGCTGCTTCATCTTTTTTGGCCGTGCATGGCATAACGCTGACCACATACGGTTCTGCAATGCCGGCCGCAAAGTCAGCGCCCAGAGTACGTGCAAAGGCGCCGCGCTTGGTCAGTGCGCCATGCATTTGCTGCGGTGATTTGGTGGTGCTCAGATGCGGCAGCAGATCAGGCCGATTGATCTCGACCCAGTTCACCCAGCCGGGACAGCAGGAGGTAAACATCGGCAGGTGGTTTGTGGCCTTCAGTCGCTGCAGAAATTCGCTGCCTTCTTCCATGATGGTCAGGTCAGCGGTAAAGTTGGTGTCGAACACGTAATCAAAGCCCAGCGCTCTGAGCGCATTGATTAACCGGCCGGTACTCACGGTGCCCGGCTGCATGCCGAATTCTTCACTGATGGCGATACGCGTAGCCGGGGCCACCTGCACGACAGAGACTCGCCTGCGGCCTTCGAGTGTATGCAACACCGTGTGCCAGTGCGGGGTTTCGATCAGCGCACCCACCGGACAGACCAGCGTGCACTGGCCACAGGAGATACAGGGCGTCTCAGACAGCGGCCGGTCAAACACCGTCACCGGCAGCCGTGCAGAGCCACGTTCAGCAAAACCGATCACGTATTGCTGCTGTCCTGCCGCACCGCAGGCATCGACACACAAACCGCATTCGATGCATTTCCCCAGATCGCGCCAGATACTCGGCGAGGTGTGATCGGTGAGACTGTGTTCCGGATGTCCGGCAGAACCGCGCGGTGATTTTTCCCAGCGATCTTCCCATTGATGTTCTCTCACCAATCGCTGTAGCTGACACGAGCCGCTGACCTCGCAGCGGAGACATTCTTCCGGATGGCGGGAAAGCAGCCATTGCGCATCGGACTGGCGAAATTGTTGCAGTTGGTCGGCGTCGGTTGTGACCACATCTCCTTGCTTCGCCTTGGTGACACAGGCCGGTTGGGGATTAGCAACGCCGTCGACGTTCACCAGGCACATACGGCAAACCGCATGCGACGGCAGGCGCGGGTAGTAACACAGGGTGGGAATATGCACGCCAGCGAGCCTGGCCGCATCGAGAAACGTTGCGCCCTCGTGCACCTCAACCGCGATGCCGTTGATCGTAAGCTTGACCATGTTGTCCTCAGCAGGTGTACAGCAGGTTCTGTGATTGAGTCTGACAATTAAGTCTAACAAACAGGGCAGGGTAAATCTATGCCTATCGCGGCTTTACCCGACCGGCACGGCATGACTTGCCGGGAAGTTGAGCTTTGTCAATAAAGGTGGTGCGGTCAGAGTGAATTCATGCTTATTCCGGGACTCTGAAAATCTTGACGTTGATTTTATTGTGGTTACAATTAAATGATTATTTGGAATGAAGTTATAAACATGAAACAAGAACCTATTTCAAAAGCATTGGTGTTTACTAACAAACAAATCGCCGCCACTATTGCTGCGGCACCCGACCGTGTCATCGATCCCGAATGCCTGTATGATCCGAATGACGCCAAATCAGTGACTGTGCGCTACAGCCCCGATGTCATTGCGTACTTCAAGGCAGCCGGCGATGGTTGGCAAACGCGTATGAATGATGCTCTTCAGGATTATGTAGCACTGCAGAGTAAAACCGTTTTCTGAACTTTGATTTAATGGAGAAAAACAACATGACCAAACCTCGTTTAATTTACTTTGATTTCGCCGGCAGCCGTGGTGAAGAATGTCGCATCGCCCTGCATTTGGGCGGTATTGCTTTTGAGGATGTACGTATTCCGGGAGCAGAATGGCCAGCGCTAAAACCGAAAACGCCCTTTGGTGCGCTGCCGGTTCTGGAGCTGCCCGGCAAAGCACCGATTGCCGATTCCAATGCGATTTTGATTTACGTAGGACGGCAATGCGGCCTGCACCCAACAGACAACTATGAAGCGGCATGGCATGAAGCGTTAATGGGTTACGTTGAAGACTTGCGTCATCATGTCGGCCCGACCTTGCGCATTACCGATGAAACTGAAAAGCGTGCAGCCCGTGAAGAACTGGGCCGCAACTATTTGCCTGTCTGGGGACAGAATGTGGAAAAACTGCTGGGCGACCATCCCTTTGTCGGCGGCACGAACATTAACGTGGTCGATCTGAAACTCTACATGATCGTGCGCTGGTTTGTTTCCGGCGTGGTCGACTATGTGCCGGTGAATGTTTTTGATGCCTGTCCCAAATTGATGCGCATCCATCAGTCGGTAGCCGAACATGCTGGTGTTAAGGCCTACCTGCTCTGTATAGGAAAGTAAATCTGTGCATGAGATAGTAACAGCGCGTGCTATGGCGAAGAAATAGGCTTACAGTGTAGTGTCAGTTTGCTTCTTCGGGAGGTCATCATGAAATTCTTTAATTCCACCATCGCGGCGGTAATTTTGTTGGGTTTGAGTGGCTGTGTGGTTGCCCCACAGCAACCGCTCGGCTATCGCATGACCAGCGCCACCTTGCCTACGTATGTGAATGGTCAGTATATCGGTATGCAGCCAAGCAACTATATGCCGCCGGCCAGCACGGTGACCGCAGCCGATGCTGCGCCGCCAACTGCGCCCGCTGTCGTGGCCGCACCATCACCATCACCGGTATATATCCAGTCAGCCACGCCCTCGGTGGTATATATCCAGGCACCAACGCCAGTGTATTCCTATAGCCCCTACTACTATCCAGGCTATGTTGATCCATTTTTCAGTTTTGGCCTGGGCTGGGGTATCGGTTCTTATGGCCGCTGGGGCGCACACTGGGGTGGTCGCGGTCACTGGCGGCATTAAAAACTCAGGCAAATTTATCCAGCAGGGCGGCCAGATGCTGTGAGCGCAACATGGCGTCTTCGACGTTTTGCGCCTGAGCAGTGTGTGTCACCAGTGAGCTGGTGAGTAACAGAATGAAGGACCGGTCCATGGCCTTGCGCGCAGCAGTCATTTGCTGGGCGATGCCATCGCAGTCGGCCGGTGCTTCGGCTTGGGCAATGAGCTTTTGAATCCCGCGCAATTGCCCTTCCACGCGCGCCAGCCGGTGCATCAACTCTTTTTTCTGGGTGGCAGTCAATGCGCTGCCAGCGACAACTTTCACGACGGGATCGGCCATGGCGGCTTCCTTAAGCTGGTAAAGTCAACTGAAGTCTGGATACTGTACGGAGTATCCTAGCATTGCCTGAGTAAAACGTGTCATTTTTGTGTTGTCGTCTGGCGTGTCGCAAACTGGCGGTAGCCGTTGGCGCGTAACACACAGGCAGGACAGGTTTCGCAGCCATAGCCCCAGTCGTGCTTGCGACCGCGCTGTCCCAGATAACAGGTGTGGGTATCGCTGCGGATGAGCTCAATCAACGCTTCACCGCCGAGTTGCTGTGCCAGTTCCCAGGTTTGGGATTTATCCAGCCACATCAACGGCGTGGCCAGATTGAGGCGTGAATTCATGCCTAAGTTGAGCGCCACCTGCAAGGCTTTGAGCGTATCGTCGCGGCAGTCGGGATAACCGGAAAAGTCGGTTTCGCACATACCGCCGACGAGCACATCCAGCCCGCGCCGGTAGGCCAGCGTGGCGGCCACGGTCATAAACAATAAATTGCGGCCGGGGACAAAGGTATTCGGCAAACCATTTTCCTGCATCACAATTTCAATGTCCGACGTCATCGCAGTTTCCGAAATCGCGGCCAGCAGCGACAGGTCGATCATGTGATCGGGCCCCAGACGGTTAGCCCAATGGGGTTGCAGCTGGACGATTTTTTCACGCACGGTGGGGCGTACGCTGAGTTCGATGTCGTGGCGCTGGCGATAGTCGAAACCGATGGTTTCAACCCGTTCATACTGTTCCAGCGCCCAGGCCAGACAGGTGGTGGAATCCTGACCACCGGAAAAAAGTACCAAGGCAGAAGCGTTCATTAAGATCCTCAGGAAGGTGAATTGATGTGGTCGATGGTTTGATCGATGGTGTCGCCATCGGCATCGCTGAATTTGAGCCGTACCGGATACCATTCCATCCCGGGTGCCAGCCAGATGTCGAGACGCTGTCCTTTGGAATCCGGCGGCGGTGCTTTGACGATATGTACAGTAGTCAGATTGCCCAGCGCCGTGTTGAGGGTGACATTCTCTTCCACGGTGAAGGTCCAGCGTTCGGCATCGTGCCGACCGGCGACAAAGAATTGCCATTCTGAGCCAGAGCTGAATTGTGCCGGTGTGGCGCGCGCAATGGCCACCAGTTGCCACACCGCGCTGCTGCGATCCTGCTCGCCGCCTTTGATCGGATAGGTGTCAGCGGATTCAGAAAAGCTGATGCGATGCAGCTGGCGGTCAAAGCGCGCATGCATGACCGCCTTGTTGGCTGGTTTTTCATCATACTGTTCCGGTGCCAGGCCGAAGGCATCGATTTTTCCGTTACTGTCAGACTGCAGGATTTTGCCAAACACCGCCGCCCGGGTTTCTGTGCTGATGCTGTAACTGCTGCCTTCCTGCTTCCAGTTGACGCTGGCTTCACCGCTTAAATTCATGCCATATTTGCTGGCTTTAATCTGATAATGCAGTTGCGCTGAAGGCGCCGGGCTGGTCGGGTAATTAAAGCTCGGGTGTTCATTGCCAGCGGCACTGCTGCTGGCAACAATCAGGGCACACAGCCCGGTGATGAATAAGCGCAATCTCATGGTTTGATTCCTGCGGTAATTTTACGTATTGTCTGGGTGGTGATGGCGCCATTGGTTTCGGTATTGCGGATTTGCACCGGCAGCCAGTTGTACTGCGGGGCGAACCAGATATCGAGCCGCGACGAGTATACCCCGGGACGGGGTGGACGCACCACATGCCAGGTGCTCAGGTGGCCCAGACGGGTGTCGATGGTTTCCTGGTCGAGCACAATAAACTGATACGGACTGGCTTCTTTTTCTTCAGCCACCTGAATGGTGATTTCCCGACCCTGAAAAAATTGTGTCGGGTCGGCATTGGCGATGCTGGCCAGTTGCATCAGCACGGTGGCTTTGTCCTGAGCGCCAGCGGCCATCGGCAGCGTGATCGGACTGGCTGAAAAACTGAAGCTGTGCGTGTCATAATTAAATTGCGTAGTCGTGGTTGAGCGGGTACGTCGTGTTTCGACTACCGTGTGTGGTTCAATGCCGTTGTCGCTCAGGCTGCCGCTGCTGTCCATGCTGTACAGACGGATGGTGGTAAATAACAGATCGACGCCGACTTCGATATGCATCTTGTAGTTCGCGCCATCCTGTTGCCAGCGGATTTCACCAGCCCCGTAATACGGGTTGGCGACATTGACTTCGGTGCGTACCACATCGAGCTGGTAACTGGCCGAGGGCGGTGGCAGGGTGGTGAGGACGGTTGCGGCGACCGCAGCGGGTTCGGCAATCGGAGCCGGTTCTGCCGGTGGCACCACTGCCGTTGCGGGTGGTGCAACAACGGCGGCGACTTCGCTGCTGGCGGATTGCGGTAGCGGACTCATGCTTGGGGTGTTAGTTGCCACGGGCGGGGTTGGCGGTTTGCTGACCGGTGCAACGGCTTTCTTGGGATGCACGGCTTTGGTTTTAGTCAGCACCGGTATCTGGGTCAGGGTCACCGGAACAAACACTTCCGGCGGCTCGATAAGCGCGGTATGTGGCCCGACAGCCCAGCGTAAGAGCAGTAAATGCGCCAGCAGGGTTAATAAAATCGGGATGAAGTGGCGTTTAAACAAAATGGATGCGGGTAAATGGTTGTCGGTCTGGTGCCAGTGTATACAATTTTAACCCTTTTGCAGGCATGGATGCCGGTAAAGCTTGTTCTTCACGCTTGACCGGCATGGCAGGTACGTGCAAGATGTGAGAGTCAACCTAGTTTTCCATCCCTTTGTTTTATTTTGGAGCCGCCATGTCGCAAACTAATCCGTCCGCAGGTGATGCATTTAAAGATAGTCTGGATTTTGTTAAAAAACTCTGGGGTGGTATGAGTGTGCCCGGTATGGGTATGCCAAATATGCCGGGGATGCCCTCCATGCCCGCGATGCCAGCCATGCCCTCGATGTCCATTGAGGATCTGGACAAGCGCATACAGGATTTGAAAACCGTGGAAACCTGGTTAAACCTGAATATGTCGATGTTACGCAGCACCGTGCAGGCCATGGAAGTGCAGCGCGCCACCATCGCCACGCTGCATTCGCTCAGCGCCACCATGTCGGAAACCATGCAAAGCATGAGTGCCGGCGCTAATCATAATCCGTTTACAGCCGGTTATAAACCTGCTTCGGCCGAAGCGGAACCAGCGCCAGCCAAAGAGGCTGAGCAGCCAGAAGCATCCGAGACGATCGCGCCCCTGATTCATCAATCGGCAGTGTGGTGGCAGGGTGTGCAGGATCAATTTAAACAGGCGCTTGGCACCGCGCTGGAAAACAGTGCTGCCAGTTTTGATCTGGCGACACCGGTGGCCAAGCCCGCTCCAGCCAAAGCAGCCGGGTCCGCAGCCAAAGCACCTGCCGCGGCCGGTAAAAAAGCGGCAGCACCTAAAGCCGCAACCAAGGCCGCCACTAAGGGTGCAACTAAAGGCGCAACTAAGACCGCCCCTAAGGCAGCACCTAAGCCAGCTCAGGCATCCTGATTTGGTTAACTGATGGCACGTCTTTCCCGGCTCAGCATTGCGCATCGCCAGCATCATATTATCCAGCGCGGCCACGATAACCGGCTGATTTTTCCTGAGCATGAGGATGTCAGCCTGTTCCGGCGGCTGATGTTGGAAGCATCCAAAAAATATGCCGTGGCGATCCATGCCTATGTATTGATGCCGACCCACTTCCATTTTTTGCTCACCCCGACCGACGAAACCGGTCTGGGCAAGATGATGCAATGGATAGGACGGCACTATGTCCCGTATTTTAATAAGCGCTATCAGCGTGCCGGTACGCTCTGGCAGGGACGCTACAAGTCGCTGGTGCTGGAATCGGAAGCGTATTTCATGTTGTGCAGCCGCTATATCGAAACCAATCCGGTGCGCGCCGGTCTGGTGGCAACACCGGCGGAGTATGCCGATTCGAGTTGTCTGCACCATATCGGCAGCCGCAACGATGAACTTGTCAGCGACCATCCGCTGTACTGGAATTTGGGCAACACCCCTTTCCAACGTGAGGCAGCCTATAAGCATTTGCTAGAGCAAGCACTTACCCCCAAAGAAATCGCCAGCTTCACCGCCGCCAGCCTCAAGGGTTGGCCGCTGGGGTCGAACGACTTCAAGCAGGGGCTGGAAAAACAGACCGCACGGCGTGTGCTGCCGCTCAAACGCGGGCGGCCTAAATTGTTGGCGTAGGTTGGGCCGATGGCCCAACACTCTGCGGTGAATCAACGAATACGGTAATTGGAACTCTCTGTATTCCGTCATTCCCGCGGTCTCATAAATTCCGTCATTCCCGCGGTTTCAGGCGGGAACCCAGTGGCGTATTTTCACACCTGCATGAACAGTCAAACTTTCAACAAGTAATGGTTGTTAACGGTGTTGTGACCTGGCCTGGCGAACTTGATTTAGCGCCAGATGCCATGCACGACGAACTTAAGCGTCATGGTCACTGGCTTTTAGCCTGATAACATACAACTGGATGCATTTTTTTGAACAGTTTCCCTATTTACTCTCCTTTATACAGGAGGCATTGTATGACCAGAAATTCACACGCTTTGTAGAGCATTTCAAGGCATTTCCAATTCAAAATAATTGCAAAATATGCAATTCCACTATTGTTGAAAATTTGCAGGGCCTCAGTAAAGTTGCCACGGCTTTGAAGCATATCAATCCCGACGATAAATTAAGCTGGTGGATGGATGATGCACTGGGGGCAGTGGAATTTCCGTTGCGTAATGGCAGTGCCGCATAATTTTTAAGAACGTGGATTGACGGATGTCCGGTCAGCGATGGTGGCAGGCAATCATTTGCAAGATGCTGTAATGTACTTAAACTTACTCTGTCCCCAATAAAATTCAAATCAAATTTATTTTTATTTTATTCGTCTCTGACCCCATTTAATTATGTTGAATTAATTATTGCAGTGCATTATTCTCTGGAATCCCCTATCCCTGTTGTGGAGAAAACTAATGCAAGCGCAAGGTCTGTACGATCCCCAAAATGAACACGATGCCTGTGGTGTTGGTTTCGTTGCCCATATCAAAGGCAATAAAAGCCACATGATTGTTGAACAAGGTTTGTTGATTCTGCAAAATCTGGATCATCGCGGCGCGGTCGGTGCCGATGAGCTCATGGGTGACGGAGCCGGTATTTTGCTGCAGTTGCCGGATCAGTTCTTCCGCGAAGAAATGGCCAAACAACAGGTGACGCTGCCACCGCCGGGTGAATATGGCGTCGGCATGGTGTTTTTGCCGAAAGAACACGCTTCGCGTCTGGCCTGTGAGCAGGAAATTGAACGCTCGGTGCGGATTGAAGGACAAATCGTGTTGGGCTGGCGCGATGTGCCGGTGGATAAAGATATGCCGATGTCGCCTACCGTGCGCGGCAAAGAGCCGGTGATCCGGCAGATTTTTATTGGTCGCGGTCCGGACATCATGGTCACCGATGCGCTCGAACGCAAATTGTATGTGATCCGCAAATCGGCAGTGCATGCGATTGAAGCGCTCAAACTGATGCATGGTAAAGAATATTTTGTGCCGTCGATGTCGGCACGCACCATCGTGTATAAAGGCTTGCTGCTGGCCACGCAGGTCGGTGTGTATTACAAAGATTTGCAGGATGCGCGTTTCGTGTCTGCGCTGGCACTGGTGCATCAACGCTTCTCGACCAATACCTTCCCGGAATGGCCGTTAGCCCATCCATATCGGATGATTGCGCATAACGGTGAAATCAATACCGTCAAAGGTAACTTCAACTGGATGCGGGCGCGTGAAGGCGTGATGAGTTCAGCCGTGCTGGGCAGTGATTTGCAAAAACTGTATCCGCTGATTTTTGAAGGTCAGTCCGATACCGCCTGTTTTGATAATGCGCTGGAACTGCTGGTCATGGCCGGTTATCCGATCGCCCAGGCGATGATGATGATGATTCCGGAAGCGTGGGAAAACCATGCCATGATGGATGACAATCGTCGTGCCTTTTATGAATACCATGCGGCGATGATGGAGCCGTGGGATGGACCGGCGGCGATGGCGTTTACCGATGGTCGTCAGATCGGCGGCACGCTGGACCGCAATGGCTTGCGTCCGGCACGTTATATTATTACGGATGATGATCTGGTGGTGATGGCGTCAGAGTCGGGCGTGTTGCCGATTCCGGAATCGAAAATCATTAAAAAATGGCGTTTGCAGCCGGGTAAAATGTTTTTGATTGATCTCGATGCCGGTCGGATTATCGACGATCAGGAAATCAAAAATACCTATGCCAATGCCAAGCCGTACAAGCAGTGGATTAATTCGGTGCGCATCAAGCTCAATCAATTGCAGCAGGAACAGGTGTTGCCGGTGTCGGATGTGGCATTGCTCGATCGTCAGCAGGCGTTTGGCTATTCACAGGAAGATCTTAAGTTCCTGCTCACACCGATGGCGCAGGCGGGTGAAGAAGCCATCGGTTCGATGGGCAATGATTCTCCGCTGGCGGTGACGTCGAACAAGCACAAAATTCTGTATAACTATTTTAAACAGTTGTTTGCGCAGGTCACTAACCCGCCGATCGATCCTATCCGTGAAGCCATGGTGATGTCGCTGGTGTCGTTTATCGGCCCAAAACCGAATCTGCTCGACACCAACAACATCAATCCACCGATGCGTCTGGAAGTGTCACAGCCGGTGCTGAACTTTGCCGACATGGCACGGCTGCGCAATATCAGTGCCCATACCGGCGGTAAATTCAAATCCTATGATCTCAATATCTGCTATCCGGTAGCCTGGGGCAAGGAAGGTATTGAAGCACGCCTGGCCTCGATCTGCGCCGAAGTGGTCGATGCGGTTAAATCCGGCCACAATATTATTGTCATTTCTGATCGCCGTCTGAGTGCGGATCATGTTGCCATTCCGGCGTTGCTGGCGACCTCGACCGTGCATCAGCATCTGGTGAGCTGTGGTTTGCGTACCACCACCGGATTGGTGGTCGATACCGGTTCGGCACGCGAAACTCATCATTTCGCCCTGCTGGCCGGTTATGGTGCCGAAGCAGTGCATCCGTATCTGGCTATGGAAACCTTGCAAAGCATGGCGGCAGAATTACAGGTGACGCCGGAAGAAGCAATTTACAACTACACCAAGGCGATCGGCAAGGGCTTGATGAAAGTCATGTCCAAAATGGGCATTTCGACCTATATGTCGTATTGTGGTGCGCAGATTTTCGAAGTGATTGGTTTGAACAAAGCGGTGGTGGATAAATATTTCCGCGGCACGGCTAGCAATATTGAAGGTATCGGTGTGTTTGAAATCGCCGAAGAGGCGCTGTTGCTGCACAAGCTGGCATTCAGTGCTGATCCGGTGCTCGCCAATGCGCTCGACGCCGGTGGTGAATATGCTTTCCGTATCCGTGGTGAAGAACATATGTGGACTCCGGATGCGATCGCCAAGCTGCAGCATTCCACCCGCAGCAATAATTTCAGCACGTATAAAGAATACGCGCAGATTATCAATGACCAGTCCAAACGCCATATGACCTTGCGTGGTTTGTTTGAATTCAAAATTGATCCATTGAAGGCGATTCCGCTTGATCAGGTGGAGCCGGCCAAAGAAATCGTCAAGCGCTTTGTGACGGGCGCGATGTCGCTGGGTTCGATCAGTACCGAAGCGCATGCGACACTGGCCGTGGCCATGAACCGTATCGGTGGTAAATCGAATACCGGTGAAGGCGGTGAAGATCCGGCCCGTTATCAGCAGGAATTAAAGGGCATCCCGATCAAGCAGGGTGAATCGCTGGCGTCGATTCTGGGTGCTGAACAAATCAAGGTGGAGATTCCTTTACTCGATGGTGACTCGCTGCGTTCGCGCATCAAGCAGGTCGCTTCCGGACGGTTTGGGGTGACTGCCGAATATCTGAATTCGGCTGACCAGATCCAGATCAAAATGGCCCAGGGTGCCAAGCCGGGCGAGGGTGGCCAGCTGCCCGGACACAAGGTGTCGGAGTATATTGCCAGGCTGCGTTTTTCGGTGCCGGGTGTGGGGTTGATTTCACCGCCGCCGCATCATGATATTTATTCGATTGAAGATCTGGCGCAGTTAATCCATGATTTGAAAAATGCTAATCCGCGCGCCTCGATTTCGGTCAAGCTGGTCTCCGAAATCGGTGTCGGCACGGTGGCCACCGGGGTGGCTAAAGCCAAGGCGGATCATATCGTGATTGCCGGTCATGATGGCGGTACCGGTGCTTCACCATTGTCGTCGGTTAAACACGCCGGAACACCGTGGGAGTTGGGCCTGTCCGAAACCCAGCAAACCCTGATGCTTAATGGCTTGCGTGGTCGTGTGCGGGTGCAGGCCGATGGTCAGATGAAAACCGGTCGCGACGTGGCCATTGCCGCCATGCTGGGCGCAGATGAAATCGGTTTTGCGACCGCACCGCTGGTGGTGGAAGGTTGCATCATGATGCGCAAGTGCCATCTCAATACTTGCCCGGTCGGTGTGGCCACGCAGGATCCGGTGTTGCGCGCCAAGTTTTCCGGCAAGCCGGAATATGTGGTGAATTATTTCTTCTTTGTGGCCGAAGAAGTGCGTCAGATCATGGCACAGCTGGGCTTGCGCAGCTATGACGAAATGATCGGTCGGGTGGATTTGCTGGATAAATCCAAAGCAATCACCCACTGGAAAGCCAAGGGGTTGGATTTCGGTCGTATTTTCCATCTGGTGGAAACCGATACCCCGAATAAGCATGTCAGCTTCCAGGATCACGGTTTGGAAAAGGCGCTGGATAATAAACTGATCGCACAAGCGCAAATGGCCTTGAACAGCGGTGAAAAAGTCTCGTTCATTTCGCCGGTGAAAAACGTCAACCGTACCGTAGGCACCATGCTCTCTGGTTTGGTGGCGCAAAAATACGGTCATGCCGGTTTGCCGGACGACACCATTCATATTCAGTTGCAGGGCACAGCCGGCCAATCATTTGCCGCATTTCTGGCGCAGGGGATTACGCTCGATCTGGTGGGTGAAGGTAATGATTATGTCGGTAAGGGGTTGTCTGGCGGACGGGTGATTTTGCGTCCGAATACCGAATTCCGGGGGCGTGCGGTTGATAATATTATCTGTGGCAATACCGTGCTGTACGGTGCAATTGCCGGTGAAGCCTTTATTAATGGCGTGGCCGGTGAACGCTTTGCGGTACGCAACTCGGGTGCGACCACCGTTGTTGAAGGTACCGGTGACCACGGTTGTGAATACATGACCGGTGGAACCGTGGTGGTGCTGGGCGCAACCGGACGCAATTTTGCCGCCGGTATGTCTGGTGGTATGGCGTATGTGTATGATGAATCAGGTGATTTTTCCAGTCGCTGCAATCTGGCGATGGTCAATCTGGAACCGGTGTTGTCTGGCATAGAACAGCGTGCCCAGCCTGATGCCGTGTTCCACAGCATCGCTGGCGTGAGTGAAGCCGATGAAGTTATTTTGCGCAATTTGATTGAGCGCCACTTCAAACATACCGGCAGCACCCGGGCGCGTAATTTGCTCGATGACTGGGCCCGCAGCCGTGCCAGATTCGTTAAGGTATTCCCAATCGAATACCAGCGCGCTCTGGCGGCTGTGCAAAGCAAAAATCAACTGGCGGCCTGATCGTCACTACTGAGGAATTAAAATGGGAAAAGTAACTGGTTTTATGGAGTATGCGCGCTTGCAGGAAGGCGCCGAAGCGCCGGCAGCGCGTCTGAAGCATTACAGGGAATTCATGCTGCACCTCAACGATGCTGATGCCAAAACACAGGCCGCGCGCTGCATGGATTGCGGTATTCCGTTCTGTAATAATGGCTGTCCGGTGAATAACATCATTCCTGACTGGAATGATCTGGTGTATCGGGGTAATTATCAGCAGGCGCTCGAAACGCTGCACTCGACCAATAATTTTCCCGAATTTACCGGCCGGATCTGTCCGGCACCGTGTGAGTCGGCTTGTACTCTGGGGATTAATTCGGATGCGGTCGGCATTAAATCGATCGAACATTTTATTATCGATAAAGGCTGGGAAAACGGCTGGATCGTTCCGCAAAGCATACCAGCAGCGACGGGCAAAAAAATCGCCATCGTCGGTTCCGGCCCTGCCGGTCTGGCAGCGGCACAGCAATTGGCCCGCGTCGGTCATGCAGTCACGGTGTTCGAAAAGAACGACCGCGTCGGTGGTTTGCTGCGTTACGGTATTCCCGACTTTAAACTGGAAAAATCCCATATCGACCGCCGGGTTGAGCAAATGCAGGCCGAGGGCGTGGTCTTCAAAACGTCGGTATTGATTGCCGAGCCGGGCAGCTTTCCGGACAAGATCACCAATTGGTCGAAAGAGACCATGACTCCGGCGCAATTGAAGGAACAGTTCGATGCGGTCATTATTGCCGGTGGTGCCGAGCAGCCGCGTGATTTGCCCGTGCCGGGTCGCGAACTCAAAGGCGTGCATTTTGCAATGGAGTTCTTGCCGGTACAAAACAAAGTGAATGCGGGTGATAAGGTCAAAGACCAGATTAAAGCCGCCGGTAAGCATGTGGTGGTCATCGGTGGTGGCGATACCGGCTCGGATTGCGTCGGCACCTCTAACCGTCATGGTGCGGTTGCCGTGAGTCAGTTTGAAGTGATGCCTATGCCGCCGGAAAAAGAAAACACCCCGATGGTCTGGCCTTACTGGCCGCTGAAGTTGCGCACCTCGTCTTCGCATGAAGAAGGTTGCCAGCGTGACTGGTCAATTGCTACCAAACGGCTCGAAGGCAGTAACGGTAAAGTGGAAAAGCTGATTGCGGTACGGGTCGAGTGGCGCGATGGAAAAATGCAGGAAGTGCCCGATTCCGAGTTTGAAATCAAAGCCGATCTGGTGTTGCTGGCCATGGGATTTGTATCTCCTGTACAACAAATTCTGAATGCATTTGGTGTGGATGCTGATGCCCGTGGTAATGCCCGTGCTCAAACCGAAGGGGTTAATGCTTATGCCACTTCGGTGGATAAGGTGTTTGCTGCCGGTGATATGCGTCGTGGCCAGTAGCTGGTGGTCTGGGCGATTCGTGAAGGACGGCAATGTGCTCAGGCCGTGGATATGTTTTTGATGGGAAGTTCGCTGCTGCCAAGTTAAATGTTGCTCTGTGTAAATTTTTAAATCAAAACGCCGCTCTTCATCGCAACACGATGGGCGGCGTTTTGCTTATGTAACGTTGGCGTTACATAAATTCTCCAGTCAATTAAGGCCTGCTCAGCAGACTATCGGGGTTTTGCTCTACAATGACGGATTGAAAAAAATAATCAAAACGTGACTAATCTCGTCGAAATTGAAAATCTTCATTTTGCGTATGCAGACCGCCCTATTCTTTCTGGTCTGACTATGCAGTTCCCGCGCAACAAGGTAATTGCTGTCATGGGAGGCTCCGGATCGGGAAAAACCACCATCTTGCGTTTAATCGGCGGCTTGATTGCCCCCGGTGCAGGACAGATTCGTTTGCAGGGCGAGCTGATTGCGCCTGCGGACAGCGCCAAACTGTACCAGCAGCGCCGCCAGATGGGCATGTTGTTTCAGCACGGGGCGTTATTTACTGATCTGACCGTGTTTGAAAACGTCGCTTTCCCCTTGAGGGAACACACCACGATGCCCGAAGCGCTGTTGCATGATCTGGTGCTGCTCAAGCTCAATGCGGTCGGATTGCGCAATGCGGCACAGCTAAAACCATCGGAAATTTCCGGTGGCATGGCTCGAAGGGTGGCGCTGGCCAGGGCGATTGCGCTCGATCCGCAACTCATTATGTATGACGAACCGTTTGCCGGCCTCGATCCGATTTCCATGGGCGTGACCGCCAACCTGATCCGCAAGCTCAATGATGCGCTCGGCTCGACCTCGATTCTGGTGTCGCATGATGTACACGAATCGTTTGCCATTGCCGACTATGTGTATTTTCTTTCCCAGGGAAGTGTTATTGCCGAGGGAACTCCGGCCGAAATGCTGGTGTCAACCGATCCTTATGTCAGCCAGTTTGTCAACGCCAAAGCCGATGGCCCCGTTCCTTTCCATTATCCGGGTAAATCGTTGGCACAGGATCTGGGCATGGGAGTGACGTCATGATGATGAACTGGGTAGCCCTTTTGGGGCACGGCGTGCGCGCCTGGCTGGCCGAGTTGGGGTTGGCCTTTCGCACCCTGTGGGCTATGTTGGTATCTGGTCTTGGTTTGTGGCGTCGGCCACGGCTGATCACCACGCAAATTCATTTCATTGGTAATTATTCGCTGGTGATTATTCTGGTCTCGGGTTTATTTGTCGGTTTTGTGCTGGCTTATCAGGGTTATTACACGCTTAATCGCTACGGTTCGGAAGAAGCCCTCGGTCTGTTGGTGGCGCTGTCACTGGCGCGCGAACTTGGACCGGTGATTACCGCACTGTTGTTTGCCGGTCGGGCCGGAACTTCGCTGACGGCTGAAATCGGTTTGATGAAAGCCGGTGAACAGCTTGCCGCCATGGAAATGATGGCCGTCAACCCGATTCAGCGTGTGCTGGCACCACGCTTTATCGCCGGCCTGATCGCCATGCCGATACTGGCGATTTTGTTTACCGCTATGGGCGTCTTTGGTGGCTATCTGGTTGGAGTGCAGCTTATCGGTGTCGATGAAGGGGCTTTCTGGTCACAAATGCAGGGTGGTGTGGATCTCTGGGAAGATATTGGTAACGGCATTATCAAAAGTGTGGTGTTCGGTTTCGCTGCCACGTTTATCGCCATTTATCAGGGTTATCAGGCCCAGGCGACACCAGAAGGTGTTTCCAGAGCGACTACCCGTACCGTGGTGATGTCATCGCTGATGGTGTTGTGGCTCGATTTTGTCATGACCGCACTGATGTTTAAATAAGTCTATAAATAGATTACAGGAAACGAGAAATGCAAAACAAGTCATTGGATGTCTGGGTCGGATTATTCGTTATTTTGGGTGCCATTGGTCTGCTGTTTCTGGCACTCAGAGTCGGAAACATGAGTTCGCTGTCGGTCGGCAGCAGCTATCTGGTGACCAGTAAATTTGATAATATCGGCGGTCTCAAGCCGCGCGCTCCGGTCAAGAGTGCCGGTGTGGTGGTTGGCCGGGTGGGAGATATTCAGTTTGATGACACCACGTTCCAGGCACAGGTCAGTCTGCAACTCGACAGTCGTTATAAATTTCCCAAAGACAGTTCTGTGAAAATTCTCACCTCTGGCTTGTTGGGTGAGCAATACATCGGCATCGAACCTGGTGGCGATGTGCATAATCTGGCGGCGGGTGACAAAATCACTATGACGCAATCGGCCATCGTGCTGGAAAATTTAATCAGTCAGTTTTTGTTCAGTAAAGCTGCTGAAGGCAAGGACGGTAAATGAAAAAAAATTCCTTATTGGTGCTCGTCAGTCTGACCCTGTTATCTGCCTGCGCGACGGTTCCCAATGAAGATGGCACTCAAAGTGCCCGGGTGGATCCGTTTGAACGCATGAACCGCAGCACCTCCAAATTCAATGACAAGCTCGATGATATTGTGCTTCAGCCAGCAGCGCGCCTGTATGTCAATATCACGCCTTCATTTGTGCAAACCGGGATCGGTAATTTCTTTGGAAATATTAACGATATCTGGACCGCAGCCAATAGTTTTTTTCAGGGTAATGTCGAAGACGGCTTTACCGATGTGATGCGCTTTAGTGTCAACAGTACGTTTGGTTTTTTAGGTGTGCTCGATATTGCCTCTGAAGGCGGATTGTCCAAACACCGCAAGGATTTCGGACAGACTCTGGGAGTCTGGGGTGTGCCCAATGGCCCGTATCTGGTGTTGCCGTTCTATGGCCCTTCGGTGATGACAGACGCGCTGGCCATGCCGGTGGATTATTATGCCGACGTCTGGTCGTACGAACGTCCGATAGCACTCAAAAACACCGGCACTGTGCTGCGACTCGTGGATAAACGCGCCGGTTATCTCGATGCCAGTACCCTGCTCGAAGATGCGGCCCTCGATAAGTATGTGTTTACCCGGGACGCTTATTTGCAGCGCCGCGCCAGTCAGATCAATGCGGCCAAGGATGCCGAGCAGGACAGGGAAGACGAAGCGGCAATCAAAAAGCAGAACGAAGAAGAAATGGCTACAGAAAACAAAGCTCCTTAATAACCTGAACTCACCTGTCGGAAGATTTATGAACTTAGCAAAAAAAATACTCATCACTGTTACTCTGGCATTGTGCTGGAATATCGCTGCCATGGCCGATGACGTGCCTGGCGCAGAAACCCCGGATGTACTGGTCAAACGCATCAGCCAGGAAGTGCTGGAAACGGCCAAGGGAGATAAAGAAATTCAGGCTGGCAATCAGCAAAAAATTCTCAATCTGGTGGAAACCAAAATCATCCCTTATGTGGATTTTCAGTACATGACAGAACTCGCCGCTGGCCGTAACTGGCGCGTGGCCACACCTGAACAGCAAAAAAATCTGGTGACGCAGTTCCGCACCCTGCTCATTTACACCTACTCAGGCGCACTCTCGCAAGTCAAAGATCAGCGTCTGGAATATAAACCCTTCCGTGCCGCACCCACCGATACCGAAGTGGAAGTGCGCAGTCAGGTGATTCAGGCGCGCGTTGGTGAAGCGATTCAGCTGAACTACCGTTTGCGTAAAGAAGCAGGCGGCTGGAAAATTTACGACATCAATGTGCTCGGTGCCTGGTTAATCGAAACCTATAAGGGTAACTTTACGGCAGAAATCAATAAAAGCGGTATCGATGGCCTGATTCAGGCATTAACCGACAAAAATGCCAAACTGGCGACGACGTTTGCCAAAAAAGCCAAATAATGTTTATCCCCACGGCCGAATTCACTCATAAAAACGCCGCGCAGCAGCTTGCTGCCGGTCTGGCTGCCATCACTGCAGGACAGACCACGGTTTCGTTTGAGCAAACCAGTAGCGTGGATTCCAGTGCCGTGGCCTGCATGCTGGCCTGGCAGCGACTGGCCGTTGAGCGCGGATCACGACTCCAGTTTGAGCATATTCCGGTCAGTCTGCATAACCTGATTGAACTGTATGGCGTGACTGAATTTGTATAGATGAATCATCGGTATTCAGGGGCAAACTGCTGCCCTGCAGATTTATTCTGACTTTTACGCCGCAGGGTTAAGTCAAGCCCCTCAAATTCCCCTATAATCATCCCCCTTATGATGCATAAAACGGCGCTCTGCCGTGCACCTTCAACTCTTTAAATAAAGCACTAAGCCCATGGCGGCCATACAAATCACCGATATCAAGAAAAACTATGCCAATTTACAGGCACTAGATGGGGTAACGCTGACCATTAATGAAGGTGAATTTTTTGGTTTGCTCGGCCCCAATGGCGCTGGTAAAACCACCTTGATTTCGATTATCGCCGGATTGAATCGCGCCACTTCGGGTGCGGTGACTGTCATGGGGCACGATGTGGTGCAAGATTATCGTGCCGCGCGTCGTCAGCTCGGCGTGGTGCCGCAGGAACTGGTGTTTGATCCATTTTTCACGGTGCGTGAAACCCTGCGCATGCAATTGGGCTACTACGGCCTGAAACGCAACGACGACTGGATCGATGAGATTATGGAAAATCTCGATCTGACCAACAAAGCCGACACCAATATGCGCGCACTCTCCGGTGGCATGAAGCGACGTGTGCTGGTGGCGCAGGCACTGGTGCACAAGCCGCCGGTGATTGTGCTCGATGAGCCGACCGCCGGTGTGGATGTGGAATTGCGTCAGACCTTATGGAAATTCATCGGCCGCCTCAATCGTGCAGGCCATACCATTGTACTGACCACACATTATCTGGAAGAAGCCCAGGCCCTGTGCAGCCGGATTGCCATGCTCAAAGCGGGCAAGGTGGTCGCGCTCGACACTACCAAAGCTCTGCTGGAACAGGTGGCTGGTTCGCAACTCAAACTGTTGCTGTCGGGCGCGCCCTTGCCAGCTGCGTTGCAGGCGTTGCAAATTCCGACCGAATCGACCTACACCAATCTGCGCATCAACCATAGCACGGAGATTGAGCCAATCCTGGCCAGTTTGCGTCAGGCAGGTTGTGTGATCGATGACTTGCAGTTACAGCAGGCAGATTTGGAAGATGTGTTTTTACAGATTATGGGCGGCAAATGATAGGCTTTCAAACCCTGTTTTATAAAGAAATTCTGCGTTTCTGGAAAGTGGCTACACAAACCATTACCGCGCCGATCATGACAGCCATGCTGTACCTGCTGATCTTTGGCCATGTGCTTGACGCACATGTGCAGGTGTATGCCGGAGTGCGCTACACCTCGTTTTTGATACCGGGCCTGGTGATGATGAGCGTGTTGCAAAATTCCTTTGCCAATGCCTCGTCGTCGTTAATGCAATCCAAAATCACCGGTAATCTGGTGTTTATTTTGTTGCCGCCGCTGTCATACTGGGAGCTGTTTGGTGCTTATGTACTCGCCTCCATAGTGCGTGGGCTGGCGGTCGGTCTGGGTGTGTTTGTCATTACCGCCTGGTTTGCTGATCTGTCGTTTCAGGCGCCGCTCTGGATTGTGGTGTTTTCCCTGCTGGGTGCGGCAATACTCGGAACCATGGGCTTGATAGCCGGCATCTGGGCGGAAAAATTCGATCAGCTGGCCGCATTTCAAAACTTTTTGATCATGCCGGCAACGTTTTTGTCCGGGGTGTTTTATTCTATCCACTCATTGCCGCCATTGTGGCAAACGATCTCGCGCTTTAACCCATTTTTTTATATGATAGACGGATTCCGATTCGGTTTTTTTGGTCAGTCCGATATCGATCCGCTGCGCAGTTTTGCCATCGTGCTGGTGTTTTTTGTAGTGCTGGCAGGAATCGCTCTGGGCATGCTTAAAAGCGGTTACAAGTTACGCAGCTAAATTGTCTCAGTCCGGTGTCAATCAGCCGGACTGGTTTTTGAATTTCAAGGAAGTCATCGTGTTACCAACACCAGATCAAATCAAGAATTACATCGCCGCCGGTATGGACTGCAGTCACCTTACAGTAGAAGGTGACGGTCAGCATTTTCAGGCCACCATCGTTTGTGCCGCCTTTGCAGGAAAACGCCCGATACAGCGGCACCAAATGGTGTATGCCGTTCTGGGTGACCGTATGCGCGCAGAAATACATGCGCTTTCTATGAAAACCCTGACGCCGGAAGAATTTGCTCAACATGGATAAATTACTTATTACCGGCGGTACCCGCCTGACTGGCGAGGTACAAATTTCCGGTGCTAAAAATGCCGCCCTGCCGATTCTGTGCGCCGGTCTGCTGACCGCTGACGACCTCAATCTGACCAATCTGCCACAGCTCAAAGATGTGGCCACGATGGAAAAACTGCTGGCCCAGATGGGTTTGAAGATGCAGGTCAGCGGCAGCGAAGTGGTACTCAATGGCGGCAATATCCATACCCTGGAAGCACCGTATGACATGGTCAAAACCATGCGCGCCTCGATTCTGGCACTAGGCCCGCTGTTGGCACGCTTTGGTGAAGCCAAGGTTTCTCTGCCTGGTGGTTGCGCTATCGGTGCGCGCCCCGTGGATCAGCACATTAAGGGTTTGCAGGCCATGGGCGCTGAAATTCATCTCGAAGCCGGTTACATTCATGCCAAAGCCAAAAAGCTCAAGGGCACCCGTATCGTTACCGATATGATTACCGTCACCGGCACCGAAAACCTGCTGATGGCCGCGACTCTGGCCGAAGGTGAAACCGTGCTGGAAAATGCGGCCTGTGAACCCGAAGTGGTCGATCTGGCCAATCTGCTGGTTTCCATGGGCGCAAAAATTTCCGGCATCGGCAGTTCGCGCCTGGTGATTCATGGCGTGGAAAAATTGCACGGTGCCCGTCATCACATCATTTCTGACCGGGTTGAAGCCGCCACCTTTTTGTGTGCGGTCGCCGCCACCGGTGGTGATGTGACCCTGAAAAACACCCGTGTCGATATACTCGATGTTGCCATGGATAAATTACGTGAAGCAGGGGCCATCCTCATTTCTGAACCGGACAGTATTCGCATCCAAATGTCTGCGCGTCCGAAAGCGGTCAGTTTCCGCACCACCGAATATCCGGGTTTCCCTACCGACATGCAGGCGCAGTTTATGGCACTCAACTGTATTGCCGAGGGTACCAGTCAGGTGACTGAAACTATTTTTGAAAACCGCTTCATGCATGTGCAGGAATTAAATCGTCTGGGTGCGTCGATTGAAATCGAAGGACATACGGCGATTGTGCGCGGCGTTGACAAACTGGTAGGCGCACCGGTCATGGCGACCGATTTGCGCGCTTCCGCCAGTCTGGTAATTGCCGCCATGGCTGCCGAAGGCGAAACCCTGATCGATCGTATCTACCATCTCGACCGTGGTTATGATCGCATGGAAGTAAAATTATCGGCTCTGGGCGCCAATATCCGGCGCATCAGTTCAGCTTCATGAGCGCGCAACTGACGCTGGCGCTATCCAAGGGCCGTATTTTTGATGACACCCTGCCGTTACTTGAGGCAGCGGGTATACAGGTACTGGAAGATCCGGAAACCTCGCGCAAACTGATTTTGCCGACGTCCAATCCGCTCTTGCGGGTGATTATTGTCCGTGCCTCTGATGTGCCAACCTACGTGCAGTATGGTGCGGCCGATTTTGGTGTGGCGGGCAAGGATGTGTTAATCGAACATGGCGGCGATGGTCTGTATCAGCCGGTAGATCTGAAAATTGCTGCCTGTCGCATGTCGGTGGCGGTGGCGCAGGGTTTTGATTATGCCAGCGCTGTACGTCAGGGAGCGCGTTTGCGTGTAGCCACCAAATACGTTGAAATCGCCCGCCGACATTTTGCCAGTAAGGGTGTGCATGTTGATTTGATCAAACTGTATGGCTCGATGGAACTCGCTCCGCTGGTTGGCCTGTCGGATGTGATTGTCGATCTCGTCAGTACCGGCAATACCCTGCGCGCCAATCATTTGGTCGAAGTGGAACAAATTATGGATATTTCTTCGCGTCTGATTGTCAATCAGGCGGCATTGAAATTGAAACGTGAATTTTTACAACCGATACTGGCCGCCTTTGAAGCTGCCTCACTCAATCGAACTTAACTTAATTGATCATGACGGCGCCTGCTACTTCAGAACTCAAGACTATCCACATTGCCCGACTGAATTCGACTGCGGCCGATTTCTCGGCACAGCTTAAGGCCTTGTTGGCGTTTGAAAGTGCGCAGGATGACGCCATTGATCGCGCCGTGGTGCAAATTCTGAGCGCTGTCAAACAGCAGGGCGACGCCGCAGTTCTGGCGGCTACCAAACAATTTGACCGGCTCGAGGCGGCAACGGTTGCCGGACTCGAAATCAGTCAGCAGGAAATGGAACATGCACTGCAGCAATTGCCCCCTGAACGGCGCGCTGCACTCGAAGCCGCTGCTGCACGTGTGCGCAGTTATCATGAAATTCAAAAACGCGAATGTGGTTCCGCCGGGTTCAGTTACACCGAAGCCGATGGCACCATACTCGGACAAAAAGTCACGCCGCTCGACCGGGTGGGAATTTATGTTCCCGGTGGCAAGGCAGCTTACCCCTCGTCCGTGCTGATGAATGCCATTCCTGCCAAAGTGGCCGGTGTGGCAGAAATTATCATGGTTGTGCCTACGCCGGACGGCATCAAAAATCAGCTGGTACTGGCGGCCGCCAAAATTGCCGGCGTCGACCGGATCTTTACTATCGGTGGCGCGCAGGCAGTCGCTGCTTTGGCTTATGGCACTGAAACCATTCCGGCGGTGGATAAAATTGTCGGACCTGGCAATGCTTACGTGGCGGCCGCCAAGCGCCGGGTGTTTGGTACCGTCGGCATCGACATGATCGCCGGCCCGTCAGAAATTCTCATAATCTGTGATGGCAGCACCGATCCCGACTGGATTGCCATGGATTTGTTTTCACAAGCTGAACATGACGAGCTGGCGCAGTCGATTTTATTGTGCCCGGATCCGGTCTATCTCGATCTGGTGCAGCAGAGTATCGAACGTTTGATTGCCACCATGCCACGTCAGGATATTATCCGTACTTCTCTCACCGATCGCGGTGCCTTGATACAGGTAAAAGATTTGCAGGAAGCCTGTACCATCGCCAATGCGATTGCGCCGGAACATCTGGAAATTTCCACCAAAAATCCCGGATACTGGGCCGGTAAAATCCGTCATGCCGGAGCGGTGTTTCTGGGGCAGTTTTCATCCGAAGCGCTGGGCGACTACTGTGCCGGCCCGAACCACGTATTGCCAACTTCGCGCACTGCGCGTTTTTCATCTCCGCTGGGCGTGTACGATTTTCAAAAGCGCAGCAGCGTGCTGCATGTCAGCAAGGCGGGAGCGCAAACGTTGGGGAAAATCGCTGCCGAACTCGCCTATGGTGAAGGTTTGCAGGCGCATGCCCGTTCGGCCGAATTGCGTCTGAACCCCACCAACGGATAACGCCATGTCACTCATTACCCGCCTTATCCGCCCGGAAATTCGTTCCCAGACTTCCTATTATGTGGCTGATGCCAGCAACATGGTCAAGCTTGACGCCATGGAAAATCCCTATGCCCTGCCGGAAACCTTAAAAATTCAGCTCGGTGCCCACCTGGCGCAGGTTGCCCTGAACCGTTATCCGGTGCCCTCCTATCTGGATTTAAAACAAACTATTTGCCGCCTGTTTGGTGTGCCTGCCGGTTATGACGTCATGTTGGGCAATGGCTCCGATGAACTGATTGCGATGTTGTCGGTGGCCTGCGCTCAAACCGGTGCCTGTGTCATGGCGCCGATACCCACTTTTGTGATGTATGCGGTTTCGGCTCAGTTGGCTGGTTTGCGTTTTGTCGGCGTGCCACTTACGGCAGAATTAACTCTGGATATGCCCGCCATGCTGGAGGCTATAGCCACTGAACGTCCGGCGATTCTGTATTTAGCCAACCCTAATAATCCTACCGGTAGCTGGTTTGAGCATGAGCAGCTTATCGTGCTCATCGAAGCCATGCGCGATATCGGTTTTGTGGTGCTCGATGAGGCGTATCAACCATTTGCTCCCGGCAGCATGATGGCGCAGCTGCCGCAATTTGCCCACCTGATCGTCATGCGCACCATGTCCAAACTCGGTCTTGCCGGTCTGCGTCTGGGCTATATGTCGGCGGCGGCGGAACTGCTGGCCGAAATCGAAAAAGTCCGCCCACCTTACAATATCAATGTCCTGAGCGCGGCGGCGGCAGAATTTTTATTGCCACACAGCGCGCTGTTTGATCAGCAGGCCGCCACCATTTGTGCGCAGCGCAGCTGGTTGAGTACGGCACTGCAAGAACTGAAAGCGGTCAAGGTGTTTCCCTCGCAGGCTAATTTTGTACTGATAAAGGTGCCAAATGCCGAACAAATTTTCAAAAAACTGCTTGAGCATAAAATTTTAGTTAAAAATGTCGGTAAAATGCATCCTTTGCTGACAGACTGTCTGCGCGTCACAGTGGGGACTCCGGAAGAAAACCGCCTGTTCCTCGAGACCTTTGTTTCATTGCTTAGTGAGCCCCTTAGTTAGCCGCTTTTTTACCTTTGTAACGGATTATTCCATGCAAGCTCAAACTCCGACTACGGCACGTCGCGCCGAAATCACCCGCAAAACCAACGAAACCCAGATTCGTGTGGCCATCAATCTCGATGGCACCGGTCAGCAAAAGCTCAATACCGGCGTGCCGTTTCTCGATCACATGCTCGATCAGATTGCCCGTCATGGTCTCTTTGATCTGGATATTCATGCCCAGGGAGACTTGCATATCGATGCGCACCATACGGTTGAAGATGTCGGTATCACGCTCGGTCAGGCGTTTGCGCTGGCCTTAAAAGATAAAACCGGTATCCGCCGTTATGGCCATGCCTATGTGCCACTCGATGAAGCGCTCTCACGCGTGGTGCTCGATTGCTCTGGTCGCCCCGGTCTGGAATTCCATGTGGATTTTAAACGCGCCATGATAGGCAGTTTTGATGTCGATCTGACGCATGAATTTTTTCAGGGCTTTGTCAATCACGCCGGAGTCAGTCTGCACATCGACAATCTGCGCGGTGATAATGCCCACCACCAGTGCGAAACCGTATTCAAGGCCTTTGGCCGTGCCCTGCGTATGGCCGTTGAACTCGACCCGCGCTCGGCCGGGATGATTCCATCGACCAAAGGCAGTTTATAGATCATGAATAAAATTGTCGTGGTGGACTACGGCATGGGCAATTTGCGCTCGGTAGCGCAAGCCCTGCGGGCCGCTGCTCCCGAAGCCGATGTGCGTATTTCTGGTCTGGTGGCTGATATCGTCGGGGCTGACCGGATCGTGCTTCCCGGTCAGGGCGCCATGCCGGACTGCATGTCTTGCCTGCGCGATTCCGGTTTGCAGCAGGCTTTGCTGGACGCGGCGCGCAATAAACCGCTGTTTGGTGTGTGTGTGGGTGAACAAATGCTGTTTGACTGGAGTGCCGAAGGCGACACCCCTGGTCTGGGATTACTGCCGGGCAATGTTGAGCGTTTTGATCTGGCGGGCAAATTACAACAAGATGGTTCGCGCTTCAAAGTACCGCAAATGGGCTGGAACCGGGTACGCATTGCAGATGAACAGGGGCCCCGGCATCCGTTGTGGGCTGGTATTGATGATCAAAGTTATTTCTATTTTGTACACAGTTTTTATGCAAAACCAGCGATAATGGCACAGGTGGCTGGCTGGACCGATTACGGTGCTCCCTTTGCCAGTGCGGTGGCGCGCGATAATATTTTCGCAACCCAGTTTCATCCGGAAAAAAGCTCCACCGTCGGATTGCAGCTGTATCAAAATTTTGCACGCTGGAATCCTTAACAGAAGGTAAAAAACCAGCTATAACATAAGTTGTCATTCTTATTAATTGAAATTTAAATCTTCTTTCTTATTAATTCATAAACGCTATGTTGCTCATTCCTGCTATTGATTTAAAAGACGGTCATTGTGTTCGGCTCAAACAAGGTGATATGGATCAGGCCACGGTATTTTCCGTCGATCCTGCTGAAATGGCACTGCACTGGTTACAGCAAGGCGCGCGCCGCCTGCATCTGGTGGATCTGAATGGTGCTTTTGCCGGCAAGCCAAAAAACGAGGCGGCTGTCAAAGCCATTATCAAAATGGTTCAGTGGTATGCTGAAGAAAACGGTCTGGAAGAAATTCCCATCCAGCTCGGCGGTGGTATCCGTGATCTCGACACCATCGACCGCTATCTGAATAACGGCTTAAGTTACATCATCATCGGCACGGCCGCCGTTAAAAGTCCCGGCTTTTTGCACGAGGCCTGCAGTGCTTTCCCTGGACAGGTGATCGTCGGGCTCGACGCCAAAGACGGCAAAGTGGCCACCGATGGCTGGAGTAAAATGTCCGGCCACGAAGTCATTGATCTGGCAAAAAAATTTGAAGGCTACGGAGTCGAATCCATTGTCTATACCGATATTGGCCGTGACGGCATGATGGGTGGCGTCAATATTGAAGCCACGGTTAAGCTGGCTCAGGCCGTCAGTATTCCGATTATTGCTTCCGGCGGGGTTCATATTCTGGCCGATGTCGAAGCACTGTGTGCAGTGCAGGATGAAGGCATTGAAGCCGTGATTTGTGGCCGCTCAATTTATGAAGGCACGCTGGACCTGAAAATTGCTCAGGCGCGCGCGGATGAATTAAGTGAACTCGGATGACGTTAGCTAAACGGATTATTCCCTGTCTGGACGTGACCGCGGGGCGGGTGGTTAAAGGCATCAATTTTACCGAATTGCGTGATGCCGGTGATCCGGTTGAAATTGCCCGGCGTTATGATGAGCAGGGTGCGGATGAAATCACTTTTCTCGACATCACTGCCAGTTCAGATGACCGCGATCTGATTCTCCACATCATTGAAGCGGTGGCTTCGCAGGTATTTATTCCTCTCACCGTGGGCGGTGGCGTGCGCGTGGTGGAAGATGTGCGCCGTTTGCTCAATGCCGGTGCCGACAAGGTCAGCATGAACAGTGCGGCGGTGGTTAATCCGCAGCTCGTCGCCGATGCGGCGCGCAAATACGGCTCCCAATGCATTGTGGTGGCCATTGATGCCAAACAAACCGCACCCGGCCTTTGGGAAGTGTATACCCACGGTGGCCGTCAGGCGACCGGGATGGATGTGGTGGCCTGGGCGCGTCAATTGGAACAACTCGGTGCCGGTGAAATTCTGCTCACCAGCATGAATAAAGACGGTACCAAGTCTGGTTTTGATCTGGCACTCACGCGTGCCGTATCGGACGTGATTAACATTCCCGTGATTGCCTCTGGCGGTGTTGGTTCGCTTCAGGATCTGGCCGATGGCATTCAGTTGGGGCATGCCGATGCGGTGCTGGCGGCGAGTATTTTTCATTATGGACAGCATACGGTAAGCGAAGCGAAACACTATATGGCTGCACGTGGTATTCCCATGAGGTTGGTATGAAGAAGTCGAGTAAATGGTTAAATAAGGTTCAGTGGGATGCCAACGGCCTGGTGCCGGTCATTGCCCAGCAGGCGAGCACCAACGATGTGTTGATGTTCGCCTGGATGAATCGTGAAGCGCTGGAAAAAACGGTCGAATTGGGCGAAGCGGTTTACTGGAGCCGCTCACGCAAAAAACTCTGGCACAAAGGCGAAGAATCCGGCCACTTTCAGAAAATCATCGATATCCGGCTCGATTGTGATGCCGACGTGGTCTTGCTCAAAATTGAGCAGGTTGGCGACATTGCCTGTCACACCGGACGCCATTCGTGTTTTTTTCAGCAGCTCAATAGCGCTGAGGGTGAATGGATCGCTGATGCGCAGTAAACTCACCTGTTAATTTTAAACCGTCACTGGAATTTCTACCCATGAGTACAACACTGCAGCGACTGGCCGATGTGATCGAAGCACGCAAACTGGCCAATGGCGGCGATCCGCAACAATCTTACGTTGCACGTTTGTTTGCCAAAGGCGATGATGCCATCCTGAAAAAAATCGGTGAAGAAGCTACCGAAACTGTCATGGCTGCCAAAGATGCCCGCGTTTCTGGTGACACCAGCGGCGTGGTATATGAATGCGCCGATTTGTGGTTTCATACCCTGGTGATGCTGGCGCAGTTCGATCTTTCCCCTCAGGCCGTGCTGGACGAATTGGCGCGGCGCGAAGGCATCTCCGGGATCGAAGAAAAAGCCGCGCGCAAGGATGAATTGCGCGATGCACAGGAACAACACAAAAAATAACGGAAACCATGATGGAAAACTGCCTGTTCTGTAAAATTGCCGCCGGAAGCATACCGAGCGATAAAGTCTATGAAAACGAGGAATTGCTGGTTTTTAAAGATATCCACCCGGCCGCCCCGGTGCATTTACTCATCATTCCCAAGCAACATATCAGTACGCTGTCAGACTGTACTGGCACGGATGCCGGGTTGCTTGGTAGAATGTTGGCTTTGGTACCTGAATTGGCAGTGCAGCAAGGCTGTCAGGTACAGCAGGATGAACATGGCAACCGTCAGGGCGGTTTCAAGACACTGATTAATTCAGGCCCGGATGGTGGACAGGAAGTGTATCATCTGCATCTACACATGATCGGCGGTCCGCTGCCGTGGCGTGGTCAGCGCTAAACACACAGGAGGAAACAGGCATGGGTTCAATGAGTATATGGCATTGGTTAATTGTTTTGATCGCTGTGGTGCTGGTTTTTGGCACCAAAAAACTCGGCAGTGCCGGTGAAGATCTGGGCAAGGCAGTCAAAGGCTTTAAAGATGGCATGAAGGGTGAGGCAGAAAAAAAACCTGAGCCAGCGCAACCGGCCATCGACAAAGCCACTGTAGATGTTGACGCCAAAGAGAAAAAATAGTGTTCAGCCTTAAACTGCACCATGATTGATCTGGGTTTAGCCAAGCTGGCGCTGATTGGCGCCGTGGCGCTGGTGGTCATCGGCCCGGAAAAATTACCTAAAGTTGCCCGCATGGCAGGCTCACTGCTGGGACGGGCACAACGCTATCTGAATCAGGTCAAGGCCGAAGTCAGCCGCGAGATGGAACTCGATGAGTTACGCAAGGTACAGCAGGGCGTGGAGCAATCCGTGACTGAACTCAGTGACAGCTTCACCAGAGAACTTCACCAGGTTGGTCAGGATGCCAATGCACTCTGGGAAGGCGAGCACCGTTTGCCCGAGCAGTCTGCCCTGGCGCGCAAGGCACTGGCTTTCCGGCGTAACCGGCTGGTGCGCAATTCAGCGCTTCCCGGCTGGTACAAACAGCAGCAGGGACGGCGTTCGCAGTTACTGTCAGCCGCTGCGCGGGTAGCCAGGTACCGCCCGAAACCTAAAACCAATCAGTCGTTTTATTAAAGTGATGTATGTCTGATCAATTCACCAGCGACAGCCTGAACAGTTTCATTTCCCATCTGATTGAATTGCGCGACCGTCTGGTGCGTATTTCGGTCGTGGTGGTGCTGGTGTTTTTGGGCCTGATGCCATTTGCTGCACAAATTTTTGATTTGCTGGCCGCGCCTATGATGCAGACCCTGCCGGCCGGTGCCCACATGATCGCCACCGGCGTGATCACGCCATTTTTAATTCCGGTCAAAGTCACCCTGATGCTCTCGCTGCTGATCTCGCTGCCGTGGGTGTTATATCAGATCTGGGCATTTGTGGCGCCCGGCCTGTATGCGCATGAAAAAAGACTGATCGCCCCTCTTGTGATTGCTTCTTCGGGTTTGTTTATCAGCGGGGTGGCGTTCTGTTATTTCTTTGTGTTCCGGGTGGTGTTTTCCTTTGTGAATCAGTTCGCGCCAAAATCGATTTCGGTGGCTCCGGATATTGAAAGCTATCTCGATTTTGTCATGACCATGTTTCTGGCCTTTGGCGTCACCTTTGAAGTGCCGATCATCGTGGTGGTGCTGGTGCGCACCGGACTGGTTTCGGTGGAAAAATTGCGCTCACTGCGTCCCTATATCATCGTCGGCGCGTTTGTGATTGCCGCGATCGTTACGCCACCTGACGTTACTAGCCAGTTACTGTTGGCCATCCCGATGTGTCTGCTGTTTGAAATTGGCTTACTGGTAGCACCCTGGTTTAAAAAAGCGACCAGCTAACAATACCCGTCTCTGGAGTGTCCTATGTTTCCGGTTGTAATGAAGCAGGTTGTCAAAACCTACCATCTGGATTTTATCGACGTCCCTGCGCTCACGGATATCAATCTGGACATCCGCGCCAACTGTTTTACCGTTATTTCTGGTCCTTCTGGCAGCGGCAAAACTACGCTGCTCAATCTGATCGGCTGTATCGATCGTGCCGACAGTGGTGACGTGATCGTGGCCGGGCAATCCGTCAACAGCATGTCGGACGATGCACTCTCAGACTTTCGTGCCAGCCATCTGGGCTATATTTTTCAGAACTTCAATTTGTTGCCGGTACTGAGCGCCTATGAAAATGTTGAATATCCGCTGATCCTGACCAAAGTTCCGGCAGCCAAACGGCGCGCACGCGTGCTGGAATTGCTCGACGCCGTGGGTTTGGCTGACCGGGCGCAAAACCTTCCCGGTCAGCTCTCAGGCGGTCAGCGCCAGCGGGTGGCAATTGCCCGTGCGCTCGCTACCGGACCCAAACTGGTGCTCGCTGACGAACCCACTGCCAATCTGGACAGTCAGACCGGCGAAGCCATTATCAGTTTGATGCGCCAGATGCAGAGTGATCATCAGGTCTCGTTTGTGTTTTCTTCGCATGATCCGCAGGTGCATGCGGCGGCCGACGACACCATCTTTATCCGCGATGGCCGCATCATTAAAATTGAACGTCAGGCACTGGAGGTGGCACCATGAGAACCTTCTCTCTGGCACTGCGCAACCTGCTGCGTAACCGCCGTCGCTCGCTGACCACCCTGCTGGCCATGGTGGTGGGCTTGACCGCGATTCTGCTCTTTGGTGGTTACCGCTCGAATATCATTTACGGAATTGAATCCGGCTTCATTCAGGCCAGCGGTCATCTGCAAATTCAGCATCAGAATTATTATCTCGAAGGCGGTGATAATCCGACTGCCTATGGCATCCATGATTATCAGCAAATTATTGCCGCCATCAAGCAGGACAGCGTGCTTGCACCTCTGCTGACTGTCGTGACGCCGACTTTGCAGCTCGGCGGCCTGGCCGGTAATTTTTCTGCCGGGGTATCGCGTTCGGTCATGGCCAGTGGTGTCGTGCCGGATGAGCGTCAGCAAATGGAGCGCTGGAACGATTACCATCTGTTCAGCTATGTTCATCCCTTACTGCTCACCGGCACAACTCCGGATTCAGTGGTGATTGGTGAAGGCGTGGCGCGCAAGCTCAAACTGTGCCATGTCTTGCGGATTGCCGACTGTGTGCAAACCGATGATGTGGTGGCTGCAACCGGTGCGGCCGCACCGGACGATATTGCCGCTCTCTCGGCACTGGAAGAAACGGCATCGGTCAAAGAAACCGGCACCCGCATCGAAATGCTGGCTGCCACCTCGCACGGTGCGCCCAATGTCGCCAGCCTGAGCGTGGTCGCTGCCAGAAACATGGGCATTAAGGCACTCGACGATATTTATCTGGCCATGCATTTAAGTCAGGCGCAAAAACTGATCTATGGTTCGGCACAGCCGCAAGTCACGGCCATTCAGGTACAACTGCACCATACCAGCCAGATTCCCGCAGCCCGGGCGCGTTTGCAGGCCATCATCGGCGAACAGTTTGCCAGTCAGCCTCTGGAAGTGCTGGATTTTAAAGTGCTCAATCCGATGTATGGTCAAACTGCGCAATTCATGAATTCGATGTTTGGATTTATCGCCACCCTGATTGCCGTGATCGTGCTCTTCACGATAGGTAACACCATGAGCACGGCGGTGGTCGAGCGCACCGTTGAAATCGGTACCCTGCGCGCCATGGGATTGCGACGCGCTGGTTTGCGGGCACTGTTTTTATGCGAAGGGCTGTTACTCGCCCTCATGGGCGCCGTTGCTGGCGTTACCTCGGCCCTGCTCATCGCCTGGCTGATTAATCACAGCGGTTTGTCATGGACGCCACCGGGGTATTCGTATGCCTACCTGATTCTGGTGCGGGTCTGGGAAGATCCAGTCCTGTTGATCGGCAGCGTGCTCGGCCTGATTGGCGTGACCGTGATTTCAGCCTGGTGGCCAGCCAACCGTGCTTCAAAACTGATGATCGTCGATGCCTTGCGGCATGTGTAATCGTTCACCTAAAGGAAATTCCATGCCCTCTCTGTTGATCCGTGCCTGCCTGAGTTTGTTGTTCGTGAGCAGTGCTCAGGCGGCATTGTCGCCCCAGGAAATTCTTGCCGCCAGCGATGCGGTGCGCAATCCCGATTACCCTTTCGGCATGACCAATACCCTGATTGAATATCGCGCCGGTAAACAAACCGATACCAGCACGTTGGGGATTTATTCCAAAGCCGATCCGCACAGTGGCCAGTTTCGCAGCCTGATTCGTTACATCGCTCCGGCGCGCGATGCCGGCAAGCTGATTCTGTTTGCCGGTAAAGACCTGTGGTTTTATGATCCCGCCAGCAAAGCCAGTATTCGCATGTCACCGCAACAGCGTTTGCTCGGACAGGCCTCTAACGGTGATGTGGTGACAGTTAATCTGGCCAAAGATTATCAGGCCACCAGTGCTACCGAAGAAGATACCCAGGACGGTGAACGTCAGAGCAAGCATTGCTACAAACTGTTTTTGCAGGCCAGCACACCGGATGCAACCTATCATCACATCGACATGTGGATCGAGCTCGCCAATAACCGTCCGGTGAAAGCGCGTTTTTATACCGATAGCGGAAAACTGCTTAAAAGTGCTTACTACCGGCATTACGAAAAACAGCTCGGTCTGGAACGGCCGACTGAAACCGTGATTATCGACGGTCTCGATCCCAGTTGGGTGACGGTAATGCGCTATTCCGATCTGACTAAACGCGACGTGCCGGAGCTCTGGCTGCAACGCGAATACCTGCCACGCTTCAAGCCCGAATGAATTCCCGCAGGTTACTTTCCTTACTGGCCGTCTGCGGATGGTTGTGGTGGATACCGTATGCCATGGCGCAGGAAGACCCGGATCTGGGCGCACTCAATCTGGCCGACCAGATTGCCCCGGTGGCAGCCACCCCGAGTAACTGGCGCAATTTTGCCGAAGTCGCCGCTGCTGGCACCCAGATGCGCGCTGACCGGCAGGGTCAAACCAGTGAGCGACTGTCGTTCGATCTTAACTATGACAACAGCTTTGCCAGTGGCTGGAGGGTGTTGTTCGCTGACCGTCTGGATGTCAATAATCCCGCGCAAACACCGGAAAACCACACCGTCAATACCATCAGGGAAGCCTACCTGAGCTGGCAGGCGCAAACCGGGCAGTTGCTCGACCTTGGTCGCATTAATGAACGCAATGGTGTGGCGCTGGGTTACAACCCGACCGATTACTTTAAAACTGCCGCGCTGCGTTCCATCGTGTCGGTCGATCCCAATAGTCTGAAAATCAACCGCCAGGGCAGCATCATGCTGCGTGCCCAGCAACTCTGGGACAGTGGTGCTGCCACGCTGCTGTATTCCCCCAAACTCGATGGTAGCAGGGACCCGGGCAGTTTTAATCCGGCCTTGGCCAGCACCAATAATGAGCAGCGCTGGCTGTTGAAAGTCAGTCAGCAATTTTCCGAAGGACTGACGCCACAGTGGCTGATTTTTCAGTCTGAACAGTTGCCGGTGCAATTCGGTTTTAATCTCACCAGTCTTATTGATGATGCCAGTGTCGTGTATCTGGAATGGTCAGGCGGTCGCAGCCCGTCACTGTTGACACAGGCCTTGCGCCAGCAGGGTCTGCCTGCCGGTGACGACAGTGAATTTCGCCAGCGACTGGCGACCGGACTCACCTATACCACCAGCAATAAAATATCGCTCTCGGCCGAATGGAACTATAACGGTGCCGGTATGAATTCATCTCAATGGGATTCCTTCAGGCAAGGTCCGCTGCCGCTGTATGCGGTGTACCGCACGCGTTTGCAGGCGTCGCAGGATGCCCCCACCAAACAGGCGGCGATGCTGTATCTGAGCTGGCAGGATGTTGGCATCAACCATCTGGATCTGACTGCCATGGAGCGGCTGGATCTGAACGATTCCAGCCGCTTATCGTGGCTGGAATGGCGCTACCATCTGAGTCATTCTGAATTTGCCCTGCAGTGGCAGGGCAACAGCGGTTCACGCCTGACTAACTATGGCGCTGCACCACAGGTGCAAAGTTGGGCCGTGGTGGGTCGAGTGTATTTTTAACGTTACGCCGCCCGCAACCACTTCACCAGCGGATAGGCATCCCTGTAAGCGCTGGCCATGGTGCTGATGAGTTCATCAGACGCGCTGCTGGTTTTGCTGTGTTTGAACGAGCTGATGGGCAGTTCGGCCCAGACCATAAAATGTTTCAGCTTGAGATACTCAACATACGGATCGGCCGGATCGAAACCTTTGGGTGCGCGTTGCAGTTTATCTTCTTCCTGCAGTGTTCCCAGAGTTTGCTGCAACTTTTTAGCGCGCAAAATTTTGACCAGCGCAGCACCGTCTTCACTGACGTGGGTGCGTAATTGCTTGAGTCGTTCGGCTGGCGGCATGTATTCACCCACGGCAAACAACACCTGACCATCAGCACCGATGTGAAAATAATATGCCGGTCCACCACCCAGACTGGGTTTTTTCAGGTTGTTGGCCACGATGGCGGCAGAAAACGTGGTTTTGTACGGACTTTTATCCTTGGCAAAACGCACATCGCGGTTGATGCGGAATAAAGCCTTTTTAGGATTGCAGCCCAGGATGAGCGGATCAGTGCGACTGATCTGGGCGATCAGCTCAGTCACCAGTTGCAGAAATTCTTCGCGCAAAATATCGTAACGCGGCTTGTTCATGACGAACCAGGCGCGGTTATTGTTTTCTGATAGTTCGTGCAAATAACCGCACAGATCATTGAGGTGCATGGTGTGCCTTGAATTTATTTTCCGTCGTCATCTTCTTCATCGTCGGGAGTAGCTGGCGCCTGCTGGCGTGTGCCGATGACGATATCGACCACCAGGATTTTACCTTTACGCAAAAAAGTCAGTCTGGCATTTTTTTCTGGCTGCAACTGGGCGATCAGATTCATCATCGTCACCCGGTCGGTGGCCGGTATGTCGTTAACTTTGATGAGCACGTCACCCGGTTTGATGCCGGCGCGATCTGCCGGTCCGCCACGGATCACACCGGCAATTAGCGTGCCGGAGTTTTCTTTGACGCCAAAATTTTCCGCCAGTTCAGGGGTGATCTCCTGTGGCTCGACCCCGATCCAGCCACGAATCATGTGACCATGCGCCAGAATCCCATCCATGATGGATTTAACGGTACTCACCGGAATGGCAAAGCCGATACCGAGCGAGCCGCCATTCTGGGAAAATATTGCGCTGTTAATGCCGATTAAATTACCGTTGGTGTCGATTAAGGCGCCACCAGAATTGCCCGGATTGATGGCAGCATCGGTCTGGATGAAATTTTCAAAGGTATTGATATCCAGATGAGTGCGCCCGAGGGCGGAAATAATTCCCATGGTAATGGTTTGTCCGACGCCGAAGGGATTGCCAATAGCCAGCACCACATCGCCAACACTGGCCTGTTCGATGTGACCCAGAGTGATGGCAGGCAAATCGGATAAATCAATTTTGATCAGCGCCAGATCGGTTTCCGGATCGGTGCCGACAATTTTTGCAATTGCCTTACGGCCATCGGGGAGCACCACATTGATTTCATCGGCTGAATTGACCACATGGTTGTTGGTAATAATGTAGCCGTTCGGGCTGACGATCACGCCGGAACCCAGACTGGACTGTTTTACCGGTGGCGGGTTGGCACCATTACCAAAAAACTTTTTGAACAGCGGATCGCTGTAGAGTGGATTTTGCTTGCGTTTAATTTCTTTAGTGGTGAAAATATTAACAACCGAAGGCATGGCGCGTTTGGCCGCATCCCGATAGCTGCCCGGGGCCACCAGATTGGTCGGCGCTTCCAGAACCGGCATGGGCACCACGTGGGCGGCGCGACCGCTGAATTGCGGCAGCCATTCTGGTTTGAGCGTATTTACAATCAACAACAGTGCCAGGCTGACCGTTGCTGCCTGAGCGAATAAGAGCCAGAGTCGTCGCATAATTTTTTACAGGTTGAGAAAAAAATGAATCAAAAAACAGTACCTTCTGTAAGTCGGGGTGACTTGAGCCAATTTCTAGAGGCAAACCTACAAACGGTGAAAATAAATGATTATTGTCCAAATGGCTTGCAGGTGGAAGGTATTGAGCAAATAAAAGTGCTCGTTAGTGGTGTAACTGCCAGTCTGGCATTGATTAAGGCCGCCATTGCCCTCAATGCCGATGCGTTGCTGGTCCATCATGGGTATTTCTGGCGCGGCGAAAATCCCTGTCTGACCGGGGCGAAATTTGAGCGCATTAAAAAGTTGATCGACAACAAGATGAATTTATTTGCCTATCATCTGCCACTCGATCTGCATCCGGAATGGGGTAATAACGCGCAACTGGCCAGAGTGCTGGAGTTGACCGTGGAAGGCAGTTTTGCCGAGCAGGGCTTGGCCAGTATTGGTCGCGCCACGCAGCCCGGCCTGCACACCGTTGGGGATTTCAGTCGCTGGGTAGAAGAAAAACTCGAACGCAAGCCTTTGCTCATCGGCGCACCTGACCAGCCACTAGGTCGGGTAGCCTGGTGTACCGGTGCGGCGCAGAATTTTCTCGGTGATGCGGTGGCGATCGGTGCTAGTGTGTATTTGTCGGGAGAAATTTCCGAATCCACCGTGCATCTGGCGCGTGAATCCGGCGTGGCCTATCTGGCCTGCGGTCATCACGCGACCGAGCGCTATGGTGTGCAGGCACTCGGTCAGGCTGTGGCCAGTCAGTTTGGTATTGCCCACCATTTTGTCGATATTCCCAACCCGGTTTAGGGTTTGTTTAAAGAATCGCGAATTTCGCGCAGCAACAGCACTTCTTCGGAAGGCGCTGCCGGTGCGACCGGCGCTTCCTCGGCTTTTTTCCTGGCGATATTTACTAACCGGACCATCTGAAAAATAATGAACGCCAGAATCAGGAAATTCAGTACGATGGTTAAAAAATTACCGTAGGCAAAAACGGCGCCCAGTTTTTTAGCTTCCACCAAGGTTAAACTGGTGTCCTGGTGATTGAGCGGCAGATAATAGTTGGCAAAATCCAGCCCGCCCACGACTTTGCTGACCACCGGCATAATCACATCCTGGACCAGAGAATCCACAATCTTGCTGAAAGCAGCGCCGATAATGACACCCACTGCCAGATCAACGACATTGCCGCGAGTAATGAAGGATTTGAATTCCTGTAGCATGATGGCTCCTGTGTTGTTTAATAAATAAGTAGTGGTTATTTTACACGCTTACGCCACGATGGCAGGTTGTTTCCAAGACGAAAGTTCGGTAATTGGCGGGAAATTCCGTAAAAAGCCTGCCTGATTGCATGGTTTTTAATGTTTTCCTTTAATTCGTGCTCTGGCTCCATTATAATTTCGCGTTGTTAGTGGTTAATAGTTTGTATTGCTCGATGATGACTTTAAATTTTTCAACAAATAAGTTTTGACGAATGGGGTTGGTATGAGTAACGAAAAGCAGGTCGATTCCGGCCGTCGTGGCTTGCTCGTCGCAACGTGCGCGGCGGGTGGTGTTGTAGGTTTGGCTACAACGGGGGCGTTGGTAAGCACATTTCAGCCATCTGAACGCGCCAAAGCAGCAGGTGCTCCGGTTGAAGTGGATATTTCCACATTAAAACCGGGTGAAATGAAAACCGCCGAATGGCGCGGCAAACCGGTCTGGATCCTGAAACGTACTCCGGAAATGATGGCCAGCCTTGCTGCCACGCAAACCGAAGTTGCTGATCCGGATTCGCTCAAGCCGTACACTATGCCGCTGCCAGAATATTGTGAAAAACAAAGCCGTGCCCGTAAAGAACACAGCGATATCCTGATCGCCGTCGGTATTTGTTCACACCTCGGTTGTTCGCCCAGTTCCAAATTTACTCCTGGTCCGCAACCATCGTTGCCAAGTACCTGGGAAGGTGGCTTCCTGTGTCCATGCCATGGTTCGACCTTCGATCTGTCCGGTCGGGTCTTCAAAAACAAGCCAGCGCCACAGAATCTGGACGTTCCGCGTCACATGTACCTGTCCGATACCAAAATCGTTATCGGTAAAGATGAGAAAGGCGAGGCTTGATCATGGCATTCGTTGAAAAAAAACTGCCGGCAGATGCTCCTGCCGTTGATAAGGCGCTGAACTGGGTCGATGCCCGTTTTCCCTTAACTAAATTATGGAACGATCAGTGGGGCCAGTATTACGCACCGAAGAACTTTAACTTCTGGTACATTTTTGGCTCGCTGGCGATGTTCGTACTGGTGCTGCAAATCGTCACCGGTATTATTCTGGTGATGCATTACAAACCAGATGCCACTCTGGCGTTTGCTTCTGTTGAATACATCATGCGCGAAGTTCCCTGGGGTTGGCTGGTGCGTTACATGCACTCGACCGGCGCTTCGGCGTTCTTCATTATTATTTACCTGCACATGGCCCGCGCTCTGATGTACGGTTCTTATCGCAAGCCACGTGAGCTGGTCTGGCTGTTCGGTTTTGCCATTTTCCTGTGCCTGATGGCTGAAGCTTTCTTTGGTTACCTGCTGCCATGGGGTCAAATGTCGTACTGGGGCGCACAGGTTATTGTTAACCTCTTTGGTGCTATTCCTTTCATCGGTCCTGATCTGTCGTTGTGGATACGCGGTGACTATGTGGTGTCTGACGCTACCCTTAACCGTTTCTTCTCGTTCCATGTGATCGCGATTCCATTAGTGTTGCTGGGACTGGTTGCTGCGCATCTGATCGCTTTGCACGAAGTTGGTTCCAACAATCCTGACGGTATTGAAGTCAAAGACAATCTGGATGCCAACGGCCACGGTGTGGATGCGATTCCTTCCCATCCTTACTATTCCGTGCATGACATTTTTGGTGTCACGGTATTCCTGGTGCTGTTTTCTGCGGTCGTGTTCTTTGCTCCTGAAATGGGTGGCTATTTCCTGGAATCGAATAACTTCATTCCGGCTGATTCACTCAAAACCCCGCTGCACATTGCACCGACCTGGTATTTCACGCCGTTCTATTCGATTCTGCGTGCTACCACCAGTGAATTCCTGTATGTCGTACAAGCCGGTGTGGCAGCCTATGTCAGCCTGATTTATCTCAAAACCAATCTGCCTGCACTGATTAAAGCAGCGATTGCTGGCGCTGGTCTGGTGATGATTGTCGGCATGATGCCTTTCGGTCTGGATGCCAAATTCTGGGGCGTGGTGCTGTTTGGTTCTTCGGTGATGATTCTGGCTGGTATGCCATGGCTGGATCAGTCACCGGTGAAATCGATCCGTTATCGTCCGGACTGGCATAAAACCGTCATGATCGTGTTTGCGATTGCCTTCCTGGTTCTGGGTTATCTGGGTGTTGAACCGCCATCACCAACACGTGAACGTATTTCACAGGTGTGCGCCGTGATCTATTTTGGCTTCTTCCTGTTAATGCCATGGTGGAGTGCGAAGGGTACATTCAAGCCAGTACCGAATCGCGTCACATTCACGCCTCACTAGCATCCAAAGGGATAGAAGATATGAAATTTTTTAATAAAATTATCGCCACCCTGGTGTTGCTGCCAGCACTGGCGTTAGCCAATGAAGGTTTTCCGCTGGATCATGCGCCGGATCGTGCCAATAATATGGCGGCGTTGCAGAACGGTGCCAAGCTGTTTGTCAATTATTGCCTCAACTGCCATTCAGCTACGTCCATGCGTTACAGTCGTCTGAAAGATCTGGGTCTGACTGATGATCAAATCCGCGCCAATTTGTTGCTCGCCAGCGATAAAGTTGGTGACCTGATGACCACCCATCTGGCTGCTAAAGATGCCAAAGCCTGGTTCGGTGCTGTGCCGCCGGATTTGTCGGTGATTGCCCGTTCGCGCGCTTCCGAAGCGGGCAGCGGTCCGGATTGGCTCTACACCTATCTGCGCAGCTATTACAAAGACGATTCCCGTCCAACCGGCTGGAACAACATGGTATTCCCTAACGTCGGCATGCCGCACGTGTTATGGGAGCTGCAGGGTGTGCGCAGCGCTGATTTTGAAGAAGTCGAAGATGAGCACGATCATCAGAAAACCATGGAATTCAAAAAATTCACTACCATCACCCCGGGAAAATTATCCAGCCTTGAGTATGATAATCAGGTAGCTGATCTGGTTGCCTACCTGAACTGGATGGGCGAGCCAGCACAAAGCACCCGCAAGCGTCTGGGTGTCTGGGTCCTGATGTGGTTGACTCTGTTGAGTTTTGTGGCATGGCGTCTGAATGCCTCTTACTGGAAAGAAGTTAAGTAATAAACCTTGTCGGTGATCGCTGATTACCGACACAGTTTATTTGTTGTACGCTGTTCGTACTATCGGAGGTGAGCCTTTTAGCCTCACCCTGTTTGTTTCTAAGGAACTGCAAAAATGATGGTTCTCTATTCGGGTACAACTTGCCCATTTTCACAACGTTGCCGTTTGGTCTTGTTTGAAAAAGGCATGGATTTTGAAATCCGTGATGTCGATCTGTTCAACAAGCCGGAAGATATTTCGACCATGAATCCGTATGGTCAGGTGCCGATTCTGGTGGAACGCGATCTGATTCTGTATGAATCGAATATCATCAATGAATATATTGATGAGCGTTTCCCGCATCCGCAATTGATGCCAGCCGATCCGCTGATGCGTTCGCGCGCACGCCTGATGCTGTTTAATTTTGAAAAAGAATTGTTCATTCATGTCCATACTCTGGAAAATGACAAATCAGGCAATTCAAGCAAAATTCTCGACAAGGCACGCGCCGAAATCCGCGATCGCTTAACCACACTGGCACCGTTATTTGTTAAAAACAAATACATGCTGGGTGAAGAGTTTTCTATGCTCGACGTGGCGATTGCGCCATTGCTGTGGCGTCTGGATCATTACGGGATTGAAATTTCCAAAACCGCAGCACCGTTAATGAAATATGCAGAACGGATTTTCTCCCGCCCTGCCTATATCGAAGCATTAACACCATCAGAAAAAGTCATGCGTCGTTAATCGATCACGATAAAAGTTGGCAGCCCGCAGATTTCCAGACCGGGTTGCCAGTTTTGTTAAGTCAATACCGCAGTAACAGGCAGTAAGCAGGCAGAAATAAGGCAGAAATAAGGCAGAAAAATTATGTCAGAAGTCGCTTCAACCAAACCGTATCTGATTCGTGCTCTGTATGAATGGTGCACCGATAATGGATATACTCCCCATATTGCCGTTAAAGTCCAGGGCCAGGTGCGTGTTCCACGCGAATTTGTCCGCAATGGCGATATTGTCCTCAATATTGCTTTTACCGCCACCAACGACTTGCACATGGATAACGTGGCGATCGCATTCAAGGCGCGTTTTGGCGGCGTCTCACGCGAGATCTATGTACCAGTCAGCGCCATTACGGCCATCTACGCCAGTGAAAACGGCCAGGGCATGGCTTTTGATGTGATTGAAGAGTTGGCCGTCAGCGAAGAAACCGCTGAAGTGCCTGCCAAACCGGCTGCGTCCATCAGTCTGGCTACGAGCAAAGATGCTGAAGCCAGTTCTGACAGGCCGGATGAGTTGGCAGAAAAAAGAAAAAAACCTAGCCTGACAATAATAAAGTAGTTTATAATTTCGTTCTTCTAGTTTGCCGACTTAGCTCATCTGGTAGAGCACCTGACTTGTAATCAGGGGGTGGCGGGTTCAAGTCCTGCAGTCGGCACCAGTATTTAAAAGGGTTAGCGTCATAGTAGGCACTAACCCTTTGTCATTTCTAGGGCCTGTATAGGCTCCGTGTACCCGTTGTGTACCCCAATTTTATATTTAGCCGTGATTCACGGGCGATAAAAAACCGCTCGAATAATCTGCGAGCGGTTTTATTTTTCAGGCTTGCAATTTTAATCCAACTATAAACCGCTAATGCAGCTCATCAAATTTACTGACCTGCCAATCATTCCCGCTCTTTATTAAATCGCATTTTACAGAAGTTAATATCAGCGCTCCCATCGC
The DNA here is from genome assembly GCA_903862415.1 of uncultured Oxalobacteraceae bacterium. Lineage (GTDB taxonomy): Bacteria > Pseudomonadota > Gammaproteobacteria > Burkholderiales > Burkholderiaceae_D > Solimicrobium. The sequence continues at coordinate 41,173 of CAIOYD010000020.1, read as the reverse complement.
ATTTTTAGCCCGCATCGGCTGAAACGACGTTGCTTTCATATGGTCTTTCGAGGTGAACGCAAATTTCCGCTCCTGCCTTAACCATTCGATTGATGCCGGGTCGTTGGCTCTTTTCTCTGCAAGCATTTGACAGGTTACTTCTGCCAATCCTATATCGTGCAACATTGCTTCGCTGTCTGCCTTCGCTTTGGCATCCGCTGCCACCTTGGCCTCGTCTGCCTTTTTCTGCGCCGCTCTCTGCGCTAAAACCGCGTCTCTCTGCGCCTGCGGCATTGAGGCTAATTGTTCTTGGTCTGCTTTTTCCGCTTCCCTCTGCTTATTTCCATTCATCGCCATAGTGATTATTGAGCCAGCAACAATAAAGCCGAGAATGTATTTTAATATTGGTGAGGCGGGCTTTTTGGGAGGTTTTGGTAAAACGATGTTTGCCCCGCATTTCGGACAATTCTTTGCATCGGTACTCACGTCGTTTCCGCAGTCCTTGCATTTTATAAGCGCCATTTTTTGCCTTGTATTTTTTAGGTTGATTTAAAAATTTTGGATAAATGCCATCTGAGTATGAGGTCGAAATTGAATTCTGTATATGCCCTAAATAGGTCATTCGAAGCGCTAAAGTGTATTAAATGTCTAGTTTTGAATGTTTGCTTTTAATTACTTACCCTCCTCTTGCTTGAATAGACTTAAATTCATTAAACCGCTTCTCGGGCACGTTTAATTGCCGCATCCAGTTCTTCCGGGCTAATCAATGGCGCTGCCTCTATTGGCTTTCCTACTGTTGTTACATCGACGGCAGATTTATCTGTAAACATTCCAATGTATTTGCCTTCAAGCTCTAACGCTCGAATGGCTGAGGGTGGATGCGCCATTACTTCGTTACCCTGAGAATCAAAAATTAGCCGCATTGCACTATCTTTAATGGCTTGCAAATCTTTGATGATGTCGAGGGCTTTACGCTCGCATGATTCAGCGCGTTTATTTAATCGCTCTTTGATTTCGGAATGAATGCTAAGTTTTGCTAAGTTTTGAGCGGCGATAGTATTAGCAGTTTTGGGAGAATAGCCCGCACGAATAGCGGCCTGAGTCCCATTAAAGTCGATAAGATATTCATCAATAAATGCAGATTGCTTAGGGGTGAGAGTCGATTTTGTCATTGTTTGACCTGTGTGTGTTTTGCGTATAGGCAGGTACTTCTATCGCAGTAGTTAATAATCATCAACGTGATAACGCATTAGCAGATGCGTTCCAAATTAAACCGACAATTAGTCGGTAAGATTGTATCGAATCGGTATGCCGCTAATCTTTTCGAGGTACTGCATCGAATCAGGATGGAACCAAAAACCCAGCATGCCCTCCCATTCCCCGTTGCGCTGCTTGTCACATTTGAGTATCGCTGTTGGGTCTCCTGACTGTTCGCGCTCGGCCCGTTTATTGCGCCAAACTGTGAAAACATTATCCACTTGGTCGGTAATCGCTCCAGCTCCCTTAATATCGAATTTGCCGGGGGTCTTGTCCTCACTCTCACCCTTGCGGACATGGTGCACCAAGTGGACGTGCGCCAGTCGGGCCTGTGCAAACCCGCAAAGCTCATTTACAAAGTCTTTCTGGGCGTTGTAATCGTCGTCGCCCTTAACGCACTTCATCATGCTATCGATAATGAAATGCGTGATTCCGAATTTCTCACTGGCATAGCGGCAAACGGCCAAGACCTGCTGCCAATGCACGGCGCCGGTATGGTCATACATCCATAATTTTCCGTCCGTCCATTGATGAAACTGTCTCAGAAATTCGACCGGCGGCACATCCCTCGCATATGCTTGGCGGCTCATTCGTTGCATCTGGCGCGCCGGTTTCATCTCAAACGAGAGAATCAGTATTTTCTGGTTCTGAATAAGCAGGTCCAGTGCTACCTGAGAAAGCATCATCGATTTGCCGTGGCCGTTAATGCCAGCCCAAAGCGAAACCTCTCCGGGTCGGAATGCTATCTTCCCTTTGGCTTTTTCCCAAAGTGGTTTAGGCGGCTTTGAAGTGTCCGGCGGCGGATAGAATGCCGCGATGGTTTCAGGCAAGAAATCGCATGCCGACCGAATTTTATGGTTTTCGGTTTCTTGCATGTACTCGCTAAAATCGATGTCATCATTAATAACGTTCATTGAATTCCCATAAAATTTTTGTTTTGAAAATCGGTCCATTCCAGAAAGCTGAACTCCCATTCCCACATCGATTGCGATAAATGAATCGATTCGGCTTTGGGTAGGTACCACGCTGAAAAGCCCTCGTTGCTGGTTACATCCCAAATTAATAAAGATTTTGGCAAGCGGCCTTTCAGGGCTTTGCAGATGTTTTCAAGGTGAGTGAATAAGCTTGCGTCAACATCGCCATAAAAAACGAATGGTAAGCCTACGAGCCAACGCCAGTCGTAGTCTTGGACGCCGCCCACAGTCACAATTGGATTTTCAAACGGTAATTTGCCAACGTTTGAAACAATGACTAGGTCGGCAGGACGTTTCCCGGTTTTTCGGATAGCAAGAATCTGTCCGGCACCGGGTGGTAAATTCATTCCCATTGCTGCTCCTTCGCCTGAGTACCAAGCTGCCCAACGTACTGAGCAAAATTTTCAGCGCTGAACAGGGTTGCTGGTCGTAGGTATTTTTTAAGCTTGGAATCTTCAGACCATTCCGCGACCTTTGCATCAATGACAGATTTGCAGTCCGCAACTGTCGCACCTTCTTTCAGTCTGGCAGAAATTAGTTTCAAGTTTGCAGGTACTGAACGAAAGCGACTCCCGATTTTTGAGTTTAGGTAGTTGAGAACATTAAGGCAGTCGGATTTATCCGACAATGTATTACTCTCCACTCCACTCCACTCCGTACCAGAGGGGCTGTCGAATAGTCGCGGAGTAGTCGTCGAATTGTCGTCGAGTACTTGTGGAATTATTGGTGCTTCCGCTTTGATTGGTGGGGTCGGATGCTTAAATGTTGGCTTTTCTATCCGCTGATGTTTAGCCCATCCGGTAACCTGCCAGTAACGGTTTATCCCTGCCTGATATTCAATCAGCAAATCGGCGCGGACCAGTTCATCGATTAGATTTTGCAATTCAGAGTTGGAAATCGAGTCGGCGGGAAAGACCTGAAGTTTTAATCTGGTTACTGAAGCCGGATGAATTCCGTTGTCATCGCAAAAAGTCCACATGCCGATGAAAAGCAGTCTGGCCGTAATGGTGCAGGATACAATTTGTTCCGAAGTCCAAAACTCTGTCTTTATTGAACGAATGCGAGCCATATTAGACCCCGCATTTCTGAGCAATTTTACGAATTGCCGCGTCACGTTCGGCGGGCGTTGCCGAGGGGTTATTTTGAGACCATTGCCGTTTGCCCTGCTCAAAACGGACGTAGCGGCTTCGGTAATTTGGCGGCATGAGACTTCGCGCCTTCTGAATCGTTGCGTTTGACAGCCAGTATTCGCGGATTGGTCGGCCAGAACCGAAGCCAGCCGGACAGGGAACATCCACCTTTTCAATCGGCCAGTTTAGATATTCCAATTCTTTGATATACGCGGCCAGTCGCCAGCAATTCAGGCCAAACTTTGGCTGGGTCAGGCGTTCCCCTTTGAGCATTCGTGCTAATGCTCGTCCGGGCAGGGTTTGAGCAGTCGGGAAAATTAGGTTAAGCTCTGGTTCAGGCAAAAATGAATATTGCTTAGACCCAGAGGATGCTTGCAGGCTCGCTGGGTTTTTCATTTTGTGGCGCTCCCTTCAGACAGGATGCGCTTAATGTCAGCAACAGCCCAAGCCAAGCGGGCATTGATGCGAATAGGTCGGAGCGGGCCGTCTTCATGGCAGGCCCATTTTCTGAGCGTCTGGGGTTTGCGGCCAAGGTGAAAGGCGGCGGCATTGGTATCAATGGCGGTGCGGGTTTCTGCTGCCAGTGCAGGGTATTGGGTAGCTGTTAGCATCATCATTCCTTCGTGTTGTTTGTGAAGGTCCGATGGTTACCGGAGCGGCTGCTTTATCCGATAGTTACACGTCTCGACGCGTCATTGCACGTCGTCCCGCGTTGACGCGCGCCGCATTCTTTCATTCAGGCTTCTTTTTTTGAAAAATTTTACTTCCTCGCCGTCTTGATATTTAATATCTTTTCCGTCGATACCCAAAAGACATCCAGTTCGACAGCCCGCCATTTTTGTGAGTTCTGCCCATACGCTGGAGGGGTCACTTGGCTTCAGCGCCGCCTCACTTGCAGCATTAATTTCGGCGGTCAATATTGGTGGTGTTCGACCGGTTATTTTATTTTTCGCGCTAATCGGACAGGGAACAGTCGGCCGCAATGCTGCTTTAATTGCGAGTTTGCCACATCCGGTTCTCGGCAACTTGCCGGGGATGACGTCGTTAGGAGGCATCTCGGCGGGAAGCGGACTAGCGTCGGCATCCAATACAGAATGAACTTTTGCATAATGAAGCAAATCCTCTCTGGATACTCTTATAGATTCGTGCGATGTGAGTGTTACAGCGTTTGTATCTATTGGAATAACAGTTCCGAATTTTAATTTAAAGTCATCAAGAGCCGGACTTGGAATTTCAATGCTAATTTCATACCCATACAACGGAAAATAACCGGCAATCTGTTCGCACTGTTGCTTCGTAAGTGGTAAAAATTGCTCTGCAATAGGTTTTTCTGAGATTGAAATATCTCCGCTATGGTTCGATTCAAAGTGCATAGCAAAACAGCCCGTCGGGATGGTCGCATTGAGTTTCAGTTCAGCATTCGCACCAAGTATCAGAATATCCTTTTCAGAGAACGATTCAGAAAGTTCAGTTGTGAGCCATTTTGCCGCTTCATCAATCGTATTCCATGGGTAAAGTTTCAAACCGGCTCCTTCAAGCGCCTTCATGCAATTGGACATCAAACAGGCAGGCGAAGGAACCTGCTTTTCTCCCCGTCGGGATAGTTTGATGTTTTTAACTTTTACTGGTTTTAACAGTTATATGTTTTGATGTTCGTATCGGCCAAAGCCGCCCGCATAGCTTGCCCCCGGAAAGCGTCAAGGTCACCGGCCAGCATTTCGGCTTGTAGCGACCCATGCTCGCATAGCCCCTTTATTTCGCTATTTTCGGTTAGCCGTGCAATGGCGCGGAAAATTGTTCGTATGATGGACGCCTGTTCGCTTGCAACATTCGAAACACATTCGATTTCCAAGATGGAAACCGGCGCAAACCCATCGAGCGAGTCGGGCGTGAAGTCAAAACTATCCACTGTTATTTTCCTATTAAACGGGTTTATTTTTAAATCGCTTCGGTACGTTCGTGCTTGGGCGGTTCTCTTTGCATTAAAACGTCAGGCGGCGGTAATAACTCTCATTCTCGGTTTGGCAGGCACAAATTTTATTCCGGCCTGTTCCAAAATCCACGCTTCGATTTTTTCATGCCAGACGCGCAGCAAGTCTAAAGGGCGGCGGCGATAGTGTTTTTCAGCAATGGCGCTGGGTTTGTGTCCCATGATTTGCGCTGAGATACCGGCGGGCATTTCGACCCATTCGCAGAGCGTACCGAATGACCGGCGTAGGCCATGTATGGATAGGTGAGGTAATCCGGCAATCTCGATGGCCGTTGAATGTGCATATCTTGGTTCTGTGATTCTGCCGCTTTCAGCATCCGGGGCGCTGAAAACCCATTCATTCCGGCGCGGCAGGTTACCCAATAGACTGGCAAGGTATGGAGTCAAAGGAATAACGCGCATACCTTCGATTTTGTCGTGGATGGTCAAACCCTTCCATTGAAAATCGACGTCAGCCCATCGTAATGCCGCCATTTCTTCGCGGCGCGCACCGGTCAGTAACAGGGCCTGCAGATAGGCGCTGGCAACCGGATTAGGTATTTTCCGTACTGCCTCAAACCACAGCGGCAATTGCTCCCGCTGTAAGCTGTCTCCCTCTTTGGTCTGGGGTTTGGGTAATACGTCGCGGACTGTTCTGGCGCTGTATGCGTTGCTCGGAATAATGCCTTGATAGTCCGGCTGTTCTTCCGTCCATCGGATAAATGCGCGCAACATGCGGTAACTTAAAGCGGCGGCGGTCGGACGGGTCAGCGATTCGGTTTCAAGCCAAGACGCGATGCGCCCACTGGTCAGGTCAGCCAATCGGACCGGAAGCAGGGCGGCAAGTGCGCCGGGCATGGTTTTACCCTTTCCCCGTTTTTTATCCTGCCCACCGGCAGATGAATTGGCGATATGGTCATCATAATGACCGCTACTCCATTTTGATTTTCTGGCCTTTAGATATTCCGTCCAGACTTCGTTAACCGTCACGGACTCGCGGGCGGCCTGCTTTTCAGCCGCGTTTTTCTTGGCGGCATGCTGGTCGCGCACTGTTTGCTTGGCCTGTATTTCGTCGGCATGTACCTGCCGGGGGTCTTCGCCTTTATCGACAATTACCTTTAGGCGGCGCGCTTCCGCTTGAGCTGCAGACAGTTCCCATGCGTCCGGTGCGCCGATAGTGATTCGAATCACTTTGCCGTTGAGCTTGGCCTGAAAAATATAAGACTTGGCACCGGCTGGCGTAACTCGGATGCCTAGCCCGGGCGCGCCAGAGTCCCAAAAGAAGGCCGGGATGGCTTCGGAGGTCGCGCTAAATTCAGCAATCCTACCCGCTGTAAATTTCACTTTTGCCATTAAATTTCCCCGTTCGTTAATCCGTGTACTCCCTGTGTACCCCGAATTTGAGTATAGCAATCAACGGAAATAAAAACAACGGAATTGTGAAATGCTAATAGGTTATTGATTTTTATGGGAAAAATTTGTTTTATGGGATTTGCTGATATATCAATCAACGGCAATAAATGGGTATTTAGTCTGACTTGTAATCAGGGGGTGGCGGGTTCAAGTCCTGCAGTCGGCACCAGTATTCAGGCAAAAAGCCCGGTCCCTTTGACTGGGCTTTTTGCTTTCTGAACTAATCAGGTCAAGGACAAACTATGAAAAAGTCAGTCACTGCGCTCTGCATTGTTTGCGCCTTCAGCATTTCTGCATTGGCACAGGAATCGGGCAGGGTTGAATTTTTGAATTCAGGAAAAGTCGTTCCAACAACGTTACCATTTTCCGAAGCTGTCAACGTCAACGGTATGTTATTTCTGTCTGGTCAACTGGGAAATGTCCCGGGCACGCTGACACTGGTTCAAGGTGGGATCAGGGAAGAAGCCAGGCAAACCATGGAAAATATCAAGACCGTGCTGGAAGCGCATGGCTATGGCATGCGCAATCTGGTCAAATGTACCGTCATGTTGGCAGATATGGCCGACTGGCCCGCCTTCAATGAGGTTTACAAAAGCTATTTCAATAACCGCTATCCGGCACGCAGCGCCTTTGGTGCAAGCGGACTCGCTTTGGGTGCCCGGGTTGAAGTTGATTGCATTGCAGCGGCGCGGGAATAAATCAGGTATGGGTTGATGCTGTGCTTGTTAATGTATCTTCTTACTTAAATTTCGAATTTTTAACAGCAGCTTTCACTTTTTCAGCTCCGCTTTTTACCCAACTCATGGCAGTCGAAACAACCGTCAAAATTTCAATCGTATCATTTTCATTAAGTCGATAAATGATAATGTGATCTGCAGAAAAAGTTTATTTACTCGTTCCGCGCACGCGACCTTGCTGGTCGCGTTTGTGGCGCCTGTGCAAAGTCAAAAGCCGTCAACTTCTGAGGATATGCTGGTTCCGGCGAGGCTGTTTTTGTTGCAGGATAGCCATCACTCACTGGCGCCCGTGGCAATCAACAAAGTGGCTCGGGCCAGCGAGACCGCAGCAAAAACGCTGCACGTGCGAGCTCAGGAAATTCCACCAGCTGAGGATGCGGTAGCGTTACAAACTACTGTGCCGGGAAATCCGGCCTGGCGGAATGCGATCTGGCATGCCCCTTTAACAAATCAGCCGGGCAACAACGACGAACTGATGCGGCAATCTCAACTCGCACGCCAGCAGGCTTTGCAGGTAGACGCCATCAGCGCAGAGCTGTCAGTCATTGCTGCGCAATTGGCTCCACTCATTTCCGTCAGTATGGTCTGCATGCAGGATACCGGCGAGCATATGGAGTGCAACCCTCAACCCAATGAAAGCCAACGTGAGCTCATTGGACAGTTTTTCAATCTGGCACCACGGGTGCATAAGTTGGGTATGGCCGACAATCCGGTGCGTATGGATTTCAGTGCGGCTCTGAGTGTGAGTATTGTGTTGCTCAAATGATGGAGGCTGCAAGCAACTATTCATAGGCATGGTTATTCAAATAAAGTCTGAGTTGTTGCTGCAACCTGACTGTCGTACTACCCCCTAATCCTGTTTTCTGCATTGCATGAGCAATAAGATGCTTGCACTTGCTTGTGTTTTTCCACAATAGTACCTTAGGCTGTATTAATTTAACATTGAAGCAAATGATTGCTACATGAAAATTTTTCAATAAAATTTTCGTTGTTTAATTTTATTCAGCAATGACAGGAGGATATTGTGGGTATTTCATCAGCAACATTTGTACGGGCTGGCACTGCACAGGAGGCAGGCAGGGTCAAAGAATTGGTCCGGCAAAGCCCATGGTCCGCGGGGGCAATTTTTCTTGCGGTGATCAGTCTTGGCATCGGGGCAGGTATACGTGCCATTTATCAGCATAGCTATAACCAGGATAAAAAAATCGATCAGTACCTGCGCGGTAATGTGGGGCTGTGGAATGAGTATCTCACAGGAAATGTGAAAATAAATGAATATGATCAAATACAAATCATTACCATGCTTGATGGTTACCCGCTGACAGTAACTCAAACGGGAACAACAGAACAGCCAACGTTGACCTACAGCTACCGGGGAGAAACATCCTGTACCGGGGACGAGGGTGTGTTTACCACACTGGATGCATGGATGCTGGTGCAACTGAGTGATTATGCTTCTGACCCCTCGATCAGGGCGTTATATAAAGATGTCAACCCTGAATCTGTACAGGATAATTATTTTCCGGATAAACTTCCTGTCAGGGAGACTGGCTTTTTTTATGATTTCAGGCATGTTGATTTTGCCAGGCTGGCACCGGATGGAATTACATTTACAAAAGTTGATTTTGGTATGGGTGCTTTATTTACAGGGGCAAATTTTGAAAAGATTACATTTGCCAATTGCCTGTTACCTGGTGCCATCTTTGATGGCGCAAGAATGACTACAACCCATTTTATTCGTACAGAATTATGGGGTGCGAGTTTTATGGATACAACGCTGGGTGAGGTAACAAGGTTCACCATGTGTCACAATTTAGACAAAAATAAGTTCCCTGTTAAGTGTGATTTTGAAAGCTATGCTTTTTGTTTTGCTACTTCGTTTACTGATTCGTCCTCGACTGAGTATGTTCGTTCAAATACCAAGGGAAAAGAAAAATCAGACGAAGGGACGTTTCATTTTGATGACTTGCCTGAGGAGGAAGTTCCTTTATCGAATTACGTAGTTGATGCTGAAATAAAGCAACTGTGCGACAAAATGGGAATGCAGTATTCTGAGAAATTGACCAAGGATGATGTGTCCAGGTTTTTCAGGAAAAATTCTCCTCAACATCACCCCGATAAAGGTGGTGAGATTGAAAAATTTAAAAAACTGGCTAACGAAAGAGATACACTTATTGGCTGGATTGAACAGCGGGATCAATTGTTGGCAGCAGCGCCGATGAGTTCAAGTTATCAGAAATGGTGAGCAGCTCCTGAACAATAGTTTGATTTACGTTGCTGGAGGTGAATTACCTGAATAGGGCATTTCTTTCGCGGGTAATAGGAGTTATGCTCTGCCTTGTTATCCATTAAGCATACGCCATGACTCCTCTCCGCACCCATTACGACAATTTGCAGATCGCCCGCACTGCCAGCGATTCGGTGATCCGCGCCGCTTACAAAGTGCTGTCGCAGAAATTTCATCCGGATAAAAATCCGGATAATTTGAGCCAGGCCGAAGCCAGGATGAAAATCATTAATGAAGCTTTCCGGGTGTTATCGGATCCGCTGCGCAAGGCGGAACATGATGCCTGGATTGCCTATAATGAAAATCAGCTCCGGCTTGAGGAACAGACCGCAGCACCACAGCGAAGCGCAGTGGCTGCGGGCAGTGCAACGCGGCAATCTTTCATGTCGGGTCGTGCTGAGCCTGCTGGCGGACGGCTGGGGGTGATGTTGAGCAAGCTGACTGGGCTGCTGTGCTGGGTGGTGTGCCTGACGCTGATGTCGTTCGCGGTGCTGCTGTATTTGGGTGACTTGCAGCAGGATTTTACTGTGCGTACGGATTTTGTGCTCGGCTTCGGGGTGCTGACGTTGCTGGGTTGCGCAGCGGCGCTGACGGAGTCACGTTTTTTTGCACCTTGGGTGGCGATGCTGTTGATGGGCTATAACCTGGGCGTGATGGCGTATCTGCTTAATGTTGCGCCGGATGCCGGGCTGACTGAGGCTGGGTTGATGTACATTGTGCCGCTGTTGGTGCTGGCGCTGCTGGTCTGGCTGATACGTCGCGGGCAACGACGCTCACAGCGTCGGCAGCTCAGTACGTACAGTGATGAGGTTCAGTCCTACGCGGATAGTCATGGTGGATTCGCTGGCTATGAAGTGTTGCCCCGATTGATGGCGATGCTGGGCTGGTTAGCGGTTGCGCTGCCGTTGTTGGTGATCACGTCGCTGTGCCTGCATTTTATTCCGCCGCTGCATCATCTGGCCGCCCAGGCAGTGACCATGCTGGCGACCGAGCAGGGGCGGGAAATGGCGCAGGAAAATCTGTATAACGGTGTCACGATGACGGTGGATAAAACGCAGCTCAGCAGCAGTGCACCGCATGCCAGAAGTCATCGCACAGCGCCGACCTTTGCTGGCACCAGTTTGACGGCAGGTGAAAAAAGCACGGTAGTGGCAGCCTGTCATGCGATTCAGAATGAGCGGAATTATCAGTCATGTCTGCGCACGCAGGTGGCTCTGGCGACGTCGGCCGGTCCGCTGCCATCGCAGCAGGGGTTGACGGCGGGCGAAAGTGCTACCGTGGCAGCGGCCTGCAGCACGCTGCAGCACAATGGGGATATTGCCGGTTATCAGTCCTGTATGCACAATCAGATGGCGCTGCTGGCGGCCGACGGGATGCTGCCGGACATGAATCAACTCACTGCGGCAGAGCAAACGGCGCTGGCCGCAGCCTGCAGCAGTTATCAGAAAAACGGCAAAATACTCGGCTACCGTTCCTGCCTGCGCGATCATCTGAGCTCACGCTGAGCTGATCGGTGGCAGTGGCTGCGGTTGTTTAAAAGCTGTCGCCGGGGATGCGGACCCAGCCTTGCATGAGTATCCGTGCACTGCGGCTCATGATGGCTTTGGTGACCGTCCAGACGCCGTTGTGCAGGCTGGCGGCGGCGCCGACACGCAGGGTGCCCGAGGGGTGGCCAAAGCGTACTGCGGTTCTGGCACCGCCACCGGCGGCCAGATTGACCAGCGTGCCGGGGATGGCGGCGGCGGTGCCGATGGCGACGGCAGCAGTGCCCATCATGGCGTGATGCAGTTTGCCCATGGACATGGCGCGCACCAGTAAATCGATATCGGCGGCATGTACGGGTTTGCCGCTGGAGGCGGTATAGCTCGCAGGTGGCGCGACAAAGGCGACCTTGGGGGTATGCTGGCGTTGCTGGGCTTGCTCCGGGCTGGTGATGAGTCCCATGCGCAGAGCACCATGCGCTCGTATGGTTTCAAAGCGCGCCAGTGCAGCAGCATCGCTGTTGATGACATCCTGCAGTTCACAGCCGCTGTAACCGAGATCGGCCGCGTTAATGAAGATGGTGGGAATACCGGCATTAATCATGGTGGCTTTGAGGGTGCCTACGCCGGGAACAATGAGATTGTCTATCAGATTCCCGGTCGGGAACATCGCGCCGCTGCCGCCTTCCTCTTCGGCTGCCGGGTCGAGAAATTCCAGTTGTACTTCGGCTGCCGGAAAGGTCACGCCATCAAGTTCAAAGTCACCGGTTTCCTGCACTTCACCGTAGCTGACCGGGACGTGAGCAATAATGGTTTTGCGGATGTTGGCCTGCCAGATGCGCACACAAGCCATGCCGCTGCCATTGGTGAGTTGGCTGCTGACATCGATGAGTCCACTGGCAATGGCAAAGGAACCGACTGCAGCTGACAGATTGCCGCAATTGCCGCTCCAGTCAACAAAAGCTTGGTCGATGGCGACCTGGCCAAACAGGTAGTCGACGTCGTGTCCGGGCTGACTGCTTTTGGACAGAATGACGGTTTTACTGGTACTCGACGTCGCGCCACCCATGCCATCAATTTGTTTGCCATACGGATCGGGACTGCCTATGACGCGCAGCAGCAGGGCATCGCGCGCAGCGCCGGGAATTTGTGCCGCCAGCGGTAAGTCCTGAAGACGAAAGAATACGCCTTTGCTGGTGCCGCCACGGATATAGGTGGCGGGGATTTTTATTTGCGGAACGTGGGGCATGGAAACTCCTGTTTTGGCTGAGGGTAAAGTCCGGCATATGGTGTATTACGCTGCGCTAATACACCCTACTTTTTCGCCTGATTGGTTGACGGGTTGGCAGACTCGAGAAAGTCCTTGGCAAACCGCTGCAAGACGCCGCCAGCTTCATAGATTGAGACTTCTTCGGCGGTGTCGAGTCGGCACAGCATTGGAACTTCCAGGCGCTCCCCATTTTTACGATGGATCACCAGCGTCAGGGTAGTGCGTGGTTGACGTGTTCCGGTAACGTCATAAGTTTCGCTGCCGTCAAGTCCGAGTGTGAGGCGATTGACGCCCGGGAAAAATTCCAGCGGCAATACGCCCATGCCAACCAGATTGGTACGATGGATGCGTTCAAAGCCTTCGGCGGCAATGGCTTCCACACCGGCCAGACGTACCCCCTTGGCCGCCCAGTCGCGCGACGAGCCCTGACCGTAATCGGCGCCGGCAATAATGATCAGCGGTTGTTTGCGTTCCATATAAATTTCAATCGCTTCCCACATGCGCATGACCTGACCTTCAGGTTCGACGCGTGTGAGTGAGCCGGCTTTGACTTTGCCGTTTTCGATCACCATTTCGTTTTTCAGGGTCGGATTGGCAAAGGTGGCGCGCTGTGCGGTGAGGTGATCGCCGCGATGGGTGGCGTAGGAATTAAAATCTTCTTCCGGCAAGCCCATTTTGGCCAGATAAGCACCGGCGGCACTGTCGGGCATAATGGCATTGGATGGCGACAAATGATCGGTGGTGATGTTGTCACCCAGGACGGCCAAAGCACGCATGCCGTGCATGTTGCGTGCACCGGCGAGCGCACCTTCCCAATAAGGCGGGCGGCGGATGTACGTGGTTTGCGGGCGCCAGTCGTAGAGTGGTTTCACGCTGGTGCCATCGTCAAGCTGTTTGGCAAACATCGGAATGTAGACTTTGCGAAACTGTTCCGGTTTGACGCTGGCAGCGACAATGGCATCGATTTCCTGATCGGTTGGCCAGATGTCTTTTAAAGCAACCGGCTGGCCGCTGGCGTCGATGCCGAGAATATCTTTTTCAATATCGAAGCGGATGGTGCCGGCAATGGCGTAGGCAACCACGAGCGGTGGCGAAGCCAGGAAGGCCTGTTTGGCATACGGATGAATCCGGCCGTCAAAGTTGCGGTTGCCTGATAATACCGCGGTGGCATACAGATCGCGTTCAATGACTTCTTGCTGGATTACCGGATCAAGTGCGCCACTCATACCATTGCAGGACGTGCAGGCATAGGCAACGACACCAAAGCCGAGCTGTTCGAGTTCGGATAACAGCTTGGCCTGTTCCAGATACAGGGTGACAGTTTTTGAGCCGGGTGCGAGTGAACTCTTGACCCAGGGTTTGCGGGTCAGGCCGCGGGCATTGGCGTTGCGCGCGATCAGGCCGGCGGCGATCATGTTGCGTGGATTGTTGGTGTTGGTGCAGCTGGTGATGGCGGCAATAATGACAGCACCATCGGGCATCAGACCAGCTTCATTTTCTACTGTGCCACTGATGCCACGTGCGGCCAGATCGGTGGTGGCGACGCGGTTGTGCGGATTGGAGGGGCCGGCAATTGAGCGCACCACGGTAGATAAATCAAAGTGCAGTACCCGTTCATATTCGGCGTGCACCAGACTGTCGGCCCACAGTCCGGTAGTTTTGGCATACAGTTCAACCAGCTTGACGAGTTCATCATCGCGACCGGTGAGTTTGAGGTAGCTGATGGTTTGCTCATCGATATAAAACATTGCTGCGGTGGCGCCGAATTCCGGTGCCATGTTGGCGATGGTGGCACGGTCACCCAGGGTGAGGCTGGCTGCTCCGGAGCCATAGAACTCAAGGTAGGCTGAAACCACTTTTTGTTTACGTAAAAATTCGGTCAGGGTCAGGACGATGTCGGTAGCGGTAATGCCTGGTTGTGGTTTGCCGCTGAGTTCAACGCCGATGATGTCGGGCAGACGCATCCAGGAAGCACGGCCGAGCATCACGCTTTCGGCTTCGAGTCCGCCGACCCCGATGGCAATGACGCCGAGGGCATCCACCATCGGTGTGTGGCTGTCAGTGCCAACGAGGGTGTCCGGAAAGGCCACTCCATCCTGCACCTGAATCACCGGCGACATGCGCTCCAGATTGATCTGGTGCAGAATGCCATTGCCCGGTGGGATCACGTCGACGTTTTTGAAGGATTTTTTGCACCAGTTGATGAAGTCAAAGCGGTCTTCGTTGCGGCGATCTTCAATTAAGCGGTTTTTGGCAAACGCATCCGGATCAAAGCCGCCACATTCAACCGCCAGTGAATGGTCGACTACCAGTTGAGTGGGCACCACCGGATTGACCAGTGCCGGATCGCCACCCTGAGCAGCAATAGCGTCACGCAAACCGGCCAGATCCACCAGTGCAGTCTGACCGAGAATGTCGTGACAGACTACCCGGGCCGGAAACCACGGGAAATCCAGATCGCGGCGTCGCTCGATGAATTGCTTAAGCGAGTCGGTGAGGGTGGCCGGATCACTGCGGCGCAGCAGATTTTCTGCCAGTACGCGTGAAGTGTAGGGTAGTTTTTCGTACGCGCCAGGGGTGATGGCATCGACGGCGGCACGGGCGTCGAAATAGTCCAGTGCGGTGCCGGGTAAAGATTTGCGAAAGGCTGGGTTCATGGCTCACTCAAAATGATAATGTGGGGGCAGGCAAGCTGAAAAATGATTTACGTAACGACACTGGATTCCCGCCTGCGCGGGAATGACGGGGTTAGCGGAAATGACGGGATCAGCGGAAATGTCGGGATTAGCGGAAATGTCGGGATTAGCGGCGATCTTTGAGCGGCACGAACTGCAAATCTTCCGGACCGACATAATTGGCACTCGGGCGGATGATTTTGTTGTCGATGCGCTGTTCAACAATGTGTGCGGCCCAGCCAGAGGTACGGGCAATCACAAACAGCGGCGTAAACATGGCTGTAGGAACGTTCATCATGTGATACGAGACGGCGGAAAACCAGTCCAGATTGGGGAACATTTTTTTGGCATCCCACATCACCGTTTCCAGACGTTCGGCAATGTCAAACATTTTGCTTGAACCTGCCTGTTGCGACAAATGGCGGGCGACTTCTTTGATGACTTTATTGCGTGGGTCAGAAATGGTATACACCGGATGACCAAAGCCGATGACGACTTCCTTGTTTTCGACCCGTTTTTTGATATCGGCTTCGGCTTCATCCGGATTGTCATAACGTTTTTGAATTTCAAACGCCACTTCATTGGCGCCGCCATGTTTAGGACCGCGCAGTGCGCCGATCGCGCCGGCAATGGCTGAATGCATGTCGGAACCGGTACCGGCGATAACACGACCGGCAAAGGTGGAGGCATTGAATTCGTGTTCGGCATATAAAATCAGCGAAGTATGCATGGCACTGACCCAGTCGGCCGAGGGGGCTTTGCCATGCAGCAGATGCAGGAAATGACCTCCGATGGAATCGTCATTGGTTTCGACTTCAATGCGGCGACCGTTATGGCTGAAGTGATACCAGTACAGCAGCATGGAACCAAACGAGGCCATGAGTTGATCGGCAATGTCGCGCGCGCCGGGCAGATTGTGATCGTCTTTTTCTGGCAGCAGGCAGCCCAGAACCGAAACCCCGGTGCGCATCACATCCATCGGATGGGCGGACGCGGGCAGACATTCGAGCGCTGCTTTCAGGCTTGCCGGTAAACCGCGCAGCGATTGCAGGCGGATTTTATAAGCGTGTAATTCAGCGACATTAGGTAATTTGCCATGCACCAGCAGATGGGCGATTTCTTCAAATTCGCAGCTGTTGGCCACATCGAGAATATCGTAGCCGCGATAATGCAGATCGTTACCGGTTTTGCCTACGGTGCACAGCGCGGTATTGCCCGCGGTGACGCCAGAGAGTGCGACCGATTTTTTTGGTTTGAACGGTGTGGTAATTTCAGTCATGATGATTTCCTTACTGTTTCGAGAAGTGGGGAATTTATTTTGCTTTTTGCTGGGCAAACAAAGCGTCCAGTTTTTGTTCGAAGCTATGGTAGTTAATGCGTTCATACAGTTCCATGCGGGTTTGCATGCTGTCGATAACGTTCTTTTGCGTGCCGTCGCGACGCACGGCGTTGTAGACATTTTCGGCCGCCTTGTTCATGGCGCGGAAGGCCGACAGTGGATACAGCACCATGCCGACGCCGACCGATTTTAATTCGTCCACGGTAAATAACGGGGTGGCACCAAATTCGGTGATGTTGGCCAGAATCGGCACTTGCAGTTTGCTGGCAAAGCGCTGATACATAGGCAGCTCGGTGATCGCTTCCGGGAACACCATGTCGGCACCGGCTTCCACATAGGCATGTGCACGTGCGAGCGCAGCATCAAAACCTTCGACTGCCAGCGCATCGGTGCGCGCCATGATCACAAAGGCGTCATCGGTACGGGCGTCGACAGCGGCCTTGATGCGATCAACCATTTCTTGCTGGCTGACGATTTCTTTGCCCGGACGGTGACCGCAGCGTTTGGCGCCGACCTGGTCTTCGATGTGGACAGCAGCAGCGCCGAATTTAATCATCGATTTTACCGTGCGCGCTACATTAAAAGCGGAAGAACCAAAACCGGTATCGATATCTACCAGCAAGGGTAAATCGCATACATCGGTAATGCGGCGCACGTCAGTGAGTACATCGTCGAGATTGGAAATGCCCAGATCCGGCAAACCCAGTGATCCGGCTGCTACGCCGCCACCGGAGAGGTAAATGGCTTTAAAGCCGGCGCGTTTAGCCAGTAAGGCATGATTGGCATTGATGGCGCCAATAATTTGCAGCGGGGATTCGTCTTGCAGAGCCTGGCGAAAGGCCGCTCCGGCAGAATGGGTGCTCATGAATGACTCCTGAAATGGATAAACTGGATAATGCATAGCAAAGCCTGTGCCATGAAATTTATTTATTTAAATAATCATTAAAATCAACAGGTTGTATTTTTTTGCGGGTTGTTGATTGCAAGTCGCGCTGTTTCAAATCCTGCTTGGTGTTTCATGTTTAAATTATGAGACGCTATTTGAAACGTATTGTGTAACGGTTAATTGTATTTTTGTTCATGTTATTGGTATTTTATGAGTAGGATTAAAAATACATAACAAGGTTTTTTTGCGCAAAGTCAAAAAATGACAATAGCAGATTGAAAATGAAAAAACAGCAACTAGACTGAAACAGGCGTGGTGTAAAAACGCCACTTATTTAATTCCAGCCCGGGAGTGTGTCATGACTATGTTGCAACGATTATCCATCCAAAAAAAGCTGCTCATCAGCATGGCTTTTTGTCTGCTGTTGTTTTTGCTGATTTCGTCGGTATTGTCGATCATGATGACCAGCAAGGGGATTAAGGAGCGGGTGGTCAATCAGGAGCTACCCGCCGTGGTGGGCGAAATTCGTAACGATATTTTGCGCCAGATCGGGAATCCGATGACCATTGCGCAGGGCATTAGCAACAACACCTATTTGCTGGACTGGGAGAGCAAGGGTTTGCCCGATGACGGCGTGGATGGCTGGAAGCGGTATGCCAAAAACCTGAAAGACAAAAATCATGCCGCAACCGTATTCTGGGTGTCTGAAGCCAGCGGAAAATATTTTACTGAAGACGGGCTTAATCGCACCGTCAGTAAAGCATCTGGTAATGATGGCTGGTTTTACAGTTTTATCGATTCAGGCAAACCGTATAGCATCGATATCGATAAGGACAGTAAAGCGAATGCCTACATGTTGTTTATTAATGCCCGGTTTGAGGGCGAAGGCAAACGCGGAATCGCCGGACTGGGATTGTCAATGGAATCGCTGGCCAGCACGATCAGTGCTTATCATGTTGGCAGTTCCGGATTCGTCTTCTTGTTGCGTGCCGATGGCAGTGTGTTGATGCATCACGATGCTGCTTTGGCCGATGGTAAACATTTACTCAGGGATTTACCGGGCTTTAATGAAGAACTGAGCAAACAATTGCTCAATAAGGAAAAATTCACCAGTGCGGTATTTTCTAACGATAGTGGCAAACAAATAGTGGCGTCGTCGTTCGTGCCGGAACTCAATTTGTATGTGATTGCCCAGGTGCCGGAAGCGGAAGTGCTGGGCAATGTCACCAAAACGGCGACCATTGCCGCGTTGGTGGCTGGTGTGGTGGGTGGTGGCGTAGGGTTGTTCATCATCTTTTTGATCAGCAAGGCGATTGCTGCACCAGTGGCCGGAGCGGCACGTATGCTGGGTGAAATAGCCGATGGTGATGGCGATCTGAGCCGCTCCATGAAGGTCGAGTCGGAAGACGAAATCGGCGCACTGGCGCAAGCGTTTAATCGTTTCGTGAAGTCCCTCAATGGCACCATCAGTGCGGTCCGCGCCAGCACAGATACGATTGCGCATGCGTCGAGTGAAATCGCTGCAGGTAATCTGGATTTGTCGCGACGTACTGAAGATCAGGCTGCCAGTCTGGAGCAGACGGCGACGCAAATGCAGGTGCTCACTTCCACTGTGCGGCAGAATGCTGATAATGCCAGACAGGCGAATTTGCTGGTGGTGACGGCGTCCGATGTGGCCACCAAGGGCGGGCAGGTGGTGGGTGATGTGGTGCAAACTATGGGATCGATTAAAGACAGTTCGCGTAAAATTGTCGACATCATCAGCGTCATCGATGGCATCGCTTTTCAAACCAATATTCTGGCCCTCAATGCCGCCGTGGAAGCCGCCCGTGCCGGTGAGCAGGGGCGTGGCTTTGCGGTGGTGGCGTCTGAAGTGCGCAGTCTGGCGCAGCGTTCAGCATCAGCAGCCAAAGAAATCAAGGCACTCATTGATGATTCGGTCGGTAAGGTCGATGTGGGCAGCAAGCTGGTGGATGAAGCCGGTGCCACGATGGAGCAGATTGTAACTTCGGTCAGGCAGGTAGCCGATATCATGAGCGAAATCGCCGCTGCCAGTATTGAGCAGAGCGAAGGAATAGAAAAGGTCAATGTCGCCATTACCGAAATGGATGATGCTACCCAGCAGAATGCGGCGCTGGTTGAACAGGCTGCTGCAGCAGCGCAATCGTTGCAGGATCAGGCTGCATCGCTGGCTAAAGTAGTGAGTGCATTTAAGCTCGATGAAGCCGATACCCCAGCTACATTAGTTCGGCCGTCGGCCGGAATCAAACGCGTCGTGAAAGCGGTCGCACCTAAACTGACTGGCAACGTTCGTCCGGCAAAAATCAAGACTGTCGCTACGGTCAAGTCGAAACCGGTGGCAGCATCAGCGAATGATAATGAAGGTTGGGAAGAGTTTTAGATTGTGTTGTAATCCAACAACGAGGTGCACAATATTTTTATTTGTTCGTGCACCAATTTGGTTCAGACTGTGGCAGCAGCTACGAGAGCTTGTCTGTTGACAATCTCTCGGTAGATTCCTCAGTTGCGGGCGTTATCCTGAGGTGTGCACCACAGTGGGGTAGGCATTATATTTATTTTGATATAGTTGCTATTCGTTATATTTATGAATGTTTGATTTTAATTCAAGCATTCTTCTCGAAGCGCCAGTGATGGTCGTCTAATTTATTCAAAACTACAAAATCTTCAGGAGCTAATAATTATGATCCGAAATAAAACTGTATTTGCGTTGAGTTCGCTGGCCATGGCTGCATCCGCTGTGATTTATGTAGCGCCAGCGATGGCTCAAACCAGCGTGACTGTATCCGGTTTGATTGACGTCGAAGTCAATTCACAAACCAATTCCACAACCGGTCAACGTGTTTCCAGTATCAATGGCGCAGATGGTGGACCGAACGGCGGAATGCAAACGTCGTATTTTCAATTCGCCGGAGATGAAGACTTGGGCGGCGGTCTGAAAGCCAGTTTTGCTTTGGGTACTTTTGTCCAGCCTGGTAATGGCAGTTCTGGCCGTTTTAACGGTGATGTGCTGTTCTCGCGCGATGCCAATGTGTCTTTAAAAGGCGGTTTTGGTGGTGTGACTCTGGGACGTCAAATCAATCCGGTGTTTTTGTCCACGCTGATCTTTAATCCGTTTGCAGATTCTTTCAGCTACAGCCCGATCATTCAACAAACCTATGCGACTACCGGCGGTCAGCCGCAATTTGGTGCCGGTTCCGGTTTTGCCGTGAACAGCGCAGATACCGGCTATTCAAATGCAGTGAGCTATTCCACACCAAACTTTGAAGGGTTGAGTGCTGAATTGCTGTATTCGCTGTCCGGTGCCAATGGACAGTCAAGTTCGTTCAGTGCCAATGCCTTGTATTTCCACGGTCCATTTGCTGCGACTGTGGCGTATGAAGATACCACGGTGACCGGTCCGAGCAATAATACCTTTACTTTGGGTGGCGCGTATCCGGTGGGCACCAAGCAAAAAGTGTCACAGCTTGGCGCATCGTATGACTTTGCACCGGTTAAATTGTTTTTACAATACCAGCATACCGAAACGACGCTAACAGCAGTAGCAGAAACTAAGTTGAACACCTTACAGGCGGGTGCAACCGTGGCTGCCGGACAGGGTAATTTTATGTTGTCGTATGCCAAAACGGGTGGAGTGCTGGATCACAAAACCTATGCGCTTGGTTATGATTACAATCTCTCCAAATCGACCGATATATATACTGCTTACATGAATGATAAAGAGTTGTTGTATGCGTATGCCATCAGCAGCTTTGGTGTTGGTGTTCGTCATCGTTTTTAAGTCAGGTTTGTCACCCCAAAAAAGCACCGTCTGGTGCTTTTTTTTGGGTATTTTTGTTCCGTCACACGCTTGAGAGTGTAAAGAAAGACATGGAAGATTGCCTTTTTTGTAAAATTGCCGCGAATCTGGTTCCTGCGGATAAAGTATTTGAAAACGACGAATTGCTGGTTTTTAAGGATATTTATCCGGCAGCCCCAGTGCATTTTTTGATTATTCCCAAAGTACATATTTCTACCCTGTCGGATTGCAGGGGGCGTGATACCGGCATGTTGGGTCGGATGCTGGCGCTGGTGCCGTTGCTCACGGCCGGACATGGCTGTGAAGTCAAGATGGAGGTGGATGGCAGTCGTAGCGGTGGTTTTAAGACGCTCATTAATACTGGCCCGGATGGTGGGCAGGAAATTTACCACTTGCACATGCATGTCATTGGTGGAGGTCGTATCCGGGGTGCCATGAAAGTGGAAACAGCTGCCCTGCAACAGCAGGCTTAGTGTTAAGCTTGAATGTTGCATCCGGATCGATTTCAGGGTGTCTGAAGTTGGTGCGGTGCAGCGGGTTTTCAGGTATATCGGATTCCGAATAACGTTCATTGAGAGCTACTGATATTGCTCTTTGGAATATCCTGTAACTTGCAAAAAACGGCATCGATTTACGATTAATAAAGAGAGACATGAATACACGACTAGAACTTCGCGGAATCACCAAAAAGTATGGCTCGGTGACTGCCAATGACGGCATTGATTTAATCGTTCGTCCAGGCGAAATCCATTCGATTCTGGGTGAAAACGGTGCCGGTAAATCGACGTTGATGAAAATCATTTATGGCGCGGTCAAACCGGATCAGGGTCAGGTGCTGTGGAACGGCAAGGAATTACATATTGCCAATCCAGCTGCTGCCCGTGGGTTGGGCATTTCGATGGTCTACCAACATTTTTCCTTGTTCGATACGCTCACGGTGACAGAGAACATCGCGCTTGGACTGCCTGAAGACGTTAATCTGCATGAACTGGCCCAACGGATTGAATTGACCGCTAAACAGTATGGTCTGGATCTGGAGCCGCAGCGTCACGTGCATACCTTGTCGGTGGGGGAATGCCAGCGGGTCGAAATCGTGCGCGCCTTGCTGACCAAACCGCAATTATTGATTCTCGATGAACCGACCTCGGTGCTGACGCCACAGGCAGTGGAACGCTTGTTTGAAACTTTACGCAAACTGGCTTCCGAAGGCTGCAGCATTTTGTACATCAGTCACAAGCTCGACGAAATTCGCGCACTGTGCCATATCTGCACCGTGATGCGCGGCGGCAAAGTGACCGGTAACTGCGATCCGACCGAGGAAAGCGCAGCCAGCCTGTCGCGTCTGATGATTGGCGCAGAACCTCCGGCGATCAAGCACGTGGAGCGTGAGCCGGGTGAAGTCCGGATGCAGGTCAACAAGTTGTCGCTGCTCAAGAGTCATCCGTTTGGCACCACCCTGTCCGACATTTGTTTTGATTTGCGTGCCGGTGAAATTGTCGGTATCGCCGGTGTGTCCGGTAATGGGCAGCAGGAATTGCTCGCCGCACTGTCAGGGGAAGATCCCCGTGCAGAGAATAAGGCGATCGTGTTGCAGGGTATTCCTGTGGGTCGGATGAATGTGACTGGCCGTCGTCTGCTGGGTCTGGGTTTTGTGCCGGAAGAACGTCTGGGCCGTGGTGCGGTTCCGGAATTATCGCTGACTGATAATTTGTTATTAACCCATCAGACAGATGAAACCATTTCGCATGGATTTGTGCGCCTCAGTGCCACCAGAAAAATTGTCGCTGGCATTATCGAACGCTTCAAAGTCAAAGCCAGCGGGCCGGCGGCCACGGCGGGCAGTTTGTCAGGTGGAAATCTGCAAAAATATATTGTCGGGCGCGAGGTGATGCGCAACCCCAAGGTGTTGATTATAGCCCAGCCTACCTGGGGTGTGGATGTGGGTGCGGCGGCGCAGATTCGCGGCGAACTGGTGGCGCTGCGGGATGCCGGATGTGCCTTGTTGGTGATTTCCGAAGAACTGGAAGAATTATTTGAAATCGCCGACCGCATGTTGGTGATTGCCAAAGGACGTATTTCCCCATCGATTCAAAGTGAGGATGCGACGATAGAGAAAATCGGACTGTGGATGAGTGGTTTGTGGACTCAGCAGGATGCTGTTGAAATCAATGAGGCCAACTATGCTTAAGCTGCAGGCGCGGAGTTCTCCTTCCGCAGTAATGTCTTATATGTCGCCGGTCTGTGCCGTGTTGTTGACTGCGCTGTGCGGTGTGTTCCTGTTTTTGTCGCTGGGTAAAAATCCACTCGAAGGATTGGAAATATTTTTTTATGAACCGATTTCTACCTTGCAGGGTTGGTCTGAAGTCGGTCTTAAAGTGGCGCCGTTATTGCTGATTGCTGTCGGCCTGTCGGTGTGTTATCGCGCCAGTGTGTTCAATATTGGTGCCGAGGGACAGTTGATCCTGGGCGCCATTGCCGGTGGCTGGGTGGCGTTGCGTCTGAATGAAAGCAGCGTCGGTGGCGCCTGGATGATTACTCTGGTGCTCATTGCCGGTATGGCAGGTGGTATGTTCTGGGCGGCGATTACCACGGCATTGCGTGACTTTTTCAATACCAGTGAAATTCTGGTGTCCTTGATGCTGGTGTATGTGGCTCAGCTGTTGCTGAGTTATCTGGTGCATGGCGTGTTAATGGATCCGGATGGTGCCAATTTTCCGCAATCGAAAATGCTCGATGATGGTTTTCTGCTGCCGATTTTGCTCGACGGTACCCGGTTGCATCTGGGGATTGTGTTGGCACTGATGGCGTCGGTGCTGGGTTGGCTGTTTCTTTCCAAAAGTTTTTCCGGCTTTAAATTGCAGGTGGGCGGCATGGCACCAATGGCAGCCCGTTATGCCGGTTTTTCATCGCGCAAATCACTTTGGGTGTCGATGATGATTTGTGGCGCACTGGCCGGTCTTGCTGGTGTATGTGAAGTGCTGGGGCCGGTTGGACAGCTCACGCCGACGATTTCACCGGGCTATGGTTTTGCCGCCATCATTGTTGCCTATGTCGGTCGCATCCATCCGATCGGGGTGATTTTTTCCAGTTTCATTATGGCGCTGTTTTATATCGGCGGCGAACTGTCGCAGTCGCGTCTGGGTATGCCGAACGCCATTACCGGCGTGTTTCAGGGGATTTTGTTGTTCTCGTTGTTAGCCTGTGATGTCTTGATTCACTACAAATTAAGCTGGAGAAAATAATGGAAATACTGGCTCCACTGATCGCGGCCTCAATTAATGCCGGAACGCCATTGATGTTGGCAGCACTGGGTTTGCTGATCAATGAAAAATCCGGTGTCGTTAATCTGGGTGCGGAAGGCATGATGCTCGTGGCTGCCATTGTTGGCTTTGCCGTGACTATAAATACGGGCAGTGTCACACTCGGTTTTGCAGCCGGTGCAGCCGCCGGTATGCTCATGGCGGGTTTTTTTGCCCTGCTCACGGTCTGGCTGGGAACCAATCAGTATGCCACCGGACTGGCGCTGTCGCTCTTTGGTACCGGTGCTTCGGCCTATATTGGCATACGCTATGTAGGCAGCACGCTGCAAAATAAAGCACATGCTTTCCCGATTCTTTCCGACATTCCCTATGTTGGTACCGCACTGTTTAAGCAACATCCGATGGTG
Source organism: uncultured Oxalobacteraceae bacterium (assembly GCA_903862415.1). GTDB lineage: Bacteria > Pseudomonadota > Gammaproteobacteria > Burkholderiales > Burkholderiaceae_D > Solimicrobium. The sequence continues at coordinate 16,292 of CAIOYD010000020.1, read as the reverse complement.
TATGTCTCGGTCGTTCTGTGCTGGGCAATTATGTGGTTTTTGTACCATACGCGCGCCGGACTGGTGTTGCGCGCGGTGGGTGAATCGCCGTCTTCCGCGCATGCGCTGGGCTATAACATTCGCCGGATTCGCTTGTATACGTTATTGTTTGGTGGCGCCTGCTGTGGTCTGGCTGGTGCTTATCTGTCGCTGGTGTATACCCCGTTATGGGCCGAAGGCATGGTCGCCGGACGCGGCTGGGTGGCGTTGGCACTGACCACGTTTGCCACCTGGCGGCCTGCCCGTATCATGATCGGTGCCTATCTGTTTGGTGGCGTGACGATTATGACGTTTTATGTGCAGGGTCAGGGCGTTGCCGTGGCTTCGCAATTGCTGTCGATGTTGCCGTATCTGGCTACCATTATTGTGTTAGTGCTGATTTCAAGAAATGCTGTCTGGATCAAGTTGAATATGCCAGCTTCGTTGGGAAAGAATTTTAATCCACATTAATCATCAGGGAAAATAACATGATAAACAAAGCTCAGTGGCGACAGTGGTGCCTGGCACCAGCGCACAGGAGACCGGTAAAGAAAGCGTTGTTGCCAAACCAATATTCGGATAACAGTTTGAAATCGATGAATTTTTTAGGCAGTGGTGTGATTGGTGATATCCCAGCCTCCTGAAATTTGAATATCAACTATATGCAGTAACAGATACCGCTGTATATCAGTATGCGCATAATTCAAGTTCGTATTGATGATACAGAAGCAGACTCAATCTGGAGAAGTAGAATCAGCCGCGTCGTTTATCCCGCACGATGCAGTCATTCAGTGGTTGATCAAGCGGGAAATATAACGAGGCAAACTATGTCAAAAAACTTTATGCGCAGTGCCCTGATTGCTCTGGCTGTATTGCCAGGGTTGTTGGTGTCTCCTGTTTCTGTGGCCGCGGATGCAGTTCCGCTTGGTGTCGGTTTTGTCTATGTCAGCCCGATTGGTGATGCTGGCTGGACGACTCAGCAAGATAAGGGTCGAAAGGAAATGGAAAAGAATCTTGGTGCCAAGGTAAAAGCCAAGATTGTTGAAAATGTGCCCGAAGGTGCTGATGCTGAACGCGTGATCCGCGATCTGGCGCAGCAGGGTAACAAGCTCATTATTACGACTTCGTTTGGTTACATGAACCCGACGCTCAAAGTGGCCAAGCAATTTCCGAATGTGAAATTCATCCATGTGACCGGTTATAAAACCAGTGCCAATGTTGCGACGGTGAATGCGCGTTTTTATGAAGGACGTTATCTGGCCGGTATCCTGGCCGGAAAAATGACCAAGACCAATGTGGCTGGTTATGTGGCGGCTTTCCCTATTCCTGAAGTATTGCAGGGAATTAATGCCTTCACCCGCGGTATGCGCAGTGTGAATCCGAAAGCAGAAGTTAAAGTGATCTGGGTGAATAGCTGGTTTGATCCGGGCAAAGAACGCGACGCTGCCATCACACTGATGGGACAGGGCGCCGATGTTCTGTCTCACCATACGGATTCCACTGCCGTCACTCAGGCGGCTGAAGAAAAAGGTCAGATGGTGGTGTCCTACCATTCCGATATGAGCAAGTTTGGCCCGCATGCGCAAATTGCTGCCGTGACCCATCACTGGGGTGCTTATTATACTCAGGCAGCGCAACAAGTTATCGATGGTAAATGGAAATCCTCCAACGTCTGGGGTGGCATCAAAGATGGTATGGTTTCGCTCGAAGGCTTTGGCCCGACCGTTCCCGCTGACGTTAAACAGTTTGTCGCTGACAAAGAGAAGCAAATCATTGCCGGTACTCTGACGCCGTTTGCTGGTCCGTTAAAAGATAACGAAGGTAAAGTCCGCCTTGAAAACGGTCCGATGAATGACACCATGCTGGAAAAAATGGATTACTTTGTTGATGGCGTATCGGGAAAATTACCAGGTAAATAAACAGCTTACCTTCGGTTGAATAAGACGGTAGTTGTTTGCAACAAAGGGGACAGGTTGAAAATCCTGTCCCCTTTGTCGTTATAAAATCAGAATAGCGCGGAAGTCATTGACATTGGTGCGGGTAGGGCCGCTGACGACGAGGTCGCCGATGGCATCAAAAAAACCATAACCATCGTTGTTATCCAGCATGGCGCGTGGATCGCAGTTTTTTTCTCTGGCAATGTCAAGCGAGTCCGGACTGCAGACGGCACCGGCATTGGTTTCTGAGCCATCAATTCCATCAGTATCGCAGGCAAGCCCATAGATGCCGGGATGGGAGTTGAGTGCAATGGCCAGGCTGAGCAGGAATTCGGCATTGCGCCCACCCTTGCCTTTGCCGCGCACAGTGACAGTAGTTTCACCGCCTGAAATCAGTACGCAGGGTTTGCAGAAGGGTTGATTATGAGTGGCGATCTGTTTGGCGATGGCGGCGTGCACAATGCCGACATCGCGTGCTTCACCTTCCATGCTGTCAGATAAGATATAGGGCGTTACTCCGGCCATACGCGCCGCGCAGGCTGCTGCTTCTAACGCATCCTGTGCGCAGGCGACCACGTGATGGGAATGATGTGCAAAGCGCGGATCCGTCGATTTTGGAGTTTCAGCGGCTTCCGATTGCAGATGAGCTCCAATATTGACGGGCACTTTGATGTGATATTTGTTGAGTATCGCCAGTGCCTGAGCGCAGGTAGTATCATCAGGTAAGGTCGGGCCGCTGGCAATCAGGGCGGGGTCATCACCGGGCACATCCGAAATCAGCAATGTGACGACCTTGGCTGCGCCGCACGCCAGGGCCAGCCGACCACCTTTGATGGCCGACAAATGTTTGCGCACACAATTGATTTCGGCAATTGTGGCGCCACTTTTGAGTAAGGCTTTGTTGATCGTCTGTTTCTGTCCCAGTGTGATGCCTTCAGCCGGAAGGGTGAGCAGAGCAGATCCACCACCGGAGATCAGGCATATAACCAAATCATCGGCAGTTAATTCCTGCACTAATTCCAGTATGCGGGCAGCTGCCTGCATACCGGCTTCATCTGGCACTGGATGAGCCGCTTCAACAACTTCGATCAGGCGACATTCGGCGCCATGACCGTAACGGGTGACAACCAGCCCGGAAATGTTGTCCTGCCAAAAGCTTTCGATGGTTTGGGCCATGGAAGCAGCGGCTTTGCCGGCACCAATGACCAGAGTTCGTCCTCGTGGTGGTTTGGGAGGTAAAAATTTATACAGGCATTTTTCCGGATTTACCGCATCGATGGCGCTGCGGTAGATGGCAAGTAAAAAATGTTGAGAGGATTTTTTATCCATGGCATTCAGTTTCCATATCACGTATTAAAATCACTAACCGGAAAACCTTTGGCTTTCAGAAAGTGGCGTCAGGGTGTGGCAATTTCGTGGTTGGACATCCGTTCGATAGCACAACACAAGGCCGAATGATCCAGTCCACTCATACCATTGGCAGCGCAGGAGTTCATAAGTTCTTGCGCCATGGCCGTATTTGGTAAAGAAATTCCTAATGCCTTGGCACCCTGCAGTGCCAGATTCAAGTCTTTTTGATGTAACTCAATCCGGAAGCCGGGGGCAAAAGACCGTTTGATCATGCGCTCGCCATGCACTTCGAGGATCCGTGAAGCGGCAAACCCTCCCATTAAAGCCTGACGCACTTTAGCGGGATCGGCACCGGCTTTGGAGGCAAACAGCAGCGCTTCGGCCACGGCCTGAATGTTGAGTGCGACGATGATTTGATTGGCAACCTTGGTGGTTTGACCATCACCGTTTGCGCCCACCAGTGTGATATTTTTACCCATCAAGTCAAACAGCGGTTTGACGGTAGTGAATGCCTGTTCCGGGCCGCCAACCATGATGGTTAAGGACGCAGCTTTGGCACCGACTTCGCCACCCGAGACGGGGGCATCGAGATAGTCACAGTTGAGTTTATTTATTTTTTTGGCAAATTCTTTGGTGGCGATCGGAGAAATGGAACTCATGTCGACGATAATTTTTCCTGGTGACAATCCTGAGGCCACACCAGTCGGATCAAATAACACCGCTTCCACATGCGGTGTATCGGGCACCATGATAATAATAATGTCGGCACGTCTGGCCACTTCTGCGCCCGAGGTGCAGACGGTTGCGCCACCTTCAATGAGTGCCGCAGGTGGATTTTTATTGTCGTGCAGATACAGTTTGTGTCCGCCGGCCTGTAAATTCAGTGCCATGGGCGCTCCCATAATTCCTAAGCCGATAAAGCCGATTTTTGTCATGCTGTTCTCCGTTAAAATAGTAGTCAAGTGTCCGTAAAATGCTATACGCCGTGAGCAACCCGCCAGTCCAGACCGGCTGCGGTTCCGGCTTTGGGTTTGTATTCACAGCCTATCGAGCCCGCATAATGCAATTGCGTGAGTTGTTCAAACAAAAAACGGTAATTGATTTCACCTGTGCCTGGCTCTCCACGTCCGGGGTTGTCTGCCACCTGTATGTGTTTGATCAGAGTGAAGTTGGCTTTGATGGTATTGAGTAGTTCGCCTTCCATGCGCTGCATGTGGTAAATGTCGTACTGTAAAAACAGATTGTCAGACCCAACCTGCCTGATGAGTGCCACGGCCTGTTTGCTGGTGGTCAGAAAAAATCCCGGAATATCGATGCTATTGATGGGTTCGATCAACAGGTGGATACCAACGGCGGCGAGTTTTTCGGCCGCATAGCGCAGGTTGCTAATCAGGGTTTGTTGCGCCTGTTCGACACTGGTATTGGCCGGTAGTATGCCAGCCAGACAGTTGACTTGCCTGACATTGAGCGCTGTGGCGTAATGTATGGCTTGATCGACGCCTTCCATAAATTCGCGCACCCGTTTCGGGTCGCAGGCAATGCCACGCTCACCGGCTTCCCAATTGCCTGCAGGTAAGTTGTGTAACACCAGTTCGAGCTGATATTTTTTCAGCCAGTCGGCAATCTGGTGAACTTCGTAAGCGTAGGGGAAAAGAAATTCCACCCCGTTGAAGCCGGCCAGTGCGGCGGCTTCAAAGCGATCGGGAAAATCGTATTCGGTAAACAGCATGCTTAAATTGGCGGCTAATTTGGTCATGATTATTCCATCTCTGCTTGTTTGGATCAGTCTAATAAAGTAATGGCGGTGGGCGCATGCTCCGCGCTGGTGGCAAGTTCTTCGAATTCATTGATGTTGTTGATTTCCGTGCCCATGGAAATATTGGTCACGCGTTCGAGAATGATTTCCACGACGACAGGAACGTTAAATTCGTTCATCCAGGCGCGTGCCTGAGCAAAGGCAGCCTGAATATCTCCCGCTTCGGTCACCCGGATTGCTTTGCATCCCAGTCCCTGTACTACGGCGATATGATCCACTCCATAGCCATTGAGTTCAGGTGCATTGATGTTGTCAAACGCCAGCTGCACGCAATAATCCATATCAAAACCACGTTGTGACTGACGGATTAAACCCAGATAGGAATTGTTAACCACCACATGCAGATACGGCAGTTTGAACTGGGCGCCGACGGCCAATTCTTCAATCATGAACTGAAAATCATAATCGCCTGAAATCGCCACCACCTGACGTTTCGGGTCGGCCGCGCACACGCCGAGTGCCGCCGGAATAGTCCAGCCGAGCGGGCCAGCCTGACCGCAATTGATCCAGTGGCGCGGGTAATACACATGCAAAAACTGGGCGGCCGCAATCTGCGATAAACCAATGGTGCTGATGTAGCAGGTTTCGCGTCCAAAAGCTTTGTTCATTTCTTCATACACACGCTGCGGTTTGATCGGGCTATTGTCAAAGTGCGTGCGCCGCTGCATGGAACGCTTGCGCAGCTGGCAGGCGGCTAACCAGGCTGAACGGTCTTTCAATTTCCCCTGATCTTTCCATTCCTGTGCAACCTCGATCAACAATGTCAGGGCGGCGCCAGCATCGGAAACGATACCGAAATCGGGACCGAACACCCGGCCTATCTGGGTGGGTTCAATATCGATGTGCACAAATTTGCGGTTTTTGGTAAACACCTCTATCGAGCCGGTGTGGCGATTGGCCCAGCGGTTGCCGATGCCGATGACAAAGTCGGAGTCGAGCATGGTGGCATTGCCGTAACGATGACTGGTTTGCAGTCCGACCATGCCCGCCATGAGCGGGTGATCATCGGCAATCGAACCCCAGGCCATAAGCGTGGGAATTACCGGGATGCCAGTCAGTTCGGCAAACTGCACCAACAAAGCTGATGCATTGGCATTGATAATGCCGCCCCCGGCTGTAATCAGTGGCCGCTCGGCCGCATTGAGCATGTCAAAGGCTTTTTCTATTTGTGCCCGTGTGGCCCGGGGTTGGTAGACTTCCAGCGGCTGGTAAGTATCAGGATCAAACTCGATCTCGCCCATTTGCACGTCGAAAGGCAAATCGATCAGCACCGGACCCGGACGGCCTGAACGCATCACATGAAAAGCCTGTTGAAATACCATCGGAACGAGCGCCGGTTCGCGTACCGTCACGGCCCATTTGGTCACCGGTTTGGCGATCGATTCGATATCGACTGCCTGAAAATCTTCCTTGTGCAGTCGCGCCCGTGGCGCCTGTCCGGTAATGCAGAGTATGGGTATCGAATCTGCCTGAGCTGAATACAGTCCGGTAATCATGTCGGTGCCAGCGGGACCGGAGGTGCCGATGCATACGCCGATATTCCCCTGGCACGCACGGGTATAGCCTTCAGCCATGTGGGAAGCCCCTTCCACATGGCGTGCGAGGATGTGTTTGATGCTGCCCTGTTGCTTCATCGCTGCGTAAAATGGATTGATGGCGGCTCCCGGCACACCAAAAACCTGATGAACACCTTCTTTTTCCAGTACAAAGGCGGCTGCCTGTGCTGCGGTCATTCTTGCCATGTCACTTCTCCATATGGGGTAGGTAGGACTAAATTTTTCCCCATCATAAAAGTAAACTCTGGCTTTGATAAGATGACAAAACATCGTTGTATTCCATACTTAAAGTATGCAATACTCTTTGCATGGATAAGCTCACTCAAATCGAAGCCTTCGTCGATGTGGCCGAAAAAGGCAGTCTGGCGCGCGCGGCACTGGAAAAAAACATCACCCCGGTCATGCTCGGGCGTCGCATTGATGCGCTGGAAAAACGCCTCGGGGTGAAGCTTATGCATCGCACCACCCGGCATCTGACGTTAACTGAACAGGGTTTGTTGTATCTGGACCATTGCCGTAAATTGCTCAGCGATCTGGGTTATGCCGACAGCCTGGTGGCGCAGGGGCGGCACAAGGCCACTGGCCATTTGATTGTGTCCGCGCCCGCGGCCTTCGGCAGAAAACATGTGGCACCGCACGCGCCCGACTTTGTCGCCATGCATCCGGAGGTGCAGATTTCCTTTAATCTGACCGACCGGGTGGTCGATTTGGTGCGTGAAGGTTATGACCTCAGTATCCGCATTGGTGGCACCATCGACCCCAATTTTGTGGCGGTGAAACTGGCCAGCAACCGGCGGGTAGTGTGTGGCACGCCAGAGTATCTGGAACGTCATGGTATTCCCCACACGCTGGCTGATCTGGCGCAGCATAACTGTCTGTCGTTCAATTTGCAGGGCGGGCAGCAACGGGGTTGGTATTTTCAGGAACAGGGCAAACAGGTGGTCGTCCGGGCAGCCGGTAATCTGGACTGTAATGATGGCGAATTACTGCATCGTTGGGTCAGCGAAGGACTCGGTCTGGCCTGGCGCTCAACCTGGGAAATTCAGGCGCAACTGGCTTCAGGGCAACTCATTACGGTACTCGATGAGTATGCTTTGCCACAATATGAAATCATGGCGGTATATCCGCAACAGCGCCATCTGCCTGCCAAAACCCGATTTTTCATCGATATGCTCAAAACCGTGTATGCGCAACCGGATTACTGGCTGCAAAATCCTCTTTAGAGAAACTATTGCCCATAGGTGATAGTTACCATCTGTTAAAACATATAGCTGGTAACGGCGTGAATGCTAATCTACGCTGGAAAGAATACTTAGTGGAGCCCACATGTCCGACCCCATCCGTTTTTATTATCAACATCAGGTCCATGAGGTAGACTCGGTTGCGCCCACCAAAACCGTGCTGCAATATCTGCGTGAAGATTTGCACTGTACCGGCACCAAGGAAGGCTGTGCCGAAGGCGATTGTGGTGCCTGCACGGTGGTCACCGGGGAATTGGTCCATGGTCAGCTGGAAATGAAATCGGTTAATGCCTGTATTCAGTTTTTGCCAGCGCTCGATGGCAAGGCCTTGTTTACTATCGAAGATTTGAAACAGCAAAATGCTCAGCTGCATCCGGTACAGCAGGCACTGGTGGAATGTCATGGTTCGCAGTGTGGATTTTGCACCCCGGGGTTTGCCATGTCGTTGTGGAGTTTGTATTTAAGCCAGGAAGGCAGCAGCGGCAGCCCGTGCCGTGAAAAAATCAATGAAACCCTCTCCGGCAATTTGTGTCGCTGCACAGGTTATCGTCCCATCATCGATGCCGCCAGACGCATGACCGAATTGCCCAAAGTGGCATTTGACCGCGCAGCACTGACGCGGCAATTAAACGATCTGCAGCGCACCGACATGTTTGTGTATGAACAGCATGGGCAAACCTTTTATGCCCCGCGCACGCTGGAACAGTTAGTCGCCGTGCGGGCGCAACATCCGCTGGCCTGCATCTTGTCCGGCTCCACCGATGTTGGTTTGTGGGTCACCAAACAGATGCGTGCACTCGGCGACATTATCTATATCCGTCAGGTGGCAGAATTGAGCCACATCAGCGAAAGTGACGGCAAGATTCACATCGGCGCAGCGGTGTCGTTAAACGACGCCTATGCGGCAGTGACGGGCCACTATCCGCAATTGCAGGAAATGTGGCAGCGGTTTGCTTCTTTACCGATACGCAATTCTGGCACACTCGGCGGCAGTGTCGCCAATGGTTCACCGATAGGCGATTCGGCCCCGTGGATGATCGCCCTGAGTGCAGAAATTGTCTTGCGCGGCCCCGCTGGTCAGCGCGTACTGCTGCTGGAAAACTTTTATCTCGACTATATGAAAAAAGACTGGCAGCCAGGCGAATTTGTCGAAGCGGTGCGTATTCCACTGCCGCAGCCGCAACAACAGTTCCGTACCTACAAACTGGCCAAACGCTATGATCAGGATATTTCTGCCGTGTGCGCCGCGTATGCTATTACCTTCGATGGTGACCGGATCTGTAATGCCCATATTGCCTATGGCGGCATGGCCGCGACGTCCAGACGCGCACCCAAAGCCGAAGCAGCCCTGAATGGCCAGTTGTGGACTCAAGCCACGATTGAGCAGGCGATGCAGATGCTGGCACTCGATTACACGCCGCTGTCTGATATGCGTGCTTCAGATAACTACCGCATGACAACGGCACAAAATCTGCTGCGACGCTTCTGGCTTGAAACCAGTGGTACACCAGTCAGTATGAGTGTCTTTGCCGCTGGTTGTGCTGATGTATCTAACTCCTGAAGGCAGAACCCGATGACCAAGCCACCTGTCTCGACCTCCGCCACCCATCCATGGACTGAAGTGGGTAAATCGCACCCGCATGAATCGGCCACCCTGCATGTGTTGGGTGAAGCGGTGTATACCGATGATATTCCCGAAGTGTACGGTACGCTGCATGCTGCTTTGGGACTGTCTGCCAAAGCGCATGCCACGATAGTGGAACTCAATCTTGATGCGGTCAGAAATTCGCCCGGTGTGGTGGCGGTATTCACGGCTGAGGACATTCCCGGCACCAATGACTGTGGTCCGATCATTCATGACGATCCGATTTTATCCGCCGGCGTGGTCGAATACGTCGGCCAGCCTGTGTTTGTGGTCGTGGCCGACAGCCATGATCATGCCCGCCGCGCCGCCAGAAAAGCCGAAATCCATTATCAGGAAATGCCGGCAATCCTGACGCCGCAGGCCGCCAGAGCGGTAGAGTCATTCGTGATTCCCCCAATGCGTCTGCAAACCGGCAGTGTGCTGCAGGCCTTTACCCATGCACCCCATCGTATCAAAGGTGAATTGTTTGTCGGCGGGCAGGAACAGTTTTATCTGGAAGGACAGATTTCTTACGCCATACCGCACGAAAATCACAGCATGCTGGTGCATTGTTCAACCCAGCATCCGACTGAAATGCAGCATATCATTGCGCATGCGTTGGGGTTGCCACTGCATCATATCGTAGTTCAATGTCGCCGTATGGGTGGTGGATTTGGTGGCAAAGAATCTCAGTCCGGCTTATGGGCGGCGCTGGCGGCGCTGTGCGCGGCACACTTAAAACGACCGGTTAAACTGCGTGCCGACCGGGATGACGATATGCTCGTCACCGGCAAGCGCCACTGTTTTTATTATGAGTACGAAGTTGCTTATGATGACAGCGGCCGCATTCTCGGTGCCAAAGTTGAAATGGTCACACGCGCTGGATTTTCAGCCGATTTATCCGCTCCCGTGGCCACCCGTGCCATGTGCCACTTCGATAATACCTATTATCTGGCTGCGGCCGACATTATTGCCCTGTGTGGCAAAACCAATACCCAATCGAACACTGCCTTCCGTGGTTTTGGCGGCCCGCAGGGGGCGATTGCGATTGAATATATACTCGATGGCATCGCACGCAATCTGCATAAAGATGCACTCGATGTACGTAAAATTAATTTTTATGGCCGCAACGACCAGGAAGGCCGCAACGTTACTCAGTATGGGCAGAAAGTGGTCGATAACGTGATCCATGAGCTGGTGGCTGAACTGGAAATCAGCAGCCATTATCGCCAGCGCCGCGCCGACATCAACGCCTTCAATGCCGGCAGTGCCGTGCTCAAAAAAGGTTTGGCACTCACGCCGCTCAAATTTGGTATCGCCTTTAACGTCACCCATTTCAACCAGGCCGGTGCCCTGGTACATGTCTACACCGATGGTTCGGTTCTGGTTAATCATGGTGGTACCGAAATGGGGCAGGGGATCAATACCAAAGTCTGTCAGGTGGTCGCGCATGAACTCGGCATTCCCTTAAACGCCGTGCGTGCGACTGCCACCGATACTAGCAAGGTCGCCAATACCTCGGCCACCGCCGCTTCAACCGGTGCGGATCTGAACGGTAAAGCGGCGCAAGATGCGGCCCGCACTATCCGTGACCGGCTCGCTGGTTTTGCGGTGAAATTATTGGGTGGCAGCGAGTCTGAGGTGGTGTTCGCGGGCGGTATGGTGTTTGTTAACCAGAAAACCATGGCATTTTCTGAACTCACCCAAAAGGCCTATCTGGCGCGCATTCAGTTATGGTCGGATGGTTTTTATGCCACCCCCGGTTTGCACTGGGACCCAAAAACCATGAGCGGCAATCCGTTCTCGTATTTTTCTTATGGCGCGGCCGTTTCGGAAGTGCTCATCGATACCCTCACCGGTGAATCACGTCTGCTGCGGGTTGATGCTTTGTACGATGCCGGACAGTCACTCAATCCGGCCATCGATATCGGTCAGGTGGAAGGCGCATTTATGCAGGGACTGGGTTGGCTGACGACCGAAGAATTATGGTGGAATGCCAGCGGCAAGCTGATGACGCATGCGCCGTCGACCTATAAAATTCCATCGATTTCGGATTGTCCGGAAGATTTTCGCGTGCAGCTGTATAAGAATCGCAATGTCCAGGACAGCATACATCGTTCTAAAGCCGTGGGTGAACCGCCTCTGCTGCTGGCGTTCTCGGCCTTTTTTGCCATTCGCGACGCCATTGCCAGTGTGACCGGACAACAGTTTAATCCACCACTGAATGCACCGGCCACCTGTGAGGCGATTCTTAAGGCGGTCACCGCCGTGAAATCCATGCACTCACAGCGCACATGAAACACTGGCTGAACGCACTCAGGCAACTGACCGAACCCGGCATAGTGGTCACTATGGCCAGTGTGGTGGGGTCCGGTCCGCGCGAGACTGGTGCCAAAATGCTGGTGACAGCGAATGCTGCGTTCGACACCATTGGTGGTGGTCATCTGGAAATGCGCGCGCTGGAAATTGCCCGCGAGATGTTGTTGCTGCCAGCAGGCAAACTGACAGCGGAACGACGGCTGCAACGGTTCCCTCTGGGGCCAGCTCTGGGGCAGTGTTGCGGCGGGGTGGTGCAACTGGTTTTTGAACGCATAGATCTGACGGCTTGCGGCATGCAGCACTATCTGGATTGTCTGCATACGCGGTTTTATCAGGGCGCAGACAGTTGGAGGCTGGTGTCACTCGATCAGTTGACCGCACCCAGTTTGCGCGACGCAGAAGGAGTCAGTTTGCTGGCCACCGAAGTGCCGGTGCCGCATCAGAAGGCCGACACTTGTCAGCTGTTTCTTGATGAGTATGGTCACCAATGGATGTCCGATCCCTGCCTGGCTTATCGTCCACATGTGATGTTGTTTGGTGCCGGTCATGTGGGCAGTGCCATCGTTCGTTTGCTGGCTGAGTTGCCCTGTATCGTCACCTGGGTGGATGAACGTGCAGACCAGTTTCCTACCCCGTTACCAGCCAACGTCACGCTGGAATTGACCGACACGCCGCAAGCCCTGATTGCATCGGCACCAGCAGACGTCATGTTTTTAGTGCTTACGCACAGTCATGCGCTCGATCAGCTGCTGGCTGAACATATTTTGCGGCGTGCGCAGTTGACTTGGTTTGGCTTAATCGGTTCACACACCAAACGCAGCCTGTTTGAACGACGTTTGCAGGAGCGCGGTATCAATGCAGAACAACTCGGGAACATGGTGTGTCCGATCGGTATCGACGGTATCAAAGGCAAGTCGCCAGCGGTGTTGGCAGTGGCCGTGGTGGCGCAGTTATTGCAACAATGGGAAGCGCAGGATCAGGCATGAGTACTATTTTGAAGGATGTTATGCAAACCAATTCCGGCCACCCGGCCAGTACCCCAGGGGCTATGCAGGCTTATCGCGCCAGCGTACTGCACTTCACCAACGATCCGGCGTTTCATAACGATGCGCATGCCTGGTTTGAAGATGGCTTGCTGTTGATTTGTGATGGCAAGGTGCTGCAAGTGGGTGATTATGTCGCGCTCAAATCCACACTGCCAGACGATGTGACGATAGCCGATTACCGTGGCAAGCTGATCATTCCCGGCTTTATCGACACCCATGTTCATTATCCGCAAACCGACATGATCGCTTCACCCGCACCGGGTTTGTTGCCGTGGCTGGAAACGTACACCTTTCCGACTGAGAGGCAGTTTTCTGATCTCAATCACAGCAGTCAGGTAGCGCATTTTTTTATCGATGAATTGCTGCGCTGTGGCACCACCACCGCGATGGTGTATTGCACCGTGCATCCGCAATCGGTGGACGCCTTTTTTACCGAAAGCTCCGAGCGCAATTTGCGCATGGTCGCCGGTAAAGTATTGATGGACCGGAACTGCCCGGAATTTTTACGCGATACTGCCGAGAGCGGTGTGCGTGAGAGTGAGGCACTGATTAACAAGTGGCATAAAAAAGGCCGTCAGCTGTACGCCATCACGCCGCGCTTTGCTCCCACTTCCAGCGAAGCGCAACTGCAGCTCGCCGGTGAGTTGGCACGTGCCTATCCTGACACCTACCTGCAAACCCATGTGGCCGAAAACACCGACGAAGTCGCGTGGGTGAAGTCGCTCTTTCCCAAAGCACGCAGCTACATGGATGTGTACGATCATTACGGCATGTTGCGTCCACGTTCGATGTATGCCCACTGCATCTGGCTAGACGATGCCGATCGCGCCAGAATGGCCGCCACCCAGTCGGCCGTGGCGGTTTGCCCGACGTCGAATCTGTTTCTCGGCAGTGGCCTGTTTGATTTTCCACGCGCCGACAGTGAGCAGATGTTGTTGTCGCTGGCCACCGATGTGGGTGGCGGCACGTCCTTTTCCATGCTGCAAACCATGAATGAAACCTACAAAGTGGCACGCATGGGCGGCAGCTATATGCCGGCCTTGCGTATGTTTTATCTTGCTACTCTCGGCGGCGCCCGCAGCATGCAACTTGAAGGCGTGATCGGCAATTTTGCCATCGGTACGGAAGCTGACTTTATCATACTCGACCCACAGGCCACACCACTGCTGGCGCGCCGCACCGCCAACACCAACACGCTGGAAGAATTGCTGTTTGCCTTGGCGCTGTTGGGCGATGACCGGACTGTGCTGGCCACCTATGCCGCCGGACGGCAGGTGCATCAACGTTAATCTGGCGCTATAGATCGAACCGAACAGGGCAACGTTGATCAGTGTGAATGGCTTTTCCGATCATTTGCAATCAAAGGAAGCAGTTGATCGCGCCAAACCCGGTAGCCGTTTTCATTTGGATGTAAACCATCTTGTACAAAATAATCGGCTTTCTGCTGGCCATTACTTTCAACAAAGGAAGGATACAGATCAAGATAAGAAGCGCTGCCTGAAAATTCGGCGCTTGCGGCTAATTCAGCAAGACGCAGGTTAACTGGCTTGACAACGCTGGCATTTTTGACGACATCGTTGGTCGGCAATATGGACTCAAGAATAATGCGCGCATGCGGTTTGCGTTGATGTGCCGCACGCACTACAGCGCTGACGCCTGCAAAAATGCTGTCAGCGACCGGATACTCAGGAGCCCATGAGTTATTAATTCCCAGCATAATGATGATGTATTCCGGATTAAGTTCCGGACTGTCTAACTCACCCAGACCACCATTTTTTTTAGGTTCAATGCGGTACAGAATATGTTCCGTGCGATCGCCAGAAATGCCAAAATTTTGGGAAAAATTTTCAGCAGGTGTCCCAGTAAAACTTTGGTCCCAAATTTTCTTTCCATGCCACTGATTGCCAACCCAAATATCTTCTCCCATTTGCCAGAAATCGGTAATGGAATCCCCTAAAAAAAGTAATTTCACCTTCGAGAGGGTGTTTTTATCAGCCAGATCACGTTCAATCTGAAGTTGACGCTGCTGCCAGTATTCCACCCGTGCTGTTGGACTGGCAGAATGGAATGCAGCCGTGCTATCTGCAATCGCACCAACGCAGCAGCATAACAACGCGCTCCCGATGGCGGTGTTCAATTTGTTGCGCAGGGTTAGTCTGGACATGGCAGTTTCCTTTGTTTATCGATGAAATTAAATTAACGCGGCGTATGCTTATTGAACAATTTTTTCGCCCATAATAAATTGCAGTGGCAGATCAAGCCGGCCTGACCAGTCGATCTCAGTGTGCTTTGCCCCCTGAAACACCCGGCTCATAAAATGATCATGGTCATAGCCTTTATCCAAAATGAGTTGATCGACAACGGGTTGAGGAACCGCATACAGTGCGTCCAGTGTTTCGGTTCCTCTGTCCATGTAAATCCGATGATGTGCCGGATCAGGCAGGTGTAACTGCACATAATTAAATAAGGCCAAAGGAACCACCGAATTGGCTACAAAATAGCCAGTCCAGTGTGTTGAAAGGCAGGCTGCACCGCCAAAGACATCTGGGTACTCGCTGATTGCATAAAGAGAAATCAGACCACCCATGCTTGATCCCATGATAAAAGTATGTTCGCGGTCAGGCAGTGTGGAATAGTGTTGGTCGATTGCCGGTTTAAGTTCTTCTACCAAAAAACGCAAATAACGGTCCGCGAGCACCGTTCCGTCCATGCCTTTTTCGATAAACTGACTGCGTGCTGGTTCGGTGATCAGTGCAAGTGCTTTTTCTGGGAAATATTCACTGTGCCGCAATGCACTGATATTCCAGACGCCAACGATGATGGTATCTGGAAGCCGTCCTTGCTCCATCAACTGGCTCACGGCCCGATCAATATGCCAGGCTTGCTTATTCCAGGTGATGGAAGCGTCATACAGCATCTGGCCATCGTGCATATACAGCACGCTGTAACGTTTTTTGGGAGTGTAATTTGCTGGCAACCAGACATCAATATGGCGTGCCTGGACAAATTTTGACTGAAACAAAGGCATGCGCTCGATGGTTCCGGACTGAACCACAGGCATCCTTGGCAAGGTTGTTCTTTCATTGGTCGCAGCGATGAGCGGCATAGACATGGTCATTAAAGTGCTAAGTGCAATGATCTTCAGAGTTTTTATCATAGGTTGTTTCTGGTGCTGAATTTTTGCTGGGTTAATGAGCGGATAAGTATTAATGAAATTCATAGTCCGGTCAATTAGTGATCAGGCCGGACATTGCACATTCGATCAGAATGCCTGAGAATGGACCATCTGTGCTGAAAATAAGGAGTCATCGTATGCATGAGAACGTCGGACATGCCAGACTTGGCATGTTGTCCTGGTTTAAAAATTATCAGCGCGCTTCCCTCG